>NZ_JSYP01000021.1 GCF_000813005.1 Flavobacterium sp. KMS | reverse complement strand
TCACAGAAAGTCCATACCACCCTGTAACCCCATCCCAAGAAGTAACCGGTTTATTAAAATCCCAGCCTTGTTTATTCTTCCAGTTTGCTCCATTGGTACTATTGTATAGTGCTAGTAGTGCGTCTTTTTCTGAGGACGAAATATCTGTTGCTTCAGTAGCTTTTAGTAGTCCTCTTTTCGAATTTTGCAGAAGATTTATATTTTGTAAAACCTCTTCCTCATTTCTTTTAATTGATTGATATTCTATAACATGCATATCTCGCATGATTTTTATCTCTCGATTAAGGTCTTCTGGTTCATTCACGCCTCTTTGTTTTAATTGGGCAGTAATTTGCTCTACATCAAAACCTATTTCTCTATCACTTAGCTCTTGTGCAAAAGAAGACAGCGAACTTAGTAGTATATAAATAGTGAATATCCAGTATTTTTTTATTTTAAAATTTATTGCCATATTTATCTTATTTTACAAATATAATTAACATTATTATTATTGTTAATTATATTTTAATTACATAATACTAGTAACTATTTATTAATTTTAATAACACCTACTACTGGTTTACAGGGCCCGGTGATTAAGGTTATTGTATCTCTCTTTAAAACTAAATAATCTATAGTATTTTTATAATTTGAAAGGATTGGATGTCTTGCTTCGCAATAGTAAGTTCCCGCATCAGGCGATGTTATATTTGATATCACATATAGCCTTGAAGTAGCGCCAGGAATTATTTTTCCATTCTTATACCATTGAAAAGTTTCTTCAGGTAAATACCTATTATCCTCATACATTGTCATTGTTATACTTCTTCCAATATCACCGTTGATTGTTTTTGGTGTGTCTACTAATTTTTGAGTATTATAAGTAAACTTCGTTCTGCTATTAAGAACAGGATACTGGGACATTAAGTCGATAAACCTAAATTTATTACCATGTAAACCAAAATTTGCTGACAATCCAATTTTGTCCAGATTAGGAATAGGTCCTTCTAATAGATTATATGATAAATTAAAAGCAGAAGAAAGATTGGTTAACTGACTTATTTCAGAAGGAATAGAACCTGAAAACTGGTTACCATGCAAAAAGAGGGAATTAAGTTTTGTTAACTGCCCTATTGCCGGTGGAATAATTCCTGTAAATTTATTATTATTGAAAGCCAGGAAGCTTAAATTGGTCATTTTGTTTATATCCAATGGAATTGTACCTGTCAGCTGATTTTCTCCAAGATGTAAAGCCTCAAGCAATAATAACTCATATATTGCTGGAGGAACAAGACCTGTTAATTGATTTACAGATAAATATAATGTTTTTAACTTTTTTAGATTACCAAGTTCTTTGGGAATCTCTCCACTAAATTTATTATAGTTTACTGAAAAAACGGTTAAGTTTTTTAATTGCCCAATTTCTTTTGGGATTGTTCCACTCAATTCATTATTGTACAGATAGATTTCCCTCAAATATTCTAGTTGACCAATTCCTATGGGTATAGATCCTGTCAATTGATTGTTGTGTAAAAATAAGAGGTAAAGTTTTGAAAGTTTTACTATTTCTGGAATTATACCACCAGTAAGTTGATTGTTACTTAAAGCTAACATTTCTAAATTCTCAAGTTGCCCTATTCCTGATGGAATAGTCCCCGTTAATTGATTGGAACCAAGATTTAAAGTTTTTAATTTAGTAAGTTCCTTTATCGATACTGGAATTTCTCCAGTAAGTTTATTAGCTCTTAAATCTAAAACTTGTAGTTGTTTAAGCTGCATTATCTCTAAAGGGATAGTACCCGTAAATTCGTTTTGATTCAAATATAAAATCTGCAAGTTTTCCAGTTGTCCTATCTCAGGAGGTATATTACCCGTAACTTTATTAACATTTACATTAAAATAGGTTAAGTATTTTAATTCTTCTATTTCTGCGGGTAGAGATCCATTTAAGTTGTTATTTTCTAAATTTAAATAAGTCAGATGCCCATTAGTCACAGAAAGTCCATACCACCCTGTAACCCCATCCCAAGAAGTAACCGGTTTATTAAAATCCCAGCCTTGTTTATTCTTCCAGTTTGCTCCATTGGTACTATTGTATAGTGCTAGTAGTGCGTCTTTTTCTGAGGACGAAATATCTGTTGCTTCAGTAGCTTTTAGTAGTTCTCTTTTCGAATTTTGCAGAAGATTTATATTTTGTAAAACCTCTTCCTCATTTCTTTTAATTGATTGATACTCTGCAACGTGCATCTGTTGCATGATTTTTATCTCTCGATTAATCTCTTCAGGATCATTAAGCCCCCTCTGCTTTAATCGGATTGTAGCTTGTTCTACATCAAAATCTATTTCCTGATCAGTAAAATCCTGAGAAAAAATAGTCGTTGTAATAAGAAAACTTATAATGCTAAAAACTAATGTATAGGTTGATTTCATGATAGTCTTAATTATTTTTTATTAGCAGCATCAGCAGTAATACATGTAACAACCTGCTTTTTTATAATTGTCTTTTTATTTGGAGCAATTTTTAAACTTTTTTTACCAGTATGTGATTGTTTATCAGATATGCTAACATCATTGGTTTTTAATTGTCCCTGAAAATCAAAGTGCGAAGCTGCACCGCAATCTGAGAAATTATAATCCTCAAATCCATCAGAAGCTAACTCACTGTATTTAGTATTTGAAGCCACAGCTACAGGAAAACGATTATTATACCCATATAAAGCTGATGAATAACGTTTTAAAGCATCTTTATTTTCTATCTCTTGACCCGCAGGATTGTACTGGGTAACCTCTGATGCAAATGTCCATCTGTCATAATTTGTTCCTGTTGTTTTTTCCCAACTATTATTTTTGGTAGTAAACACATAAAAAGGGTAAAAATCGGTAAAGAAACCTGTCTTACGAGGAGTAGGGTCAATAGTATAATTTCTCCCAGTTAAATAAGCGAATGATTTATTGGCTCTCCAATTACCTAAAACATTATGTAGATATGGATTATATGATATTTTAATAATATCTTCCTCTTCGATATTACTGTTGGTATTTTCGTATTCGAATTTCAATACTCCACTATCTGTAAAAGTCATTTTAGGTAAATTACATTCACATTGAGACGGCCATATATTATTATACTCCACCGCAGAAGCATTAACAATCCTATTATTTGATGTAGCCGACATATAAGGATTCTCTCCTATGTTCCCTTTTATTGTAGTTACATTATTATTACTATCATAATTATATAATGGATTTGTCATAGAAGTTACACTTGCCATAGATACCATTTGCATGTTTCGATATCCGGAACGAATTACTTTTATTTTACCAGTATTTATAACATCTGCTTTAATTAATATTCCCCTTTCATCAATAAGTTGAAAATTAGCTGTGTTTACTTTTACAACCCAAGCCCTCTTGGGTATTTTGGTACGATTATCCGAAGTAATTACATTAATCCACACTTCGTCTCCATCCATTAAATAATCTGATTCTTTATGTTCTCCAACAAATTGGTATTGATTGTTTCCTGTTTTATTTATTTCCCATTCCAATCCTACATTTTTGGCAGCTTGACTCATACCAACATAACTCCAATAAGCAGGGAAATTAAAATTAAAATAGTTGTCATTGTACTCATTTACGGTTTGGGTCAATAAAACATCTCCCGTTTCTGCATCCCACGCTAAATTCTTGGTTGATACTTTTGATCCTAAATCATAGGCAACTTTTTCTGAAAGAATACCACTACTATGGATAACCTTTGTAGTTACTGCAGTCCTAATTTGACTTTCATGTTTAGAATAACTTGGTATTGGCGTTGGGATTACTATTACAATAAATGTAAATGGTAAGGTTGCCACATTTAAATGGATTCCTCCAGTAGAACTTGTTGTTTTACTTTCTCTAAAATCATTGACTACATCATAATCAACACCAACCAATTTAGAAGATATAACTCCTTTTGAATCAATAGTTTTTACAAAATTATCAAGTCTACCTTGATTTTTAGTATTACTTTTTGTAGTTAAATTATATTTATAATCAACACCCGAAATATAATCTTTTTGACCTTCACCATATATGCGCTGATTTTTCATTTTACCATCCATATCATTAGTATGTACAGCATATCCTTGCGATAATGTAATATGATCTCTAACATTTAAATTAAGTATATTAGATAATGCTGTAGAAGTATCATAATTAGAAGATAAGGTTGTACGATCAACAATAGTTGGAAAATCTTTAGATGTATAAAATTCAGTAACTACAGATCCTGTTGCATGCTTTTTTACGGTTGCTGTTACTTCTTTTTTATCATTATATTTATTTCTTGGTAAATTAGTTACTGTAACTCTACTATAAGTAACCTTTGGTGCAGGAAAGAAAGATTCTCCAAAAGGTTCTTCAACATAATTATCAACATCCGGACCTAATAATAATTCTCTTCTCTTTTGATCATAAGAAGGTTTTACAAATGGATTTTCTTTACATCCTAAAGGCTCATAAGTAGCTACTCCAGAAGACTTTCCGTTTTCCGTTTCATAAATATATTTTTGTCCGTAAGATTGCTGATAACCACTAGTTTTAGTATTATTAGTCATCACATCCCATTGATCATGAATTTGAATATCCTTAACTCTACTGCCCCCCCCTATTTTTCTTCCATCAGGTTGTAATAATCTAATCCAGGATTTATTACTAATAAATTTACTTGCAATACCAGTTTTTTCTAATTTAGTATTTGGGCTTTTAAAAATATCTAAAAGTGTTGGCATCCATCCTATAAGTTCCATAACAACACCTTTTAAATTATTAGTGTCCTCTTCGTTGTGCATACTATAAACAAGTCTGTTTAGATTATGTCTGCCAAAATTCCAACCTGCTTTTATAATTGGGTTTACCTCTTTTTTATTAGGATCAAATCCATCTCCTTTTCCAACATACCTAATTGGTATGGCGACATATTGTTTTCCATTTGTTTCTAAAAATCCAAAATCAGATTTCGAATCTTTATCTATATTAAGATATCCAGTGACAAAATCATATTTTTCGCTTCCATCTATTACCGATGAAGGATTAGGATTCATATTTAATAAAAATCTAAAATATAATGGATTACTATCATCTCCAATCGTTTTTATATACCTATCATAAAAAATCTTTGGAATTTGCGAATCATTAATTGATAATTTTTCATCTATTTTATGATCTAATGCTACATATATATATTCTCCTAAATTTCTCTGCTGCATTTTGTCAGGAGAATCAATATTAGCAGTAGTTAGCCCAGATTTTGTACCACTTCCAACGACTTTGAACATCTGCATTGCATCCTTATCTTGTACATATCCATAATCATCTGCTTCATAATTTAATTCCATTAAACCACCAGAAGGCAATCTAATAGTTTTTAATAACCATACACTTGCATATTCATTTACGATTTCTCTATTGCTTTGTTCTACAAACGGATATTCAGGGTTAGATAATTTAGATGTAGTTTCTGGACCTAATTTATCATTGACAGGTTTATAATTCCCCCATACATCATACGCCTTCATATTATAAGGAGGATTATTAATTAAATCATTTTCAATCTGGTAGCTTGGTGTGTCTACTAGAACTTTAGGAGCATAATCAAAAACATAAGGTGTAAATTTTCCCATGTTTGATTTTTTATAAGTAAAATACACTTTACTTAATGTTAATTTTCCTCCATTATTTATGCTATTATCAATATTTTGACATAAGCTATAGTTGTATTCGAAATTTGCCTCTTTTATAGGAGTGGCCTTTTCTCCATGTAGTAGGTATTCTGGTTTCGAATACAAAGAAATTTTATCTAATTTGTACATTTTAGAATCATCTCCACGACCACCGTTTTCATCCTTAACACCATATCCATCATTTCGTGGTGAAAGATTAAAAATAGCAATATGAGTTTTTGTTACTATTTTCTTTATATAAAGTAATTCTTTTTCTCCATATTGATAATTTCCTCTATTATCTTTTTTACTTGATCGTAAACCTTCATCATAATTTGCTTGATTCGCTTTAAAAGGAACTCTCCACTTATAAAGACTTGCTTTATTAGGAGTTTTATTTTCGTATTCAAATTTGGTATAAGTACCTAAATCATCATCCGTAGGGCCATCATTTTCTAAATCTTGATAATCTGATGATAGAACTGAAGTCAATAAATAAGAATGAGCATATGCAGGCGTAGTGACTCTATTAAAATATTGATCTCCATCCTTGGAATTTCTAGATGAATTATCAACATCAGGAGTATAAGTCACCAATCCATTTATAAAACTAACTCTTCTATTAGGATTATCTTTCTCGCTTAGATCAAATGTGGCTTCTTTCTTTATTGTATTATATACAGCTCTACCATAAATATATCGCTCCCCTCCTTCTTTTGTGATTCTTACCTCGGCAGTATGATGATCTTTGGCAAATTCGCTAGCCTTATTTTTTGGACTATATTTTTTTAATTCTGCTTTAGTAATATTTTGAATAGACTGATTTCTGGATAAACGAGATGACTCTCTTTTAATAGTTCCTGTATTAGTAATCACTCCACTATTTTTAAAATAGTTTAAACTGGTACTTCTCGAAAATTTACCACCATTTAAATCTAATTTTATAGCATCATAGCCTCCTAGTTTATTATCAAATAAATCTAGTTCTTTATCAACCTGAGTCCCTCCAATATTCTTAAAAAATACTTTCTCATAATCAGGCCTGTTTCCAATTTTTTTCTCTCTGAATCTTCCTAATGCTGGATTTAAATTTTCCCACAAAGAGCTACTGCTTTTTCCAATAGTCACTGTAGCATCAAACCCCACATGGAATCCTCCACCAGCCCCTATTTCACCTCCTAAAGAACCTCCACTACTTTCATCATGAATTTCCTTATCATAAACATAACCAACTTGTGATTTGTAAGGACGATACATCCCTCCAACTCCCTGTCCCTGTACACTATATAAATCATAGGTATTATTAGTTAAAGGTAAAGAGGTTGTGTTTTTGTTGAATGTTCGGTCTTTCTCCCTGTTAAAATCTAAAATATCTGATTTGCCTGCATTATAACTATTTTCAAAACCATAAGCCTTTTCCGTTTTATACTTTTCAGACTCTTTTACCCCTTGACTTATACGGTATCCTGAAAATTTAGAACCAGGTTCGGCACCCCAAAATTCTCCCTGAATGTTTAAACTAAACATATAGTTTGAAGAAACCATTCCTACACGCTTAGTTGGAGTATAGGAAGCATCTATAACAGAAAGAGAACCTGAAAAGCTTTTCCCTATTTCATTTATCATTATTCGATTTATCTTTTCATTCTTGATTTCTTTTGAAGCCATAAAAGACATTGTTGTACTTTCTATCCCTTTCCTACTATTATAACTTACACCAGCATTAGCTCCCAGATCAATATTACCAGAATCTGCTTCACCTATTTTTTTAGAAAATGAAATACTTGGAGCTATGGATACTCCTTCTGATGCAGATGATTCCAAATCCATACCAACTCTTAAATTATCGGCTATCTGAAAACTCAAACCTCCATTTGCAGAAGCTCCAAATCCATCATAGTTATTATATTTAACTCCCATACCAGCGTTCAATTTTGCTTCTTTAACTCCAAAGGCAGCAAAAAAGACATTAACATTTGCTCCAACTGTTACATTAGGTCTCATATTGTTTTCATAAGTCATCTCATCACCATTAAAGTCATCTGGTAATCCTCGTAATTGTCTCGAAATTTGACCAACATTTAAATCCCATCCCAATCCTACCCAAGAAGCTTCCTGATCCATAGTAACACCCGAATTGTAAGCAAGGTTTAAAGGATACCCCCCAACATCCATTATCGGAATGTTATAATTGAAATCACCACTCGCTAAATCCACCATATCTGAGGTTCCAATTGGGGTAAAAGATTCAAATTCTGGTTGTGATGGGCCTCCAGTCAATGCGTACATTTGCATAGGTTGAAAAGTTTCTAAAAGAATCATCATAGCTAAATAAATAGCAATAGTTTTTTTTAATCTATTTTTTTTAATCTGCTTAATCATAACGCTATTTGAGTATTGGGATCTTTAAACATAAATTTTAATATTCCTTTTCTAAAAAGGTAATCGTTGTAAACTAATTGAATTTTCTCATTAGGGTCAATTCCTGAAAAAAACAATAAAACCCTTTGATAAGGAGCTATTTTATAATTGCGTTCAAAAGTTACCCCAGAACAAACAATAGTATCTTTCTTTGATGTAACTACATAAAAATCTTTCTCGAGACCGAAAGACATATATTTAACGGCATCTGTATAGTCCATTCCTGTGAAGTCTTTTGTAAGTAAATCTTTCTCTTCATTTTGCTGAAATGTAAATTCAAGAACACGTTCTCTTTTATTTTCTTCATACAGCGAATCGACTACTTCTACATTTTCTTTCCCTAGGACTTTCAATAAATAATATTGAATTGGAACTTCTGTTGCTGCAAACGCTATATCATCGACAGTTTGAATATGTACACGAGATTTCCATCCTATTCTTTCAAGATTGAAATAACGGTCTCTAATTTCTGACTGTTTTGTAGTATTGTTTATTTCCTTTTTACAAGAAATAAACATTAAAAACAAAAGAAGATAAAACAACTTATTTGAGCCCTTCATATCTTTTGTTTATATATTTAAGTAAATCTTGAGTTACATCAATTGTTTCATCAGTATATAAAACAGGGGTTTTATTTTCGGAACCTATTATTAATTGGTATCTATTTTCTTTTGAGAACTCTTCAGTATAAGTATGTATTCTTGACCAAATTTTTGAAGATTCATTTATTGCAAAGCTTTGATTAAATTGTACTAGCTCTTCTTTATCCGAAATGAATTGTTTCAATAAAATTTGTCTTTTGTTCTCTGAAATTGATTGAGACTGTAATAAAGAGTACAAAGAATCGATTTGAACTTTACGAGTCTGAAATTCTTTTTCTCCTACTCTCTTTAATTCTCTAGTCATAATGAAATTATCAAACAATATACTACTGTTAACAGCTACAATTTTTGTATTTAATTTTAAGCTTACAAAAATTAGAGCAACTATCAATACTATTAATAGTAAGAAATTAACCGCTATCAATAATTTAAATTTATTTTTTACCACGTTAAAACTTGTTAATTTTTTGTAAAACTAACTTATTAATTTAGTAAACCAACTTAAACATAGGTTTTATTTTGTTAATATTAAGTTAATATATTAAGAATATACCTTGTAATATTACAATTTAAAGCGTTTTAAATCAAAAACACACGAAAAAATAGAAGCCTATTTGTCATATAATTAAATAATTATTTTGATTACTCTATGAACTCTCCTAACTTCGTAGCAAACACATTACATTAATAAGTCATAACCATTAAGTAACTCGAACAATAATTAATCGATGGAAAAAAAGACAACATCAGAAAGAAAACTACTCTTTATTTCTGTAATTGTAGGTATTATATTTTCGTTTCCATTAACGGGATTTATTTATGGCTTTTCTGTTTGCAAAGATTGTGGCGAAGGAATAAATGGGATATTGGGTAGAATATTCATTGGTCTTGTAGAAGCAATTCTTACTATAATTACATTAGGTGCGCCATGGGATAATGAAGGAGGAACAACTAGTACCAATCTTAGATTTTATGTATTTTTAACCGCTTTAATTATCACCTTATTACTTTTTTTTATTCTAAAAAGAAAAAGAAGTAAGTATCAAATAGACTAAAAATTTATTTAGACTAACAAATAAACTATGAAAAATTTAATCTATTTAATAAGCTGTGTAATACTAGTATCGTGCAATAAAAAAGATAATTTAAACGATACTAATTCCTTAAAATAGCAAATCAGTATTTAACTGAATATTATAAAACAAAGAATCAAAAGTTTCTCGAAAAGAGTTATAAATCATTAAATGAGAATACAATTTATAAGGAAGAAGGTATTACCAACGACAACAAAGAGTTAGTCTTACCCCTATTAATGTACATGAAAAAATATGATGAATTAGAAAAATTATTACAAGAGGATACTATACTCGATAAATATCAAAAAGAAATTACCAGTAATTTAATTAAGTCTTTAAACAATCAGAAAGATATGGAACTTTCGAAAAAGTATATTTATAAAAATATCGATTTAATACAAAATAAAATTACAAGTACTCCTAACGATTCCTTACTGTATACACAATATTTTATCATGAAACTATATCTTAATGGCAGAGATAAAACATTACAGGAAATAGATAGCATGAAAGCGAAAAATCCTAAATACTCAAAGGCTTATTATGATTACATTTTACGTGATTTAATAGAAGAATATCCTCAAGAACTTTTATATAAATAAACGCATCTAACCACTCAAAACAAAAATCCCATTTCGAATATTTCCGAAATGGGATTTTTAAATTAAGATAGAATAAATTATTATTTACTCCACTCAGAAATACTGTCTTTATTCATTTTTACGTAATCCTGATTTTTAGCAGCTTCAGCAGCAGCAAGTGAAACTTTAGCAGTTTCAACAGCTCCTTTTTTGTCTCCTTGTTTCGCTTGGATTAATGATTTAAGTCTGTAAAAATAGAATGGTTTATCAGCGCTTAACTCTAATGCTTTGTCAACATATTCTCTTGCTTTAGCGATATCGCCTCCTTTAGTTTGAAAAAAGTATTGTGCAGCGTTAAAATAATCATTTGATGTTGGTCCAGCCAATACTCTTTTGATACTTTCTGAAGCAATTTTATCTGTAGGAACTTCAAATTTTACTGATACAGAAGAATTCTCCCATGCAATATCGATAGTTCCAGAATTAGGATCTAAATTATTGATTCCGATAGTAAACGTTTCAACAGCTTTGTTTAAAGCCTCTTCTTTTACAGTAGTTTTTAAAGCTACATCAGCTTCATTCCAGTTTTCTGGTAATCCCCAGTTATCCGTTTTTGAGTAAAAAATAACATCCCAGCTTTCAATTTTTGGAATAGTATAAATAGCATATTTACCTTTTTTCAATGTTTTACCGTCAATTACAACATCATCACTAAATGATATTACTGTATTTTCGTTAGCACCCGTTCTCCATAATTTACCAAACGGCACCAAATTACCAAATACTGCTCTACCTCTAGCACCAGGTCTAGAGTAAACCACTTCTACATCTGTCAGACCAACAATTTGGTTTACAACAGCTTTAGGACTCGATTGAGGTGTTTTCATTTGTGCTTCGGCAACAAATGGAGCAATAACAATTGCTAGGGCAATAAGTATTTTTTTCATTTATATATAGTTTTTTTGTTTCCTCAAAATTACGAATTCAATTAGTTTTAATTGTTAATAATTACCTAATGGTGGACTTAATTTTTACTATTTTTTCAAAGTTTAATTCATCAAAATGGTTGATAATTATATCAGCATCAGATAAATCTTGCATTTTAGAATGCTCGCTATTATATCCCACACAATATATCCCTGCTCCTTTTGCAGCTTTTACTCCATTTGTACTGTCTTCGATAATAATACAATTTTCTTTCGGTGCTTTTGATAATGATGCTGCATGCAGAAAAATAGCTGGATTAGGCTTCGATTGAGGAAAATCTTCCCCACTTACAATGTCAGTAAAATATTGATACAAATTAAAACGAGTAAAAACACGCTCAATAGTAACTTTAGAAGCAGATGAAGCCAGAATCAATTGCATCCCATTGGCATATAAATCTTTAATTAAATCCTCAACACCATCTAGCAAGTATAAATCTTCTTTGGTATCGAAAGCATCATTAAAAATAGTTCTTTTTCTCTGAATCAAATCTTCCACCTCTTGCTCTATCACAAAAGTCTCTTTTAGTTTCTGAAATGTATTTCGAGTCGAAAATCCTGTAAACGAAGCATAAACCTCATCGGTTACATCGATATTTAATTCCTCAAATTGTTTGTGATAGGCATAATAATGTACGGGTTCTGTATCTACAATTACACCGTCCATATCAAAAATTACTGTTTTTATCATTTTTTCTTTTTAAGGTTCTAAGCTGCAAAGGTTCAAAGGTTTTTTTCTAAGGTTCTGAGGCACTAAGTAACAAAGGCGCATAGTTTTTTTATATTGTGGAAATATTATTTATTTAGAGCATTTACTATAATATAGACTATTCACTATTCTTTACGTCGCAGAGATTTAAAAGAATAAATGAGTTTATACAATCTAATGGATACTTCCAATAAATCTTGCATCTTGCATCTTACAACAAAACTACTTCTTGAGCAAATAACGAATCACGGTTTCGGCTGCGTATAAACCAAATAATCCTGGCATATAACTATTTGTACCATAAAATGATTTTTTAAAATTAGATCCGTCCGTCATTTTTAAACTTGATTCATCCTGAATTTCTGAAGAAAAAACTACTTTCAATTTATCAATTTTGGCTTCTTTTAATCTTCTGCGGATAGTTTTTGCAAAATAGCAATTTACAGTATTGCTAATATCTGTTACTTTCACTTTTGCAGCTTCCATCTTTCCACCTGCTCCCATGCTACTAATAATTTTTACACGTTTGCGTTTGGCAGCAATAATCAAATTTAGTTTTGGAGTAACACTATCGATACAATCCAAAACATAATCAAACTCCTCAGTAACTATCTCAAAAGCGCGCTCTGGCGAAAGAAACTCCTGAACACGTATTAATTTTAATTCTGGGTTAATATCCATCAAGCGATCCCCAACAATTGTAACTTTAGGTTGCCCAACTGTCGAATGTAATGCTGGTAATTGTCTGTTTATATTTGTAATATCAACTACATCTCCATCTACAATTGTCATTGTTCCTACTCCTGCTCTTGCCAAAAACTCTGCTGCAAAAGACCCTACTCCTCCTAATCCTACTACAAGAACGTGTGAATTTTTAAGATTATCTAATCCTTCTTTTTTAAATAATAATTCGGCTCTTTCCGTCCACTCTGCCATATATTTTTTGTTTAAAGTTTAATGTTATTGAAGTTTAAAAATCCAATTTTTGTTTATTAAAAACAGTTGCAAAATTACTTGATATTTGCTGCTGTAATTCTTCAATTGTTATGTTTTTATATTTTGCTGCCAAAGCATACACTATTTCTATCATTTCTTCGATTGTATCCGTTTCTAAAAAAAATCGATTATTGGGAATACTTTTAAAAACCGCTTCCAAATCAGGGTTCTTGATTAGATATTTTCCAAAAGAAATATAAAATCCATTATCCAGAAGTTGCTTGGCTACTTGCTGATTCTTAGAAAACCCATGAATAATCATAGGAACAGTAATTCCTAGTTTTTTCTTTAAAGCAATTACTTCCTGAAACGCTGCTACGCAATGAATCACGACTGGTTTTTGATGCTTTTCGGCTAGAAGTAATTGTTTTTCAAAAACTGATTTCTGTAATTCAAACGAAACTTCTGTACGTTTATCCAAACCACATTCGCCAACGGCAAGACAATTTGCTGCAGCCAGTTTTTTATCTATAATTTCCAGTTCAGCCTCAATTCTTTCCTCTATAATATACCAAGGATGAATCCCGATAGAATAAAACGGAATAGTTGCATCAAATTCATTAGGGTATTGATTTACTAAATCCAGAACATCTGGATGATTTGCTGATTTATGTGTATGGAAATTAAAAAAATGCATTAATCATGAAACTTTTTAACGCCTGCTTCAATCGCCACGTTCAAATCATTTTCTAAAGGTACAATCGGGCAAGAATACTTATGGTTATAAGCGCAATACGGGTTATATGCCTGATTAAAATCGATTACAATTGTTTTTCCTTTTGGAATTTTTAAATCAATATATCTTCCTCCTATATAAGTTTCTTTCCCAGAGGTTAAATCCGAGAATGGAAGGAATAAATAATCTTTATATTCATCTTTTTTAGAAAGGTCGATGTTGCGATATACATTTAATTGTAAGTCTACTCCATCAATGGTAAAATATATGGTTCCGTATTTTATATACATTGGCTTTCTGGCTGTAGAAGTTTTCATCTCAAAAGGCTTTTCTTTCTTGGCTTTCACAAATTTAGCCACAACAGCATATTTTTCATTTATTGGATAAAAATCTAATGTCTGGAATGTTTTTAAATCTTCTGGCAATAACGGACTCGTCTTTGCATCTGCATATTCTCCATTAATTGTCTTTTGGAAATTTTCGGCAGCAGCACGATCAAATTTTTCTTGGGCAATACCAAAATTTAAAGCCAAAAGCGTCAAAAATAGAATTAGGTTTTTCATCGTATAAATTTTAGCAAAAATAGTTTAAAAGTAACAAAGCAACAAAGTCTGTAAGTTACAAAGTTTTATAACTTTGCATATATAACCCATTTATAATGCTAATCACCGCCTTTCAACGCTATATTAATAATTTTAGAGGATTTTCTAGAGAGATTTGGATACTTACACTTGTTACGTTTATTAACCGTGCAGGAACTATGGTTCTCCCTTTTTTATCCAAGTATTTAAAAGAAGATCTTCAGTTTACATATAACGAAGTGGGCTGGATTATGGTAGCATTTGGTTTAGGATCTATGTTGGGTTCCTGGCTTGGTGGTAAACTATCCGATAAAATAGGTTTTTACAAAATAATGGTATTTAGCTTATTTACCAGTGGTGTCGCCCTATTCTTTTTGCAATACATAACCACTTTCTGGTCATTATGTTTGGGTATGTTTGCTATTATGACTGTTGCCGATATGTTTCGCCCTGCAATGTATGTTTCCCTTAGTGCTTATGCCAAACCCGAAAATAGAACCCGTGCCTTAACATTGGTACGTCTTGCTGTAAATCTTGGTTTTGCTGCTGGTCCTGCATTAGGAGGTTTAATTATTATGGGAATTGGGTATCAGGGATTATTTTGGGTAGATGGAGCTTCTTGTATTCTTTCGATTTCAATTTTTGCATTATTAGTAAAAGAGAAGAAAAAACCAGTTTATGATAGTAGCCATGATATAATAAGCGAACCAAAATCGGTATTTAGAGATAAGATATTCTGGGTATTTTTATTTGTGAGTTTTGCAACTGCAATGGTTTTCTTCCAGCTTTTTACCACTTTACCTTTATATCACAATGAAAAATTTGGCTTAAGCGAATTACAAACGGGGCTATTAATGACCTTAAACGGACTTATGATATTTTCATTAGAAATGCCATTAGTAAGTTATTTAGAACGCAAAGCTTTCCCGAAAATAAAAATAATTACCTACGGAACCTTATTAATGGCCTCTAGTTTCTACCTATTATTAATTAATGTTTGGGCTGGAGTACTTGTGTTTGCAATGATTATGGTTTCGGTGGGCGAAATATTGAATTTTCCTTTCTCTAATGCTTTTGCTTTAAGCAGAGCCCCTCGCGGTCAAGAAGGACGATACATGGCTTTATACACCATGAGCTTTAGTCTGGCACATATTATTAGTTCTAAAGTAGGTTTTGAATTCATTACCCGATTAGGATATCAGTCTAATTGGTTTATAATGGGAACTATCGGATTGGCTGCAACCGCATGTTGTATTTGGATTCAAAAAGAATTACAAAAAGAAAATAGCATTTTGTAATAACACAAAACCCTTTCCTCAAAACAAATTAAATCACTGTAAAAGAATATTTTAAACCTGAAATACGTTTCTAATTGCATCTCTCTATTTTATAACCAACTATGAAAATAGTTAAATAACTGCATTTATAGTTGTGTAACTATAAAATTAGTTGTAAGTTTGAATTAAAATTAGAAAACATGCAAAAGTTAACCAACAAAGAAGAAGAGATAATGCACATTTTATGGAAGTTGAACAAAGCTTTTGTAAAAGAAATCCAAGCAGAAATTACCGAGGATCAACCGCATTACAACACCCTATCGACCATTGTAAGAAACTTAGAAGAGAAAGGTTTTGTGGCACATACTCCTTTTGGAAACACACACCAATACTATCCTGTAGTAACTCTAAAAGAATATAGCAAGCGCTTTATGAGTACTGCAATTGATAATTATTTTAATAGTTCGTATAAGAATATGGTTTCCTTTTTTGCCAAAGAAGAAAAAATTTCGGCCGATGAGTTACGTGAAATCTTAGATATGATAGAAAACAAAAAATAATAATTTATGGAGGCAATTTTTATCTATATTCTTAAAACTAGCGGACTAATCACCTTGTTTTATTTGGCGTATTACATTTTATTGCGAAAAGAAACTTTCTTTAATAGCAATAGATGGTTTTTATTATCGGGATTAATCACATCGATTGTATTGCCATTTGTAGTTTACACCAAAATAGTTTGGGTTGCTCCTACTCGTACCAATTTTACCTCTTCTATAAATACCACAATTAAAACAACTCCTATAGAGCAGAGTTGGTTAGACACACATTTAAACCTGTGTCTCGTTATATTATATGTTTCAATCATCACTTTATTATTATTAAAATTTGCCTTCGACTTTTATAGCCTTAAAAAGGTTATTAAAGGACAAACCATTCAAAACCAAGCCGATTTTAAGTTTGTAGATGTTTCTGAGAATATTGCTCCGTTTTCTTTCTTCAATTACATTGTGTACAACTCATCACTGTACAATACGAGCGAATTGGAGAATATTCTGGAACATGAAAAAATTCATAGCGAACAAAATCACACTACCGACGTATTGATAACTAGGATATTTTGTATCGTATTCTGGTTTAACCCAATCGTTTGGTTGTACAAGAAAGCTATTATGCAAAACTTAGAATTCATTGCCGATGCCGAAGCTTTGAAAAAAATTACCGACAAAAAAGCGTATCAATACACGCTTTTAAAAATAACAACACATGAAAATTGTGTTGCAATCACCAATCACTTTTATCAATCATTAATCAAAAAACGAATCGTCATGTTAAACAAAAATCAATCAAAAAAGAAAAATTACTGGAAGTATGCCTTAGTTCTTCCCGTATTAGGAGCATTTGTATTCTTATTTCAAGTTAAAGTTATTGCCCAGGAAAAAGAACAAAAAGAAGCGAAAGAAGATATTGTTATAAATACAAAATCTGACGCGAAGGATGTATTTGTGTACAAAATTAAAAAGAATACAACTGATAAAGAATTAGATGAAATTGTACAAAAATTAAAAACAAATCATGAAGTAATTGTTGCATTTACAGAAGTAACAAGAAATTCTGATAATGAATTAACTGGAATAAGAGTTGACATAAAAAGAAAGAATGGCAAATCGCAAATCATGCAAACTAGCGGTAACGAAGCCATAAAACCTTTTGGTGTTGTTATAATAAAAAATGAAGATGGTACCGAAACTATTAATTTGCAAACTGGCAAAGAAACTCATCAGCCTGTAACTCTGAGTGAAAGTTCAGAAGGAGCCGAAAGTTATAATAACGATGAAGATTTTCCTATACCTCCTACGCCTCCAACACCACCTGATGCTCCAGAATTTCCTGAAGGACCAATGCCTGTTGCAAATATTGACATGTCTAAAATGCCAAAACCTCCTGTACATCCAAAAGATGTAAATGATGAAAAAGCAATGCAAAAATTCAACAAAGCAATGGAAGAATTTCAGAAGAAGATGGATGCTTTTGAACCAAATATGTCTGCTTATGAAAAAGAAGTAGAAGCTGTAATGGCAAAACGTCAAGCTATTTATGATAAGGAAATGGTGAAGTTTAATCAAGAAATGGAAAACTTTAATCAGGAAATGAAGATTTTCAATAAAGAGATGAAAGTATATGAAAAAGAAGCGAAGGACGCTGAAAAAGAGATGCGAAAATTTGAAAAGGAAAATAAATCCAAATAAAAAAAACATTTCTAATCTTTTATAAAAAATCATAAGAATATATGCATCACCCCTTAATTGTTACTATGAAAGAAACATTTTTAATTTCAATATTTCTACTCATTTTTAGCATCTGTTTTGGTCAAAAAGCAGATAGTAATCAAAAGGAAATAAAGCAAAAAATCGATAACTATATTAATGAAGTAATCGAGATAAATGAAATTCCCGGAGTGGCACTGGCTGTTATTAAAGACGGAAAAGTTATCTATGAAAAATACTATGGTACAGCTTCTTTTGAGGATAATAAACTAGTAGATAAAAACACCGCTTTCAAGATTTTCTCTACAACAAAATTAATTACAAATGTTGGGATATTTCAACTTATAGAAAAAGGAAAATTATCGCTGGAAGATCCAATATCAAAATATCTGGATAATCTCCCAAAAAAATGGCAAGGGATAAAAGTCGCTAATTTATTGTCTCATTCTTCTGGTTTGCCAGATATTGTAATGTTCGAAGATATTCCAATTACTTTACCTTATGATAAAAAAATTGCAATATTATCAACCAAACCAATGGAATTTGCAACAGGAGAACAATACAGTTACAATCAAACCAATTATTTTTTTCTTGCTAAGATTATTGAAAAAATAACTGGTTTACCTTTTGAAGAATACATCTTACAAAATCAATTTCCAGGAGTAAAATCTGGTGTTTATTTTTCATCAGACTTTGGCAAAAGCTTTCCTAACAGTGCGTTTAGATATAACTATGACAGTAAAACCAAAAAGTATGTAAAAAACACTTTAAACAGTGGTTCTGATGGTCATTCTGCAAATGGTTTAAATATAACGTTGCCCGAATTTATTCGTTGGAATGAAAATCTGGATAAGAATACTTTCTTGAAAAAGGAAACAAAATATTCGATGTGGGAGCCGTTTAAATACACTAAAAGTGATGAAAACTTTGGATATGGATGGGACTTTTACCCTGTAAACAAAATTCTTTCATATGGTTTTACAGGAGGTAATGAAACTGCTTTTAGAAAGTTCGTTAAAAACGATATGACAATTATCTTTTTATCCAATGGGCATAAATATGATAATTTATATGTACAGTCTCAAGTAATTAATCATGTCGCAGGAATTGTAGATAAAACCTTAATCGATGATTATTTATTAGCAGATGAAAAGACAACACAAGATTTTTTGAAATTAGATATTGCTAAATCTGAGCAAAATTATCTTGCTTTGAAAAAGAATCATCCTGAATGGAATTTTGAATACCGATTAAACGTTGTCGGCTATACTCTAATGAATTACGGAAGAATAAATGATGCTATAAAAGTATTTGAATTAAATGCAAAAGAAAATCCTAAATCAGGAAATGCATTTGATAGCCTAGCCGAAGGCTATTTTAATAATGGTCAACTTGAGATTTCTAAACAGACTTATCAAAAAGCTTTAGCTCTTGCGCCAGAAAATGCAAATGCAAAAGAAATGCTAACCAAAATAGATAAACTTTTAGTAAAATAATATTTGAGAATCCAATGAAAGAAGGCTTTGTAACACTACAAAGTCTTTTTTTATATCTTTGAAAAAAATCCTACTCTTATGTATAAAATTCTAGCTCAGATAAACAAATTGATTTTACCCAGTTTTACCAAGCGAGGACTTGATATTACAAAAGCCAAAAAATGGCAAATGGCAATAATTGGTTACCGTTATTACGTTACAAAACGTGCTTTAGATTAAATCTATACATTCCTAATAAATACAAAAAAGTCCTGTACAACATACAGGACTTTTTTTGATTATTGGGACAATCAGTGCTTTTATTTTTTTGGTAATAATACCGTATCAATTACGTGAATTACACCATTTGATTGGTTTACGTCTGCGATGGTTACTTTTGCTTTATTACCACTTTCGTCGCTTATATACAAATCTTTTCCTTTCATCCAAGCTGTTAGTGTCCCACCACTTACAGTTTTTAATGTTGCTTTACCTCCACCCATTTTTATTGCTTTGGCAATATCGGCTGCATTCATTTTTCCAGCCACAACATGGTAGGTCAAAATATTTTGCAACGTTTTAATGTTTTCTGGTTTTAGTAATGTTTCAACTGTTCCTTTTGGTAATTTATTAAATGCTTCGTTTGTTGGAGCAAAAACAGTGAAGGGTCCTTTACTTTCTAATGTTTCTACCAAACCAGCCGCTTTTACTGCTGCTACTAATGTGGTGTGGTCTTTTGAGTTTACAGCATTCTCGATAATATTTTTGTTTGGGTACATTGCTGCTCCACCAACCATAACTGATTTTTGAGCGAAAGAAGTTGCTCCAAATACTAATGCAAAAAATGCTGCTGCTAAAATGCTTTTCGTTTTCATGATTTAATTTTTTAGTTATAAAAGCATTTACGACATAACATTCAATTTGGTTTTTAATATAGCTAAAATTTGAACAAATAAAACCAAAAACATGCTACGACCCTTGTAAAATGGGATAAAAATAAAATCCATCATCTTTATAATAATTTATAGAGATGATGGATTCTTTTAACTCCTTGGATGTAATTACTCCGTTTGTTTCCTTGCTTGTATCTTAAAAATTTTATAACACATAGTCCCGACGCTTCGGGATAGATTTTATGTGTAAATAAAGAACTCAAAAAGAAATACATTTCTTTCACATAATTCTAGCTATGTGTATTTAAAATAAGTGAAACGTCTTTTTTTGAGAATTCAAAATCTATGTTTCTATGTGTTAAATTTTATTACACCCAACAGGTTTTTTACTTAAAACTATCTATTGCACTCCGCCGCCTAAAGCACGATATAAATTTATTGCAGCATTTAGTTTTTCTAACTTTATAGTAACAACATCTAAGTCATTTTGTAAAGCACCATTTTGGGCAACAATAACATCTAGATAAGTTACCATGCCGCTTTTATATAGTAATGTCGCATCAGAAGTTGCTTTGTCTAAAGAAACTGCTTTTTCTGTCGCAAGTTCCATGCGTTCATCGGCATATTTTAATTGAGACATGGCATCATTTACTTCTCCAACAGCAGTTATATAGGATTGCTTAAACTGAATAACTGCTTTTTCCTGTTCTATAATCGCTACTTCATAAGCAGTTCTTAAAGCACGTTTTCTAAATATTGGTTGTGCCAAATTAGCTGCAATAGTTTTAGTAACTGAACCTGGAAAATTAAACCAAGTATCAAACTCAAATGAATTTTTTCCGATTGAAGGTCTCAAACTCAGTGTTGGATACATGGTAGCTTTTGCCAATCCTGTTTTAGCATTAGCAGACATAACAGCATATTCGGCAGCTTTTACATCTGGTCTTCGGCTTAAAAGTGATGCTGGAATCCCTGAAGGCAAAACAACATCAAATTCTGCTACTTCCAGATTTCCAGATCGTAATATGCTATCCGGATATTCTCCACATAAAATTTGCAATGCATTTTCCTGAACCGCAATATTTGCTTTCGCTAAAGGAACCAATAACTCAGCTGTTTTTTTCTGAGCTTCAGTCTGATAAAGTGCCAAGGAACTAATTGCTCCCGAATTATATTGCAGCTTCATCATATTTAAAGTGTTATCACTTAATTCAATGTTTTTCTGTGCAATTTTAAGTTGTTCATCCAATCCTAAAAGATTATAATACGATTGCGCAACCTGAACAATAATTCTGGTTTTTAAAGCCGAAAGATTCTCTTTTTGAGCAAAATAATTGGCTTTAGCCTCTCTTTTCTGCATCGTTACTTTCCCCCATATATCTGCTTCCCAAGACAGCTGAATATTGGCATTATAATCGTCCATATAATCCTTACTGGTAAACTGTGCGCTCAAAGAACCATTAAGTGAGTTTTTAGACTGATAACTGCGACTCGCATTTGCATCAAAATCTAACGTTGGCAATAGACCTAATTTTGCTTGTTTGTAATTAAGGTCTAGCTGCTCCATACTTTTTATAGCGATAAGCACCTCGTTATTTTTAACGAGGGCTTTCTCTATCAAATCAACCAACAATGGATCTTTATAGTAATTCTTCCAAGGATGCAAAATAGTATCTCCGGTTAGTGTTACTTCTTCACGATATTTTTCGGGAACATTTAAATCTGTGCGAGAATATTTTTTCCCTACTACGCAGGATGTTAGCAAAACACCCGCAAATAAAGAAATTCCAATTTTATATAGTACTCTCATTATTATTCTTTTATATTTTTAATTACAATCTTCTTACCCGATACTTTTTCTTGTAAATATTGAAATAGTATAAAAAGTAACGGAATTACAAAAACTCCCAAAACAACGCCACTAAACATTCCTATAGCAGCACTTACACTTATAGATCTGTTTCCTACTGCTGTTCCTCCTGTGGCAAACATTAATGGTATCATACCCGCAATAAAAGCTAGAGATGTCATGATAATAGGTCTTAATCTCGATCTGGCTCCTTCGATAGCCGCTTCTGTAATAGACAGACCTGCATAACGTCTTTGAAGTGCAAATTCTACAATAAGAATAGCATTTTTGGCCAAAAGCCCGACCAACATAATTAAACCAACCTGCACATAAATGTTGTTATCAAGCCCTACAGCTTTAACTCCCGCAAAAGCTCCTAATATACCTGTTGGGATAGAAAGTAATACTGCAAGAGGCAATAAATAACTTTCGTACTGTGCTGCCAATAAAAAGAAAACAAATAGAAGACATAACCCAAATATGGCAATAGTCTGGTTCCCTCCCTCTTTTTCTTCAAGACTTAATCCAGTCCACTCATAACTATAATCAGATGGGAGTTTATCCAGAACTTTTTCCAGATTGTCCATAACTTCACCATTACTAAATCCTGGTAACGCTACCGCAGTAATATTAACCGAGTTGTAAAGGTTGTAACGGTTTACAGATTCTGGCCCATAAACCTTATGAAGCTTAACAAGAGATTTTACTGGTACCATTTCCATTTTTGCATTTCTAACAAATATTTCATTAAATGCATCTTGGTCTGTTCTAAAAATCCCATCTGCCTTTACATTAACTCTGTAAAACTTTCCGAATCTTGTAAAATCTGCCGACTGATCTCCTGCAAAATAAGTCTGGATATTATTTAAAAGTTCACGTATGTTAACGCCCATTTGGCTGGCTTTCTCCTCATCTACTTCTAATTCAAACTGTGGATAATCTGCTCTAAATGTAGTGTAGGCGTATTGTACTCCTGGTTGTTGCATAATTTGCCCAATCACTTTATCGGTCATTGCTTTTAATGTAGCCGGATCACGCGCTGTTCTATCCTGAAGCACAATCTCGGCACCACTTGTTACACCAAATCCTTCTACAGGAGGCATTCTGAGTACCATAATCGAACCTTCTTTTATACCCGATAATTTGCCCGTAACCATATTTAATACTTCATCAATATCCTTAACCGCTCCTCTATCTTTTTTAGGCTTTAATTTTATAAACCCTAATCCGTAGGCAGGACTGGCACTATTACTAAGAATATTAAAACCTGTAATACTGGTATTATTATCAATAGCTTCTACTGTCGAAAGTTCTTTTTCAATCTTTTCAACTACTGCTGTAGTACGATCTAATGCTGTTCCCGGAGGCATCGATAAACTGTAAAGCATAAACCCATCATCTTCCATTGGCACAAAACTTTTAGGTGTAGACATCATCATTACGATAGCAATAGCACTTATCCCAACAACTAATCCTCCTGCAAGCCATTTTCTGCCTATTAGAAAACGAACTCCTTTAATGTATTTACCCGTTAAGTTGTTAAACCCTGTATTGAATCCTACGAAAAAACGTTCTTTAAATCCTGATTTATGATCATCATTTCCTTCATGTTTACTGTTATGGTCGTTCTTTAACAAAAGTGCACATAATGCTGGTGTAAGCGTAAGTGCATTTACTGCCGAAATGATAATTGCAATCGCAAGTGTATAAGCAAACTGCGTGTAGAAAATCCCTGATGATCCTGTCATGAATCCAATCGGAATAAATACTGCCGACATTACCAGTGTTATCGATACAACTGCTCCTGTAATCTCTGTCATGGCGCTATGAGTAGCTTCTTTGGCGGAAAGCCCAGAATCTTCTTCCATCTTACTATGCACGGCCTCAACCACCACAATGGCATCATCGACCACAATACCAATCGCCAGAACCAAAGCAAAAAGCGTTAGAATATTTATGGTGAACCCAAATATGAGCAAGAAGAAAAACGTTCCTATAATTGCTACCGGAACTGCAATAGCTGGGATAATCGTCGAGCGAATGTCTTGCAAGAATATAAATACTACTATAAAAACCAGAATAAAAGCTTCTAGTAATGTCGATTTTACTTGTCCTGTTGCTTCGTCAAGTCTTTCTTTGGTACTCATTACGTTAACGTATTTAATACCTGGAGGAAAAGATTTAGATAAACGTTCTACTTCTTTATTAATCCCGATTTCAATGTCGTTTGCATTTGAACCTGATGTTTGTAATATCGCCATTGTAACGGCGTTTTTTCCGCTAGATTTATTGTCTCCACTATAAGAAATTGAACCAAATTCTACTCTCGCTACATCTCTTAGTCTTAAAATATTATTACCATCTGTTTTAACTACAATATTTTCATATTGCTCTGGCTTATTTTTCTTTCCTTTATATCTGATAACATACTCTAAAGCCGACTTTGATTCTTCTCCTAATTTTCCCGGAGCCGACTCTAAACTTTGATCTGCAATAGCCTGACTTATATCTGACGGTACTAAGCCCGCATTTGCCATTTTGCGTGGATCAAGCCAAACTCGCATAGAGTAATCTTTTTGTCCAAAAATCTGAACCTGACCTACTCCCGGAACTCGCTTTATTTGCGGAACCAAGTTAATGTTGGCATAATTTTGCAAAAACAACTCATCGTATTTGTTATTATCATCTGTATAAAGATTAAAAATAACAATCATACTATTTTGCTGCTTAGAGGTCGTAAGCCCCATTCTGATAACTTCTTGCGGCAATTTTGGTGTTGCTTGCTGTACTCTGTTTTGCACATTTACCGCTGCCTGATCAGGATCGACACCTTGTTTAAAAATTACACTGATAGAAAAAGATCCGTCATTACTCGCAGTAGATTTTATATACTGCATATTCTCAACCCCGTTTATTTGTTCCTCTAGTGGTGTTACTACAGAACGAATAACGGTTTCACTATTTCCACCGGGATAAGTACCACTTACCATTACTGTTGGTGGTGCAATATCTGGAAACCTTGTTACCGATAATCTTGTAAGACTTATGACACCTAATATCACCAATACAATGGAGATAACTGTAGCCAGTACAGGCCTGTCTATTATTTTTTTTAACATGGAAAATGTTATTTTATATTAAAACCGAAATTTATTTATTGCTTAGCGCTTTTGCAGCTACTTTTGGAACTACTTCCATATTGTCATAAAGTGCATCGATAGTATTTAATGCAATCTTGTCTCCTGATTTTACACCAGATTTCACAAAATAATTTGCACCTGCACTACCAGTAATTTCAATAGGAACCATAGCTACTTTGTTGCCTTGTCTTAAAACATAAACAAAAAATTTATCCTGAATATCTTTTACACTTGCCATTGGAACACTAATTACCGAAGACAAACTACTATTTAATACAACTCTTGCTGAACCTCCTGATCGTAATTGTTTCTTTGGATTTGGAAAAATTGCTTTTAATGCAATAGTTCCTGTAGTACGATCAATATTACCGCTGGCAACTTCTAGTTTTCCCTGATGTTCATACAAACTATCGTCTGCCAAAATCAAACTTACAGATTGGTTTAATTGTGAATCTTTTGAAAAAGACAAATAATCAGATTCGCTCAAAGAGAAATACACAAATACTGTATTAATCTCAGAAAGAATAGTTAATGGAACAGCATCTGTTGGTGTAACCAAATTACCTACACGATTAGGAATACGGCTAATATAACCGCTTACCGGTGCTTTAATCAAAGAGAAATCAGCATTAAGTTGCGAAGATCCCAAAGCCGATTTTGCCTGAGCTGCTTGCGCTACTGCTGCTTCATAATTGGCCTGTGCAGTTTTTAATTGCATATCCGAATATACTTTAGCATCCACAAGAGGTTTAATCTTTTCAATCTCTAATTTGGCGTTTGCAAGATTTGCCAAAGCACTCTTATATGCAGCACGAGTATTATTAACTTGCTCTACAAAAACATCTGCTTTAATTTTAAAAAGCGATTGTCCTTTGCTTACATACTCTCCCTCTTTTACATAAATTGCTTCAAGATATCCTGAAACCTGAGGTTTTATATCTACATTAACTGAACCTTCGATAATTCCTGGGTATTTTTTTTCAACTTCACCTGTCATAGATTTAGCCTGAAAAAAATCTACTTCTGGTTTTGGAGCTTCTAAAGCTTCTGCCCCACCTTTTCCACACGAAGAAAAGCTAATGATAATCAATAAAACTACCATTTTGCTGAGTGTTTTATTATTTTGGAAAAACTGTTTTGTCATTTTATTTCGTTTTGAATGAATACATCGAATTTGACGACAAAATAACAACCCAAACCCCTCTTAAATTAATAGAAGATTACCCAACCGTAATTTTTCAATACTGAAACGAATACGTAGGTTACCAAAGGAAAAAAGAACCAAGCCAACGGTTTCAACCGTGCAGTACAGATTGCGATAATGCATTGCGTTCCAACGGTTGAAAGTGTGGGTAATGTTTATGCTATTTGTGTTTACAATCCGTTTTCGAACTATTAGTTTGATTTACAATGAAGAAATAAAATTGAATTTATTTTTTGGATTTGTAATGCAGACAGACTAAATAATCATTGAATAAATGATAAATAGTTACCGCAATAAAAAAGAGTAGTATCTATAAAACTAGTAAGTTATACCTAATTTTAAGTGCATTAGCGATCCATCCATTGCTTAAAAAAAGGAGCTTTTTCTCGGCTAATGATTACCTCACGTTCCGAATCTCCGTAAAGTAGTATTTTAAGCTTGGCATTAAAGTAATTCGAAATAGATTTTATACTTTCTACCCGTATAAAAAATTGCCTGTTGGCTCTGAAAAAAATATCTGGATCGAGTTCTTCTTCAAGCTCTTCCATTGTTTGGGGAATGGCTATAATAGTGCCATTTTTAAGAAAAAGATGCGACGTTTTAAATTCTGAGTATATAAAATCAATATCAGTAACAACCACGCTTTTATATCCATCACGGTAAGTGACTAAAAAACGTAATCTAAAGGAAGGTTTATGAACAAATTTTTTTAAAATATCTGCAATATCCTCGGTATTATGTTTTGCTTTTGCTAAAGACTTAAATTTAGTTAAAGCATCTTGTAATTCATTCTTTTCAATCGGTTTCATTAAGTAGTCGATACTATTTACCTTGAAAGCCCTTACTGCATATTCATCATAAGCAGTAGTAAATATGATGGGACAAGTAATTTTTACCTTTTCAAAAATAGAAAAACTTATACCATCTGCCAGACGAATATCCATTGTAATTAAATCGGGCATGGCATTGGTATTTAACCATGTTACCGTACCTTGAACCGTATCTATGATATCCAGAATTTTACAATCTGGCTCCAATTCTTCCAACAATCTTTTAAGACGATTGGCATTGATAATTTCATCTTCTACAATTAAAATTTTCATACTATTTTATTAAAGGCAAACGAACACAATAAAAGCCATTAGACTCAGAAAAGACAGGCATTCGGTCAAATAATATTTTATATCTAAATTCAATATTTTTATTCCCTACACCTGTAGAATCAAAACTTTTACCTGATGTAGGTTGCAAATTATTCCTAACAACAATATCTCCAACATCTGAATAAATAGAAATTATAAGCGGATTAGACAACGTAGCTACGTTATGTTTTACAGCATTTTCTACCAGTAATTGCAGCGTTAAAGGTGGTAAATGAAAATCTAGACAAGTCATATTCACTTGTATTTTCAATTCAACCTTATCACCAAGACGTTTTTTTAAAAGATAAAAATAAGCATTTAAAAATTCAATTTCTTCTCTTACCGTAATAGTGTCTTTATTAAGGTTAGAAATCATATAGCGATAAACCTTTGTGATATTCTCTAAAAATGAAGCTGCCGATAGTGGGTCTTCATGAATTAATTCGGTAAGAGTACTAAAATTATTAAACGTAAAATGGGGATCAAGCTGTAGTTTTAAAGATTCTAACTCTGAGCGGGTTACTGCTTCTTGCAGCTGAGAAGCCTTAATTTTGAGCTCTGCAGCCTCATCCAAAGTGACGCGCCACCGATTAAGCAAAAATATACTAGTATGAATAAAACTTATGAAAAGTGACAATATAGCTGCCATCAAATTTGACTGCCATATAATCAGAAGTTCACTTTCTTTTAACGGAGTCCAGGGATAGAAAAATTGCCATAAAAAAGAAAACAAATAATTTAAAAGAATGTTACCTATAATGAGAAACAAAAATTGCACAAAAGCCCTAAAAATAGGCTTTTGTTCCCAACTAATCCAATAATTTAGAGTACGTCCTACAAAAAGACTCAATTCAGTAAGGATCGCACAATATGCTAAAATCAAGAATATATCAAGAGTCCAATCTAAATCCCATAAAGAATCTTGTCCATAACTTCTGTAAGGATTTAAAACAAAATAAGAAGACAGGTACACTAAAAAAACAACTGGTATTACAATAATCCTATAATATTTATAGAAAAAGTTCTTACCATTAGTTTTATTTTGTGTTTTTGAATTCATAAGCTAATAAGTAAGAACAATTGTTGTATTAAGAAAATTATTAAAGTAATTGAAATCTCTATTAATGTGTTAAAACATATTCTGATTTTTTATCGTTTTTTGAAGACTTTACAGGTTTCTGTTTTCGCATAACTCCCCATTTTATACAAGTCGCTCCCCACGAAAAACCAGCTCCAAAGGTGGTAATTAATATGTTCTGGCCTTCCTTAAAATCAGCTGCAAAATCCCAAAGACATAACGGAATCGTTGCAGATGTTGTATTACCATATTTATCAATATTCACCTTAACCTTTTCAGTTCCAATATTTAAACTTTCGCCTACAGCGTTAATGATTCTCAAATTAGCCTGATGTGGCACAACCCAATCAACATCTTCTACACTTAACCCATTACTAGCAAGAACATCTTGAGAAACACTACTCATAGATTCAACAGCTTTTTTAAATACAAAAGCCCCTTCTTGCTTAATATAATGATCTCGGTTTACAATAGTTCCCACTGTAGCAGGAAGTTTAGAGCCACCTCCAGGCACTAATAATGCTGATGTACCGCTTCCGTCTGTACGCAAGATGCTTTTCATCATTCCATATTCTAAATCTGTTTTCTCCAAAAGTACAGCACCTGCCCCGTCTCCAAAAAGAATACAGGTATTGCGGTCCTCGTAATCTACAATTGAGCTCATTTTATCAGCTCCAACCACAATAATTTTTTCATATCGACCACTTTCAATCATTGTAGTAGCCATTTCTAGCGCATACAAAAAGCCGCTACAAGCTGCGTTAAGATCAAATCCAAATGCATTGGTAAGTCCGCTTATTTCGCATATTTTACTTGCTGTAGGAGTTAAAAGATGGTCTGGAGTTGTTGTTGCCAGCAATAATCCATCTATTTCCTTTGGGTCAACATCATAGTTTTGCAATAAATTCTCAATTGCAGCACAAGCAAGGTCTGATGTTGCCTGATCTTTGCCAGTAGCTAGTCTTCGTTCTTTTATTCCAGTTCTTTTTTCAATCCATTCAACAGTTGTATTAACCGTTTCAGAGATCATCTCATTACTAAGGATAGAAGTCGGTACAAAGCCACCTATAGCCGTAATTGTTGCATTCATTTTTAATCGATTATATTGTTATTTCTTTGCTTTTATATAAAATAAAAATATCATCAGAAATTAGGAAAAGATAATAGGGGTATATCTAAACCTGCTGCCATAATTCTGGTTTTACTTTTATGCACCAAAGAATCCCAAAAACCATACCTTTGTGGTACCATTACTAAAATATCTGCATTATAATTCTTGATTTCTTTCTTGATCTCATTAATTACAGCATTAGACTTAACCGTTTTATAAATATATTTAACTTCTTTAAACTCTTCTTCAAGCGAAGAATTTAATAGCTGTACCCCCTGCTCCTGCTTAAGATTGTCTATTTTTTCATCTACACTAAAAAACTCTAGCTCGGCACCAAGATTACCTACAATATCTTTTAACCAACTAAATCTTTTTATCGAAGAGAAACTTAAAGTATCACAAGCGTAGAGTATTTTTTGTATGTTCTGGAAACTAGCATTTTTAGGAACTGCCAATACTGGTATATTTAAGTTCTTTATTACCGATGTTGTTGAATTTCCTAATAATTCCTGCTCAAAAGATCGCTCTGCCATTCCCATGACAACTAACTCAGCATTAGTATCGTCAATTATCGATGTAAGCTGATCCTCCAGGAAAGAATATTTGCAAAAACAACTTACTTCGATAGCATAAAGATCTGCAATTTCTTTCCCGAAAATTTCTAGTTTCTCGGTAGCTTTCTCAATTTGCTTTTGCATAGCTTCGGCAGTAATATGGGCATTAGAGCTATGTAACCCCAAAGAGAAGGAATTAAACAAAACAAGCTTGGCACTTGTGGCTTTTGCAAGTCCCGCTGCATAAGCAACAGCGTTATTTGCTATATCGGAAAAATTTGTAGCTGCAATAATAGTAAGTGGTGAAGTCATAATATATCAATTAAATAATTATAGAAGTAAAGTTCCTTAATTATTCGTTTAGATTCTTTCTAAAACTACCGAAGAATCATTTTTTGGACCTCAACCGTATTTTTTAGTTCCCGAAAATAGATTTCTCTCATAAATACGGTAAAATGCGAATGTAAAAATGGTGTCATCACAATATTATTCGCCTTTATAATTTAATTTTTAAGCTATAAAATTATTTACACTATTACTTTGCTTTTTATTTTCTCTAAAGGATAAAAGACCAAATATTCACCTTAAAATCACCTATTTTATTTTAAGAAAAAAATGACTAAATCTTTTTAATCCAAGTAATAATCTCTACTAACGCCAAATTATCTATTTCATATAAATGAAAATTCATTGCTTTTATTTCACCATAAGTCAAATAGTGATTGAGGTTATTAAAAAGTTTTATCTCAATATTATCATTGTCAAAGCTTTTTAAAAGATTGATATTCGATACTGGATCTACAAATTTATCGTTGCTCCCAATTATATAAAGTGTAGGTATTTTAAGGGCTCTATACGTGTCTTCGTAGTTCTTTCTTAATAAATCTAAATAGGTAGGAAAAGAAATATACCATTCGATTTTTTTTTTCTTAAAGCCTTTTTCTTTTAATGAAATTTTAATTTTCTCTCTTAATAAATCGTTAGTATCATTTTTATTTTCTTCTACCATCTTATGGATCAAGTCCATAACCTCGAGTTTAGTTTCTAAATCTGTATATTGAAGATTCCTCTCTTGTAAATTTACTCCAGTTTTTACTTGGTATTTTAAGAAAGCTCCATGCTTTTCTACTGGTGTGGCCCATTGGACTAAAAAATCAACATTTGTTCCTTTTTCAATTGCTCCAATACTTGCTAAACCACCTTCACTATGTGCAATTACACCAATTTTTTTATCTTTTAAGAATGGTAAACTTTTGATATGTTCAATTGCATAAATAACATCATTTATCTTGTCAGATATACAATAAGAAACCATGTTATATTTACCCTCAGATTTCCCAACACCTCTTTCGTCATATCTAAAAACGGCAATATCATTCTTCAATAACTCTTCTACCAAAATATAATGACTATTCCTGGAATCTTTACCTGAACCTGGTATAATAATTACTACTTTATCAAATTCTGTTTTAGGACAAATTAAAGTTCCATAAAGTTTTATTTTTTCTTCGGTTTGTTCGATTTCAATCTCAGTAGAGTCATATTTTCCGATTTCACTGATCTCTTTCTCATATGTAAAAACTTCTTGTGAATATCCCGATATACAAAAAAGCACTACCAATGATAGTGCTTTCATTTTTTTAAAAAATAAAATAGATGTCATCCTATTTACTTATTTTTTCATATTCAGATAATTTTCTTTCAGTAATAAGAAAAACCAATCCCAATTCAGCTAATAAAATTACAGCAAAAACAATTTTATTTACTCCATCTACAAATAAAGACGCAACACAAAACCCTATAATATTACCAACTGAGATTACAAAAATTGCAATAGAGGCAAAATGATTTGAAAAATTCCAATTCTCGATATTCTTCATCGATTTTTTAGTTCGATAACCATAAAAGCGATTAATTCTTTTTGGTGGAAAAAGCATTAATACCATTGAAACAACAAATAAAAGTATTGAAACTAAAAATTCTGAATACATAATTATGGTTTTTAAAGTTAGATAAATGAAAGACTATTTATGTCTGATTTGCTACAAATAAAAAGAATAAAAAATAATGGAAACCAATGTTTTAGCTAAAAGAATGCACTAAAAACAACATCGGATAAAATAGTATAACCCTAAGATAACCTGAGTCAAGTTCTTATTAATCTTGACAAAATAATTTGACATTAACCTCTATAAAATTTTAATCATTTAAAAAAATATTCAAATCCTTAATCAATTAATTCCTATTTTTAAACTCGTAAAAGCAATCTGGAACAAAAAGAAGTGTACATGCCATGTTTATTACATCTTTAAACAGCTAATGTGCTTACATAACATTATGGGTTTGATGAAAATTTAATTTGAATTAAAATGAAAAATAATATCAAAATATCAATTCCAAAACCTTGTCACGAAAACTGGCTAGAAATGACACCAACCGAAAAAGGTAGATTTTGTAGCAATTGCCAGAAAAATGTAATTGATTTTACAAAAGCATCAGATAGAGAAATTCTTATAGCATATACCAAGAATAATAGCTTATGTGGACGTTTTAATAGTACACAACTTAATAGAAAAATGATAATTCCTAAAGAAAAAAAATCAATCTGGATGATTGCTGCAGCATCAGCAATTGCATTTTTAGGATTAGGAAATCAAATAATAAGAGCACAAGAAAAGGCAAAAACAGAACAAACAGACCGCAAACAACTTAAAAACAATATAAAGGTTAAGTCTAAAAAAGACCTCATAACCTATACAGGAACTTTATATGATTCTCAAAATAACCCAATAACAGATGCTAATGTTAAAGTAAAACGAACCAAAATTGAAACCAAAACTAATTTTGACGGAGAGTTTACAATAAAGGCAAAAAAAGGAGCAGTTTTAATATTTCAACATGAAGATTTTTTAACCACCGAATTTAAACTTGAAAATGATATTAAAATTAAACCAATAATGAAAAATTATTATTTTATAGGAGAAGTCGTTACAGCAAAAACAGAAGATGATTAAATACATTTATAAAACTCACAAAAGCTAGGCACACACAAAAAATGTACTCCATAATATTATTTGTCTGATGAAAATTTAATTCAAATTAAAATGAAAAATAATATCAAAATATCAATTCCAAAACCTTGTCACGAAAACTGGCTAGAAATGACACCAACCGAAAAAGGTAGATTTTGTAGCAACTGCCAGAAAAATGTGATTGATTTTACAAAAGCATCAGATAGAGAAATTCTTATAGCATATACCAAGAATAATAGCTTATGTGGACGTTTTAATAACACACAGCTTAACCGCAATATTATGGTTCCAAAAGAAAAAAATTCTTTCTGGATGATAGCTGCCGCGTCTGTAATTACTTTCTTAGGATTAGGAAATCAAAGTGTAAAAGCACAAGAAGCTATAAAAACAGAACAAACCGATATAAAACTCCCCAACGACACGATTTCTGCCGATGATAAAGACGAGATTACATATACAGGAACCGTTTATGACGAAGAAAAACTACCAATGCCTGGAGCAACTATAAAGATAAAAGGAAGAAGTATGCATACTGCTTTTGATGGTAAATTCTCTATAAAGGCAAAAAAAGGAGATATATTACAAGTATCTTATCTTACTTATGATAATGTAGAATTAAAACTTACCCATAACCCAAAAATTAAAATAAATTTAAAGAAAACTACTGCCTCTAAAGATGAAATGATAATTACGGTTGGAGCAATAATCATAAGAAATCCAGAAGACGAATACATTGAATTTTAAAAAGTATAAAGCATAAAAAAACCGAGTCATTTCTGGCTCGGTTTTTTTATGCTTTTAGAATAATTAATCTATCGTAATTACCTTATAAGATAAATTTGTAAAAACACCTTTGCTAACTTCTACCGTTTCTGGAGTTACAATTTGATTTTGCAACGAACCAGCTTTTATAGCAGTAAAACTAAATGTTCCCGAAATAGTTTTCTTTTCTTTATCAATAGAGGTAACTGTTATTTTCCCTATTTTAGGAGCATGCTCAGTATAAGTACTATTCCCTATTAAATACGTATTTATAAATAACGCATCGCTTGTTTCGCTTTCTTCATCAAAAGAATAAGTACGCACAGGCATCCCATTATCAGTCGTTAATTCGCTAGAAAATGTCAAAGACAATAATTGTGATGCATCCTGAGCACTTATATCAAAACGTTGCTCCTTTGTACTTGTTGCACGAATTAATGTTACGCTATTAACCTTACCTGTCCAGGCAGCACCATTAATACTTGCAGTAATTGAGCTAGCCTGATTGTTTGCATTATTAGCATTGTTTGCGTCATTAGTATCATCGCCACTATCGCTACTACATCCTGCAAAGAATAATGATAAAATCACTAATCCTGTTCCTAAAATTTTTTTCATATTTATTTGTTAGTTTTCGGCAAATTAAATCTAATTTTTCCTAATAAAAAAACATTAATGAAACAATTAAAAAAATAGTTCTAGAATAGTTTTTTCGCATAAAAAAAGCCGAACTATTACTAGTTCGGCTTTAATCTATAATCTAAAAGAAATTATTTGACTTCTTCTGAATTGGAAAGCAATAGCCTTTATTAGTTATGGATTAAAAGATTTAGAACTCCTAAAAGATAAATCATATAGTTAGATCCCATAATCCCTTTTGTCGACACCTTTGGTGAAATTTTCAAAATTATCAATACCAAACGGGGCTTTATCACCCACACTTAAATAGTAAATCTTACCAAACCATTAAATGTCCTCTGATACAGATAGGAGGCAAATGTTGGTAGACTAGTTAAACAAAAAAACAATCAAAAAGATTCAGGAAAAATACGCTCTCATAAAAAATGCTAAATCTTTCGATTTAGCATTTTTTTTCCCATTTATTTAGATCCTACAGGTTTTCTTCACCAAACTCATATTGATAGTTAATTCTCATTAAGCTATTTTGTAAAAATCCTCTTTAGGGTGTTAATAATTTGATACCCGTCAAATCCGCGCTTCCACTTTTCAGAAACTCATAGGTCATTTGATCTGCTTGACAGTCTACGAACTTAACCCGTTTCAAATTATTATTTTTAAAGAAAGTGTTCGTAAGTACAGCATTCTGGAATGTTACTCTTTTAAAGGTACAGTTTTCAAAATAACAGTCTTCTAATCTACCCTCGAAAACTATATCTTCAATCTCCATTGCTGTAAAAGAAGTGTGATTCCAAATAACATTTACAATTGTATTCTTCCCAAAAGCTCCAGATTTAAAGGCCAGTCCAGAAAAATTGGCATCAGAAAAATCACACCTCATGACACTACTTCTTGAAAACTCCGTTTCTTTAAGGCAACAGTCTTTAAAAATAGTATTGGCTAAGCTAGAGCCCTGAATGTAACTGCTGCTAATATCCGAACCTGAAAAGTCACAAGTATCAACGTGATTATTTTTTAGAAAATTCACTCTGGTAAGATTTGCTCCAGAGAAATTACATCCCATAATATAACTAGTAGAAAATTCTGCCTCTTTCAGACTGCATCCCTTAAATAAATTTTTGTGTAAATTGGATTTCTGAATCTGGCTATTGCTGATGTCAGAATCTGAGAAATCACAGCCATCAACATTATTATTCTTTAGAAGAAGACCAGACAAATCTGAACCAATGAAAAAGCAACGCTGCATGTTGGAGGAACTGAATTTTTCATGCAGGTTTTTCAATCCGGAAAAGTCAGCTTCTACCCAGTTACTATCTGACAAATCCCACTTAATCTTTTTCTTCTCTTTAATAGATGAGGATTGCAATTCATCAGATTGTTTAACAATAGACGCATCGATTACTGTTTCAGTCGTTTCAGATTGGGAATGCTCTGAAAAATAATTAAGATCGACACCCAGAATTTCTGCCAGACGGCTAAAAGTAGTGATATCTGGCATTGATTCACCACGCTCCCACTTTCCTACCGCCTGAGAACTTATGAATAGCCGCTGAGAAAGCTGAGCTTGAGAAATATTTATTTTTTTTCGAGCCTCGGCAATTTTATTGCCAATCATTTTAGTATTTAGCATAAGTACTATTTTTTATTAATTCGACATTGCAAAGATATTCGGATGCTTTTTTGCCATCAAAAAAAAGCAAACACTTATAGTTGTTTGTATGCTACTTATAGTTGTTTTTAACTACTACTCTCTCGATTTCTTATTTGTTTTTTTTCAACATGTGCGCAACCTCAATTCTAATAAGAGCTCTCTTTGCAGATTCAAACTTTTTAAAACCTAAGTCTTTTTATATCCTCAACTATAAAGTGAATAGAAAATCAAATGTATGCCAAGCTCTATATAGATAACACTACTGCCCTTTAACTTTTAAATAAATCACCCATTGTATCGATTTCTTTAGTTTACTGATTTACAATTAAATAAATAAACTAAATTTATATACGCTACGAAAACTAGACTCTTGATGAGACAAAACTATTGAACCTCTTTTAACTATTTACAACACTTATAAACAATTGGTTACTAAAAAAAACATCCGAATATTACGTATATTTGTACTGTGAAAAAATATTTATCCATATTATTTTTATCTGTTTACCTACTCTCAATTACTCAATTAGGTGAATTAATAAAGCTACCTCTCTTGGTAGAACATTATATGGAACACAAACAGCAAAATAGTAATTTGACTATTTTGAACTTTTTACGTATTCATTACCAGGCGCAACATGTATTTGATGCTGATTATGATAAGGATATGAAATTACCTTTTAAATCACATACTAATATATCCTCTGTTGTCTTTTATCCACTAATACAAGAATATAAAACAATACAAAAAGTCAATTTTAAGTATAAAAAAGAAATTTTATATACATATTCTTTTTCCTATTCTTCTATTTCACTTTCGTCTATCTGGCAGCCACCCAGAAACTGTTAATCGTTTTTTATTGGCTTAAAAACTTTCACGTCTAATGGCGTGTGTCTTTGGTATTCCTTATTTTTTATAACGACGATTAATAAAACAAACTTATGCTTACTAAAATAATTGAGTTTTCCGTGAGGAATAAACTCATCGTAGGTCTTATTATAATTGCCCTAATTGGCTATGGCTCATACGAAGCCACTAACCTACCCATTGTTGATGCTGTTCCAGATATAACCAATAATCAGGTGCAAATTATTACAATAGCTCTTTCATTTAGAGCCAAAGAAAATGGCTATTTGGAGATTCTAAACCCTGAAAAACTTAAAAACAAAAAATTGATTACCAATGGAGCTTATACCCTATTGATGAAAAATAAATAAAATTTAATAACTTAAAACAAAACATTATGAACGGAGCGCATTATCATTTAGTATTAAATCACTTGCCAATTATTATACCAATCGTAGCCTTATTGGTTCTCATTGGTGGATTTTTTGTAAAATCAGAAATTGTAAAAAGAGCCGCTTATTGTATTTTTATTCTGGGTGCAATAGCAGCATTTGCAGCTATAGCCACAGGCGAAGGAGCTGAGGATCTAGTAAAACAAATTGACGGAATTTCTAAAAGTTTAATTCACGAACATGAAGAAAAAGCGGAAGTTTTTGCCCTATTATCTTATATATTAGGTATAACCTCAATACTAGCTTTATGGAGCAATTGGAAAAAGAAATCATATGCAAATTACATTGGGTATGCTATAATTGCATACTGTCTTGTAGTTTTATACTTTGCCCAACAAACAGGTACTACTGGCGGTGAAATTAGACACTCTGAAATTAGGTAGTAATAACATCAATGTGTTTGCAGAAATCAGTTATAATCCACAGCGGCTTCATAAATCCCCACTGTGATTATTGCTGATAAAATCAATTTAACCGTTTTATAACCAACTATTTAAACACAAAAACAAAACTATAAAATTTAGAATCATTCTAACCTCCCAAAACCATTATATTATACTTGGTTAATGTAATTTTATATAAAAAATAGTATATTATATCATGAGTCTTATCCTAGATGAAGCAAAGCTTCATAGCCTTTTAAAAATAGTAGATTTAAACATACGCAAACTTAATGACCAAAAAATAATAGCTTTTCTTGAATTTTTAGGGTTAAAAGACCGTCAGGATATTCCTAAGAATTATCTAGATTGGGAAACAATACTCATTGTAGTGCCTAATCGTCATGTTTCTCAGCAAATAAAACAATATAAATTCTTAATATCCCGAATAGCATTTACAACTAATCCTTATGCCCAACAAATTCATATTTATGATTTTAATGAATGGAAAAGCGCTACCCGAAATAAAACAGCATTACAAATAAGACAGTTATTGAAGACTAATTTTGGAGGTTTTGAAAAAACCACTAAAGATCCAGACTGGATTAAACAAAAATAAAAACTAGAACTATGCATGTTGAAAATCATCATATTAACAGAAGTGGCTGGCTTAGAGCAGCTGTACTTGGTGCCAATGATGGTATTTTATCCACAACTAGCTTGGCAATTGGTGTTGCGGCGGCGAGTACAACCAGAGAGCCTATTTTCCTTGCTGCAATTGCAGGTTTAGTTGCTGGTGCTCTCTCTATGGCTGCCGGCGAGTATGTATCGGTTAGTTCCCAATCTGATGTAGAAACAGCTGATTTAAAAAAAGAAAAAACAGCCCTTGAAACCCAGCCTGAAGAAGAACTGGAAGAATTAACGGATATTTATATTCAAAGAGGATTAGATAAAAAATTAGCCAGACAGGTTGCTATCGAATTGACAGCCCATAATGCGCTTGAAACCCATGCGCGCGATGAACTAGGAATAAATAAAATCACACAAGCTAATCCATTAATTGCTGCTTTTGCATCGGCAGTATCTTTTATTATTGGAGGCTTATTACCTCTTCTGGTTGCCATTTTTGCGCCGATAAAAGAAATGGTATTTTATCAATATGCTTTTTCAATACTCTTTTTAGCTTTCTCAGGCGTATTAGCTGCTAAAGCGGGTGGATCACATACTTTAAAAGCCGTTGCACGAATTTGCATTTGGGGAACCATTGCAATGGGGATGTCTGCTTTAGTAGGGTATCTGTTTGGAGTTCAAACTACTTAAAAATTAAATGATACGTATATCTAACTTCAAAATATAATGTACTAACGAAGCAAATAATAAATAAACCATCCCTAAAAGCAATTCAAATATGCCTGTAAATAATTTTAATATAAATGGATTAACAGATAAAGAAGTAATTCTTTCCAGGGAAAAGTATGGCCTAAATAAGCTAGATTACAAAAAAGAGAATACTTTGTTAAGTACAATTAAACGGATTGCAAAAGAACCAATGATAATTTTACTTCTAATTGCAGCACTTATTTATTTTATAAGCGGTAAAACAAATGATGGCTTTTTTCTGGTAGCAGCAATCATTTTTCAAGTATCGATATCATTATTTCAATACTCAAGAAGCAAAAACGCATTAGAAAAGCTTAAAGATTTTGCACAACCAAAGTGTAAAGTGATTCGTAATGGAAAAGAAGAAGAAATAAAAAGTGAAGAAATAGTTGTAGGAGATAGTTTGATTGTTGAAGAAGGTACTTCAGTTGCAGCAGATGGCATTATAGTACATTCAAATGATTTTTCTGTAAATGAATCTATCCTCACTGGAGAATCATTATCTGTATTTAAGGATAAGACAAAAGAAGATAACCATATTTATTTAGGAACTACTGTAGCTACAGGCTTGGCAATCGCAACAGTAACTGCCATAGGGAATCAAACAAAATTAGGTAAAATAGGCACTAGCTTAGAGCATATTAAAGAAGAGAAAACCCCTTTGGAAATACAAATAAGTGACTTTGTAAAAAAAATGGTTATAGTCGGGACAATTGTTTTTGCTATAGTTTGGATAATAAATTACTTGTATTCACAAAATATAATAAATAGCCTGCTACAATCATTAACTCTGGCTATGAGTATATTACCTGAAGAAATCCCTGTAGCTTTTACAACTTTTATGGCTTTAGGAGCTTGGAGATTAATGAAAATGGGGGTTGTTGTAAAACAAATGAAAACTGTTGAAACATTAGGTAGCGCAACAATAATTTGTGTCGATAAAACAGGTACGATTACGGAGAATAAAATGACGCTTGCTAAATTATTTTTAATGTCAAGCCAAAAAATAATAACCTTAGAAAATATTGATACAGAAGAAGAAAAAGAATTACTAACTGCTGCTATGTGGGCAAGTGAACCAATTCCTTTTGACCCAATGGAAATTGCATTGCATAAGGCATATAAAGAGACCTGCCAGAAAGACGATCGTTCAAATTATAAACTCATTCATGAATACCCACTTGGTGGTAAACCTCCTATGATGACTCATATATTTGAAGCCATTGATGGTAAACGCATTATAGCTGCTAAAGGAGCACCCGAGGCCATTTTGAAAGTGGCTATGCTCTCAGAGATTGAAAAAAAACAAACTCATGACGCTATAAATACCTTATCTGCAGATGGATATAGAGTCCTTGGAGTAGCTTTATCAACTTTTACAGGAAATACTTTCCCTCTTAATCAGCAAGATTTTCCATTTAAGTTTTTAGGAATTGTAGCCTTTTATGACCCTCCAAAGAAAAACATCCAAAAAGTATTGGAAAATTTTTATAACGCAGGAATTTCGGTAAAGATAATAACAGGTGATAATACTCCAACCACACAAGCAATCGCAAAACAAATAGGGTTTAAAGATTGTGATAAAAGTATTTCTGGAGATGAATTGATGAAAATGAATGATAATGAATTACAAACCAATGTAATGAAAATAAACATTTTTACGAGAATGTTTCCAGAAGCTAAACTAAAAATAATAAATGCTTTAAAACAAAATAACCAAATTGTAGCTATGACCGGAGATGGGGTAAATGATGGTCCTGCACTAAAAGCCGCACATATTGGTATAGCGATGGGTAAAAAAGGTACAGAAATTGCAAAGCAGGCCGCGTCACTAATTTTACTAGAAGATGATCTTTCAAAAATGGTAGAAGCTGTGGCTGTAGGTCGAAAAATATATGCCAATTTAAAAAAAGCAATTCAATACATAATTTCAATACATATACCTATAATATTAATAGTCTTTATCCCCCTGGCTTTAGGGTGGGTCTATCCAAATATTTTTTCGCCAATACATATCATTTTTCTTGAATTGATAATGGGCCCTACATGTTCCATAATTTATGAAAATGAACCTATGGAAAAAAATACAATGTCTCAAAAACCCAAACCTTTTACAACAACTTTTTTTAATTGGAAAGAATTATCTACAAGCTTTTTGCAAGGAATAATTATTACAATCGGAACACTATCTATTTATCAATATTGTACTTTTAATAATTATAATGAAGCATTAACCAGAACTATGGTTTTTACTGTTCTAATAGTTGCTAATATATTCCTTACTTTAATTAACCGCTCGTTTTATTATTCAATCTTGACAACAATTAGATATAAAAATCCAATGGTACCACTTATTATTTTAATTACAATCATTCTTTTAGGGTTAATCCTTTATATAAAACCGTTAACCTTATTCTTTGAATTTGATTTTTTAAATACCAATCAATTAGTAATAGCAATTGCTACAGGATTTGTGTCAGTGGCTTGGTACGAAATTGTAAAACTATATAAAAGAAGCAAACAAGATATTGCCTAAATTTAATCTAATCTTAAGCGAATCTAAAAAATAAACAAAGTCCCAATTCGTTATTTCCTAAATACCTAAAAACAAAACTGCAAAATGAAACTAATTACAATGTTCCTTTTATTGACAGTACTTCCTATAAATTGGGAATCCGACTTTAATAATGCAAAAAAAATTGCAAAGGAAAAGCACGAATTAATCTTATTGAACTTCTCAGGTTCAGACTGGTGCGGGCCTTGTATTGTAACGCGTAGAGACTATTTGGAAAATCAGTCATTCGCAGACATGGCAAATGAAAATTTAGTATTAGTTAATGCTGATTTTCCCCGCAAGAAGAAAAACATTGGAACTCCAGAGCAAGTAAAACGAAACGAGGATTTAGCCGAAATATACAACAAAGAAGGAAGTTTCCCTTTAACACTTCTTCTGAATGCAGATGGCAAAGTAATTAAAACCTGGCATGGAAAACCAGAAATGACTCCCGAAGAGTGGACAGCCGAAATAAAAGCGATCTGTGATAGTAAAAAATAACATCCTGAAAAATCAAAAATATTCACAATCCCTAAAACTCATGGGAAACAACTTTACTATTACTGTTGTTGCAGAAAATGAGAAGATTGGAAACGAGAATATTAATCTGGCGATTGATGAAATCAAACGGATTGAAAAACTTTTGACTACTTATAAAAATGATAGTCAAACTAATCTGATTAATGATAATGCTGGAATTCAACCTGTAAAAGTAGATCTGGAAGTTTTTAACCTAATTGAAAGAAGCCTTGGTATTTCGAGAATTACACAAGGAGCATTTGATATTTCTTATGGAAGTATCGACAAAAGTCTTTGGAATTTTGATAAATCAATGACTAAACTGCCAGATGCTGACACGGCATTAAAAATGGTGCATCTTATAGATTACAGAAATATTATTCTAGACAAAAAAAATACAACTGTCTTTTTAAAGAAAAAAGGAATGCGAATTGGTTTTGGTGGAATCGGAAAAGGCTATGCAGCTGAAATGGCCAAGCAAGTGCTTTTAAAACATAATATTCAAAGCGGAATCATTAATGCAAGCGGAGATCTCTCGGCATGGGGATTACAACCTAATGGCAAAAAATGGACCATTGGAGTTGCCAATCCCGACTCTCCTACTGCGGCATTTTCGTATATGGAGATTTCTAATAAAGCAATAGCAACTTCTGGTAACTATGAAAAGTTCGTAACCATTAACGGTAAAAAATATTCGCATACCATAGACCCAAAAACAGGATTACCAGTAACTGGAATAAAAAGTGTCACTATTATTGCTGCAAATGCCGAGTTTGCAGATGCAATGGCAACTCCAATTGCTGTTATGGGGATTAAAGCAGGTTTATTTTTAATAGATCAAATCCCCGATTTATATTGTATTATCATCGACGACAACAATAAAATTTACACTTCAAAAAACATCAACCTGAAATGAAAAAGCCAAAACAAAAAGCGCTCGTACTATTATGTAGCATTGCTTTTACAGGCATTCTACTCACCTCTTGTACTTCGGTAAAAGAATACCAAAAAGGAAAAATAAACGATTCTGAAATGGTACTTTCTAATAGAAAAATCGAAAAGACAGAACTCAGTTTTCAATCCTACCGTGAAGGAGCTTCCGGAGCAAATGCTGGAAAAAGCGGCGGTGGCTGCGGTTGTAACTAATTTTCATACTATCAACAAATGAAAAGAATTTTTATTACAGGATTTGCCTTATTGGGACTATTTCAATTAAGAGCACAAAACATTCCTACAGATTCTACCAGTTATAAAAGCAAGAAACTAAAAGTTGAAGAAGTAAATTTAGTTTCTAGTTATTATAACCAAAACGGAGATAACTCAGCTGTTACCGGAGGAATTGGCGATCAACATCTTACAGATATTGCCAATACCATCGATGTTAAACTGGTAAAATACGGAGAAACAGGAATCAAACATACTTTTGATATCGAAGCAGGTATTGATCATTATACTTCTGCCTCTTCAGATATGATTGATTTAAGCGCTAATTCATCGGCCTCATCATCAGACAACCGCTTTTATCCTTCTTTATCTTATCTTAGAGAAAATGAAGCAAAAGGAAGAACTATTGGTATTGGAGTTTCGTCTTCAACGGAATTTGATTATCAATCTTTTGGAGGAAATATAAGTTTCTCTCAAAAAACCAAAGATAGAAATGGAGAATTTACAGCCAAATTCCAAACTTTTATTGATCAATTAAAACTAATTGCGCCAATCGAACTTCGTGTTCCCGGTAGTGAGGGTTATGATACTGCGAATCGAAACACTTTTGCAGGAACTTTAAGTTACGCTCAGATTATAAACCAAAGATTGCAAGTAATGCTAGTAGGCGATGTAATTAGCCAAAATGGGTATTTAAGTCTGCCGTTTCATCGAGTGTATTTCACTGATGGTTCTGTACATCAGGAAAAAATGCCAGATACCAGATTAAAGATTCCTTTGGGAATTAGAGCTAGTTATTTTTTAGGAGACAACATTATTATAAGAGCTTATTATAGATACTATTCAGACGATTGGAGTTTAAAAGCACATACGGCCGATATTGAAGTTCCTGTAAAATTAACTCAAGCATTTTCATTAAGTCCATTTTACAGATATTATACCCAAACAGGAACGAAGTATTTTAAACCTTATGGCGAACATACAGCTGCAGATGAATACTACACCAGCAACTATGATTTATCAAAGTTCGATAGTAGTTTCTTTGGGATGGGGATGAAATACACGCCTCCTAATGGAATTTTCGGTCTTAAACATTGGAATACATTGGAGATTAGGTATGGTCATTATACCAGAACTACTAACATGACATCTGATATTATTAGTATAAACATTAAGTATAAATAATTAAATAAAAACCAGGATCTGTAATTTAGATCCTGGTTTTGTTTTAAATTACATCCCTCTCTATTTATATTTTTTTCAATTGTAAAAACAGTACTTTTAAAATTCCTATCACCCCATAACAATTCATTCTTCATTAATTTTCATTAAAGCACTTTCTAATGCCTGCACGTAAGTAATTGGATACACTTCTAATAGTGCATTAATTCTATTATCATTGCAAACGACTTCCACTTTCATACTACTAACCAGAGCAGATGCCAATTTATAGGAGGTCGAAGTTACAAAATATAGCCAGTAAGATGATAATTTTGGAGTCATTACCGGAATGGTATAAATATATCTTGTGAGATTTTTTGCCTTTGCAAATTGCAATAACATCTCTTTATAAGTTAATATATCCGGGCCTCCGATATCAAAACTCTGATTATATGTTTTGGTATTTAATAATGATTTTTTCAAAAATTCTAAAACATCAGTGATAGCTATTGGCTGGCATTTGGTATTAAGCCATTTCGGAGTAATCATGACAGGTAACTTGCTTACCAAATCACGTATTATTTCAAATGAGGCGCTTCCTGATCCTACAATAATTCCCGCTCTTAAAGTCGTTGTGGGGATTGTTGCTGTTTTTAAAATATCCTCAACTGCTTTTCTTGAAGATAGATGTTTAGATAAAGACTTATCATTTACAATACCGCTTAAATATATTATCTGCCTCGCATTTGTCTTATTTATTTTATCTATAAAATAATTTGCTGAAATACTTTCTAATTCATTATAATTGGTGGCTGTACCAGACATAGAATGAATTAAATAGTATGCTGCATCGATATCATTAGGAATATTTATTAGGCTTTCGGGATTTAGAAAATCAACTTCAATAACTTTTATATTTTTTTCAAATTTATCAGGATAATAAAATTTGTTTTTATCTCTTACACAACAAATAACTTCATGACCTTCCTTTATTAATAATGGTAAGATTCGCTTGCCTATATAACCTGTTGCGCCTGTTAAGAGAATTTTCATGATTATTTTTTTAACTAGTTACAATTTAAATGTTACCAAACCATAGTGCATTTGAAAAACAGATATTAAACAGATCCTGCATTCTCAGTGATAAGATAATCTTTCATTTGGTATACTTATTCAACTTCTATTTTATATAATACCTTTATTAAAAAAGGATAATAGAATTAAGAAAAGTCTTTGCATATAAAACAACGTTTTATCTATTTTCCAGTTTTTTTAATTTAAGTCTCCACAGATGAAGTTTATTAATCATTAAAAGCACTCTGATTATAGTTGAAAATGCAATAATACTAATAGCTATTATAAAAGTAATTGACACAAAATATCGCAACATCAACGCAATAAAAAGTAAGAATACAAAAATAGCACTAACCACGAGTGTCGTCTTTTTATGATTAAGTCCTGTTCCTAGAAGTAAATGATGTAAATGTGATTTATCTGCACTAAAGGGGGAATTACCTCTTTTAATTCTTCCCATGTAAACCCGCAAAGAATCTAAAACTGGAATTGAGAAAAACAGAATAAGTAGTATTATAGTGTAACTACAATTGTGGTCTTTATATATTTGCTGTTTTTGCAAAAGCTTTATTGCTTCTGTAATTAAAATGAAACCGATAAATAAGGAACCTGAATCTCCCATAAAAATCTTTTTCTTGCCTAAGTTAAATTTTAAGAAACCTAAAACGGCTCCGATAAATAATGCGCTTGAAAAAGCCAAGTTATAATCCTTAAAATAAATAGCCACAAAAAATAAAATTAAAAATCCTAATAAAGATAGCCCTCCAATTAAACCATCAACTCCATCCATAAGATTAAAGGCATTGACAACACCTGTTATCGTCAAAATTGTGACTATATATTGTTGCCAAATTACAATTTCATAAACTCCAAACAACCCATATAATGATGTTATTCTTGTACCTGAAAATGCAATTATAAGAGCTAAAAGTACCTGAATAATTAATTTGTATTTTGCTTTTATATCTTTTTTATCATCAATAACTCCAACGATCAACAAAACCATTGCTGCCGCAAATATTGGGAAGTATTCTTTAAGAAAAATAACTCTGAAACTTGAAGTAAAAATAGTAACTAATACAGCTAAAGCTATTGAAATTCCACCAACCAAAGGCACTGCGCTTAAATGAACTTTTCTATAATTAGGCTTATCAACAAGATTCACTTTTATTGCAATTTTCCTAATCATTGGAACAAAAACAAGGGTTAAAATCAAGGATAATAATCCGTACGATAAAATTTCAAGTATTGTTTTCATGATTGGTTAGTTTTCGTAAAATAAATTACTGTTATTTATGTGTAACAATTGAAATTCTTGCAAAAAAGAAGCATCCAGATTTTGTAATTCAGAAGTAACCCCCACTTTACTTTTAATTGAAAGAGCTTCTTTTATTAACAATTCATATAGCTTAGAAATGTTTTTCCAAGTATATCTTCTTTCAGCAATTAATACCATTTCATTGGCTAGGCTTATTAATTTTAGGGGAGATAATGTACCCAATTCTTTAACTAAATCTTCTACAGATGAGAAATAGATTGCTTTACCTTCTGTAGTTGTAATATTATATGAAACTTTAAAAGCAAGAACAGGAAGCTTTAAATACATTGCCTCTACAAGTGAAGGGTTAGTGCCTCCTGCAGAATGTCCGTGAATATATAACGTTGCGTTTCCTCTTATCAAATCGATTTCCCGCTGATTGTATATCGGATCAAATAAATGAATATTGGCTATATCTTTATATTTTTCTTTTAATTTTTGCCCATAAACACTATTATTCCAGTTACCCACAAGAACTAAAGCCATTTTTTTATTTATTCTAAATGCTTCTAATACTAAGTGTACATTGTTCTCTGGTTCTATTCTGCAAACTTTTACAGCATATTTCGTTTTTAAAAAAGGATATTTTTTTAAATCATCTTTTATAGGAATAACTTTCATTGTATGGTCAGCTCCATACTCAATAACACGGCTTAAGGTTTTATATCGTATGGCTGTATAATCTTGTATAGATTCATTGTCTGAAATGTCGATATGCGAATATTTAACAGCAATCATCTCAGACCACCATAAATATAGTTTTGCCAATAACGACCATTTATCTCTCTTCCACTCGATGCCATCTATAGAGATTATCACTTTCTTACTTGTAAAAAGCCTAATAAATGGTATTAACCAAGCTCCTGCTACTCCTAATATTAATAAAACATCATTTTTCATTAAGGCATGAAGTATAGAAAGAGAATCATAAGGAATACTTTGAATCCCATTTGCTTCTAAAGGAATATAGTGCAATTTTGCTCCTTTATACCAAACTAGCTGTTCTTCTTTTGTATATTTCTTTTTAGAACAATAAACAGTAAAATCATACTTGTCTGATAAGTTAGTTACTAGATGATCTGCAAGGGTTTCAAATCCCCCATATTTTGCTGGTAAACCTACTGTGCCAATAATGGCGATTCTTTTATTTTTCATAGCTTATTGTATTTGTAATATGCTTTGCCAAAACCATGCTTTAAACACATCTACTTAATTACCAAGTATTTACGATTTACTCACTTTTAAAAACTTCCATATTTTGGATTTGCCTTTCATTTATTGGAAAATTATTTCAGCTGATTGTTTTTCAAAATATTCCAAACTAAAAAGCTTACTCATTTCAAAAGCATTATTACTCATCGATTTATACAATACTTTATTCTCAAGAAGTTCTTTTAAATTATCAGATATTTTATCAATTCTTTTGCTTTCAATCAAATAGCCATTTTTACCCTCTATAACAAGTTCTGTAACACCACCTACAGGAGGAACTATGGTAGGAAGACCGTATGCCATGGCTTCAAGAATTGTTAAACCAAATGTTTCGACCCAAAGTTTAGGATCTGATAAATTCAATACAACACTTGCTTCGCTATAAAAGGAATGTGTATCGGTTTGTGTGGGATAAATGAATAAATTTTCAGGAAGTTTTATAGCATTAAAATATTGCTGAATTTCTATAATTGTTGCATTCACAACCAATTTAAAAATATATCCTGGATTAGTTTGTGCTAATTCTAAAAATTCATTTACTCCTTTATACCCCTTTAATGAACAGATCATTAAAACAATCTTTTTTTCTTTTTCCTGGTTTTTATTGGCCAAGGCCAATTTCACAAAATCCTCTTCTAAAACATTGTATATGATTCTTTTTTTAATATTTACGGGTTCTTTATTGGCTAAAAAATTAGAAACATAAACAACCTCATCAGCAAATAAATTTAAAACTCCAAAAAGAAATTTCTTGAATACTAGAGGTTTCATACTTGTTTCATGCACATGGTAAATCACTTTATTGCCTCTTACTTTTCCAGCAATGGCTGCTCCAAAAGGAAGTACGGTATTTATATACACCACATCATTCTTTTTTAAGCTAAACAACAGTTTAAAGGCTAGCAAAAATTGGCTGCTTGTAAGAAAAAGGAGTCTCAGTAAAGGATTCTTCATAAATTTATACCAGTAAAAATGGTATTTTACATCTGGTAGTCCTGACAAAAAACCTTCCCTCCCACTGCAAGTGTATAAATGCAAGTCGACGCCTTTTTTTGCCCATCCTGCAAGTAACTGCTTAAGTACTTTAGGGCTTCCGCTGTAATCGTTTAATAAATGAATTGCAATAACTCTCATCTTATAAATTATTATAAATTGTATTTAAATGCTCTCCTCTACTCTCCCATGTAAATCTTTCTATATAGCGTTTTCTGGCATTAGTGCTCATTTCTAAAAGTAATGTATTACTCAAATACAATTTATTTAATGCTTCTTTCAGATTAAAAATCGTTGAGGAATAATCTGAATGAGGAATTACAAAACCACATTTTGCTGTAATGTATTGGCCCGGACCAATATTATCAAGACATATTACAGGCAATCCATACGATAAAGCTTCGGCCACAACCATTCCTGCCCCTTCATGTGATGGAAACATAAAAACAGTTGCTTTATCATACAGTTTCATCAGTTCTTTGCGCTCTATCCATTCAATTATTTCAACATTATCCCCCATATTACTCTCTGCTATTATTTTTTCATAAAAAACTTTTTCTGGACCTGATCCAACTAATGTTAATTTACAATTAGCACGTTCTGGCAGAGAAATAGAATTTAAAAACGCAATAAAAGAACGAATGGTGAGGTCAAACCCTTTAAGAGGTACAAAGCGTCCGGCACTTATAACATGGAAGCTATTTTTTATGATGGCATTGGCTTTGCTAAAATCTTCTGAAGCTACTGATGGGAATACCGAATAAGAGCTTCCACTAAGATTAAGTTTTTCTACCACACCTGTGTTCATACACCATATATGGCTTGCATTTTTTATAGTCTTTTTAAGACCTGAAGAGTAGTTCCAAAATAAATTTTTTATAAGCCAGGTAAGGCGATCTTTAATAATATATTTAAATGAATAGGGTTTTAAATAAACACTTGGAATAAGTGGATGATGCCCTACAGGTCCCCAAACCATAGGTTTTTCTAGTTTCCATAAAAAACTTGGCGTCCAGTCATTATGAAAGTTAACATTGTGAACAATATCAAAATTGAGCTTCTTTCTTTTTATATGATTAACGATTCCTTTTTGCCACATATAATAATACAGCATGGCACCACGACTTCCTTTTTTCCAAAATCTCATCCAGTACGGAAGATCAAAATATATAAAAGTTATATTGTTGTAAATAGCATCAGGATTTTGCAGCATATACGATTCAATAGCATCTTTATTATTTTCTCTGGTAACAGCTATTACTTTATTAAAACGAGCAATCTGTCTTATAAAATTCCATCCCATTCCGTCTTCAGATCCTTTATATGGATTTACGGCATAACAACTAGCCAAAATGATTTTAGTGCTCATGATCTCGTTTTTAAAAGTTTAGAAGGTACCCCTCCAATAATACAATCTCTAGGAAACGATTTAGTAACTACACTTCCTGCTGCTATTACACAACCTTCGCCTATTTCTACACCATCTAAAATGGTCACTTTGCTTCCAATCCAGCAATTTTTACCTATTTTTATTCCTTTTCTGGTTACTCCCTGATGTCTTATTAAAATATCATACTGCTCATAATTATGATTCTCAGGATGACAACTTAAATACTGCCCCACTATACAATCATCTCCAATTTCAAGACCACCAGCTCCTCCTAGATAAGCAAATTCTCCAATACCAACATTATTACCTATTATAATCCCATTACCTAAATTATTTAATGAAGTCGAAATAATTATTCGGCTAAAAGCTCCTATGCTTACATTATTTCCAAACCAAATACCATTTTTGCCCAAGGCCGAAATTGCTACATGATTACCTAATCGTAAAAACTTGCCCCAATGAATTTTTGAAGGATTAAAAAAAGTAACTGCTCTGCCAAGCATAAGTCCTTTTGCCTTTTTGAAATAAATAAAAACAAATAAACCTCTTATAATAGCGATGCCTTGTATCCAAAAAAATTGTAATAACGCTAATGAATCTAAACTCTCATCAAACTTAAAAGCAGGGTTACGAAATTGTATTAGTTTTTGTAAAAGAGCTTTCATATTATCTATTAATTAAAGTTTGTAAAACAATATGTAGCGTCTGATTAATTTCTTTGTTTTCAATTGTTTTGTAAACTGCTGTGTTACTTCTTTTATCCAGTTTACTAAAAAGGTTCTGATAGTTTGTAGTTAGTTCATTTATAACGTTCTCATCTAGCTCTTTTTTTCGACTAAGAATTGTTCCAGAATCTGCAAAAAGAAAAAAATTGAATTTAGGTTTGAGCAACAACTTATAGCCTAATAATGCTATTTTTTTTGACAAAATAAGATTGCTTCTTTTACTATCTTCTATAAAATCAAAATAGTAACGATCATAGATTACAACATATCCTCTGATAGTATATTTGATAAAAATAATAAACTGACCAAGAAAATAATCAACATAATAATACATAAACCGAATTAAAGATGATACTAAACTTTTATTAGTTCCTGAATGAGGAAGCGTGTTTTCAAAACTTTCCTGAGCCTTTTTTCCTCTAAAAAGAGTACTAATAATTGGCAATACCGAAGGGCGATGGCGCAAAACAACTACTGGTTTTCTTAGTTGTTTTTCTATCATAATTTTTACGTTTTCGATTATAGTAGATTTTCCAGCTCCATCAACACCACTAAAAGTTATTATATATCCTCTGGAGAAACTTCTAAAAACCGTATCATACAAATAGTAGAATGAATTTCTAAAATAGTAGATTCCTTTGTTTTCTCTTTTTTCCCAAAGCTGTTTTAACAAATCTGTTTTTGGAGAAGTAATGCTTTGTAAACTATTATTAGTAGTCTTTTTTACTACTTGATGCTTCTCTTCTTTGATATACAATTTATATTTTCTAGGAATTGCTACATTGTTCAGAATATAAAAGGCACTTATGTATTTTTGAGTATCCTTAAAGGATAAACTTTTTACTCCAAAATTGTTAACATAAGCATGTTTCAAAGCTTTCTTAGCATCCAAAAAAATGATATTTTTTCTTTTAAATTCCCAAATTAAATCAATAGCTAAAATCGTCCCATCAATCATTACTAACTGTAATGAATTCATAAATGACTTTTTGTTTTGAGAAACTTTGGCAACTAATGAATGGCTTTTAATCAGCTTTAAAATTGACGCAGATAGATCTTTATTTATTAAGATATCAATATCCGAATTAACACTAAGTTGCTCAGGGTGACCATCATGAAATTTAATTGTTGCATATTTTTGATTTTGCAATGCATCAAAAATATCCATGATTATAAGTTCTCTGGCGGTTTTTGCTTTTATGACAAAACTATTTAAAGCATCATTCCAAACTTGCAATAACCAATCAACTTGTATATGCCATTTATCTTGTGCTGCATATATTTTTAGGTAGTTAATACAGTTTATAAGAAGATAATATTTTAAATATTTATGAAGTATCTCCAGATCATAATCAAATAAAAAGCTGGCAGATTCTCCTCTACATTGCTCTTTTATATCGATATAAATCTCTTTCCAGGATTTTTTATCTATCAAAATTCCTTGTTGTATAATAAAGTGGAAATAATCAAATCCTGTAGATCTGTCAAAAGCAAATAGCTCCCAATCATACAATGAAATTTTTTCTTCACTCTCAAACATATTCCATGATGTAAAATCGCCGTGAGAAAGCGAGACATTAATATAATCATCTTCAGATATTTCGTTTAAAAGCATGCTGATTTTTCTCATCATGTTTATAGGAAGTCTGCTATCATTGGTCATAATAAAATCAAATTTTAAATCTTTAAATAATTCCCAATCTTTAATTTGTATTAAATTATGTCCTCTAAAATTCATTTCTGTTAATGCTTTCAGATGTGCAATTTCAATTTTATTAGTACGTGTCCCTCCACAAGTTATATCTGAAAATTGAACTACATTTTCTGAAATTTGTTTTGATTTGGGGATTTTAAAAAAATCAAAAGTGATATTCGATAAGATTTTATGCTCTGATTTAATTAATCTCTTAGCCTTAACAGTAGTTGCTATTTTAAAGAATGATGCATCGGCATATAAAATAGCTTTATTATTAGAACCCATGGTGCCTGTAAATAATGCCCAATTTTCCTGGCAATCAAAAAATGAATTTTCTTCTTTTTTAAAATAGTATTTCTTTTTATTGAAAACTATCTTTTGTACTCTCAAGACAAAAATTAGTTTAACTGCCAAAGTAAAGATCTTAGCCCGAATGCCTCCAACGTTATAAAACTTCAAGAAAAGAGGTTTGCTGTTCTCTGCGTTCCAAATCCATCTGATACTCCCGTTTAGATTTTTGATAAATAGAACATTCTGAACGATATCCTGTTCACTATTTTTTTGATTAGAAATAGTGTATCCGATTTTACTAAATATATTTTCCATAATAAGAAAGTTTATTAATCAATCTATTTGGAAAACCGTGCCTAAAATGTAAAATCATTAAAATCAATAAGTTACAAGTTTTAAATCATTTTGGAATTTCCATATTTTGGAATATATATATATTTTTGGAAATCAATTATGTAACAAGATCAGGTCTTCTTTTCCTTAAATAAATTTTCTGCTCTGAAGTAAAATGCTTGTTTGTTTTAAAGCAAACGGAAAAAATGATCATCTGATAAAATAAAATTCCATAATTGCTTTCGCCAAAAATTCCAAACTCGGTAAATGAATTTATTAAAACAGGAATAAGGATTCCGATGAGCATCAGACGATTTTCTTTATCCTCGTAGATGAATGCCCGGAAAGTAAAAAATAATTGAAAGATGGCTATGCATAGACCAACAAATCCTAAGTTCATTAATACCTGCATAAAAGTATTATGCGTCATCTTACCAGGGTAAGTATGAACACTTTGAAAAAACTCTTTATAATCGATCCTCATATAACCAAAACCTAATAATGGTTCTCTGGGCAAACCTTCGGTTATTAATGCTTGCCAAAAGGGCAATCGCCCTGTTAGGGTTAGTATTTCTTCCAGACGCTTTTCATCACCTCCTTTTAAGATAATTTGATTTATTGCAAAAGGAACTACCATGAGCACTCCGGCTATTATAGCTAGTTTTAATCCTTTCTTTTTAGTTTGATTGATATGAAAAAAAATAATTAAAAGTACTCCTATTAACGAAGATCTTGAGCCTGTCATGAATAAAGCATAAAATATTACAAGTATTTTTAGTATTGTCCATACTTTACTTTTTTTTCTGTACAAATCAAAAATAAGGCAGGCAACACCCACTCCTGCGAGCATTCCTAGCTCGTTTGGATTCATCATTACGCCTCCCAATCTGGCTTCTTCTCCTCCATTGGTAAGCCTGAAAAAAGTATCAGGATCGATCCACATTCCCACAACAAATATGATTTGTAAAACAAATACAGAATTGCCTAAAAGATGATAAAGCCGAATTGTATGCCCTTCAAAAAAGGCATCTAATGTTTTTATACTTTTAATAAAAAAAAAGGCGAAAACAAGGCTTTGAAAAGTCATAAACCATTGTAAGGCACTAAAACCAGGATTTGTACTCCACATAAAGGATAAAAACCCCAATGCTAAATAACCAAAGTAAAATAAGGGTGAAAAAATGTTTTTATAACTTAATGTATGTACTGCTCCATAACGAATTATTTTATAATATATAGCAATTGAAGAAAACATAAGTCCCATGCGCCCAACTACTTTTATAGCTCTTGTAATATTTACATTTTCACTCCATGTAAAAAAACAGGCTATCATAAGTAGTAAAACAATAAACATATAATTATTTATTGTTTTTAAAAAAGGCTCGTGGTTAATGATTTGCTTTTCCATCATATTTGATATAAATCTGTATTGAATTTTAAGAGTAATTCATCCCAATTGTAATTTTCTTTTACCATTTTAATAGCATTGCGCTGCATCACAATAAATTTATCCTGATTTATATAGTCTGCAAAAATTTCACTCATAGCTCCTTCTAATTTTTTACTACTTTGACTGTAAATTGTTTTGCCCGAATTGTATTTTACAACTTCATAACCAATATTAGTTGCATCTGTTACGATGCAAGGTTTTCCGTAACTAGCTGCTTCGATCACCGAAAGTGGTAACCCTTCATTTCTTGAGGGATGAACAAAGACATCCATTTTCTGTAATAATGCATCTTTTTCCATACCAAATTTGCTTCCGTAAAGAATAACGCTACTATCTAATAAATATCTGGAAATAACCCGTTGCAGCGTGTTTCTTTCCTTACTATCTCCAATGATCCATAACATTGAAGAAGGTTCTTTTGCATGAAATTTTTTAAATGCTTTTACTAAAGTATCCAAGCCTTTGGTGTAAATATCTAATCTGCCTATAAACCCAAAAATTATGTTTTCATCGGTAATTGTCTTTAATGCTATTGGCAAGTTATTTTCAAAGCCATAGGGTAGCAAAATAAATTTATTAGTATTAAAAATTCTTTTTAAACCATGTACCTCACTTTTACCAATACAATGAATTTTTTGAGCTATATGAAGTACTCTTTTTTCAAAAAAATAAAAATATACCTTCTTCAAAATAGTATTCTTTTTCATCGCAATAACATTATAAGCTCCGTGGGGAGTAAGGACAAATTTTATATTATATCTAAAAAATAATTTTGTCAACGAATAATATACCGGAATCCAGCCTCCATGAAGATGAAAAATTGCATTGTCCTTTTTATCAATTATTGCCCGTTTAAGTTCTTTTGAAAAGGAAAAAGGAAAATCCATTTTTTTAAACAATCGTGTTTCAAAGCTCCTTTCGTCAAAGTTTATTTCAAGATTGTCTGTAATCCCCCAAACAGCAACTTTTTCACCATAAAGATGTTGTTTTGTTGCCAATTGATGAACTACTTTATTAACTCCGTTCATCCTTTGAGGGTTTGCTTTTCCGAGAATTAAGTGAATTATTTCCATAATTGAAATTGCTTTTTGTTTAACTGATATTGCCAATACAAAATCATTATGATTTGATTTATAATTAATCCTGTAACAGCACCATACAGACCCGAATATTTTAATAGAAAATGAAAACTAGCCAGCGAGATAAAAAATGAAAGTAAATAACCTGTAAAGAAAACTTTATTGAGCATCAATACCCTAATCATAATTCGTATCGGATAACCTAAAAAAATAAAAAAATAAAGAACAGCTACCATTTTTATTACATAACCATAATGTTCATACTTTAGGCCTCCTGCCAATACTATAATTTGATCAGAAAAAATGAAAAACAATATTGTTAATATGCCAAATCCAAAGGCACCTGCTATAGTTAATCTTAACAAATATTTTTTTGCAGTGATGCTATTTTTATCATATATCATGGCTATTTTAGGAAGAAAATAATTTTCTATTGTCTGTAAACCAATATTTATGATTCCAAAAAATGATTGTACCAATCTTAAAGCGCCCAATGCTTCAATACCAAGATAAATCCCTGAAATAAGAATAAAAAAATTACTAGAGCACCATTGTAATACAGCTACACTTAATAGCCATTTACCCTGTTTTAAATGAGCTTCAAAAAATATCCTCCAGGAAACAGGCTTTTGATAATTCTTTATCATAAATAAAAACCCTGGGATTGTTGAAATTAAATTAATGATTCCAAAGATTAATAAAACCTCCGATAAGTCTAATTTCTTTAGTACTAAAAATAAAAAAGCCAGAATTAAGAATAGCATATCCATAACCAATACTCTTTTTATTTTGGATACTCCTAAAAGTAATTTTCTAAAAAAATCATTAATCAAAAACCCTATTGTAAAACAAATAACAGCACTTGGACTTATTTGAAATAAAATTCTATCTTTAAGAAAATGAAACATACCCGTTATTATTAGTAAAGGGAGAATCAATAAAAAAAGTATCCCGAAAAATAAGGTGGTAATATATTGCTCTTTATTTTCTGTTTTTGCAATAGTAACTTGAAATGGCTGAATAATTAAGGCATTATTGACACTTAATAAAAGATATGCAATCAATAAAACCGAAGAGTATAAACCAAAACTTTTTATATCTAATTTTTGGGCTATTACTAATGTTAAACAAAAATTTGTACCACTAGTAATTACTTGATCTATGAGAACTAAAAAAGAATCTTTGACTAGTAATGTTCTTAGTGTGTACATTTAGCTTATTTATTTAAATATTTTCTATACCCCTTTTTTACACAAGAAAAAATACTGGGATTATAACCTGATTTATTAAGGATAAACCACATATTAGGCAAATGATATTCTTCTTGTAATAATTCAATGGCTAGTATTGTTTTTTCGGCAGTTTTTCGACTATCTAAGACAACAAAATTTTGAGATGCTATACTCATAAACAATAATGCAAGTCGTCCTTTATTTATAGCTTGGTTGTGAATAATACATAACTCATGGCTTGCCATTTTTTGTTCAATTTCATTTTTAAAAACAGATTGGATTGCGCTTAAATATTTAGAGTCCGAAAAGTTGATATAGCTATTGTGATCTATTTGATTCAAAAACTCCCCAGTAGTATCAACAACCAACACCTTTCGTCCTTGAGAACAGAAAGCCTTGATAAGATTTTTAGAATGAAACAAATGTGCTCTTGTATTATCATAAGAACTAATTGTTATAATTCCTTTTTCCTGAACGAGCCCTTTTAACTCTATTTGCAAGGCCTCTTTTAAAAAATGATCCTCAATTTGGGCATTTACTTTGATATATGGGGTTGCAATTGCCACCGGGATACTACTGTTTTTTTCGATAGTATATACGTCATTAACTTTTGCTTTTGCAAAATGAACGATATATATTAATACTATAGATCCAAACATTCCCATTATAGCAGCAACTATAATTATTATAGAACGTATTGGTGAAACGGGTGTAGTCGAAATTTCGGCAGGACTAATGACTTTATGAAAAGCAATTTTAGCTGATTTTGCTATTTCTGCATCAATTCTTTTTTCATTAAGAAAATTGTAGTTTTTTTCATATAAGTTAAAATCTCTGTTTAAAATCGCTAATTTTTTTTCTTTTTCAGGAAGCCCTATAAAAACTTTTTCAGATTCATTAATTTCGTTTGTAAGTTCTGAATATTTTGTTTGCAAATTACTTTCTGTGTTCTTTATACTTTCTATCTGATAATCTGTCAAATCTTTTAATTTAGCATCTATTACTTTTACTTTTTCATTCTCAGGAGTATAAGTAAGTAACAGGTCTTTTTTTTCAGCTTGTAAACTTTTCATATTTTTAATCATCTCTGTAGAGAGTAAATCAGTGAAAGCCTCAAAATTTGGAGCTAAATCTAAGTAATTTCCTTTTGCATTAGCGATATACTTATTTAGATCCTTTATTGCATCAAGATTCATTTTTAAGTTAACTTTTTCTATTTTCAGCTGGGCAATTTTTCTTAAATCTGTCTCGGTTTCCTGAGGTATATTGATAATATGCTCTTTGTCCCTAAAATTTTGGATATTATTTTCTGAAGCAGAAAGATTCTTATTAGAAGTGTTGATCTCTTTTTTTAAAAAATCGACAGTGGTGTCTGCTGCTCTAAATTTACTTTCGATATAATCTTTTACATAAACTTCTGCCAATTTATTTACAAATAAGGCAGCCTTTTCAGGTACATTGCTTTTAAGATTTATGCGTATAACAGGTACATCTTTATCAACAGCTACGATATCAAGATTCTTATTAATCTTATCCATTAATTTTTGTTTACTTAAAAACTCAAATTCATAAGAGTCTATAATTTTTAAGTCTTTCTTTGATTTTATAAAGGGGTCATTAAGATGAATTAAAAGAATACCTCCATTAATTGAAAGAGATTTTCCAAAGTAACCAGGTATACCATTTTCTGAATCCGGATAATAGAATACAAATTCTTTATTTGAGATAATATCTAAACCATATCTTTTATCTAGTGCCTTTTCAGAGTTAAAAGTACCATCTATTACGATTGGAGAGTTCCTAAATAACTCTACAGATCGTACATTACCTTTTCGATATATTTCTTTATTAAATGGTAGCTCATCAATTGCTTTTCCTATTAACAGGTTTGATTTTAGAACTTCTATTTCAGTAGCTATTTTATTTGCCGAAGCAAAAACATCAAAATCTTTAAAAAGATTGGCACTAGGAACTCCCTCCTGTACATCAGCTAGTTTTAACTTGGCTGTACTCTCGTACATTGGAGTTACGTAATTAAGGTACTTTTTTGCAGCAAGTATCAAAATTAGCATTGCTAAGATTATAATTGGCAATCCTCTAAAAAGAGGTTTTAGTATTCGTACATTTTCGTTCATAGGATTTTAATTTATAATACTCCCATTATTATTGCAGCAGCGCTTATTGTTGTAGTCAATGGAATTATAGTGGCTACGCGCTTATCAAACTCTTTATTCTTTTTGGATGGAACAATAACAATATCGCCTGGATGCAATTGTATATTGATACTTGCAATATTATTGCCAAGAGTAAGATCGATATTAGTAACTCTTACGTTTTCTCCTTCTTGCCTTAAAATTTTAATTGATTTTAAATTGGCATAAAATTCAAATCCTCCCGTTTTACTAATCATTTCCAAAAGACTAACATGATCCTTATCTATCGCAACTGTATTTGGGTTTCTTACCTCTCCTAAAACGATAATCTCCTTGTTGAGTACCTTAATATCTACTATAGGATTGATTAACCATTTTTTAAGCTCACTTTTAATCATCTCTTTTAACTCTGGAACGGTTTTATCAAGAACGGTCATTGCTCCTATTTTTGGTATTTCGATAGTACCATTTGTATCTACCATTAACCATTTTCCGTAGACCTCGTTTGAATTGTAAATTCCGTAAACTGAACCTACACTTAAATTATCCTCTCCCCATACTGAGATTGATATTTTATCGTCTTTTCGTATTTTATATTGATAATTGGGATCGCTTAAAAAAGATTCATTATCATTTACTTTTGCATCACTTACTAGTAAATTTTGAGTTTTACAGCAACAAAAAAGTAACGTTATTAAAAAAAATGTAAGTAAACTTTTCATAGTAGGTATGGTATGTTTGATTAAAAAATAGATAACAAACGTTTAATTAAACCTGGGTATACTTTTTTTAATTGCTCTTTGACAGCAATTATTTTAGTAATAATCGCAGTCATTTTTTCATTAACATCGTTACCCTTTATTACATAATCAAAAGCACCAAATTTTAAGGCATCAACCGCAGTTTTGATATTTTCCTGTCCCGAAACCATAACTACGTATATATTGGGATTGTATCGTTTAATTTTTTTCAATACCTCAAATCCCGTAATATCTTCCATATTATGGTCTAAAAAAATAATATCCGGTTTTAGATGCAGGTTATCAATACAATCAATGCCATTAGCAAAGAGTGTTACGTCATTATAGTCCATGTTGGTGAGATATTGATTGTACAAATTGGCACAAAAAAAATCATCATCTACTATAAAGAATTTAAATTGAGTTTTAGTTTCCATGTTATCCTACTTTTATATTGATAACATATAAGCTATAGTCAAGCCAAAATTTCAAAACACTGAAAACAAAGGGTTTGTGTTTTTATTTTTAAGAAATTATTTCCATTTTTTGGAAATAATTCCAAGGAATAGAGAAATTAACTTTAAATTTCTTCTTGTAGTTGTTCTATCACAGTAAGCAACACCATTTTTATTTGAGAGAATAGGTTGCTAATCTTTTCTTTGTCTTTACCTTCTTTAGTGATCTTTTCCAAAGTTTTGATTTTATCTGCAATACTAGTTATTCCCATCCCTTCAATACTTGGTTTAATCTTATGTATAAGTTTGCTCATTGCTAAAAATTCGCCCGAAGCAAGAGCTGTTTCTGCGTTTGGAATAACTTCTTTTATTTGATCTATAAAAATCATTATCATTTTTGTAATAAACTCAGAGTTGCCTCTACTAATACTATCTAATGACTTTAAATTGTAGAGTTTTTCATTATTTTCTTTGCAAGGTTTATTTGTTGCATCTGATTGTTTATTTGTAAATCTTGAAATTGTTTCTATTAAATCAAACTCTTCAAAAGGTTTAGTGATATAATCATCCATGCCTGCATTTTTACACTTATCAACCTCACTTTTAAAAGCATTTGCCGTAAGGGCTATAATAGGAGTTTGCAATTGTAATTCTTCTCTAATCTTTACTGTTGTTTCAATACCATCCATTTCGGGCATTTGCACATCCATTAATATAATATCAAAACTTTTATTTTTTAAAATTTCAATCGCCTCAATACCATTGGTTGCTTCGGTAACAACACAATTAAAATAGTTTAATGAATTAATAGCAACCATTCTATTAATAATATTATCCTCTACTAATAAAACATTTATGCCTGAAATGTCTACATTAATTTCATTTTGAATCTTTTTAATATTATTAATATTACCCTTCTCTAAATCGATTATAAAGCTCACGGTAGTTCCCAAACCTTTTTCGCTTTGTACATTAATTTTGCCCTTCATAAGCAGGATTAGTTCTTTAGTAATGGTCATACCCAATCCTGTACCACCAAATTTGCGGGTAATTGCTTTGTCTTCTTGCGAAAATTTATTAAAAATATTCTCAGCGTAGCTTTGTTCCATTCCTATTCCTGTATCTACAACTGAAATCTGTAGTCTTTGAAAAGCTTTAGTGTCTTTTAATACTTCGCATTTCAAATATATTTTACCTTTATTAGTAAACTTCAAGGAGTTTCCTATTAGATTAAATAATACTTGCTCTAGTCTTAAAATATCTCCTTTTAAGACCCCATGAACATCTTTAGAAATCTGCGAAATCAATTTTAGTCCTTTTTTCTTTGCCAGTGGTTCGAGTACATTAACGACGTTAGCAATTGTATTCTCAAGAATAAAATCTTCTACTTCAAGGGACATCTCTCCTGCTTCTATTTTAGAAATATCCAATATATTATTTATAATCGATAACAAATGTTTTGAAGCTACTGTACTATTCTCGACGTATTTTTTTTGTAAATCAGTTAATTGTTGCCTCTCTAATTCTCTTAAAAAACCAATTATACCATTTAGTGGTGTCCTTATTTCATGACTCATATTGGCTAAAAAAGCTTCCTTTGCTTTAGAGGCTTGTTCTGCTTTGATTTTTTGCTTTTCAAGTTCAATCTCCATTTGTTTTTGCTCGGTAATATCTAAGTGAATTCCGATCGACCCAACCAATTTACCTTTATCATCATAATTGGGAGCTCCACCGATGGCCCACCATCTTAATTCTCCTCTTTTATTTTTTACTGGCATTTGATAAACATCTGACAAACCCTTTTCCCGTAATTTATTTTTACTATTCATCATTTCAATATTCTTACCGAGGACAAATGTTTTTGAAGGATTCAAACCAATAAGTTCCTCAACTTCAAATCCTGAGATAGTAGCAAAACTTTGATTGGCATATTGAATTATTTCATTAGTATCAACTTCTATGAGACCTAAGTTCATATTAGCAATAATGTTGCGATATTTCTCTTCTTGAACTTTTAGTTTAGTTTCTGTTTTTTTTCGCTCTGAGATATCTTGCATAAAGGAGCAAAAAAATACTTCTCCATTTTGCTCCAGAGGTATAATAGAAATTTCTACGGGAAATTCATGTCCACTATTATTTATTGCAGGTAGTTCTATTTGTTTATTCAAAATAGGCCCCTTACCTGTTGCTTCATAATGCTTAAGCCCTTGTGAATGACTATCTTTATGACGTTTGGGAATTATGGTTTCGTTTAATGTTTTACCTAAAACTTCTTCTTTTTTCCATCCAAAAATAATTTCGGCCTGATTGTTCCAAAAAGTTATTTTTCCAGTACCATCTATTGTTACTATAGCATTAAGTGAGGAGTTCATTATAATACGATTACGCTCTTCACTTTGCTTTAGTAAATTTTTACTCTTAATTCTTTGGGTTACATCTGTTGATTTCCAAAGGTGTCCAATACAGTCATTATTGACCATAATTGGTATGTAGTCTCTTTCAAAAAAACGATTATCTACTGTTTCAAGTATTTCACCAGTTACAATTTCTTTATTGGATAAAATTTCATTAATCCTATTTCTATAGGCTTCACTATCTTTAAATAATAACTGGGCATCATTTAAATATTCCGCTGGTTTTTTTCCTATCATTTCCTCTGGCAGAGCATTGATATTGCGCATATCGCATAAATACTGATTAACAAATAATATAGTATCATTATGATCTACAACTAAGATCCCCGATTGTAAGCTTTCTAATAATATTTTTAAAAATTGGGCAGTCTCAAATAATTTCTTTTCAGTCTCTTTTCTTTTAGTTATTTGTTCACTTAAATATTTTGAAATAAAAAGTAGATCATTTTTTTCACTTTCATTTATTAATCGATACCCTTCATCCAATTCTGTTAGGCTTTCATATAACTTTAAAATAGACTTTTGTTTTAATTCATATTCTTTCTTTAAACTCTGATTTACTTCATTGTATTCATTTTCACTTACTTTAAAAGAATGATCCATTAAATCTTTATCTCTTTCAAATGATAGATACGAGTCGTTGACCGTTTTTATAAAAGACTGAAAATCCGGATGATTTTTAAGATCATCACTTATATTTTTATTAATTTGTCTTTGCAAAAGCTTATGAATATCCATAACTACTCTATTTCATTTATACAAGTAATAGTCATTGTTTGGTTATGAAGTATGCATTCTCCAAAAGGTTTTAATGGCGAAATTTCTCCATAGGAATAAAACCCTGAAAGAATAGTATCGCCTCCAAAAATATCAGAAACAGCTTCAACTTCTTCATCAATACGGGTTCCAAGAATTAATTTTCTTCCTACGCAACTTATTAAGAGAGCCAGTTTTGGGCTAAAACTATTTACTTCTAAGCAAGAAGACGCAGCATCACTTGCTGCATCAATTAGTCTGTCAAAGTTTGCCTTCATAAAACGCACTTTACTCCCCTCGGGAACATCTCCTGCAAAAGTCATGGTTTGATTGGTTTCATCTATCGATAAAATAGTTCTAACAATGGGTTCGTCTACTTCTTCAATCTTAATAGATAGCGGAAAAAGTAGTGCCGAACCTGGTAATTCATCCGCATATTTTCCTAAATAACTTTTATAAAGGTCTAATACGTTTTTACCATCAATTTCATATAGAACATTGCTTTTCGATTTTGTAACTATCCTTTCTAATCCAAAACTTTCCCAGCCACCTAAAGAGCCATGAGATACCAATAACTTCTGGCCATAAAAACCAATAGCAATAATTTTACCTTGAGTTGGTCGGGCATTCAATCCTACAACAGTCTTTTCAAATTTTGCAGCATCACCAGCAAGACCACCCACTATTAATACTTTTTCCTTTTTTACGGCATTCATACCATTTACCAACTCACTCCCATTTACTTTTCCACCATCAGAGAGTACCAGAACTAATTTTAAATCCTCCTGAACAAATTTCTCAATCAAGGAAGAACCTGCTTCAAAACTATTTTTAAAATCTGTTATATCTACTTCATAAGTTTTAATTACTGTTGAAGAAAATTTAATTGCAGTAAGAGCTATTGTATCATCAAGAACTTCATTGTCATAAATCTCCCCAGCCGAAGAACATAATATTAATTGTGAAGATGGAAATTTATTTTTCAACTGATTAAAAATTGTATCATCAGAAACTAAATCTCTTGATCCAAAACCTAAAACTAAGTCAGAATCAGTAAAATCCAAATTATCATTATTTAATTCTCTTACAAAAGAATTGCTTTCAAATAAAACTGTGGCTACTTTCATTTAAATCATTTTTTTTAGTTTGACCTGCTTGAATTAAATTATAAATCGTAGATTTTCCGATGTCTAATTGTTTGGCTGTTTTTAATACATCATCATTATTCTTTTTTAAGTAATGCAGTATAATTTCAGAAGTAAACTCTTTTAATGTCTTATCTTCAGACAAGAAAAAATCGGTATCATTTATTGTGTCAAAAGTTAAATCTTCTACACAAATTTCATTGCTCTCACACATAACGCAAGCAAGATCTATTATAGATTTAAGTTCTCTTATATTTCCTGGAAATTTATGTTTAAGGAGTTTTTCTTTAGCTTCTTTGGTAATAGTAATCGTTTTCAATTTATTTTCTTTAACAAACAAATCGATAAAATGTTTTGACAAAAGTAAAATATCGTTACCTCTCTCTCTTAAAGGTGGTAATTCTATTGGCAAACCGATAATTCTATAATACAGATCTTCTCTAAATGCTCCTTTTTTAACCTCCTCTTTTAAATCTTTATGAGTCGCAATAATTAATCTGGCATTAAACTTAATGACTGCCTTTCCACCAAGTCTTGTCACTTCGCGTTCTTGAAGCACTCGTAGTAATTTACTTTGAAGATTTAAATCTAGCTCAGCTATTTCGTCAAGAAAAATAGTTCCGCCATCGGCTTGCTCAAATTTCCCAATCGTTTTTTGATCTGCCCCAGTAAAGGCTCCTTTTTCATGTCCAAAAAACTCGCTTTCGACCAATTCTTTTGGAATAGCAGCCATATTTAATGCTACAAAGGGTTTGTTTTTTCTCTCAGAATTGTAATGAATTGCCTTTGCAACAATCTCTTTACCAGTTCCTGTCTCTCCCGTTATAGAAACATTTATATTAGTACTTAAAGATTTATTTATTTTATTAAAAACAGCTTTTATTCCTTCACTTTGCCCTATTATAGTATTTTCAAAACTAAACTTTTGCTCGAGTTTTTCCTTTAGTTCTTCTACTTCATTTATAAGGTTTAAATTTTCCCTGATTTTAATAATTGAATTCCAAAGCAACTCTTTTGTGTGATTGCTTTTCACAATGTAATCTTTTGCACCCGATTTTAAAAAATCAACGGCTACTTCAATTTCTTCCTGACCACTTATAATGATAATGGGAATTTGATTATTTGTTTGTTGAATTTTTTTAAGAAGTAAATCACCTGTTATATCTGGCAATCCAAAATCCAAACAAATTATATTGGGGTTCTGAAATAAATTATCCAAACATTCTTTTCCTGTTTTAAATAAAAAAACTTCAAAATCAGGATTTAACTTAAGGTGATACTTTAAAGTTTCTCCAAAAAAGGGATCATCTTCAACTAAAAAAATTTTGAATAATTTCATAAGTATCTGTTTGTTAAAATTAAATCTAATTCATACCAAGTTACAAAAAAAACTCTATGTCTTTAATTTTCAATCATATATTTATTACTTTTTGTAAGAAGAAAAAAAAAGAATGCTTGATTAACAATGCGTTTGCGAAGTGAAGTCACCCTCTAATTTGCTACAAAAACTTAAGACACACGTTTCAGTAGTAGAATTTGCAAAAAAAACTGGAACTGTCCGAGAGCACGGTTCGTAATTATTGGGTTCTGTCGCATCTGTCAGAATCAAATATAAGAATTTAAGTAATTTAAAAGTTAGCCTGCCAATTTACAAAAGAATTTAAATATAGTTTTCTCAGGATTAACCATCTGATTCTTTCTAAGCATATGAACAATCTCAATACCGCTTAAAGTTCTCTTTGCAGATTCAAAATTTTAAAAAGCTAAACCATTTAAAATCCTCCACTTTATAAAACGATGGTCCTGTTCTACAATATTGTTGAGATATTTACACTGCCGGATTATAATCTTTGAGAACGAAGCCTTGTTATACACTTTGATCGCTGCAGTATTAGAACCGCTTTTATCAATGTTTATTACTCTTGACCTGTAGTTATTACTAATTGCTTTAATTAGAAATGACTGGGCACTCATCATCTGCCTTCTCTTAAACTGTATTACCAGATCTATCAACTACTCTATATAAATAACACCATTGTCCAGGCAGGTGAAGCTATTAAAATGAAATTTAAGCAGACTTATACAGCTAAAGGTTTCAAAGAAAATGATTCTAATAACAGTGTCCTTCAAAACGGAACATACTTGACAAATAAAGCGTTACCAACTCTGGGCTACAGCAAAGAATATGAGCTTGATAATACAAGAATTAGGACAGAATTTGAATTGACACCTGCAAAAGAAATGGCCAAAAGAAATGATAAAACGAAATTAACTTATGCAGGTACTGGAGGTAATGCTGATTTACTCAATTTTGAAGTTACTATTGGGACAGACAAAAGTCAAAAAGCCATTTCTTGCGGCACTTTACTAAAGGACTGGACATTAGGTAATCGTTCCTGTTTTCATTATAAAACGGATAAACCAAAAGTAAATCAGTATGCGATAATATCGGCAGATTATGAAGTTTCCAAGAGCAAATGGTTTCCTAAAAATGATCGTTTGGCAACTCCGGTAGATTTAGAAATCTATTATCAAAAAGGACATCAATATAACGTGCACAGAATGACCCAAGCTGTCAAATTATCTTTTGATTATTTTTCCACGAATTTTGGCTCTTATCAACATAGGAATATGCTTATCATAGAAACTCCTAATTACATTGAACAAGCAGAGTCTTTCTCCGGGGCAATACCATTTTCTGAATCCAATGAATTTATGCTTAATATTGACCACCAATCATTATCGATATTATTCTCTATAGAATTGCCCATGAATTAGCACACCAATGGTGGGGAATGCAGCTCCAAGCGGCTAATGTTCAGGGAAAAAATATGATTTTGAGAACCCTTGCCCAATATTCTGCTTTAATGGTGATGAAAAAAATATTCCAAAGAAAAAATAGAGCCGCTTTTGCAAAAGGAATATTGGCTATGTATGCACTTCAAAATTATATTGGGGAAGAAAAGGTGAATCTTGCTTTAAAAAAGTTTATTCGTGATTGGAACAATTCTAACGGAAAGTTAAAATCAAAAACTCCTAATTACCCAACAACAAAAGAACTGCTGACTTATTTTATTGAATTTACTCCCGTTTCTTTGCATCATAAAGTGTATCCTTTGTTTGAACGAAATTCGATAGTAATGTTATCTTTAGAGGTAAATGAATGTAATTTATTAATTCTTGATAGTTCCTAACTCGAATATTTATAACTCATATCAAAATAAATACATGAATTATCCATCAATCCCCATCAGGACATCCAAACCAAATTCATAAAGCCAATCTCTTCAAATCTTCCATAAATTTTATAGAAATTTGTCTCGTAGAGGTCACCACAGCCAAATGGCGTCAATTGAAGACAATTGGCGCCATTTTTTATATACCCTATTAAATAAGTGACTTTTACTTGTTTTTACTTTTTATTATCTTTTTTCTAGAATCACACTAAACAAAGAAACAAAGTGTAGAACATACAGGTATTTACATGAAAAATAAGGTAAATTTAAAACTTAGCTTATAATAGCCTAACAGGACTCGAACAGCGAGAATGTACGCCGGAAATTAAGTTTTATATTCTCCTAAATTACTTTCAACTGCTGTTCAAAGCCAAATAATGAGATCTTAATTAGAAAATTGGAAAAATTATTTTTATTGACCTTTATATGCTAAAATAAAATGACCACCTAAATTCGGTTCTAAATTTATTTGCTATTTAATAAAATTTCATATTAAGAGAAGCACAAATAGAATCTGATTCACAATAACTTACACAATGATTTAAAATAAAAAAACATTAAATCTTAACTAGTTGAGGCTGTTTCCACGTTCCGTTTAAAGCAGCTTCTTTTGGCCAATATAATCGCATTATTAAAGCGAAATCGCCTTTTGGTGAAGGAAGCCAATTCGACTCTTTATCTTTCCCGGGTGAATCAGATTGAAAGAAAAAAGTTAAACTGCCGTCAGCATCTTTTTTAAATTGTCCCAGCATCGTTGAATTGAGCAAATAACGATTAAGTGAATTTGCTACAAGAAGACTTGCTGGCTGATCGTACATGGTAATCGACCAAAAAGAATTGGCAGGTGGAAGCTGTCCAGGAGGAAATTTCAAAATATAGCGATTTTTACCATTCAGTTTTTCACCTTTTGCATCAACGTAATAGGTCGGATAAATTGCTTCCTCTTTTGAATTTCCATATATTCCTAGAAAAGCACCGCTCATTCTAAAAAGATAATTATTCTTTAGAAATTCTCTTGTCCCAAAACCATCTCCTGAAGAAACTTCACCAGTCACTACTTTTTTCTTCAAATCAGCCATTTCTGCCCAAGCATCTTTTATTCCCTCATCCATAGCATTTTTAACTTCAGGACTCAAACTTGCGGGATTAAAAACTTTTCCTTCCTGAATCCCAATTTTAGCAAATCGAGCTCTTAAATCTTTTTCAGAAGGATGTATCGGACAAAACTGCAAGGCAAAATTTAAATTATTAAAGAATTCTAATGATTTTTTTTGCTCCTCCGGAGTAAGAGGCTTCACAAAATCAAGTGGTTTTGCTTTTGGTGGTGCTGGTTTACCCAAATAGGCAGAAAGTGTTTTTATAACATAATTTTTCTGTATTTTTTCTACATTTTTTAAATCGCCGGCGTTGAATAACTGGGTACGGATTATTCCCAATGCAATATCTGTTTCACATTGAATTACCTTGGTAATTCCTTTTGGCATATCTCCTTTCCAGTGAGGTCCAGTAAGCATAAAAGCACCTCCTCCATTTCCAGTTGCTCGGCTTCCTAAATAAGCAAAGTTATATGTATATAAATCAATTAACTGCAAACTCCAATATCTGCTCTTTTCAATCGGAGGTATAATAAAAACAACTGGCTCACTTCTTAAATCTAAGCCAATCCAAGAATAAGGAGTATCCGAGTTTGGAGTTTGAACAGCTTTATCTTCCGATGTAAAAACACGAGGAATATTACGAATGGTATTCCATGGTGCTTTATATTCAGGATTTTGTTTGTCTACAAAATAAGCATATTGTATTCTGGTGTTATCTACTAAAGGAAATCCATATATGTATGCTTCCTTTGTTATTTCTCTAATTTCTTTGAGATCAACCTTAGCCGAATCCTGATTTGATGAACTTATTTCTTCGGCTTTATTTACTTTTTTACAACCAACGAAAGTTATTACAACCAAAATGAATACTAGTATTTTCTTTTTCATAATTATTTTTTTTGAATTAATACTTAGAAACTTATTCTACTTTCTCAACTGCTGGCGGTGACCATTTACCGTTCAAAGCTGCTTCTTTGGGGCCATAAATTCTAGCCATTAAATAAAACTCTTCTGCTGGTGAAGGAAGCCAATTTGACTCTTTCGATTTGTCTGGTTTCTGATTTTGAATGTAGATTGTCAGTCCTCCATCTTTATCGTAATTTAGTCCTTCAGAAGTAGAACTGATAAGAAATCTTTTAATAGGATTTTTAATCAAATATCCTCCTGTGCCATCCGCACTTTTATCATACATGGTTATAGACCAAAAATATTTTGCAGGCGGAATCTCATCTTTAGAAAAATGAATTTTATACTTGCTTGTTTTTCCGTTCAATGTCTGTCCTTCTTTATCAATGTAAGCAACAGGATAAAAAGCTTCAATCTTATCATTTCCGTAGATTCCAACCATAACTGCTGCGGCACGCAGAAGTCTGTCTTTTTTATAAAATGCTCGGTCTCCAAAAGGATCCATCATATTCCAGCCATTTTTCTGCTCACTAATATGGGCTGCTTTTTCTTTAATAGCTGTAATTCCTTCCTCGACACCTTCATTAATAGCCTTTCTAATCTCCTCACTAAACTGCGAGGTATCCAAATCGGCTCCCGGCTTAATTCCTATTTTTTCAAATCTTGCTATCTCGTCTGCATCTTCTTTATTGAATGGTTTAACTAAGTTTAAATAGACATTTAAATACTTAATAAAATTTAAATCTTCAAAATCTTTTGGATTAACAGAAACCCATTTAATTTCAGGAGCTTTTGCTGGTGATGCAGTACCTAAAAATTTACTCATTGAAGTAACTTTATATTTATCCTGAATTTGAGTAACATTCGATAAATCTTTGCTACTAAATAATTGGGTTCTTCCAATTCCAATTGCAAGCTGACTCTCTACATGAAAAATCTTTTTAAACTTTCCATTTGGTATTTCTCCTTTATAATCTGGTCCGACAAATAAATAATCTCCTGCTTCTGTACCTGTAGTCCTGGTGCCTACGTAAGCAAAATTGTGGGTAAAGAGATCAATAAATTGGAAAACATAATATCTGCCTTTTACGGCAGGAACAGACAGAACAATGGGTTCTGTGCGTAAATCCATTGCAAATAAAGAATAAGGAGTGTCTGCATTCATTGAAACCACATCTTTTCGGGTATCATCTGCAGGTCGTCTGTCGTGTGTTATAATATTAAAATCACTTCGATAGGCAGGACTTTTTTTATCTACAGTTGAGTAGTACGTAGATCTATACCCCATCAGCATCGGATAACCATAAATGTATGCTTCTTTTGCAAGAGCTTTTGCTTCTTTAGGACTTAATTCATTTTGAGTAGAGCTTTCTTTTTTACAGCTTGTTAAAAATAGAAAAGTGATAAAAATTAAAAGTGATTTTTGCATAATTTGGAAATTTATTATTTAATTAATCGTTTAAAGAATCTATAATATATGTAACCAGATACAGGAAATATCAATTCAAAAAATAAAAAATATTCTAAATGCTTAAATTTAATTTTGTTGCTTAAATATTATAATCATTTTAAATTACAAGTCTAAAAAGATTCGTTTATTGAGGCAATAGTAAATTTAATACTAATTTTCCAATAAAAACAAAGTTTGAATCAGAAAATAAAATTGTTACTTTTAATTTAAAAACATGAAAATTAAACTATTACAATCTATCGTTTTTTCATGATCTTCAAATTATTATTATAAGCATTACTGCAATATCATAGATCATATAATTTTGGAGCTACTATATTCTTGCGACAAAAGTTAAGACTGTCTATTTTTAGTTTAAATAAATCATCATGTAACATTTTCTTGAAATAATTTGAGAAATAGTATATTTTTTTACATCAATCCCCAAGAGGACATCCAAACCAAAATATTGAAGACATGTAGAGACAGCTCCTACCTGTAGTAAGCCAATCTCTTCAAATCTTCCATAATTTTTATAGAAATTTATCCTGTTCCTCTACGGGACATCCAAACCGCCTATAAACCTAGATTTTAAAGGAATAAATAAGATTAATTAACATTAGTACATTTAAGCAGTCCAAAAGAAAAATACACCACAAAAAGTTTTAAAATGTTTAAGAAGAAATATGATGTGGAAAGGCACAAATATATTCTATCTGAAATAGTATGATTGAAATTAATTTCACTGTCGGATTTTAATCTTTGAGAACGAACGTTTGTTATATACTTTGATCGCTGCAGTATTAGAACCGCTTTTATCAATGTTTATTACTCTTATCTGCAGTTGTTACTAATTGCCTTAATTAGAAAAGACCGCGCGCTTATTCTCTGTCTTTTTCTGGTCAAAAGAAAGTGTACTGTATTCCCTAATTTATCTACTGCTCTATATAAATAACACCAAATACCATTTACTTTGATATAGGTCTCATCTAATCTCCGGCTCCCTCCCACTCTACCTTTTCTCTTCTTCATCTCTGACTCAAGCAAAGGTGTAAACTTATAAACCCAGCGCTGAATCGTAGCATGATCCACAATCACTCCTCTAATTTTCATTATTTCCTCAACACCACGGTAACTACCTGTAAATCTTAATTTGAAATATACTGCCTGAAGAATTATGTATTTTGGATAACAATGACCTCTAGTATTCATTTTTTGATCGCTTTAAAATTCTAAAGATAAAAGTTATTCCCAGATGCGACAGAACCAAATTTTTAAATTATAAAAACCTAAAAGAATAAATGACAAAACGCAAGCTTTATATTACTAGGATTAAAACAAAAATATCGGAACCTCTTTACCCATACAGAATAATATTAAAAAATATTTTCAATAACTTTTAATTAAATAAGCATCTAGATATTCCTGATTTTTAAGTGACCATACCGTTCCGTCAGAAAAGATTACCTCATATGCCCTTGCTTTTATAACACGATTAGCGTCACTTGAAAATTCTTCAAATGTGACTTTTGATACCATACTTCGTTTTAATAGTTTAACACTGAGTCCGCAACTTTCACCACGGACAAAAAAATATCTCAAATTTGATGGCTCCTCAAGACTATTAACACTAAACCACTGAATTTTAACTGCTTGAACATCCTTTTTAGATATGTTTTTAAAAACAAGATGGATATCTCTAAAATTTGAATATTCGTTTTTAAGCAATTTTGCGGATAAAATTTTAACAGGTATATCCTCCCTATCGACAGTATCCATATATTTTTTTTTCAATGAATCAAGAAGTCTTAAAGGCGGGGATTTCTTCTTGATTTCTGCCATTGAAATATATTCATGTCCCTTAAAACTAAGTTCATTGTTCTTTTTTTCACAGGAAATAAAAAACATTATAAAGATACTGACAAGGATTCTCATTATTTAGTTATTTTTTTTTATAATAAAGTATTCCGTTTTTTATTAATTTTTCTTTAGTTCTGGCTAGAATATAATTTTAAAGCTCCAATATCAGAGGATTCAATTGCTTTTATACAAAGTAAAATTGATTCTCTTACAAGCCATTAAGTTTTATCGCCAAATAATTTATTGCATTAAAATAAATCATATTTCTCCTTTTGTTTAACAAAAAGTTTTCTGAAAATAATTGTGAAGTTTTGAAACTCCTTTTGAAACAGAAAAAAATTTCTTGACTATTCTGTTAGACTTTCATGTCTTTTATTAAAGTGCAATTTTAATCTATAACAGTTTTATTCTTTATAAATTAAAACAATCCGATAGAAGCACACTTTTATCATTATTAAAATGTAATGAACTAACGCACATGTTTTGTTAAACATACAAACCAAAATAGCATATATAAAAGTTTATCCTTTCAAAAAAATTATAAATATTACGCAAAATTATTGTGATACCACTTAAGAGGACTACTACTACAAATCATAATAACAACACAAAAAGACACGTACATATAAAAACTTTTTTAAATAAATCAAGAATGACACAGTTTTTTCATTTATATGAAAAGAGATTTAATTCAAAACCATAATCGTTTTAGTAAAAAAAATACCTGAAAAACGAATTTGTTTTTAGGTAGAGTTCATACCTAAAAGTGGATACAAGTACACCCGATTTTAATATTTAAAAAAATGCAAAAAAACCAAGGCAATGGTACACTTTAGGATTCAAGCTCATAACTATAGAGCTAAGCATCAAATATTGCAACACTATTCATGCCACAAAGAATTGGACACATGTACGGAAAATATCAAGAGAGGGAAAAGTCAGCTTGATGATGGAACACTTGCCAAAAGAATGCAACAGACCACCAACCACAAACTTTCGCTACTATCCTGTATTCACCAAATTATCTATCATTCTCTTTATGCGACTAAACTATAAGAAGTATCTTTAATCGTATTCTAAATATTTCAATAATAGATATTTAAAATTATTTTTGATTTTGAAGAATCAATGATTTTTTCTAATCTCTTAAAGAAATCTTCATTAATCATTGGACAACCTTGACTATTTGATATATAGTAATCCTGCTCTTGAGAAGGAACTGCAGAATAAGAATGTAAAACTATTGCTCTCTTCTCAGCATTATTATTCGTAGCATCTAAACCCGATAATTTATATGCTTTCCCGAACATTCCCTTATAAGATTTACCAATAGAATACCTTCCCAAAGAGGTAGATCGTGAATTGGGTTCGTTACTAAATTTTAAATTTCCTTTAATGTTAGTTTCAGATCCAGATCCATGTGCGACAAGCCCCTTATCTATAACCTCACCTTTAATTAAATCGTACACAAAAAATCGAAACTTACCAGATTTTATTTGCATATCAACAAAAAAGGCAATTTTTGCATTATAATGCACATTAGTCTTTATTATTTCCCTCACCTCTTCTATCTGATTCTCAATCCTTACCATTTCAGCATTTGTCGGTATGGTATCTCTTCTGTATTCATTTGCATTTGTTAATACATTTGCATTCACAACAAAACTTAGCAAAAAATGAACTAATAAATAAAATCCCTTCATAAAATATATTTTCTATCATAAAAAATAAATTTGGGTTTACGAATACTATTTAGACAATCGCAAACTAAAATTTACATTTGCAAAATTAGTCATAGTAAACAGTCTAAATAAACAAAATAAAACCATAAAATAACAAATTAAGACTTTTGCAATAACATAATAAAAAGACAAACAATACATTACATACACAACCTATTGTTTTTTGCATCAGATTAACTAACTTATAGATAGAACAACTCCCTTCTTTGTCATAAAAGTCAATACTCTCTAACTAATTTTAAGAGTATGAAAAAATTCAGAAGTAATACTTTTTTAATTTAGGATTTCTGTTGTCATCATGTGTGGCAGTTGACAATGTATTTCATGTAGCAAAAGATATTTCTATATTAACTTCAAATACTCATACTCTACTTTAATATCTATTTTCCCTACCAGCAAAAACATTTTACTTAACGTTTTGAAGGAACAAAAAGAGATGAATCCTAAAGGTCGTATCTACCACTGCACTCAAATTGACTTAATCTGTAACTCAAATAAAATTGGTGGTAATGAAAACACCGACGCAATATCAATTCATCAGAGAAAAACGCTGAGAAACTTCCCATGATTAGGATTTTTAAAATTACCCCAGTAGATCCCTGCAAAAAATAATTGGAGATCCCCCTCAATTAGAATGCTATACAAAAAAGTCTAAAGCTTCCCTAAAAAAACTTAAATGATTCAAAACTTTTGGTGTTAAAATAATTAAAGTAAAAAAAGACCCGTCATTTCTCTCCTCCGAATTTATACTTCTCCTTTCAGAGGCTATATACCATCTTTCATGCTGCTTCAAATAAAATAATTAGAATCAAATAAATACCTTATTATCGTGATTTATCAATTTATTTTAACCTACTCTTGAGTGTATGTACCCTATAATTGCAATCGTTAATGATTTAATCAAGACGACTTATTAAAAATAAAAAAAAATGGTTTTTAATATAATTAGCTATCAAATAAATAAGATGTAAATGTCAAATAAGAGTAAGAAGTACTATCAAGTAATTAAAAAATCAACTGTTAAAGCTTACTCTTTAACTGAGATTTTAATTGTGTTATGTATAATTGGCATACTATTGCTTATGGTGTTGCCAAACCAGACCTCTGTAATAGGTCAAGCAAAAGCGATTGAGGCCCAAGCAATGCTAAATCAGGTTTATGGGCTTGAGAAAAGTTACTTCTATAGACATTCAAAATATTCCAGCAGTTTAGAAGAAATTGGTTTTGAACCTGAAAAAACAGTTGATGAAGGTGGCCAAGCTGTTTATAAAATAGAGATATTGGAAGCTTCGAACGATTCTTTTTTAGCTAGGGCCACAGCTACTTCTGACTTGGATGGCGATGGTAGTTTTAATACCTGGGAAATAAACAGCAAAAAAATACTAATCGAAATAACGAAAGAATAAATTAAAATGGCTTTGATAGTTTTGTTGTTTGCTCTAAGTGCTGTTTTTGCGCAAGATTGGAAGTGCCGAAAAATACACCTTATTTTACCTGTAGTGATTTTCTCTGTATCATTTTTTAAAAGTCCTCTAAGGAGTCATGCTTTATGGAAAATAATCCTTTTGAACTCCTGTTTCTTTTTTACTACACTTAGTGTCTTAGTAGTATACATGGCTATAAAATCTAAAAAAATTCTAAATCCATTTCATCACTATTTTGGATTGGGGGATTTATTGTTTTATATCGCCATTACCCCATTATTTCTAGTTGAAAATTATATTTTGTTCTTTGTTCTTTCTATGTTGTTTGCTATTATTTTACAACTTGCCTTAAGGAAGTATATTAAAGAAGAAACAGTTCCTTTAGCTGGTTTTTCGGCATTGTTATTATGTCTTGTCCTTTTAAAAGAATATTTTTTATTCTTTCAAAAAATCTCTTTGTTATGATAATACAAGATATCACAATCCTTCCCGAAATTCTGTATGTTGTAACTAATGATCTTGCCAATCAATACCGTATAGTACCTAAATATATATTTGAAAATACATTGGAATTATATGTTGATAATTCCAATAATGGAGTGGATATCAAAGAAGAATTAGAACTTTTTTTAGGAAAAAGTATTGTTTTACATCCCATAGATTCAATAGAAATTGAAAAGGCATTATCTATTTATTATCGAAAAGAAAGAGCTTTAAATTCTAATAAGTCTCTAAATCTAGATAAGGGAGACTTTCTTGAGAATTTATTAATTGAAGCAAAGTCATTAAAATGTAGTGATATTCATTTTGAAGTTTATGAAGATTCCTCTCGCATTCGTTTTAGAATAGATGGGCAATTAATTGAACGCTATAAAATAGAAAGTGATAACTACCTGGAGCTCGTTAATAAAATTAAAATTCAAGCCAAATTAAATATAACAGAGAAAAGACTTCCTCAAGATGGAAGGATTACCAATGATTCGTTTGATATCAGGATTTCTATTTTACCTACATTATTTGGCGAAAAAATAGTAATGCGCCTCTTAGGTCAAGATGCCTCAGATATTGATTTAAATGTATTGGGCCTGCAAAAAGAAGAATTAGAAAATTATCTTGAAGCGGTAAAAAAGCCTAATGGAATTATCCTTATAAGCGGACCAACAGGTTCGGGAAAAACAACAACGCTATATGCTACATTAAAGTTACTTAATGAAACTCGAAGAAACATTGTGACAGTCGAAGACCCTATTGAATATACATTAAGAGGAATCAATCAAGTACAACTAAAAGAAGATATTGGACTAACCTTTTCTTCAGCATTAAAATCATTTTTACGTCAGGACCCCGATGTAATCATGCTAGGAGAAATCCGTGATTCCGAAACAGCTATTATGGCAATTCGAGCATCATTAACAGGCCATTTGGTTTTATCAACTATCCATACTAATTCGGCAATAGGAACAATTTCCAGACTAATCGACATGGGGGTTCCCTCCTATCTAATTGCCGAGACCCTAAATCTTTCTGTCGCACAACGACTCGTAAGGAAGCTTTGCGATAATTGCAAAAAAGAAGCCAGTTGCAACCCTAAAGATTTTCCATTGAATTTTAAATTCCCTTATGACATTTTATCTTATTACAAACCAGTGGGCTGTAATAGTTGTTTCCATACTGGTTATAAAGGAAGAAAAGCTATTTACGAGATTCTGAACATTGATAATAACATCATTGAGGCAATTAAAAATAATACCATTACAGAATTATTTAGTAAGGATAAAAATTACAAATCACTTTCTGATAAAGCATTTAAGATTTTAGCAATGGGAGAAACTTCTCTGGAAGAAATATATTCAATTTTAATAAACATATAAATGCTCAAACAGGTTATTTACATACTAACTGCGTTATTTTTTACAACAAGTATAGCAGCACAACAAGACATAAGCGAATTAAATAGGAAATTTGATGAATTATCCTTGCAAAAAAAAGGATTAAACCAAGTTATTAAAATTGATGTTTCTGGATTAACATTGCATAATTTTATTTCTTCTATAGCCGAAGAGCATCAATTGAATGTAGATGTGGATGTGGAACTTAATCAACCTATAGCTCACAATTTCTTTGATGTAACGGTAAAAGATGTCTTTATTCATATTGCTCAGAAATATGACTTGGAGGTTACTTTTATGAATAATATTATTGTTTTCAAAAAAAGAAAAACTGTAGTAATTCCCGAAAAAAAAACACCCAAGATTATAGACGTAACTTATAATGCTCAGAATGATTTTTTATCTGTAAAACTAGAAAATGACTCATTGCCTGCAATTGCAAAAGCAATTATCGATAAATCGGGCAAAAATTTAATAGTAGCACAAGATGTAAAAACCCTGAAAATTTCTTCTTATATTTTAAATCGCCCATTTGATCAGGTCATAGAAATGATGTCAAAATCAAATGATCTATTAGTCACTAAGGATGATAATGGATTTTATTATCTAGAAAAGAATACTTCCCCTACAGCGAATGCTATTACAAATAGTAGCCAAAAATCAAAACAAGCGAGAGTTAGTAGTGGCGTTCCTGGTTACTACGATGTGAATATAAATAAAAAAGGCTTTCTAGAGATAAATGCCTATATCGCAGATGCATCAGATTTATTAACTGAGGCTGCAGAAAAATTGCATATAAATTATTTTTTATACAATAAACCCGAAAATGAGAAAACAACACTATCTGCCACAAATATCACATTTGATGAATTACTGGAACATATATTTAGAGGGAAAAAATATACGTATAAAAAGCAAGGTCATTTTTACTTAATTGGAGAAGAAGCCACAGAAGGATTAAGGATTACCGAGATGATTCAGTTAGAAAATCGATCAATTGAGTCGGTAATCAATACACTCCCAAAAGTATTCTCAGAGAAATTAGAAATAAAAGAATTTGTTGAATTAAATGGGTTAATTGTTTCAGGTTCAAGATCTATTCTAGAGGAATTAAAAGTATATATCAAGCAAATTGACAAAGTAGTGCCAATGGTTCAAATTGAAGTAATTATTGTACAGTATAATAAATCATATGATATCCAAACTGGAATAAAAGCAGGTTTAGACAAAATAAACGCCACCAAAACAAGTGGCGTGTTATTTCCCAGTTCTGATGTAACTTTAAATGGATCTTCTGTAAACAGTTTGATAAACGCTTTTAATGGCTTTGGGCTATTTAAAATCGGAAAAGTAACCGAATCTTTTTATTTGAATCTAAAACTATTAGAAAATAATTCTGTTTTAAAAATAGAGTCAACCCCTAAAATAGCTACCATAAGCGGACATGAAGCAAAACTGTCTATTGGAGAAACAAGTTATTACTTTGAACAAAGCAATCGATTAATAAACAATAGCATTGGTAATGACATTTTAAACTCAGGAACATGGAAATCAACAGATGCAAATCTAAGTGTAGCCATAAAACCTTATGTCTCTACTGATGAAAATGTAACGCTAACCATTGCTGTCGAAAAGAGTTCTTTCCTGGCAAGAGCCGGTGAAGATGCTCCTCCTGGAAAAGCCACTCAAAAATTTGAATCACTGGTAAGGGTCAAAAACGGTGAGATGATTTTATTAGGCGGTTTAGATGAATTAAAAAAAGAAAACTCTGGTTCGGGTACTCCCTTATTGTCAAGAGTTCCAATCCTAAAATGGTTTTTCAGTAGCAGAAAGAAAGGTAAAAACGACTCTAAACTTCATATTTTTATTAAACCTACAGTTATATATTAATGCTAGCGATACTATCTAAACTTATAAAGCTAAACGATATAAATGTTGTTGGCGTAATTAAAAAAGACGATTGTGAAATCTATAATTTGCTTTCCATTAAAAAAAAGGCAAACAAGATTACCATTCTTGCTACAAACACATTTGAATCTTTTGAAGAATTAACAACAAAAACAGATAAAAGGAAACCTCTTTTAATCGTCATTGATGGAAAAGGAGTTTTAAATAAAGAAATTGATTTTGATAATGAAGCTGATATAAATTGGCAAAAAAACATCGATTTTAACGCAATATGCTACACTGATTTAAAGGGACTAAAGTCGAATTTTATAAGTTTTTGCAGAAAAAACATCGTTGATGAAACTCTTATCAAATTTCGAGAAAATGGATTTCAAGTTTTGGATGTTTATGTAGGTTCTTTTTTGGGCGCACTGTTATATAATGTAGTAGAAAACGAACAATTAATTTCGGCAGATTTATGTTTAAAGTTCCAAAAAGAAAGGCTAATAGGTTTTACTAAACAAAATGAAATATTAAAAAGCAAATCATATAAAATTGGAAACGAAAATCTTTTGAGTGATTTTTTGCCGTTATATGGAGTTGTCATACATTATTTTGTTAAGCCAGATGAAGTTTCAAAAACTATCGACATTTCTTTAAAAAGTGAAGGATTAATTTATAAAAAAGCATTTCATTTTTTTGGAATAACAATACTTGTGGGATTTCTAAGCACTCTATTAATGAGTTATTCCTTGATTCGGTACTATGGAGCTAGAAATGCAGAACTCAACCTGCAAACTGTATATTCCGATCAGTCCTATCAATTGATATTAGATTTAGAAAAACAGAAAGAAAAAAAATTGAAAGTTCTGAAAGAATCTGGAGTGCTGTCTTCTAAATTTCTTTCCTTTTATGCATATCAAATCATTAAAACAATACCCATTGCTATCTCCTTAAATGAATTAAATATCATTCCGATAAAAGAAGGGTACAAAGAAGATAAAAAAGTATTATTTGAAAATAGGACTATCTTAATTAAAGGGGAGACTTTTGAGGAAGTCACATTTAATAATTGGCTAGAAGGGTTGAAGAAAATGAATTGGTTGCAACGTTTTGAAATTATAAGTTTAAAAAAAGACAAAAAAAATAAGTCCATATTCGAAATAAAAATTACGCTAAAAAATGTTTGAAAAATATTCGTACAAACAAAAAGTTTACGCCTTGCTATTTCTTTTTTTAATAATATCAATTACAGCTTACAAAAGATCATTTCATCCTTTATTTGAAGTAATTACAGAATACAAGGCACTATCAAAAAAAGCAGCCGATATCAATAAAAAAGCAATGAGCACGAATGGTTTGATCAAAGATGTTGCTTATTTGGATCAAATAATTGGCAAAGATGGAATCACCAAAGAAATGGTACAACAAGGTATCGTGAGTTTTGCGGCAAAAAATTCGCCCGAAATCTCTATTAGTGATTTACAGCCTATTCATGATTTTCCAGAAGATGATTATCGTGTTATCACCAATCAATTAGATGTAACAGGAAAAAGTAATCAACTCCTGAAATTAGCTTACGATTTTGAAAAAAAGTATACGCTTTCAAGAATAATTAGCATGAAATTTTACACCATAAAAAATAATAACAAAACTGAAGTCCTACATTTAAAAATGACATTTCAAAATTATGAAAACAATAAATAAAACAATACTACTACTCTTAGTGATTCTAATGTATTCATGCGACGATATTCTTGAAAAAGACATTAGTGATGATACAATCCAAATTAATTCTCCCGCAAGTGAAACTATAATAGAAAGTAATGTTGTGAATTTTGTATGGAACAATATAAAAGGAGCAGATACATACCGTATTCAAATATTCGAGTCCAATCAAATATTATTGCTCGATTCATTAACAACCAGAACAAATATCACATTGCCTTTAAAATCTGGAAATTATATTTGGAGAGTAAGAGCCGAAAATTTTGCGTATGAGTCAATCTATTCTTTCCCATCTCCTTTTTCAACAATAATACCTGATGATTTAACCAATCAACAAGTGATTTTGCTAAGTCCTGAGAATAATAAATTTATAAATTTTGTTAATGTTCCTTTAAGTTGGGAATCGCTGGACAATGCTACAAGTTATTCTATTAAACTATTAAATACAGTAACCAATCAGGTAATCTATAGCAAAGATGATTTAACAGAAACATCTATAACTATTGATGTACCTAATTTAGTGGATGGAAATTACCAATGGAGAGTAAAAGCTCAAAATTTAGATACTGAAACGAAACAATATTCGACTCGAAAATTTAGTATCGATACGACTCCTCCTAATCAACCTAAAAATATTGAACCTAAAGATAACGCAAGCCTAACGGCTAGCTCAACGATTAATTTTTCTTGGAGTATTGCTGCCGACACAGGTAATGAAAAATCGCCTATTTCTTATGTAATAGAATTTTCAAATGATGCCGATTTTACAACAATTATTGAAACTAAAAATAGCTCATCAACAACATTTCAAGAAACTTTTTCGAATAACGCACAATATTATTGGAGAGTGAAAGCGATAGATACCGCAGGAAATATTGGAATTAATAGCACTAGTTTCAAGTTTTCTCTAAATTAAAATATGGTAAAGAAGAAAATAAATATAATTCTTATTCTCATAGTTTTAGTACTATGGGGAACTGTGATATATAAAAGCATTAATGGATCCTTTTTTTTTAACGAAACAGTGCTTAAAAGGCAAAACTCAAATAACGATTTTGTTTTTCATCAAGTAAACAAAGACACTTTTGAATTAGATAAAATAAAGCATGACCCGTTTCTTAACAAACAATTACTGAGTGGTACTACTGTTGATGAAAAGCAAAATTTAGGTTTCCCGACTACAAAAAAAAATAGAGCCTCAATAGTTCCAAAACCTAAACCAAATATTACCTGGCCAGATCTTACTTATTACGGATATATTGAATCCAAGGGAAGAAATGAAGAACTGGTTCTGCTAAAAATAGATTCAAAGCTATGTAGATTAAAACTCAATAGTCCTATGAATGGCTTGATGGTTAAAAAGAAATACAAAGATTCTATTCAAGTTATTTTTAATTCAGAAACCAAAATAATCCGCTTAAAATAGGCTTATAATTTATTCTATAAAATATTTAAAAACGTCACATTGAAAACAACTCCATCCCTTCTTATTCTCCTCCTATTTATCGCCTTTGCATTGGTTTCTTTTTCAGATCCATATACCTTAAAAAGAATCTCGAATAAAGATTTTAGGTATGAGTTTTATACTGTTGATAAAAAAATAAAACCCAAAAAAAATAAAACCTATTATTGGTTTAAGGGCGGACAAATTCATGGAGCCCAAGGCGGTATTGCCGGTGATATGCTAAACGATAGATTTATAAAAATGTTTCATAATAATCAATTAGCAGAGCAAGGCAAGTTCAAGAACGGTCTTCGGGTTGGTATTTGGAAAACTTGGTATTCTAATGGTGTTTTGGCAACTACACAAAGCTGGAGTAATGGTTTGCGATCAGGAAAATATTTCCGTTATAACGAAACTGGAAATTTGGTAGAAAGCGGAAATTACAGCTCCAATCTCAAATCAAAAAAATGGATTGATTTTGAAAAGAAAGATACGCTGATTTATAAGAAAGGAATTGTTGTTGTAAAACAAGAAAAACTAACCAAATCAGAAAATTTTAAACGTAAAGAAGAATACAACCAAAATAAAGAATCTCAAAAAGAATTAAAAAAGGCAGCATATAGTAATGACCTTAGCAAGTTAGCAACTTATAAAGCTATAGCCAAGGAAAAACAAAACGCTAAAAAAGAACAGAAAGAAAAAGAGAAAATTGCCCAAAAAGAAGATCAAGCTAACTCAAATAAACCAAAAGAGGATTCTAAATTAATCACTTTTTTCAAAAAAATATTTGCCAAGAAACCAAAGCAATAAACAGATGATTAAAGCCCATAGTTTATTATACGCCCTTTATATCTGCTTAATTGTTTCTATAATTTGTGGCGCATTGTTGTATTTTTCTAATTTATACAATCAGCTCAATTTGTATTATAATTTACAAGAGGAACTGTACATTCAAAACCAATCTGTTGTAAATTTTGCTTTAGGTAATAAAATGGTTCCCACAGAAGTAGAAAAAGAACAAAATTCAAGTATCGAAGGCAGTTATGAGACAAAACCTTATGGGCTTTTTTCAATAGTTCTTGCTAATTCATATATAGCAAAAGATACTGTAGCTTCAGTTTATTTTGTTGGAGCAAGTGGTACTGATAAAACGGCAATTTATCTAAGCAATTTATCAAAATCGCTCACCTATTCGGGCAAAATAAAACTTGTCGGTAACTGTCAACTGCCAAGTACCTTTATTGAAACATCGTACATAAACAATAGCAAGAACCAACTTCTTGCTGAAGGAAAAAATACTATTTCTGAGCCGCAATTACCAATTATAAATTCGGATTTTAAAAAAATATTTGAAGGGACAAAATTCGAAAAAACAAAATTAAATGATATTGATAAACCTCTGGATTCCTTGTATTTTAATTCTTTTTTTAATGCAACAAAAGAAATACAGGTTAAGGCAACATTAGCAAATATTATTCTTAAAGGCAATTTTATTCTACGATCAGAAGATTCTATTCGGGTTAAAAAAAATGCCATATTAGAAGATGTAATTTTAATTGCGCCCAAAATAACTTTCGAAGCAGGTTTTACAGGTACAGTGCAAGCTTTTGCAAAAAAAGGAATTGAACTCGAAGAAAAAGTAGTCTTAAATTATCCATCAGTAATCTGTGTTTATAATGATAGCGAGAATGAGTCTAAGATAAAAATAAAGAAAGAGTGCCTAATAGCTGGAGCAATTGTTTTATTTGGTAATTCTCTTGAGATGAATGATAAGAACAGTATAGAAATAGATCAAGAGGGATTGTTATTTGGCGATTTGTACTGCACCGGAAAATTAATGCTCAAAAGCAATGTGTATGGTTCAGTTTATACCAATCGCTTTTTTTTTAAAACAAACTCTTCGACTTATGACAATATGATTAGTGATGTAGAGATAAATACTACTAAACGTCCTAATTACTTTATTTCAATCCCCTTGTTTAATACCCCAAAAACAACTTATGGAATCATTAAAAAAGTATTATAAGCTACCCGCCAATTCTATATTAGAATCAGTTATTGCTTTGACGATTATTTCAATCTGTTTATATTTTGCAGTATTAATTTTTACTTCAGTTTTCACAACCAAAACCTCAACAATGTTTTACAGTAACCAAAACAAAGTAAATGAAATCTTCTTTTTGAAACAAATCCAAAATGATTCGATAGCAAACGAAAATCTCTTGATAGAAGAAGAAGAAGAAGTCATAAACGACAATCTAAAAAAGATTTCGATACAATACAAAGATAGTATGCAACTTAAGTTTGAAAAAAGTTTCTATGTACAAAATAATCCGTAATAGCCCAAGATCTGTCCCTGCTTTTTCTATTATCGAAACTATTGTAGGTATGGCAATAGCAGCCATCATTATAGGAGCACTGTTTGTTATTTTCTCTATTATTACAGGACGGATGTTAGATTTTAAAAATCAAAATGAAATAATCAATGATTTGAACCGATTGACGTATAGCTTGAATAAAGATATTTTTGAAAAAGAGAAAATGATAATTATTGAGCGCGAAATTTATTTTAAAGGGTATACGGGAGAAAAAGTTAGCTATCGATTTTCCGATGATTATATTTTAAGAAATAGTAAAACATTTATAGATACGTTCCAGATTAAGCTAAATAGCATAATCATGGATACAGTACAAAGCAATTCGGGAGAATTTGTTTTTCAGAAATTAAGATTAAAAATAAAATCCAATGAAAAACCATTGGATTTAAGATTTTACAAAAGGGTATATTCAAATGAATTATTACAAACAATAAAAAAATAATGAGTTTCGATTTAAGTACATACAAAGTCACAAAAAACAAGAAGGAAAATTTTAAGATAGAATCACCTTCTTTTGGTTTTTCAAAAAAACTATCGGATAAAAAAAAGGAGATTTTTTATAGAGAATTAGGTATGCTATTAAAATCTGGTGTAGATTTTAAAAAAGCATTGGAAATTGTATGCAACCAATCGAGTAATAAATTCGAAAAAGAAATCATTCTTGAAATAAAAGAAAATGTAATAGAAGGAAAAAGCATTTATGAATCAATGCGGGAAAGTAATCAATTTTCACCCTACGAATATTATAGCATCCAGATAGGTGAAGAAACTAGAAAACTAGAAGAAGTCCTGGTAGAACTACAAAAATATTTTAACCGAAAGATCCAGATGAAAAGACAAATAATATCAGTAATGACTTACCCTACTATCGTTATGTTGGTTACGTTTCTGGTTCTCTATTTTATGCTCAATAAAGTAGTTCCTATGTTTAGTTCTGTTTTTAAGCAATTTGGTAGTGAACTCCCTCAAAGTACTCAAATTATTATAAAAATATCCAATCATTCTGGAATTATTTTTTCATTTATAATTGGCGTATTGGTCAGTATGGTACTAATTCATATGCTATTAAAAAATAAGAATAGCTATAGATCATTTACTACTCATATACTTTTAAAGATTCCCTATTTTGGAAACTTGATTCGCAAAATTTACTTATCCCGTTTTTGCCAAGCTATGAATTTGCTAATCACCTCGAGGACTACACTAATCAATTCATTGACTTTGACAGCAAAAATGATTGGCTTTTATCCCATAGAAATTGCTATTGTACAAATAAAGGAAGATATTACAAGAGGCGGATCTTTGAATGAAAGTTTAAAGAAGCACCCTGTTTTCGAAAATAAAATGATTTCTATGGTCGAAGTGGCTGAGCAAGTTAATCAGTTGGAAACAATGTTTGAGCGCTTAACTGAGCAATATAATGAAGAGATAAACCACCAGACTAAAATGATAGGTGTTGTTTTGGAACCACTGATTATTATAGTTATTGGTGTTATTGTCGGAGTGATTATGGTATCAATGTATGCTCCAATGTTCGATTTAAGTAAAATTATAAATAAATAATTTTTTCTCTCTTATTCACAGAAAATATAATACTCTTTTATCCTGATTTATTATAAAAAACTAAAACTGAAAGTTTGATACATCGCTCCAAATCTCCCGGTAAAATAAAAACTTTTATTACTACTCATATAATATATTCTGCTCCGCAATGGTCCATTTGAAAAGTACATTTGTTGTTATAAAACAATAAAAAAATAATTAAAATGAAAAAACTAAGTACTAGTCTTTTATTAGCAATTGCGCTAGGATTATCAATTACTTCCTGTAGCAGTGATAAATCGTTTGATGACGGAATCGATGTGACTGATCCAACTGCCGAATCAGGAAAATTACAATTTGAGATTGATGGAAAAACTTTTGTTTCTACAGCTGTACAAGCAATTGTAAATGATAATTTTGTTTCTATTACAGGACTAAGGTCTCCAAATGGAGATTTTGTTCAATTGACTATACCATCAAATAAAGTAGGAACCTATACTTGGAAAAATGCAAGCACTTCAATTCCAATGTTAGCATTCGCCTATATTCCTTCATCCAATGAGTATAGCAGTTTTATAGCGAAATCTCCAGAAGATGCATTAGAAGAGTTTGGTGTTTCAGATTATAAGGACACAGCAAATATTACTATCACCGCTATTGATCAAAAAACGAAAAAAATATCTGGAACTTTTCAATTTACAGGTTTAAGATATACTTCTAATAATAAAACAGAAACCAAAGTCATTACCAAAGGTTCTTTTAATGACATTAGTTTTAAGGATAATGCACCCCCAATTGCAAACAATAACACTTTAACTGCCAAATTAGATGGAGCCACCTTTGATGTAACAAATGTGATTGCAAAATCGTCTTTAGGAAAAATATTTATTAACGGGGAAAATGGTGTCGGGGAAAACATTTCGATAAGTTTCCCAAGTACTATTAAAGCCGGCAATTACAAAACGTCTGATTATAATTATATTAATTACACAAAAGATAGCACTAATAATGGAGGTTTTTTTGGGAATGGAACCATTACTATTTTAAGTCATGATACTGCCAAGAAGAAAATTAGCGGAAAATTTACTGCTTCTTTTAAATCATTTTTTGTAACTACAACACATGAAGCGAGTGAAGGAACCTTTAATGTCACGTATTAAATAATTATTGTAATATAATTTAAAATCCGCTTTTAGCGGATTTTTTTTATTCAATAAATGAAACCCGTTTCGTAATTGCAGTTAGCTTTTTTTATTGACTATAGCAGAATCTCATGGTAATATTGCTATAATCTTACTACTCTACTTTTTCGAGATTATCAAAAAATAAAGATCTATATAAAAATAGAGGCTATTCTTTTGGAATAGCCTCTTCTTGAATTTAGTTCATTTTCCCAAAAATGAACTAAAAAGCAGATTAACAAATGTTAATAAACTTTCAAAAAAAAAAATCTAAAATTCTCTCCAAAGCTAATCAAGTAAAGAAATTAAGATATTTAATTAAAATTATAAAAACAACACAAAACGTTTTTTACAAATTTTCCTTATGTAAAAATTAATCAAGAACGTTTAACGACATTAGAATCGATAATAAAAAAACCTAATACCAGAATCATATCTAGTATTAGGTTTTTTTATTATCGATGCTATTTAAGGTTTAGTTTTTAGGTTCATCTATAGTAAAATTACCAGTTTCTATTTCCTCTCTTGAAAATCCCGCTTTTAAAATAGCCGTTGTATCAGTGATTTGTTTTGAAAAATTTAGTCTAACAATTCTAGGCGAATTTGGTAAATACTTAAACTCATAAAATTTCCCTATATCTTTCTTAGAACTCTTATAATTTACATCCTCTTTAGAAGAGGTACATTTCTTATTATCTATATAGTAAGATAAATATATAGTTGAAGACCATTTAGGAGGTACAAAAATAGAATCAATTCTCGCAATTGTTATTTTACCATCTTTTTTTAATTCTTTTTCAGCCCAATAACTTCTCATATATCCGAATATCATAAGAATGAATACAAAACCAACAATCAATAAACCTTTTGTATTACCTTTCATAACTATTCTTTTATTACCTCTGGAACAGAATTAGCCCCTATTCCTATTATGCTTTTAAAATATTCTCTAACCATCGCCTCTCCAAAAGCTGAACCAGAAAGATGACTATCTGCTGCTTTTCCGAAACGATTGCTTAATACTGCCGAACCAGCCTGAACAGCCCATTTATTAAATGATTCTGGCATTGTAGGTCCATCTCCTTCCATAATATTATTAGGTGTCCTAGTAAATGTTTCTCCAAAAATTGCAGGACCAATTCCTGGAACTATTGAACTTAACGATGAAACCATGTTTATTTTTCCTGCATTTCTTCCATTAGAATAATACTGTAATGTTGCATTTGTTACAGCATATGTTACAGCAGAACCCCAAGTTACTTGAGACCATGCCGCTGCTCCTTCTGATGCCAAATATGCATATCCCGCTGCTCCTTCTGACCACAAATAAGCTCCTCCAGCCGCTAAACTACCTGATGCTGCCAATACTGGTAAAGTAACTACACCAGCTGCCATAACTGCATGTACAGGGTCTTTGTCTGGACCATATTCTCCAGAAGAAACATGTCTTTCTGATTTATAAAAAGATTCCCCTCCAGCCATTTGACTTTCGTAACGGTAATGATTTTTATTGAATTCTGCTCTAGCTTCCTGCAATGAAGTTCCTTTAAATTTCGCCAATGTTTCGGCTGTATCTCCTTTATCAGCAACTAAAGTACCCGAAGAATCTCGATGCCAATCAGGAGCAAGCCCAGTAGGGTCAGTATAATAAATTGGATTATCATTAAACACAGCATACGGAGAAATCGAAGCATTTTTTATGGGGTCTTGTTGATTTCTCATGCCTATTCTTACATTCAAGCTATAACCACCAAAATCATAACTATTTCCAATTCCCATGATTTCATCGTCTTTTTCATGAGAACCAAACCCATATCGATATTCGTTGGTATTGCCATGTCTGGTTGGAACTTGCATACCAAAAGGATAACACCTTATACTCTTTTCAAAGACCTTATAAAAACTGCTTTACTTTCTTAACTTCTACCATACGCCAAAACCTAATACCAGAATCATATCTAGTATTAGGTTTTGTTGTTTTAATCGATGCTCTTACTAAATCATTTAGGCTTACTAATTATTAGAAATCCTATAATTAACTTTTGCCTTAAGAAAATTAGTGAATTCAGTATCGAATTTATCAATTCGGAAAGTATATTTTTTATCGCCAACGGTTACTCTAAATCTAATAGTCGTTCCGTCATATCTATTAGAACTTATTAGAGCTTCTTTCACCTGATTATAATTTACTTTCATTTCTTTTTTTAAAAGATAAAATTTAACAATCATATAATCCTCGTACAAATAAAGTCTTACTGCATTATATCTAGAAAAAAAAATCAACAAAATAGCCATAGACTGAACCCACAGAAAGACTGTAATATTAAAATCATCCCAAGACAAAACACAACAAATACTATAAATTGATATCCCAGCTAAAAGTGGAAATAATGTTTTTATCCATGATACTTTTCGAACTAACAAACAATTATTATTATTATTATTATTATTATTATTATTATTATTATTATTATTGTTCATTTTTTTCTTGATTAAGTTCACTTGCACTCTGTGCATCTCCAGCTGATGTGGCAGTACCAATCATCGTATCTGGCAAAAGTTTTGTTGCTCCTATCACTTCTATAGTATTAAATTTAAAAATACTTTCTACATTATTAAACATATTAGCTGCATCAATAAAAAATTTCGCATACAAAACTGCTTTTTGAGCATTTTCATTACCTTCAGTTAACTTAGTAGAAATACCTGTAAGTTGGTCTACATCTGATGCAGCACTGGCATAACCTAATGCGGTTGCCTCACCAGAAAGTAAAGTAGGTCCTGCTACCACCAAACTAACTCCTGCAACATCATTTTTTGCTGTATTCATACCCGCAGCCATTCTTGCGCTTTTGGGTGCCTCCTTAAGTACTTGCAAAAAACTAGGAATTGACCTGTCAATAGGAGTTGGGTCGTAAGAAATGGTACTACCTAACTCACTAGAACCAATAGTAAACGTACCTTTATTTAAACCAATAAATCCACTATTTTTATACTTTTCCCCATTCATTCCTCCTATTGTGTATGATTTATATCCTGACGAAAATAGTTCTGGAGAATTTGAAAATGCATCCCAAAATTGTTTTTTGTATTGCATAAATTCTTTAATAGTTATTGGCTCATATAATGCTGA
>NZ_JSYP01000020.1 GCF_000813005.1 Flavobacterium sp. KMS | reverse complement strand
TGTTAATTATTAATTAAAAAAGTTACCTCAAGTAACAACGACCTTAAGGTGGTTATTGCGGCGGGGCTCACCTCTTCCCATCCCGAACAGAGTAGTTAAGCCCGCCTGCGCAGATGGTACTGCAGTTATGTGGGAGAGTATGTCGTCGCCTTTCTTTAGAATCCTCATCATTTATTTGATGAGGATTTTTTTTTGTGCGTTACTTTTTTGGATTTTGTGAAAAGGTTGTTTCGCAAAGAGCGCAAAAGAAAATACAAAGGTTCGCAAAGTTTAATCAATAGCTTTGTGGACCTTTGTGTTTTTTCTATTTCATTACTCTGCGGTTAAAATCGGAAGCATTATACAAAAAACGAACGTAAATTATATCTAGATTATGAATCTATTTTATGTTCTTTAGACATAATTGAGCAATTTGAATCAAAGAATCTTTTTTGTTTGTCCTTTTTGGTTAATATGCATCGATATAAGCAAATATTCTTCAGTATTTGTACAATTACATCTGAAAGTATATTAAAGCTTTCTTAAATGAGATAATTTCTTTTAGTTCTAGTATTGTAAGTGGTTTTCTTATCCTTTTTGTTTTTTAGGTTCTTAAAGCTATTTAATGAGATTTTGAGATGCTTTTCTTATTGCTGGAATAAAAGATATCCCTTTTGAGTCTTTTGAAACTTATGTTGCGGCAAAGAATTGCGCAACGATTTTGTATAAAGATGCCATGTGATTTTATATATTAAAAATATCTCTTCCAAAAAAAATAATATCTAAGAATAGCTTAAAAAACTGCAATTTTTCCTGTTTGAATATCGCCTAAGCTTGTAATAATTTTATAGATATAAATTCCTGTGGCAATATTTTTTAGATTAATGTTATTGGTTTTAGAAAGTAACGGGGAAGTAATAGTGTTTTGTCCATTAATATTATATAAATAAAAAATAGCATTTTCTTCTTTTTTGGCTTCAATATTTAATTCTTCATTTTTGCTTAAATGGCTAGGGTGTACAAAAAATAAATCATTGCCTAGATAATTAGTATCAAGAATTAGGGAGCTTACTATATTATTGTTTTTTAAAATTATATTTATTTTATATTTATTACTTCCTTTTAAGGGAGCCATATCTAAAAAAGAGAATGTTTTTGAAGTGATATTATCTATTGTGTTAATAACACCTTCTGAATTATTAATTATTTTTATTATCTCAATTCTTTTGATGTTGTACAAGCTGAAAAGACTGGCATTAATTTTTATTTTATTCTCTTCATAAAATTCTGCTAAAGCTAATTCGAAATAACAATTTGAGTTTTGTACATACTGTAATGTTGACTCACTTTTTATTCCTTCGATATTGTCAAATACAGGAATAACAGTGTGAGTTTTTTCATCTGTATAGGTGTAAGTTGTGTTTGTTGTTTGTTCTTTAAATTCCAAATAATCTCCTGTCAATTGATAAATATTAAATGAAGAAACATCGGCAGGTTTGTCCCAATTAATTTCTGTTGTGCCATCACAAACTAAGCTGGTGCTGATATTTAAATCATAAGATATTGTAAAGCTATCAGAGATATAATCGGTATTATCAATGGTCATTTTCAATTTTGCCTTTGAAAATTTTTGTTCTGCAGGGGCATAGGTAAATTGTTCCGTATTTAGATTTATATCATTTGCGAGAATTTCCCAAGTCTGCCCATTATTATAACTAATAGATAATTGTCCAGGGATATTAGAAAATGAAGAATTCCATTTGAAAGGGGAAATAGTTTTGCCATCATAAGGGAAATTATCATTATTAACTGGGTAATTCCATTCAAATCGATTTTCCAATTCATATTCGTATGCGATGCTGTATTCCTGAGATGTGTTAGATATGTATGAGCCAATAATATTGATAGTATAAGATCCAGATGCGGGATTTTCAATAGTAACTTGCTCTATAGTATTAATTTTATCTTTTCCTCTTACAGCTTGCTGCTGTGGGGAGTCAGGATTAAGAATCCATGGTAAAAAAGTGGTGTTGTTGGCCGACTTAACCTCCATATCTAAATCGTTTACCAAACTTATATTACTGTTGATTGCAGCCGGCAAATCGTTCCAAACTAATGTGATTTTTAAGTTTTTTGTATTTGGAGGGAGGGAAATGGTATGCAAATTTGTTTGTCCGGATGTCAAATTACCTGATATAATTCTATTTTCACTGATTGTTCTTAAACTTTTATCAGCATTGATATTACCATAACCATAGGTAAAATCTGGACCTATGTTCCCTAAATCTTTTGCACTATTAATTAAAATTGCTTTTGTTTGGGAATTAGATAAAGAGATATTATTTATAGTTTTATAATGTTGTTTCATTAATGCAATAATCCCTGTAGCTATTGCTGTAGAATTTGAAGTTCCTTGCGTGCTGTAGGCTACTAACTCAGGTTTTATTCGACCGTCATAAGCTGGTCCTTTTGAAGAAAACGGCATAATTACTTCGTTTTGATCAATACACCCTACTGCGATACTGTTTTTGGATTGCTTGAAATTACCAGTAATAGATTTATAACCTTGAAGTCCGCTATTGCCAGAAGAAAAACAATGAGTCAAATCAGGATTTAAGAATAATTGAGAATCATAAGCATTGGCCAGAGAACCATAAAAATTCTCGATATTGGTACCGTAGGAATGATTTTGAATAGTAACATCTTGTAAATATGCTATTTCATCAGGATAGATATTCAAAAAGTCAGACGATTGTATTTTGGCCTTTTGAGCAACTCCTTTTCCTAGTGCAGAACTATTTCCTAATCCAGAAACTATAGTTGCCATAGCTGTTGCATGGCTCGATACAATAGCCGATTCTGTTTGAGAAGGAATGTGTTTGTTTAGTAGGTCAATATCATTTACATCAAATAAATCATCTTTGATGCCTACAATTTGGTTTTCGCCTGTTATAAGAGGGAAATTAGTATTGGCTTTATTTATAGAATTGATACTAAAATTTTGATCGATTATTTTAGATTCAACTTTTGGTTGAAGGGACTCTTGCGAAATAGAAGATACACTGCTCAAAGTTATAATGTGGTCAATAATTTTTTTTGAATCACTTTTTATGATTATAAGATGGTTATTTAGTATTTCGATCTCAGAAATGTTGATTGTTTTTAAATCTGTAATTAATGCTTTGATACTATCAGTTGCTATTATATATTGCTTGTCTTCGGTGTGATTTGAAAAATTGGATGGTAATTTCCATAAGCTATTTACTGAGCGTGTTTTCTTTAAAGGTTGATTAGATTTTAAATTTTCTACTATACAAAAAGTACTATCCAATTTTTTTACAACTTTGTATTTATTGTGATGTGCATTTTCTAAAGATGTAAAATAGTATTTCTCAAATTTTGTTTCGTTTTCTTTTTCTATGTATTGTTTCCATTTTTCAGAGCTTTGAGAGAGACTGATTGTCGTTATCATAAAAAAGAGAAAAGTAATTTGTGTCTTCATTTACAGTAGATGTTGGGGCAATTTTAAACATTTTTATTAATGAATTTAGATAAATCAAAGATGAAATTTGTACTTAATGATTTCTATCTGAAATGTTTATCCGTTGTAGGTAAATCAAAGTTATTAAATTATTTGAAAAAAAAATATTAGTTTTTATTTCATTCTAAAACTTCAAAATCTATACGAATAATATTCTCTTTTTATAACTCTGTTCGTCTAAATGTAATGTAAAATTGTATAGTATTTTTTTTACACATGTTAATCAAAATAAGATATCTGAATAGTATTATTGTGTGTAACCACTTGATTTGTATTTAATTATTGATTTTACAGGGCTTCTATTAATAATCGGATAATTATTACCAAACAATCCGATTGAAATAATTTAACAAAAAATGTTAAATTTGTTAAATAATTGTTTTATCAGTATTTTAAGATTAAAAATTATATAAATTTGATTATAAATATTACTAATATTTTGTAAAGCCCCTATTTACCAATTTATTATTAACAACCCCAAAAAACCTATTATGAAAAAAATTAAATCAATTTTAGCCTTGTCATTTATAGCGTTAACGCTGTTATCTTGCAACAAAGAAGACGAGACAGATCAATCAAATCAAGGATCTCTTAAAGTAACGCCAGAGGTGTTAAATAAAATTAGATCCCTTTCATTAAATTCCACAGATGTTCAAGTGATTAAAAACACTAAGTTAGATGGTACCACTGAGGATGCGTTTCTTATAGAAGGATGTATTGTAATGTCGGAAGATCAATTAAACAAAATGGATCTTCATGGAGGTATTACCACAGAACAATACCGTACTACTAATTTAGTATCTACTCCAAAAACTATCAAAATTGTTGGATTATCAGGGACTGGTACAACAGCTTTAAGTACAAATATGCGTGCAGGATTGCAAGCAGCAGTAAACAGATATAATAATTTAGGATTGACTATTAAATTTACTCTAACTTTTAGTTCAAGTACTTCAGGTGCAAACATTGTTGTAAGAAGACAAACCGGATCTGCAGGTGGAGTAGCAGGTTTCCCTTCAGGTGGAAATCCTTATAATTCAGTTACATTATATTCTGGGTTAGATACGTATTCAACAGGTGTAAATGCACACGTTGCTGCACACGAAATCGGCCATTGTATTGGTTTACGTCATACAGATTGGTTCAGCCGTCAAAGTTGTGGACAGAATTCAAACGAAGGTACTGCTGGTGTGGGTGCAATTTTGATCCCAGGAACACCTTCAGGATATGATGCAACTTCTTATATGAGAGCATGTTTTAGTTCAAGTGAGACAGGAGCTTTTAATTCTAATGATGTTACAGCTCTGAATTATTTATATTAGAAATTGAATTAGAGTTCTCTTTACAAAATATTAGGAGGCTGTTTCATAACTTGTGAAGCAGCCTCTTTTTTTATTGAATGTCGCTATTCTAATTGCTTTACAATATGAATAGTGCATGATTTTAAAGTGTTGATTCGAAAATTAACTATAGAATAGAATCTAGACAAAGTAAAAATGTTGCTCACTATTTTAAGTTTGAGTCATTTGGTATTTGTATATGGTAAATTAACATATTAAATTCGATAGTAATAAAGGGAGAATTATATGAAAGACTTCTTTGAGCCTCTAATGTATTTATTGTTGCTTAGGTGGTGTTCTTTGTGCATTTAAGGCGTCACGATTCTGCCATAAAAGTTAATATGATAATTCCATCAACATTTTTCAGTTGAATTTATAGTTTAACTTTTTTAAAATGAATGTTGTAATTCGTTTTTTATTTATAATCAAAATTAATTAATTTCTTGATAAATCGAAAAGGATACTAAATACCTAAGTGTTTAATTATTGCTTTGATAAAAATAATTTGATCTATGAAGTTCCAAATTTAGTAGATTTGTATGGTAACTCAACAGAATTAGAATATACGCTTTTAGATTTTTGATCCCGGAAATGTTTTAGAACAAACCCCTGAGCTCAAGAAAACGTATATGTTAACATAGAAACTCATAGTTAGCTTACCTAAAGAGGTTTTGTCTTTTTAACTGCAACAATATAGAATTCGCTTGGGACACAAAGAGCATATCGGATTTTACTGGTTTGATGTAGTAAAACAAACTTAGGAAAAGAGCGATGCCTGATTTGAATGATGTTTTTAAATAATAAGTAGTTAATGATTTATAACAAAGAAAATTTTCCTGAAGTAACTTCTGAACGTAATTTAACTGCTACTATTTTTGTGTATATACTGTTCGGACTTTTGTGTATCGCAATGCTTTGTTTATTTATAGGACTTCCTTTGAGTATTCAGCTGGAGCATAATAGCCGCTTATCTATCGGCGAGATGATCTTCGATCTAATATACTTCTCCATACTTCTTTGGGGTATCTGGGCTCTTTGCAAGAACTACAAGCGTCAAAAACTTAAAAAAATCATCCTCATTTCTGTAGATCAATATGGTATACATCATCACCAATACAATGGCATTATCCAGAGTGTTTTATACAAGGAGCTTGAAAGGAGCAGAGAAGCTTATGTGAGTGATATCGATAGAAAAATTGGAACAAAATATTCTCCGGGATATATTTTCGGTTTTAAAGAAGGCAAACAGATTCCCATTGATTTTTCTAAACCTGAGAATGGAATGACCTATATCCCGAAAAATAAATATCATCTAATTGGACATTTTCTACAGGGCGTTACTTTATTTTCCCCACATATAAAAATTTCTCAGGCCGTCTATGCTGATTATTTTATAAATCCCGCCACTTTTGAATTCAATAAAAAAGCTCAAATAATTACCTATATACTAGTTCTTATTTTCTTAATGATCATCCTGATTGCAATCGATTTGTTTACAAAATATACTAAAGGCTTTTCGATATTGTTTTAAATGACGGAATTTTTATACAAGAAAAAAGAGGAGACTTTAATAGTGTAAAAAAGGTACAAGTCCCAGTTTAAAGTTCTTAAACAGATCAATAATTTATTATAGTAAATGGATTGTTAATAGTAATGTAAGGTAATTTTAAAAGTACCATAACCTCTGTTTTAATATTACATTGTTTTTTTGATATAAAAATTTTTTTATGGAAAACAACAATGATTTAAGCAGAAGAAGGTTTCTTAGAAATTCTTTATTGGCCGCCGGAGGAGTTTTTATCGCTCCACTTATTGAAAGCTGTAGTGACGATGATAAAACCGATAATAGCGGTGCGCCAGACGGAATGAAAAATGAAGGGTTTGAGACAGGAGTAGCCAGTTTTGACCCGACTGAAACAGGAGTGATTATCTGGACAAGATATTCAATAGGTTCAGACGCTGAAATTACCTGGGAGCTAAGTAAGGATGTTGCATTTTCTGAAATAACAAGAAAAGGGCAGGCCGGAGCATCTTCTATAAATGATTTTACAATAGCGGTAGATGTTCAGAATATTTCTTCCAATACAAAATATTATTATAGATTTTATAATGCCAAAACTAAACAGGTAACTGTTATCGGAGAAACGCGTACGCTGCCATCTAAAACAGATCTTGTAAATGATGTAAAAATGGCTGTTGTTTCCTGTTCTAATTTTCCAGCTGGACTTTTTAATGTATATGGAGCGATTGCTTCTTCAGATGCTGATGTAGTGGTACATCTTGGAGATTATATTTACGAATATGCGCCAGGACAGTATGGAACAAATCCTTTTACAAACCCACTGGGTAGAGAACATAAACCCGCCAGGGAGATTATAGGTCTCAGTGATTACAGAGAGCGTTACAGACAATATAGAGGGGATAAAAATCTTCAGTTGCTTCATCAGAAAAAACCTTTTATATGTGTCTGGGATGACCATGAGTTTGCTAATGATACCTATAAAACCGGTGCAGAAAATCATCAGCCTGCCGAAGGGGATTTTCAGATGAGAAAAATGGCAGCTTTTCAAGCCTACAGTGAATATATTCCGCTTAAAACAGGAAAAGATCTTAGAATTTACAGAAGTTTTAATTTCGGTAATATTCTTTCTCTTTATATGATGGATACTAGAGTTATTGCGAGAGATAAGCAGATGAGTTATTCAGATTATATTGATAATGGCGGAAATTTTGATCAGACAAAATTTAAAACAGATCTGTTAAGTACCAGCAGAAGATTAATTGGAAGCGAACAAATGACTTGGCTGGGATCACAGATCAATGTAGATACTGCTAAGTGGAAAGTATTGGGCCAACAGATCTTAATGACAAAAATGATGATTCCTGCAGAGCTGTTGCTGCTTTTGAATCAAGTTTTAGCAGAAGTGGATCATTTTGGAAGTGCACAGCCAGCGACTATGCAGGCTCTTATTAGTGCAATCTCTGAACTTGTTGTTATTAAAATGAGATATAAACAAAGTGATCCTTCTTTAACTGCTCAGGAAATTGCGAGAGTTACGACAACTTTGCCATATAATTTGGATGCCTGGGATGGTTATTTTGTAGAAAGAGAACAATTGTATGCGATGCTTTCTGGAAAAAATGTTGTGGTTTTAGCTGGAGATACTCATAATGCCTGGATGGGTAAACTTACCGATATGCAAGGAAAATTTATAGGAACTGAAATAGCGTGCAGTTCTGTTTCATCGCCAGGATTGGAAGCTTATCTTGGAATTACATCCGACCCTAAAAAGGCGATAGAATTAGCACAGGCATTTACAGTGCTGATAGATGATTTAGAATATGCAAATTTGTATAAACGAGGATACACATATCTTAAATTTACGTCATCTGTTTCTGAAGCTGAATGGCGATTTGTAGATAGTGTAACAAGTGAAACTACGAATACTGTAACAGAAAAAAAATATACCATAGCATAGAAATCTCATTCGATAATGATTGAAGTTTTTTCAGAAGTTTCAAAAATTAAGTGAATTAAATCGGAGCAGGAGTAATCGTGTTCCGATTTTTTTTATTCTATAGCTTTGAATATTTCTAAATTAAGCATTGATAATTGATGTGTTAATAAATGTAAGATGAAAACAACGGAAGAGTTTTGTATGTATGAGTTTCTATCAAAATTTATTGATAATAAATCGTAATGATAGACAGCCTTAACTTTTTGTAGCAAATTAGTGAGCAACTCCATTTTTTTAAGTTATAATAATCCTAATTTTTTAGCTTTCTCGATTAGATCTTTATCACTTCCTTTTCCTTTTAAAAGTTGGTCTTTTATGTTTGCTTTTCTTTTTTCGATAGCACTCATAGAAAGGGGAATATAATCTGGAAGATTAACGGTTTTGACCCCTTGAGAAATTAAGATTAAAATTTGATTGTCATGATTATCCCAATTTATATTTTTTTTGAATAATTTTCTTTGAGACTTTATTATACTATTACTTAGGAATATTTCTCCCTCAATGATTTTTTTACAAATACTTGGGAATGATTCAAAATCAATGTCGCTTTTTGATATGAATCCTTCTGGTTTTATTCCCTTAATAATTTTATCTACAGTTAAGGGTTCGCTATGCATTGTAAGAAGAACTATTTTACAATTTGGAAATTTTTCTCTAATGAGTATTGCCAAATCAATACCACTATCAATATTAAATTCTTTATAAGGAGGAAGACTAATATCTAATAAAGCAAAATCAATATTTACGTTTTGTTTTAGTTGAAAAATTATTTTGTTGTAAGCTTCTTCACAATTATAACTCTTTATAAAAGTGGGTTCATTTTTTTGAAAATCATTACCGGATAACAGGTTTATATAGCTATCAACTGTCATAGGGTGATCATCGACTATCAAAATAGTAAGACTCGTATTCATTTTGTCAAATTTGTATCAAAATTACTCAAATATTACGGATATACCGTACAATTAGAACAAGCTGAAGGTGTTTTTTTGCTTTAAATGATCATTAATTTAAATTAAATTATTATGAAAAGTAAATTAAGTATTGTAGGGCTTGTTTTGATCTTAGGGTTGACTTATTCATGTTCTAATGATGATGTTTATGAAGTTTCAGAAGTTAAAAGCAATAGTTCTCAAATTGTACCAGACGCAAGTTTAAAAACGCAAGTAAATGAAAAAAGAAAGGATTCAATTAATGTGTTTTTTTATATTAAAGAGAATCCTAGTGAAGGAGATCCAAGTAATCCGAAACCATCAAAAAGATAACTTTTGATTCTGTAATTATTTAAAAGGAAGACTATGTGAATTATTGTTAATTACATAGTCTTCTTTATTGCAATAAACTATATTTGAAGTCGTAAATTAATAATTACACTTTGATTATTCCTACGAAAAATATTTGTTTGTTTTTAATGTTTTTTCTTTTTTCCTGTAAAGAAGATACAACGATTTTATTTGACAAAAGTCATATTGATAGTTTATCCGGAATCAAAAAGGAGAAATATCTGGACTCGATAGCTGAGTCATTAAAATCTAAAAATAATGACTCCCTTGTAAGAGATTTATATTTAAAGATTGCCGCTGAATATTACTATATCAATGAACCTAAAAAATCGTTGCATGCTAGTCTAAAATCTTTACAATTATCAAAAGATTCTAATGATAGTGTGAGAATAGCGAAGTCATTGTATTATGTAGGTGATTGCTATGAAAATTCTAAAAAAGATAGCGCTTATTTCTATTATCTGCAGGCTCAAAAAGTATATACAAAAATTCATGACTATGATAATGTTGGCAGAATGTTATTTAATAAAGCCTACGTTTTATTTTATGATGGGAATTATATAGAATGCGAAGCCGAAGTTTCTAAGGCATTACGGTATTTAAAAAAATCTAAAGATTATTCTTTAATCTATGCTTGCAATACTTTGATGGGGAATTGCTTAGAGAAATTAGTTAATTATGATGGGGCATTGCTGTATCACAGGTTAGCATTGGGTGAGTTAGAAAAAATGAAAACCCATAATAATGATAAAGACGAAATAAATAATTTTAATGTAACCTCTACTATTAACATTTGCAATTTATATGATTTAAAAGGTGAATTCTCTGAGTCTATAAAAGCATTACAAGATTTACTTTCTGAAGATTTGAAAAAAAAGTGGCCTAGATTATATGCCAATGTTTTGAGCAATCTGGCTTATTCTAAGATGAAAAGTGGAGAGTATAATAATGTTGAATCCATGTTTTTAGAATCTTTAAGAATTGTTGATTCTATAGGGATTGAATCGGATATTTTGTATAAAAAGATACGTATTGGAGAGTATTTTTTAACTCAAAAAGATACCATAAAAGCAATTCAAAGTTTAAAAGAGGCAAAAAAGTTAGCAATTAAAATTAAGAACTGTAATGAGGTTTTAACGTCATTGCGATTACTCTCTCAATTAGATTTAAAGAATAGTTTGTTTTATGCAAACGAATATATAAAAGTGAGTGATAGCATTAATACTATTCAAAAAAACTCTCATAATAAATATGCCCGAATTGAATACGAAACTTCAAGACTTGAGGACAAAAATAAAGTATTGACCAAGAGTAACTTTTACATTTTAATTGTTTCGTTGATATTAATTTTAGTATTAGTAATAATTATTATAGTGCGATATTTAAGATATAAAAGCAAAGAAGTGCAGTTTTTAAAAAGACAGCAAAAAGCTAATGATGAGGTGTATATGCTATTAATAGAGCAACATAAAAAAATAGATATTGCCAAAGAGAATGAGAAGGCTAAAATAGCCAAAGAATTACATGACGGTGTATTGAACAAAATTTATGGAGTTCGAATGAATTTAGGCTTTTTAAATTCTAAAACGGACGAAGGAATGGTTGAAAAAAGGAAAGAGTATATTTTTGAATTACAAAATATAGAGCATGAGATAAGAACGATATCGCATGACCTAAGCCGAAGTTCTTTTTTTAAAGGAAATGATTTTAATGTGTTGTTGTCAAATTTAATCGAAAATCAGAAAGATATAAGTAGTACCCGATTTAAATATATAAAAGATAAAACTGTTGAATGGGGAGCGATTCAAAATATATACAAGATAAACTTATATCGTATAATTCAAGAGGCTATTTTAAATATTAATAAACATGCAAATGCAAAAAAATGTGAGGTAATGATTCAGAAAACAGACAAGAATCGTTTAAAACTGAGTATTACAGATGATGGAGTAGGTTTTGATATTAAAAATAAAAAAAGTGGTATTGGTTTAAATAATATGAAAGAAAGAACGAATTCATTAAAAGGTAAATTTAAGATTGAATCAAAAATTGGAAACGGGACAAAAATTGAAGTTACGTTTACTCCTTAAGCAAGTAAAAGTCCGTAATTTTTACTCTAAAAGTCCGTAATTTTTAGAGGAATCTAACTGCTATTTTTACGTAAAAATCAATCGTGGGCTGTGCCATTATTAATGTAAATGGACTAAATTATTTTAATAGTCTCACCAATAAAAATCCAATAGCTTATTATATTATTATAAGAGCTATTTATTCTTTTTGTTAAAGAAACGGTTAATGAATTTGAGGGTTATCTACTATTAGGTTATAAAGGACGCAGAGCTTAAAATTGGTTTTTTGAAATGTAGAAGTAAACAAAGGGGAAGTTGACGCCCTATGTATGAGATTAAAGGATTAGCTGTTTTTAGTTGTCTTTACTAATCAATGCGAGTTTATTGCTATAGTAAAAAAAGTAAAAAGCATGAATACGTACTGTCTAAAAAGAGATTACTCTTTAAATATCCCTCAGATGTTATACGGGAGAATGTCTGAGAATTGGCTTTTAAAAGAATTAGGAGACATCCATTGGGAAATGATATCAAAGGGTTTGGGGGCCCCCTCAGATGCTATCTTTGATAGTAATGGAGAGCGTCTTTATGCCAGTTTTGTTAGGATACAATGGAGTTGCCAAAACAATATTGGATTAAAAAGTTTTGTAGAGAACGATCAAACTACAATTGAATCGTGTATAGAACAATATAGAACCAAAATGTTTTTGAGCAATGGGACTGTTAAAAATGTAACAAGAGACAGTACTTTGCAAACTTCAATGATTTCGATTTTTTCGGCTAGAAAGAATGATGATAATCAAAATTTAGTCAAAGGCACACCTATTCAAAAAGAAGATTCTAAAGTACCATTATTACAAATAATACCTAAATACGTTAAAGCCTTCTTTAATGTAAAGAACCATATATCTTCTTTATCCAATGAGGAAGAAACTTCTAATAAGCATTCTTTTTACGACACAGAATTTACAATACTGGCAGAACCATTATTTACCAGAACTTATGAAGTAGAGCCTTATGACGATATTAATGGGGTTGGGCTTTTATATTTTGCATCTTATCCAAACATAAGTGATAAATGTGAGCGTCATTTTTTTGAAGAGCATATTCTTATTGAAAACGAAAAAATAAATTGGGCTATTCATGCTACTTGTATTGCCAGAGATATTCATTATTACGGGAATGCTAATCCTAATGAAAAATTAAGATATCAGCTTGATCAAGCCTTATTAGAGGATGATTTGACTGTACGATTGACTTCGTCATTATACAGGGAAAATGATGGTCAGATTATTGCCAAAATATTTACAGTAAAGAGGTTAAGTCAAAAGGTAACTATATCCAGTAAAATTTCAGACGGAGTACAAAAGGAAAAAGAGATTTTACAGGATAATAAAAGTAACTCTTTTATTAAAAAAGAAGAAATAGAAACTCCTCAAAGATCTCTTGAAGGAATCGCTGATAATAATGCTGGAGTTTCAGCTGAAGAACTTACTAATACAGTCATAGGCTTTTTTAATTCAGTCTATGAAGGTTGTGAAATCGATTTAAATACGGACTTGCGCAAATTAGGTGTAGAATCGATTATTTATACAGAACTATCAGAACATCTTAACCTTGAGTGTGGATTAAAAACAAATCCAAGTCATTTTTTTGGTTTGTATACGGTCAAGGAAATTATAGGGTATTGTTCAGGAAAAGCGGTAAAAGAAGATTTAAAAAGAGAAGAAAAAGATAAAAATTATACTGCGGATATAGCAATAATAAGTACTTGTTGCAGATTACCTCAAGCAGATACACCGCAGTCGTTTTGGGAGAATCTTAAGAATGGTATTTCATCGATAACAATTACACCAGAGGATAGATGGGTTTGGCCTGAAGGGATTGAGGATAAATATGAAGGAATCAATTATGGAGGATATCTAAACGATATAGAAAGTTTTGATTCTTTATTTTTCGAAATTTCACCTAGAGAAGCCCAGTTAATGGATCCTCAACAGCGAATGCTTTTAGAGTTAACCTGGGAGTTGTTTGAAAATGCAAAGCAAAAACCAAGTCAATACAAGAAAAGTAATACAGGAGTATTTATTGGGGTAAGTGGTAGTGACTATGAACGAGTAGTGGCAGAGTATGACTCCATACAGCCGGGAACACCTACAGGCAATGCTATTGCTCTTTTGGCCAATCGTATTTCTTATTTCTATGATTTTGAAGGCCCAAGTATGAGTATTGATACTGCTTGCTCTTCCTCTTTAGTAGCAATAGCCGAAGCTGTAAAAGCATTGAGACAACAAGAATGTGATCAGGCAGTTGTAGGAGGAATTCATTTGATGTGTCATCCAGCAAAAAGTATAGCTTACAGTAATGCAAATATGCTTAGCAAAGATGGAAAATGTCACACGTTTGATATAGAAGCAAATGGGTACGTAAGAGGTGAAGGCGCTGTTGTAATGCTTTTAAAACCGTTGGATAAAGCTCAGAAAGATGGAGATGAAATTTTAGGAATAATAAAAAGTGCAGAAGTTAATCATGGAGGATATTCAGGAGGAGTAACTGTACCTAATCCGTTTCAGCAACAAAAACTGATTACAAATGCCTATAAGAATGCCAATATTCCAATAGAAACAGTTAGCTATATCGAAGCCCATGGAACAGGAACGACACTGGGAGATCCTATAGAAGTTAAAGCTCTTAGAGATGCATTTGAACACATACAAAAAGATAAATCATTAACAAATTGGTGCAGCTTAGGATCGGTAAAAACGAATATCGGACATCTGGAAGCTGCATCTGGAGTTGCCGGATTATTAAAAGTAGTGTTAGCTATGCAAAACAAATATTTGCCTGCATCACTAAATTTCCAAATATTAAATCCACATATAGAATTAGAGAACAGTCCCTTTATAATTCAAAAGGAGGGGCAAGTATGGAAATCACCCACTAATGAGCCACTTAGAGCAGGTATTAGTAGTTTTGGGATAGGAGGGACCAATGCTCACGTGGTAGTTGAAGCATATAATAAAAATCTGATGCCAGATGAGGAAGAAAGCATCGAACTACCTGCGTACGTATTTGTATTATCAGCTTTAAACCAAGAAAGCCTGGAAAGATATGCTCAAAAAATATATAACTGGATACAAAAGCAAGAAACAATCCGATTAGCATCTTTGGCATATACATTACAAACAGCCAAAGAAGAATTTGCGGAGCGATTAGCCTTTACCTACAAAGATCATAAAGACTTGCTAGTTAAATTGGAAAGCTTTCTTTCGAAAGAAAATAAAACATCAGCATTATACTATACAGAAAATATAAAACAATGCAAAGAGGTTCATAAAGAAGAGTCTATATCAAAGCAATATATAGTAGAACAAAACTTTGATGCATTAGCAATTTTTTGGACTAAAGGGGGAAATGTAAACTGGGAGCAATTATATGGCAAGGTTCAAATGTATAAAATAGCCTTACCAACTTACCAGTTCACTAAAAAAAGATTTTGGATAGGCAAAGAGATTCAAAGGAAAGAAAATCCAACCGCTCCAATTATAAACTCTAAAGATTTTTCAAATCAAGCTGTTATAACTCCGCAAGAGCGAGTGGTCACTTTTATGGAATCAAAGAAAATTTTTACCGAAAATAAAATTAGGCTAGTTCCTGTAAATCAGGTACAAGCTATTGAGAGTGAAGTTGTAGTAGTACCTTCTTATCAAGAGGAAAAGTTAGAAGATATAGAGTCATTATTATCTCAGATACTAGCAGACTTATTATATCTGGATCTGGAAGAAATTAATGTAGACCAGACATTTGTTGAGTTAGGTTTAGATTCTATTCTAGGAGTTGAGTTTACAAAAAACATAAATAAAGCTTTAGGTATTTCATTAAATACTGCAAAATTGTATAGCTATCCTTCGGTAAAAGAGTTGGCAAGTGCACTTAAGCCTGTAGGCGAAACATCTATTCATAATAAAAAAGAGGGCTCTCCTAAGATCAAGCTACAACCCATTGAAACTTTTAGGGATAATAAAAATATCGTTGAAAAAGTAAAGGAAATAAAATCGAATGAAAGTTTAAACGAGGATTATGAAAAAACGTTAAAAGAACTTTTATGTGATTTATTATATGTGACAACAGAAGAATTAGAACCTGAGCAAACTTTTGTAGCATTGGGACTAGATTCTATTTTAGGAGTTGAATTCACGAAAAAAATCAGGAAACAATGGAATATTGATTTTGCTACAGCACAGTTGTATAATCATCCTACCCTAAAAGAATTAGCGACTTACTTACAGACATTAGACAACACAAATTCTGTTTTTATCGCCTCTGATAACAAAATATCATTATCGGGTATAGAAATCGATAAAATTAACACAGTAAAGGATTATCACACAAACCAACATCCTAATATTCAAAAGGAGTTGGTAACATTGCTAACCGATTTATTGTATTTGGAAGAAGGGGAAGTAGACGACACACAAACTTTTGTAGCATTAGGATTAGATTCTATTTTAGGTGTAGAGTTGGTGAAGAAAATCAATAATAAATGGAAGCTTTCAATACCTACATCGCAAATTTATAGTTATCCTACGGTATCAGAATTAAGTAACTATATATCGTTAAGCCTTGGATTAGCAGGAACCAGTGAAACAAAAATGACTTTTGTAGAAAGCTCTGAGCAGGAAGTTATATATGTTTTTAATGAAGGAGAACTAAAAAATGTTCTGGCAGCGCTTTTATATCTGGAGAAAGAAGAAATTTCATCTACAGATACTTTTGCATCATTAGGATTAGATTCTATTTTGGGTGTAGAATTCGTTAAGAAAATAAACAAAGAGTTTGGTATACAATGCGCAACATCTTTACTCTATAATTATCCAACCTTGTCTGAGTTGTATGTGTATTTGATTTCGAATTATACAATTAAAAACAGTAAACAAGAAGAAAAGCATATTATTAATTCTTTTTTTAAACCAATTAGAATCATTGGCACTATAGAAAAGGATGGAGAATCTACTATTGAATATCACTTAAACATAGCAAATACACCTTGTTTAAGAGATCATAAAGTGTTTAATGAATACATTTTACCAACGGATGCTTATATTGAAATGCTATATACTTTTTTTAGCGAGCAACTTGGTAAAAAAAGTTTAACGCTAAAACAATTTCGAATCTCCGAAGCTTTAATTGCTCAAAAAGAGGAGACGGTTCCCGTCTTGCTCAATTTGAAAAGAGTTAATGAAGGAACTATTCGATTTATAATTAGTAATAAAGAAACACAAAAAGTTTATGTTAGGGGGACTATTGTCGAAGAAATTGCTTTAATCGATGATTTGATTTATAGACCTACTGCATCAGGAATTCAGTTAGACTTAGAGAAACTAACCAATTGGACTAAAGATATTTTATCGGATAGTTATTTTCAGGTAAGAAAATCTCTAGAGGTTAAAGAGGAATTTGCCAAAGGCATTCTAGCAGTTACCAGACCACAAAATCAGGCTATTAGTTATGTGTCTCAATGGCTAGATGGAGCATTACTATTTGCAATACAGTATGCAGCAATACAACAACGTCAGGGAAAAATAGATGGGATTATGTATTTGCCTTACCGCGTAGAAGCCATAAATATACATGCGTCTGCACAACCCGACGTAAACTATGATTGTCATATGATTTGTCACGAAGCTGATGAGGATAAATTACTTTTTTCGATAGAAATAACTTCAGATCAGGGTAAATTAATTTCAATTCAGAACTTAGAACTTAGAAAAATTGATCAGAAACAATTATTAGTACCACAAGAGAGAAAAGTAAGTACTAATGTACAGCGAGAGGATATAGTAAATTCCAGAATACCTGCACAATCTGATGTGGCTATAATTGGAATGTCGTGTCGTTTTCCCGGAGCAGAAAATATAATAGAGTTTTGGGATAACTTAAAACAAGGGGTCGATTCTATTACAGAAATTGATGCAGAAGAATGGCAAGATATCGATTGGTACAATAATGATCCTAAACAACAAAAAAAATCCTATAGTAAATGGGGTGGTTTTATAAAAGACAAAGATAAATTTGATCCTTTGTTTTTTGGAATATCTCCTCGGGAAGCTGAATTAATGGATCCTCAACAGCGTTTGTTTTTACAAGAATGTTGGCGAACTATAGAGGATGCAGGCTACACATCAAAATCAATCGACAAACAAAATGTAGGTGTTTTTGTAGGGGCAAGTTCAGGAGATTATCAGCATCTATTGGCTCAGAATCAAGCTGCCAAAGATGGTTTTGCTTTTATGGGGAATTCTCAGGCTATATTGGCAGGAAGAATTGCTTTTTTATTAAATCTAAAAGGACCAGCTCTTACTCTAGATACAGCATGTTCCTCATCTTTAGTAGCTATTGACAGAGCATATCAAAGCATTGTTTCGGGCGAAACAGATATGGCTCTTGCGGGTGGTGTTAAATTAATGTGTACACCATTATTGCATATTTGGACCAGTCAGGTAGGAATGGCTTCGAAAGATGGTAAATGCAAAACTTTTGATAATAAAGGAGATGGAATTGTTTCTTCTGAAGGGGTTGGAGTACTATTCTTAAAGAGATTAGATGCAGCTATAAAAGATGGAGACCAGATACATGCTATCATTAAAGGTAGTGGTATCAATCAAGATGGTAAAACCAATGGAATTACGGCACCTAATGGGGTTGCACAATCTTTACTTCAGCAACGTATTTATGACCAATATAATATAGATCCTGCAACCATAAAATATGTAGAGACTCACGGTACAGGAACTAAACTAGGAGATCCTATAGAAATTGAGGCTCTAAAAACGAGTTTCGGGACAAAACAGGAATTAGATAATAGCTGTGCACTAGGATCAGTAAAAACCAATATAGGTCATGCTGCCGAAGCTGCAGGAGTTTCGGGAGTCATTAAAACAATACTTATGCTTAAGAATAAGTTCCTTGTACCTAGCTTACATTTTGAGCAACTCAATGATGAGATATCTTTAGAGAAAACTCCATTTTATATTAATACTACTCTTAAACTCTGGGAACTCAATATAAAACATCCTAGGCGGGCAGTTGTAAGTGCTTTTGGCTTTAGCGGAACCAATGCCCATTTAGTATTAGAAGAATATCCAGAATCAAAATCAGATAAAATACCAGATGATGGTACTGAACAATTGATACTACTTTCTGCCAAAACAGAATATAGTCTTAAAGCTCAGGTGTTACAAATGGTGGATTACCTTAAAGAGTCTAAAGAATCTTTAAAAGCAATTGCTTATACACTACAATTGGGCCGAGATGTTATGCAAGAGCGATTAGCTATTATAGGCAACTCTAAAGAAGAAATTATAAATCATCTGTCTCAATTTCTTAATGAATCAAATCATGAAGTATTAAGAGGAACAGTTGATAAACGAAAAAAGACTACAGTATCTATAACTCAAGAAGAAATGGATGCTGCTATCTTAAAAAAGGACTACAGAACGCTTGCCAGGATATGGATTTTGGGTACAAACGTAGACTGGGCACTTGTATATGGTAATGAGCAAATAAGAAAAGTTCAATTACCAACCTATGCTTTTGAAAAAGAAAGGTACTGGACAGAACCTGTAAATTCAGGTATAACAAATGAATCTGCTGTAAAAATTGTTCAAAATCAATTACATCCATTAGTACATCGCAATGTTTCTACATCGGATGGACATTTATATATAAGCGAGTATTCGGGACAAGAAACAGTTTATAAAGATCATGTAGTTAATGGTAACAAAGTTTTGGCAGGGGTGGCTTATATAGAGCAAGCAAGTATTGCCTTAGAACAAGCAACTGGTCAAAGAATATGGGGACTAAAAGATATTTTTTGGCAACAACCTCTACTAGTAAATGCTAAAAAAGAAGTGTTTACCAGAATAATTTCTGACTCAAAAAACAATAGTTATGAGATTTATACCAAAGAAAATGGAAGTGATTTAATTCATGGTAAAGGATTAGCTATTTTACAAGAGCCACAGAAACCAGAAAAAATAGATGTAAGAAGGTTATTGAGTTTAACTCATAAAAATACTTCGAAAGAAGCATTCTATGCTTTTCTTAAAACAAAAGGTTTTGATTTAGGTGAAAGTTTTAGAGGAGTACAAGAACAGTATTCAACTCCTGAATTTTCTATTTCGAGAATTCAGCTGCCTTTACAATCAGGTTATAAGATGCAACCAGGTGCACTGGATAGTGCTTTACAAAATGCATTAGGCTGGATTATGATGGAAGGGGTATTGGATCAGGCACTTCCGTTTAGTATGAAAACTTGCTATCGATTTGTAGATCAATTACCAGAAACATTTTGGTCGTATGCCCGCAAAAGCAAATCAAATCAAGCAGCTCATAAAGTTCAGGAATATGATATAGATATTTTGGATGAGCAAGGGAATGTCTTAGTACAATTTCTGCAATGTGTATTTCTTCCTATAAAAGAAAAAAGAGAAAAAGAGTCTGCTAATGCTTTAGATATTCAAGAGATTGCATGGCAAAAAACACCTTACATCAAGAATCATGATTTAGTTTATGATCATACAATTGTGTACGTGATTGGGGGCAATCCTATTTTGGCAGATGCAATCCGAAATTCTTATGAAGCAGAGATTCAATCTATAACCATTGAAAATGAGATTTCGACTTATATTCAAATTTTTGAAGATTTGAAACAAAGACTTCATTCTAAAATAAGAACGCAAGTAATTGTATTAGGATCAAATGAAGAATACGAACAGTATGGTTTCCTTTCGGGAATGCTGAAAACACTAACATTAGAACATCCAAATTTTGAAGGGAAAGTAATTGCTATTAAAGATTTTTCGACTCATAATAGTCATGAGATACTCGAAATATTAAATAAAGAACAATTTAATAAAGCGGTTGAGGTAAAATATACATCTCTTGAAAGGTTAGAGAAAAGCAATAGACAATTTACTATTCATGAACAGCAATATAGCGCTATTAAAACAGCAGGAGTATATGTATTGGTAGGAGGAACTGGAGAAATAGGTCGTACTGTTTGTGATTATATTCTGGAAACTCCAAATACTAAAGTGATTCTTTTAGGAAGAAGTGAGCAGCCTGAAAAAAGATTACCCGAAGGGGCTTATTATTATCAATGTGATAGTACAGATGCGTATGCTGTAGCTACAGTTTTTAAAGAAATTAGGAAACAGTTTACAGGAATCAATGGTGTTATTTATCTGGCAGGTATAACCGCAGATAGTTATGCAAAAAACAAAACGATACCAGATGTTACAAAAGTCTTAAAAGTAAAGATAGAAGGTATTAAGAATATCGATAAAGAAACACAGTACGATTCTTTAGACTTTATGGTATTCTTTTCTTCTATAGCTGCTATTTATGGAAATATAGGACAGATGGATTACGCTGCCGCTAATGCTTTTCTTGATGATTATGCAAGATATAGAGAAACGCAACGTAGTAAAGGAAATCGTTATGGAATTACTAAAAGTATCAATTGGCCTTTGTGGAAAAACGGAGGAATGCAGATTAGTGCAGATACTGAAACATTTTTGCAAAAAAAATGGGGAATGCAACCTATGCCTAATGAAGAAGGTATAAGAGCATTGAAACAAATTTTGAGTTCAGACTTTGTTCAGGCTTCAGTTATATATAAAGTTTCATCAGAAAAGGTGCCAACAAAAATTGAAGATGCCACGAATTCTAATAGAATTTCGACAAAAACGCTGCTGGAAAAATTAACTCAACTAGCAGCTACATTGGTTAAAATGAATCCAGAGAAAATAATTTCGCATATAGAACTGGGAGATTATGGATTTGATTCGATTTTATATACACAGTTTTGTAATGAAATTAATGGGTTTTATGGATTAGATATAACACCAACATTGTTTTTTAATTATCCTACTCTAGATGAATTAGCCACACATTTAAAGGCGAATTATACCTTTTCGACAGAGGATGAACCATACAATCAGGAAAAGGAAAACATAGAAACTTTTGGAAATCAGGAAGAAGAGAAAAAAGTAGATTTTGATGCCTATTCGAATAAAGCTCCAAAAAGAAAAGAAGTTGTTATAGTGGGAATGAGCGGACGTTTTCCTGGGGCGGCAAATGTGAATGAACTATGGGAGCGTTTAAAAAATAAAGAAGATTTAATTACAGAGGTTCCTGAGAGTCGATGGGATTGGAGAACGTATTATGGAGACCCACAGCAAAAAGAGAATACAACTTTATGTAAATGGGGAGGTTTTCTGGACAAAATAGGGGAGTTTGATCCTTTATTTTTTAATATTTCGCCTGTTGAAGCCGAACTGATGGATCCTCAGCAACGCTTAGTATTGCAGGAAGTGTATCATGCTTTAGAAGATGCAGCAATTTCAATCGATACGATAAAAGGGACTGATACTGGTGTTTTTATAGGAGTTTCAAGTTCTGATTATTCGACTTTACTAAAAGAGCAAACCAATCAAATAGGTATGGCTCAATTTGCGACAGGTTCTGCCCATTCTGTTTTAGTAAACAGAATATCCTATATTTTCGATTTACATGGACCAAGTGAGCCTATCGATACAGCATGTTCCAGTTCTCTAATTGCCATTCATAGAGCAGCAGAACATATAAGAAATGGTCATGGTACAATAGCAATTGCAGGAGGTGTAAACGCCATATTATCGCCTGAGCTAACATTATCTTTTAGTCAGGCAGGAATGCTAAGCAAAGATGGACGTTGCAAAACGTTTGATCAGGGGGCAAATGGTTATGTAAGAGGAGAAGGTGTTGGAATTTTAATATTAAAAGATTTAGACCAAGCCATTGAAGATAAAAATCCTATTTACGGAATTTTAAAAGGAAGTGCAGAAAATCATGGAGGGAAAGCCAATACTTTAACCTCTCCTAATCCTAAAGCCCAACAAAAGCTATTAATAAAAGCCTATCAACTGGCAGAGGTAGACCCCGGATTAGTTAGTTACATTGAAGCTCATGGAACTGGAACGCCATTGGGAGATCCTATTGAAACTGAAGGTTTAAAATTAGCTTTTGAAGCGTTATATAAAGACTCTGAATCTATTTATGGACAAGAGGCTCATTGTGCTATTGGCAGTATTAAAACAAACATAGGACATCTGGAAGCTGCAGCGGGAGTAGCAGGAGCAATCAAGGTTTTGATGGCGATGAAAAACAATACAATCCCAGGTAATCCATTGTTGCAGCAACCTAATCATTATTTAAAATTAGAGAATACTCCTTTTTATCTGCAAAAAGAAACAACAGATTGGAAGGTAACAAAGGGAAAACATAAAATTGCAGGAGTAAGTAGTTTTGGTTTTGGAGGGGCAAATGCGCATATAGTTATTGAAGAATATATAGCAAATGAGAAACCAAATTATTCATTAAAAGGAATTCCTGTTTTTGCAATATCGGCCAGAGATATGGATGATCTAAATCGTTTGGCAAAAACGATAAGGGAGTATTTATTGACTAATAATACAGCTTTTCAGGATGTATTGTATACGCTACAGTCAGGAAGAGAAGTAATGGAATGTCGATTGGCATTTGTTGTAAATGACCAAAAGGAATGTATTAATCGATTAAATGAATTTATTACGTTTGATCACGGGTTAAACGATATGTACATTGGTACTAATGAAGATAGTATTACTGATACAGATAAAGAAGAATTTCAGAATATTACGAACGAATCTTTTACTGACAAAGATGTAAATACAATTGCCAGATTATGGAGTTTGGGTGTAGCAATTGATTGGAAAGTTTTATACGGAAATAAAACACCCCAAAAAGTTCATTTGCCTACATACCCATTTAAGCAAGATCACTATTGGTTTGTTCCAACAAAAAATGAAAAAGAAACCATAGCAAAGCTTTTTAGAAAAGTTCATCCTTTAGTACAAACAACTATAAACGATACTACTTACGAAAGTGTTTTTTCTGGAAGAGAATCCATTTTTGCTTCACACAAAGTAAATGGAATAAATGTTTTACCGGGAGCTGCTCAAATTGAATGGATTCGCGAAGTAGGAAATCGTTATAAGGAAAAGTCTGTGACTAGAATTACCGATGTAGTTTTTAGAGAAGCTATTCAGGAAAATTACAATGAACAAGTTGAAGTTGTTGTAGCATTAGAAGAAACTGAAAATGGATTGAGCTATAGTTTTAAAAAGAAATCAGATGCAACATCAATTTACAGTAATGGTACAATTCAGTACGATTTATTACCAGCAATAAAAACAGTCGTTATAGATAATATAGCCTTGCGATTACCTAATAGTTTAAGCAAGGAGGATTACTATAAATTGCTGAATGATAAGGGAATTACTTATGGAAAACATTTTCAGGGTATTCAGGAAATTATGTATTCAGATAACGAAGTTTTAGCACAAATTTATTTAACAGAAACGGAAGATAAATATATGCTCTCTCCATTTTTATTGGATAGTGCAGTACAAACTGTGATGGGGTTGAGTTTTGGATTTGATAAAAAGAACCCTACCAAACTTCCTTTTCGTATTAAAGAGGTGAAAATTTATAAAGAATTGCCACAACAATTTTGGTCGTATGCTAAAAAAATAGCTCCTGCAAAAGGAGAAGTTCTTCCTACATACAACGTAGATTTAATAGATGGAGATGGCGAAATTTTAGTTCAATTTGAAGGATTTGTTGCTTTAAATATAAAGTCAGAACCTATTGCAGAAGAACTGTCTTATTCGATAGAAGATTTGATGTATGTTTCTGAATGGAAAAGAGAAAGACTAACTAAACAGGAAGAGACTCATAACGGAAACGCCTTAATTATTTCTTATCAAAATGAAGGAAGTAAGATGGTAAATCAATTAAGTGCTTATTTAATTGATAAAGATGTAACTATTTTTAATTCGGATGATTCGTCTGCGTTACCAGAAGGAATTACTGATGTGTATATTGTGCATGATGCGCCAGTAGAAGAGGCTCTTTTGGTATCAGAAACATTCTGGGAAAGAAATGAATTGGCGGTTTTTAAACTGCTCAAAAAACTATTATCCTCATCCTACATACATAAAGGTTTAAACATTACCGTTTTATCAGATCGTACGCAAAAAGTAGTAATTAATGATAAAGTACAGTGTCATGGTAGTGGGATTTTAGGACTGTTGAGTTCATTGGCAAAAGAACAAAGCAATTGGAATGTTCGTATTATCGATGTGGATGCATCAAATGAAATAACAGATCAGGATATCAGGCGATTGCTAACAATACCATTTGATTCTAATGGAGAAATAATAGCGTATCGCAATCAAAATACTTATATAAGAAATCTATATCCGCTAGAAACACAAACCATTACCACCAAATTTAAAAAAGGAGGGGTATATGTAATATTAGGAGGAGCAGGTGGTATCGGGAAAGTTACCACAGCCTATCTGGTTAAAAAATACCAAGCTCAAATATTTTGGTTAGGACGTAGTGCAGAAAATGAAAGCATTCTGGATGCGCAAGAAGAAATAGCACAGTGGGGACCTAAACCAGCATATATCCAATGCAATGCAATTTTAGAGAATGAAGTAAAAGCAGCCTATCATAAAATTAAACAAACGTATCAAAATATTAATGGTGTATTTCACTCTGCATTGGTACTTAGGGATAGCTTAATGCATCAAATGAACGAAAAAACTTTTGTTGAAGTTTTTGAATCCAAAGCTACAGCAAGTCACTACCTGATAGATGTATTTGCCAAAGAGCCTTTGGATTTTATATGCTTTTATTCCTCTATGCAATCTCAGGTAAATGCTTTGGGACAAGCAAATTATGCCGCTGCTTGTATGTATAAAGATAGTTTTGCCTATACAGTTCAACAAAAATACAATATCCCGGTACAGATTATTAACTGGGGGTATTGGGGATCAGTCGGGGTAGTCGCTTCTGATGAATACAGGAATAAGATGGAATTATTAGGTATTGGGAGTATAGAGGCAGATGAAGGAATGGCAATTTTAGAAGAAGTAATTGCACAAGAACACCAACAAGTTATTGCTGCAAAATTCATATAAAAGCCTAAGGTAACACTAATTGAAATAAACTATTATGATTAAGATTAACAAAAATAAAAAAGTGACTTTGGTGCAAGAAAGCACGTTTTTGACTCCTCAAATTCCGACTTTAACATTGTATAAAAAAGATGTAATTGCTGAGAATGATTTTAAAGAGGATTGTGGTCTGGCGATATTACAAATATTAATTCGAATGGGAATTCAATCTTTGCGCACAAATACAATAGTAGAATGGCGAAAAGAACTAAATATTATTCCTCAATATAATTCTTTATTTCAGACTATTCTCGAAGAGCTCGAGAGAATGTTTTATATCCAGATTACAAATCAGGGAGTAGTTATACCAAAACATATTGAAGAAAAAGCGGCTTTTTTTTCTTTGGAAAATCAGTTAGTAAAAGCCAGAAGAGAAGCAAATCGTCATCATAATTACTATGCATTATTGAAACAGACGATTCAATCTTTTGAAGAAATTTTGAAAGGAAAAACTAAGGCTACAGATGTATTGTTTCCCGAAGGAAATTCCAAGTTAGTGAGTGCTATCTATAATGGCGATTATAGATCTAATTATTTCAACTCAATAGCAGCATCAATTGTAGAAAACACAATTAAGAATTATGAAGGGAATAATTTAAAGATAAACATATTAGAAGTAGGAGGTGGTACAGGAGGAACAACTGTGCGCATTTTGGAACGATTAAAAAATTATGGAAATCATGTTACATATACTTTTACTGATGTATCTCAAAGTTTTTTGATCGCAGCAGAAGAAAGATTCGAAGACATTATACCTTATTTTGAAACCAAAATATTTGACATTACCCAATCAGCATCCATACAAGAAATAGCTACAGGCAAATATGATATTGTAATAGGAGCTAATGTTATTCATGCGACTGCTAATATTGCTGAAACACTTAAGAATATAAAACCAATTCTTAAAAACGGTGGGCTGTTACTTATTAATGAGTTGAGTACGCTAGAAATGTTTACAACATTAACATTTGGGTTACTCTCTGATTGGTGGAATCATGAAGATAAGGAATTGAGAATTTCAGGTAGTCCGGCATTGACTTTTAATGGATGGAAACAAGTATTATCGGAAGTTGGGTTTGTAGATTGTGATGTATATCCCAAACAAGAAGATATTCCGCAACAAATAATAATAGCCAAAAGTAATGGCAGAGTATTAGTTGATACTCAAAAACCAGAGGGATTTGCCAAGGTAACAGCAGAAAAAAATGAAAAAGAGTTTGTAGCAATTGCTTCAAATACTACAATAGATTTAAATGATTTTCAGCAGAAATTGATAGCTATTGCAGCTGGCACAATCAAACTTCCGTTAACAGCTTTTAAGAAAGAAAAGCCGTTTTCAGACTATGGTTTTGATTCGATTTTAGGGCTTACTCTTATTAAAAACATTAATAAAGGTCTAGAGATAACTTTAGATGTTACAGCTATATTCAACTATCCAACAATTCCTTTATTGTCACAGCATATACTGGATATATACCCAGAGTTGTTTCATGCAAAAAGTAAAATAGAAGCATCAGAGTTGGATCAGATTTCTGAAAAAGAGATTGTAGAACCTAACTTATCAAAAAGGAAAACTACTCAGGAAAATGATACTATTGCTATCATAGGAATGAGTGGACAATTTGGTAAAGCTAATAATCTTGAGGAGTTCTGGGAGGCGCTAAAAAGCGGAAAAAATCTTGTAGAGGAAGTTCCAGAAGACAGATGGGATATTGCATTGCATTTTGATGAAGATCCAAAAGCTAAGCAAAAAACATATAGTAAATGGGGAAGTTTTTTAAGAGACATAGATAAGTTTGATCCAGAGTTTTTTAAGATATCTGGTAAGGAAGCCGAAAATATGGATCCGCAACAACGTATATTTTTGCAACATTGTTGGAAAGCACTTGAAGATGCGGCAATTGACCCTGATTTTTTGCAAGATTTTAAATGTGGTGTATATGTTGGAGCAACAGATGGGGATTACTACAAAACCTTTTTAGAAGAGGCAAATGAACCTTCTGCATTTTGGGGTATTTCGGGCTCTATATTAGCAGCGCGCATTTCATATTTTTTAAATTTAAAGGGAGCTGCTGTAGCAATAGACACCGCTTGTTCAAGTTCATTGGTTGCGATGGATATGGGCTGTAAAAGTTTATTGGCAAAAGAAACCGATCTTATTATAACAGGAGGCATTTCATTATCGGTAACGCCAGAGTTTTACAAACTAACCAGCATGGCAGGAATGTTATCTCCAGATGGACATTGCTATACTTTTGATGAAAGAGCCAACGGATTTGTACCAGGTGAAGGTGTAGGGGTACTAATTATGAAACGCTTAGACGATGCTATACGAGATGGCGATCCTATTTATGCCACTATACAAGGGATTCTTACTAATCAGGACGGGGCAACTAACGGAATTACAGCTCCAAGTGTATTATCCCAACAAGACATTCAGAAAGAAGTTTTTAAAAGATATAATATTAATCCAGAGACAATTACCTATGTAGAAGCTCATGGAACAGGAACTAAATTAGGCGATCCGATAGAGTTACAAGCTCTTAAGGCATCTTTTAAAGAGCATACTTCCAAAGTAAATTATTGCGGAATTGGGAGTGTAAAAACAAATGTAGGACATACGCTTAGAGCAGCAGGAATGGCGGGTATTATCAAAGTATTGCTAGCTATGAAAAACAAGCAGTTGCCTCCATCTATTAATTATGAAAACATCAATAAACATATCCAATTAAAAGATAGCCCTTTTAGGATACAGGAAAGATTAACTGCCTGGGATAGCGAAGCACCTAAACGAGCTACAGTAAGTAGTTTCGGGATTAGTGGGACCAATGCATTTGTAGTTTTAGAAGAACATTTACAAAAAAACAATCTAGAGGAGGAAATTGATGAACCGATACTAATAGTTTTATCAGCATTAAACGAAGAAAGACTAAAGGTTAAGGCACAACAACTTGCCGATTTTATTAAAAATGAAAAGAACCTAAACCTTCGTGACATTGCCTATACATTGCAAGTAGGTAGAAAAGCAATGGAGTGTCGTAAAACTTTTGTTGTGAATCATATAGAAGAATTGATTGCTCAATTGCAACAATTTGTTCAGGAGGAAACGACTGGTATTTATAAAAAGGTTGAAAGCGAAGTAAGTGAATTAAAAATTCAGCAAGCAATTTATGATAAGCAATATGATGCAATAGCAAGATACTGGGAACAAGGAAATACTATAAATTGGTTGAGTTTGTACGATGTACAACAACCTAATAAAATTCATTTGCCTACGTATATTTTTGCTAAAGAATCATATTGGATAACTCCTAAAGCAGAAACATCATTCTCTAATATAAAAACATTACATCCATTAGTACATGAAAACATATCGGATTTTGAATCACAAAAATTTTCATCTTGTTTAACTGGTAAAGAAGCTATCCTGTTGGATCATATAGTACAAGATAAAAAGATACTTCCGGGAGTTGCGTATATAGAAATGGCAAGAGAAGCTGTAGAACGCAGTGGATTACAGCCACATAGTTTCTCGAATATAAAATGGTTGCAACCAATAGAAATACATAAAGAATCAAAGTCAATTGAAACTGAAATTTATGTAAATGCAGAGGGCACTTATGTTGAAATAAAGAGTATAGATAATGATGAAATAAAGATTCATTTTCAGTCCAGTATAGGAGAGAGTAAAGAAAAAACAGCCCCCCTTTACAGAGATATATCTGCTATAAAAGAGCAAAGTATTGCATCTTATACAGCCGAGCATTGTTATCAAATTTTCAGAACTAAAGGAATTAATTATGGCGATAGTTTACGACATATAAATTCAGCCAATGTTCTAAAAGACGAAGTGCTTACAAGTATTTCGGTTTTTGATAAAAGTACTTTTAAACTTCCAGTTGAAATATTAGACAATGCACTTCAAACAGGAGCATTATTATGGTTACAAAATTCAGAAGAGTTAGCGTTGCCTTACTCTATTGAAAATATTACATGGCACAATCTAGAGGAGGAAATTAAATATTGCTATGCCTATTATTCTGATAAGGAAAATAAAAAAAACTTTGAAATAGAATTATTAAGTGCAACAGGAAAAGTTCTTATTGCATTATCAGGCTATAGAATGATGCCAATTTTGGGAGTTAAACCCAATACGGCACAAACGTATTTATATGAATCTGTATGGCAACATAAAGTAAATACAAATAACATAGTCGATTCTACTATAACTAACGAGTTTATAGTGGTCGGTGATTTTCCTAAAGTCGAATTACTGGGCGCTATAACAAGAATTAATGATATCGAAGAAACAGTATTGTTTTCTTCGGTTTTTGATAAAGTTAAGCAAGTAATAACTTCCAGAACTCCGGTACGTTTTGTAATTATTTATGATTATAAGAACGAACATAAGGTGCAGTTCTTATCAGGACTATTACGAACTGCAGCTATCGAGAACCCTAAAGTTTTATGGAAATGTATAGGTATTGATTTAGACACAAACACCAATGTAGAACAACTATCGAAAATTATTACAGTTGAATTAAATGAAAAAGAAACAACAGTTCGCTATGATAATTTAAAAAGAGAAGTAAAAACAATTGTTCCAATAGTAGAACCGCTAACGGTATCAAATGAAAATATCAAATTCGTTAAAGGAGGAGTTTATATCATTACAGGTGGTATGGGCGGTATTGGAAAAACATTGATAGAATACCTTTTTGAATCTTATAATGATATTAAAATTATTGTTAGTGGAAGATCAGTTTTAGATGCAGACAATCAGGAATATGTAGCATCATTTAATAATCTGGTATATTATCGTTGTGATATTACAAATAAGCCAGCGACTCAACAATTAATGGATGAGGTACAAAGCCAGTACGGTAAAATCAATGGAATTATTCATGCGGCAGGTATCATAAATGATAATTTTATTCAGCAAAAAAATAGTGCAGAAGCATTACAGGTTTTAGAAGTAAAAACCAAAGGAATACGTAATCTTCATGAAACCACACAGCATATTTCATTAGATTTTATGCTTATGTTTTCTTCATTATCTGCTGTTTTAGGAAATTCAGGACAGGCTGATTATGCTGCTGCAAATGAGTATCTGAGAGATTTTGCGAAATTCAGAAATAAAGAAGTATCACAACAGAGAGCTTTTGGAAAAACAATAAGTATTGCATGGCCATTATGGGCTGGTAGCGGAATGCAAATGAATGATAGCAATAAGCAATCTCTTGAAAAGAAACTGAATATAGTTCCTTTACCCCAAAAAGAGGGAATACATTGGTTAGAAAAAGTACTTGCCAGTACCCTTGAGTCAGTTGTATTGCATTACGGAAAAGCTCCTTTGTCTGAAACATTTTTATCGGATATAAAAGGAGTGGCAGCGAATATTATACATCAAAATAACGGAAGCGAAACGGGAAGATTAACCGAAGAACTAACTGAAGAAAATATAAAAGAGGTTACCTACGAATATCTTGTGGGAATTTTGGCAGCAGAGCTACGTTTTCCAAAAAGTAAATTCAAAATCACAGATGCTTTTGAAAAATACGGATTAGATTCTATAATGATGACAAGCCTGACAAATCGTTTAGAAGAAACTTTTCCGAACATTCCGAAGACTTTATTTTTTGAATTCTTAACCATAGAAGAGTTGGTTGCCTTTTTCGTAGAGGAATATCCTAATGAATTAAATGCAATAGGGAATAGTAAAAAAGGAGTTGCTGAAATAAATAATCAAATTAGTACTTCACCAGAAATAAAATCAACTTTTAAAAAGGTTACAACGAATAAGTTTATACAACAGTCACAAACTAAACAAGACCTTCCAAAGAGGAATACCGATGTGGCTATTGTAGGATTAAGCGGTAGATACCCACAAGCAGATTCTATAGACGAATTCTGGAAAAATCTTAAGATAGGAAAAGATTGTATTACGGAGATTCCTAAAGATAGATGGAATATTGATGGTTTTTTTGATAAAGAAAAGGGAAAATCCGGGCGTAGCTATAGCAAGTGGGGAGGTTTTGTAAATGATATGGATAAGTTTGATCCATTATTTTTTAACATAACACCTTTAGAGGCAGAGAAAATAGATCCACAAGAGCGTTTGTTTTTGCAAGTAGCCTGGGAGGCAGTAGAAGATGCAGGATATACTAATGAAACTTTAAAAAGAAATCCTTTTACGGGAGAACCAGACGGAAAAGTGGGGGTTTATGTGGGGGTCATGTACCAGGAGTACCAGTTATATGGAGTAGAGGAAACACTAAAAGGGAATCCAACAACGCTTAGAGGTAGTTCAAGTAGTATTGCGAACAGAGTTTCGTATGTTTTTGACATTCATGGACCTAGTTTGTCTTTAGATACAATGTGCTCCTCATCTAGCACAGCTATTCATTTGGCATGTAAAGCCATACAAGAAGGAGAAATTAATGCAGCAATTGCAGGAGGTGTAAACTTAAGTGTACACCCAAACAAATATTTGATGCTTAGCGATGGTGGTTTTGCAAGTAGTAAAGGAAGATGTGAGAGTTTTGGACAAGGAGGAGACGGATATGTTCCAGGAGAAGGCGTTGGAGCTGTTTTGTTAAAATCTCTTGAGCAGGCAGAGAAAGATGGAGACCATATTTATGGCGTGATTAAAGGAACGGCATTAAATCATGGCGGAAGAACTACGGGGTATACTGTTCCAAATCCTAAGGCTCAAACAGCGGTAATTAAAGAAGCTATTGAAAAAGCCAATCTTAAACCAGCATCTATTTCTTATATCGAAGCACATGGTACAGGAACTAGTTTAGGAGATCCTATAGAAATTGTAGGGCTAAAAAATGCATTAGAAATAACCGATGCCAGTAAATGTCGTATAGGTTCTGTAAAATCGAATATTGGACATTGCGAATCGGCAGCAGGTATTTCTGGGATTACTAAAGTATTGTTGCAACTTAAATACAAACAGTTAGTTCCATCTATTCATTCGGCTATATTAAACCCAAACATACAGTTCGATCAAACCGCTTTTTTAGTTCAACAAGAATTAGAACCTTGGCACTACCAAGGAGAAAAATTGTTAACTGCAGGCATTAGTAGTTTTGGTGCAGGAGGGAGCAATGCGCATATTCTTATACAAGAGTATCCAAAAGCGGATATAGTTGATGATTTTAATAAAGAACCAGTTATAGTAGTTTTATCGGCTAAAAACAAAAATAGATTAAAAGCCTATGCAAGTCGATTAACAACTTACTTAGAAAAAACTCCAGAAACGTTACAAAATATAGCGTACACTTTGCAGATTGGAAGAGAAGCTATGCCCGAAAGATTGGCAATAGTAACTAGTTCTAAAGAAGAGTTGACACGACAATTAGAACATTTTGTTAAAAACGATGTGGTTTTTACAGAAGATATTTTTACGGGGAATATAAAAGACGAAAGTGCTGATTTTTTGTTGAAAGGTAAAGCTGGAGCAGCCTATATTAAAGAAGCTCTTCAGGAAAAAGAAGTAGCATCTATAGCTCAATTATGGACAAAAGGAGTTGAAATAAAATGGCAATCACTATATTCAAATACCAGTTTTTTACAGAAAATAAGTCTGCCAACATATCCTTTTGCTAAAGAAAAGTATTGGGTACAAACAATTAATACAGATGTAAAACAGGGATTAATCGCTAAACTACATCCGTTGCTTCATACGAATGAATCCGATTTTGAAGCGCAAAAATTTAGCAGTGTTTTTACAGGAACAGAATATTTTTTAGAAGATCACTTTGTTCAAAATGAAAAAGTTATTGCAGGTGTAGCCTATCTGGAAATGGCTAGAGAAGCAGTTGAAAAAAGCACACACCAAAAAGTAACACAATTTAAGGACGTAACATGGTTACATCCTATTAAAGTACTCGAACAACCGAAAAAAGTTACGATAAGACTAGAACCTTCAGGAACGGAAATTAGATATCAGGTATATTCTAAGGAACAAGAAGAAGAAAGTGTTCATGGACAAGGAATTGTAACCATAATTGCTCAAGAAGCCCCTAAACCGTATGATTTAATAGCAATTAAATCTCGTACTGATAAGACAGCTTCGGGAGCAGTTTGTTATGAAATGTTTAGTAGTCTTGGGTTTGGATACGGAGAAAGTTTTCAAGGCATACAAGTGTTGTATTACAATGATACAGAAGCTCTGGCCAAAATAGAATTGCCTAAGGATAGAGACATGACCTTAGATCCTGGAGTACTAGATAGTACACTACAGGGATGTTTGGCATGGTTACTTCTAAAAGACAGTAATAAAATGCCTTTGTCTATACCATTTAGTGTAGGGAAAGTAACGGTTTATAAAGAGATTACATTTCCGGTATGGTCATATGCAAGGTTTAGTCCAAAGGCTAACCCAAAAGCAGTTGTGCCCCAATGTGATATGGATTTACTAAACGACAAAGGTGAGGTTGTAGTAAGTTTTAAAGATTTTGTCATTTTACCATACGATGGAGGATTTTTAAATAAAAACTCCAAAAGAGAATCTTTGACTACAGAGATTTATGATTACCAATGGAACGCAACTGAATTAGAAAAAACGTATGCTCATACCACAGATTACAATGATGTGGTTTTAGTAGGGACTACTCAAAATTTGACACAACAATTTAGTGAAGCTTTTGAGGGAACAGTATATCGTATAGACGACGAAATAGAAGAATCTTATTTTCTGAAAATAAATGAGCTGCTTAAAAAAAGAATGTCTCAGAAACAGAGAGGACATTTTTCGGTACTTATAAATGACGAAGACTATGATAAATACGGATTTATTATAGGAATGTTGAAATCGGCTTCAAAAGAAAATCCAAGAGTTAAGACGAAACTTATTTCTATCACATCAATAAATGGTAAATCAGGAAATGAATTAGTACAGATCTTGCAGGAGGAAACTGAGGATGAACAAACAGAAGTACGTTACTTAAATAGAATTAGAGAAGTGAAAAAGGCAACTTCGGTATCTCTAAACCAGATTTCTAATCTTAGGATTAAAGAAGGAGGCGTTTATTTAATTACTGGTGGTGCAGGCGGAATAGGAAGTGTTTTTGCCGAGCATATTGCTAAAACCCAAGGAACTCAACTTATACTTACAGGAAGAAGCGCTAAAAACGAAACAATCCAAAAGTTTATAGGAAACCTGCCAAACGCGCAATATTACGCATGTGATGTTAACAGGTATGAAGAAGTAGAAAACCTGATACAAACTATCCTGACCGATTACAAAAAAATAGATGGAATTATTCATTGTGCAGGTATAGGTTTGGCAAGTACAATTATAGAGAAAACAGCAACAGAAATCTATAAGGTATTGCCACCAAAAATTGCAGGAGTACAAAATTTAGACAAAGCATTACAAAATAAAACAATAGATTTTATGATGTATTGCTCTTCCATTTCTTCGGTATTGGGAGATATAGGATTGTCTGATTATGCAGCTGCTAATGCCTATATGGATCATTTTGCAAAAAAACGCAATCGTTTAGTTCAAGATGGTAAACGTAAAGGAACGACACTTTCTGTAAACTGGGGATTATGGGAAAGTGGAGGTATGCAAGCCAATGCTGAGAGTATAGAATTTTTATCAAAACAATGGGGAATGTCTCCTCTTCCTGAGGCAGAAGGAGCAAAAGCTTTGGATAAGGTACTACAACTAGCAAAGGAACAAACCATTGTGGTATATGGTACTAAAAATAAACTAGACAAAACCTTTGGAGTTAAAGGAATTGATATAGTAGTTCTTGATGAAAATAGTATTTCTGAGCAACCAACAGAAGATTTAAAGACAATTGCTTATCAGAAAATAGTCGAAATATTTAAGAAAGAGCTAAAATTAAAAGAAGAACATATTCAAACCCAACTACCTTTTGAGGAGTATGGTATAGACTCAATGTTGGTAGTAAAACTAACCAATAGATTAGGAGATGTTTTTGATAACGTTTCGGTATCGTTACTGTTTGAATATCAAACAATAGACCAACTTGTGTCTTATTTTGTAAAAGAACATTCAGCTACTTTGCAAGCATTAAAAGCTACAAAACATACATATGATGTTCCCGTTGACAAAATAATTAAGAAAGAAGAAGATTTTGCTATAATTGAAGCAAAAGAGTACACGCGTTTTATGCAACCAAAATTAGTTTCGGTTGTAAAAAAGGAAGAAATAAAAAACGAAGATATTGCCATAATTGGATTGAGCGGAATCTATCCTGGGGCAAAAGATATTGCGGAGTTCTGGGAAAATCTTAAAGCAGGTAAAGATAGTATTACAGAGATACCTGAACAACGATGGAATATTGATGAGTTTTATAATGAGCAGAAAGGAAAAAAAGGAACAAGTTATAGCAAATGGGGAGGTTTTATTGATGATATAGATAAGTTCGATTCCTTGTTTTTTAATATTTCGCCACGTGAAGCTTCAATGATGGATCCACAAGAACGTTTGTTTTTACAAACTGCCTGGCATGCGATTGAAGATGCGGGATATACCAAAAAGAAATTACAAAATATAGGGAAAAACACAGCTACAGATATAGGAGGTAACGTAGGTGTTTTTGTTGGAGTAATGTATGAAGAATACCAATTGTTCGGAATAGAAGAAAGATTCAAGGGTAATTTTATCGCTCCAACGGGAAATGCCAGTAGTATAGCCAATAGAGTTTCTTATTTTTTAGATCTTCATGGGCCAAGTATGGCTGTAGCTACGATGTGTTCTTCCTCGTTAATTGCCATCCAGATGGCTTGCGAAAACATACATTCTGGTAACTGTGAAGCAGCTATAGCGGGAGGTGTTAATTTAAGCATACATCCGGGCAAATATTTAATGTTGAGCGATTTGCATCTAGTGTCAGAAAAAGGCAAATGCGAAACCTTTGGCGAAGGTGGAGATGGGTATGTTCCTTCAGAAGGAGTGGGCGCAGTCATGTTAAAATCCTTAGCAAAAGCTAAAGAAGATGGAGATCAAATTTATGGGGTTATCAAAGGTGGAGCTATAAACCATGGTGGAAAAGTAAACGGATATACGGTACCTAATCCTAATGCGCAAGCCGCAGTAATTTCCAAAGCAATGGAAAAAGCAGGTGTTTCGGCTAATGCCTATAGTTATATCGAAGCTCATGGTACAGGAACCAAATTAGGAGATCCTATCGAGATTGCCGGACTTAAAAAAGCATTTGCAGGGGCCGAAAATCAATCTTGCAAGATTGGTTCGGTAAAATCGAATATTGGGCATAGCGAGGCAGCAGCAGGAATATCTGGAGTTACGAAGGTGCTTTTGCAACTCAAGAATAAGCAACTTGTTCCTTCATTACATTCTAAGAAATTAAATACCAATATCGATTTTGAAAATAGTCCATTTAAAGTACAGCAAGAATTAGAAGATTGGATTACTACAGATGGCAGGCCAAGAATAGCAGGTATAAGTAGTTTTGGGGCAGGAGGTACCAATGTACATCTTGTGATAGAAGAATATGAAAATGCTACACAGGATTTGGCAGATAATCAAGATCCTGTTATCGTTCCTATATCGGCTAAAGATGCTATACGATTAAAAGAATATGTCCAAAATATAGGCAACTATTTAGAAGAAAATATAGCGCAGCTTACGATTAATGATATAGCCTATACTTTGCAAACAGGAAGAGAAGCAATGGAGAGCAGAGTTGCTTTTATAGTTACAGATGCACACCAATTGGTTGCAAAACTAAAGCAATATCTAGTAGAACCTACGGTAGGAATACTAGGCGAAATAGAGACCAATAAATTGTTTCATTATAAAGAAATAAGCAATGACGCTGAGCAGGCTATAAGACAAAAAGATCAGGAAGTTTTGGCTACTTTATGGACTCAGGGAGAACGTATTGATTGGAGTCGTTTGCATGATAAAACGCCTAATATCATTAGTCTGCCAAATTATCCATTTGCCAAAGAATATTGTTGGTTTAAGCCAAAAGAAGCAATAGCAATTAAAAAAGAGCATCCATTAGTACATCAACAATTTCATAAATTAGATAGTTCTCGATTTATAAGTAAATATTCGGGTACCGAACAATTTTTGTCAGAACATATCCTGAATACAGAAAAAATCTTACCTGGTGTGGCCTATCTTGAGATAGCAAGAATTTCAGGAGGATTATATATAGATAAAAAAATAGCGCAATTAAGAGATGTATTTTGGATGTCTCCATTACAAGTTAACGGACATTCCAGATCAATAGTTACTGAATTACAGACATTAAATGAAGAAATTACTTTTACTGTTAAAGATAAAGAACAAGAAAACATTGTTTTTAGTCAGGGTAAAATCAGTACCGCCTTTTCAAAACAAACAGAAAGAGTTGATACAGAATTAATCCGTAATCGATTATTGGATGTTGTTTATAAAGAAGAATATTATAAATTATTTAAAGAACTTGGATTTCATTATGGAACAAGTTTTCAAGGAATCGAATACATCCAATATTCCAAAAATGAGGCCTTAGCAAAAATTAGTATTGATAAAGATTTATCAGATCAGTATTGGGCTGTTCAGGCAATGGATAGTGCTTTACAGACCTGTTTAGGAATTCACCTTAATGGGAATACAAAACAATTGCCATTATCAATCCCATTTAGTGTTAAAGAAGTAAATATTTACAAAGAATTACCTTCTTCGTTCTGGTCTTATGTAACTATAAAAGAACAAGATGAAGGACAAAACGCGCTAAAACACTATGATGTAAAATTAATAGATGGCACGGGAGAAGTAATAATGAGTTTTATAGATTTTGTAACGCTACCTTTTATAAATCAAGAGCAAGCAGTATCGAATAAAATAGAAGCTTACACACAATTATATTCTTATGAGTGGAAATCTAAACCAATCACAGAGAGTGCAATAATCAACTCTAATAGAAATTATGAAGTTATTCTGGCAGGTTCAACTTCAGAAATAGCCGAACGATTAACTGATGAACTGGAAATTCAGGTTACGAGTATACAAAGCCAGAACGAGGAAGAATTTTTTAATGCTATTCTGGATTGTGTTAAACAAAAACTGATTCATAAAAAAGAGACTCATTTCTTCATTGTATTTGAAAACCAAGAAAGTTTGGCGTATAGTTTTGTTTCTGGAATATTGAAATCTGCAAACAAAGAGAACCCTATAATCTCAGGGAAAACGATAACAGTAAATCAAATTTCAATAGAGAACATAGACCTTCTGTGCAAGATTATAAAAGAAGAAAAAAATACAAAAGATACAGAAGTTCGATATAGCAATAGCGGTCGTGAAGTTAAAGAAATTGGATTCTATGAGAAGACATTCAATGAAAATACGATTACCATTAAACCTAATGGAGTTTATATCATTACTGGAGGAGCTGGAGGACTAGGGATGATTTTTGCAAACTATTTGAATCAATTTGAAAACACCAAACTCTTTTTGATTGGAAGAAGTGAATTATCTCAAGAAAAGAAAAACACTATCAATGCATTAAATAATGCAAAGTATATCCGTTGTGATGTTACTAATCGAGTAGCTATGTCTATGGTAATTAATGAAATCCTTAGAGAAGAGAGACAAATTAATGGAATTATTCATAGTGCTGGAATAGGAACAGCGAGTCAGATAATAAAAAAGATCCCAGAAGAAATACATAAAGTATTATCCCCAAAGATTGATGCAACTAGAATTTTAGATGAATTGACACAGCAACTGCCATTAGATTTTATGATGTATGTATCTTCCATTTCTGCCATTATGGGAGATATAGGATTAGCTGATTATGCCTCTGCCAATGCCTATATGGATGCTTATGCGCTATATAGAAACCAATTGGTAAAAGAAGGAAAACGCTCAGGAAAATCCATTACAATCAATTGGGGATTATGGGAAAATGGAGGACTACAAATTCATGAAGAAAGTCAGAAATATTTAGAGCATTATTGGGCAATGGTACCATTGCCTACAACAGAAGGGCTTAAAGCATTATCTCGTATTTTTAAAGAAGCGCCGTCGCAAGTAATGGTTGTGTATGAGAAAGCATCTAAACTCATAGAAAAGAAAGAACAAAAAATAATAGGCTCAGCTACAAATAATTCTGTAGTTACAAAAGAGATTTGTATTGAATATTTTAGAAATCTGATAGCCGAAGAGTTACAAATAGAACCTGAGAGAATAGGTTTAACGATACCATTTGAAACGTATGGAATGGATTCTATCCGTATCGTAAAACTTACCAATAAGTTAAATGAAGATTTTGACGACATCTCAAATACATTGTTTTTTGAGAATCCAACTCTGGAAGATTTAGCAATATACTTCATGAAGTATCAGTCGGATTCGATGTTGAAACTCACAGAACCTCAGCAAGGAAAACAAACATTTGTAGCAGATAAAAGTGAAACTTTTTACCATAAAGAAGTAAAAGAACCAATAGCAGTTAATTCTAAAGCTATTGAGGAGCCTATTGCAATTATTGGTGTGGCAGGAAAATACCCTGGAGCCAATACCTTGGAAGAATTTTGGGAGAACTTAAAAACAGGAAAAGATAGCATTACAGAAATTCCAAAAAACAGATGGAATACCGAATTATTCTTTGATCAGGAAAAAGGTAAAGAAGGAAAAACGTATAGTAAATGGGGTGGTTTTGTAGAGGATGTAGACAAGTTTGATCCTATATTTTTTAATATATCGCCCAAAGAAGCGGAGCTAATGGATCCACAGGAACGTTTGTTTTTACAAACAGCCTGGGCGACGGTCGAAGATGCAGGATATACGCCAGAAGATCTGAATCAAAAAGTAGGTGTTTTTGTTGGGGTAATGTATAGTGAGTATGCCATGTTTGGTATAGATGCCATGCATGGAGACCAATTTGTAACACCAAAAGGAATCCATAGTAGTATAGCTAATAGAGTTTCTTATGTAATGAATTTTGAAGGACCGAGTATGGCTATCGATACCATGTGTTCTTCTTCTATTACCGCAATACATTTGGCTTGTGAGAGTATCCGAAAAGGAGAATGTACAACCGCAATAGCAGGAGGAGTAAATCTTAATTTACATCCGTATAAATATCTCTCGCTAAGTAGTGCTGGTTTTGTATCGAGTCAGGGAAAATGTGCCGCTTTTGGCGAAGGGGCAGATGGGTATGTTCCAGGTGAAGGAGTTGGAGCAGTACTTTTAAAACCACTATCAGAAGCTATAAAAGATAAAGATCAAATTTATGGTGTTATCCGATCTACAGAAATCAATCATGGCGGAAGATCCAATGGTTTTCATGTGCCTAATCCTAATGCGCAAGCCAAGGTTATTCAAAAAGCAATTCAAAAAGCAGGGATAGAAGCCTCCTCATTGCAGTATATCGAAACTCATGGTACAGGTACAAGTTTAGGAGACCCAATAGAAATAGCAGGGTTATCTCAGGCCTTAAATCTTGGTTATAATGCTAATTGCAAAATAGGGTCTGTAAAATCTAATATTGGGCATTGCGAGTCGGCTGCTGGAATTTCGGGATTGACAAAAATTTTGCTTCAATTTAAAAACAAACAAATAGCCCCTTCGATTCATAGTACTATACTCAATAAGCATATTCAATTTGATGAAAGTCCATTTGAGGTTCAGCAAGAACTCACAGATTGGATAATTAAAGATTCAGAGAAAAGAAGAGCGGGTTTAAGCAGTTTTGGAGCAGGAGGAAGTAATGGGCATATCATACTCGAAGAATATCAAAGAAATGATGAAAGAGATACTCATAAGATAGAGCCAGTACTCCTTGTTTTATCGGCAAAGAATACCGAACGATTAAAGCAGAAAGCCGAAGAACTTATTCAATTTCTGGATGAAAATGATACTATTTCGTTGACAGATTTAGCCTATACATTACAACTAGGCCGAGTTGCTATGGAAACGAGATTATGTATAGAAGTTGCATCTGTAAAAGCACTAAAAAAGGAACTTTATGACTATTTGCAAGATCAGTTTTTAGGGTATCAAAACACCTTAAAAAGCTACGAATTAAATAAAACAGTCAATACAGATATTTTGTATAAAACAGCTTTGGATAATAAAGATCTAAATGAACTGGCAAAATCGTGGATTCAGGGAGAATACATTGCATGGGAAAAGCTCTATAATACACAACCCAAGCGAATAAGTTTACCAACATATCCATTTGTAAAGAAGAGGTATTGGTTACCAGAAATCTCGGAGAAATTAGACAAAAGAGAAAAGGTATCAAAAGTTATTCATCCATTATTTCAAAATTAAATCACATGAAATTCAAGATTATATATACAGGAGAAGAGTCATTCTTTCAATATTATAAAATAAAAGGAAAGAAAACTTTACCATTATCAGCTTATATAGAGATGATAAGAGTTGCAGGATGTAAAGTAAATAATGGAGAAATCAATGTAATACAAAACTTTAAATGGAATCTGCCTATTATAATAGAAAAGGATCCGTTGGTACTTTATATCGAATTATGGGAACAAAAAGAGGGATTCTCTTTTGAATTCTATCAGGAAAATGATGCTTTTCATAAAACAATATATGCACAAGGAAATTTATTAAATGTTTCCAGAGCTATACCTACGAAGATTAAATTGGAGCACTTGGCGGGTATAGTTCCTGAGTTAAACAAAGAAGAATTCTATAAGCAGTTAGCAAATAAATCATTTGAATATAGTAATGAATTACAGAGTATTCATTCTGTATTTCAAATACAAAATCAGTCATGGACAAGGGTTACTCCCAAAGAGGAACATGAGCAGTATGTGTTACCATTAAATATAATTGAAAGTGCTTTTCAGACTTTAAAAGGGCAGCAAGACAGTAATACTTCAAGGATAGAAAGCATTGAAGGAATGCATATATATGGAGATATTAAGGATACACAATGGTGTCAGGTAATCAAGGAAGAAGGTAAAGAGGTACTCTATACCGTTAATCTGCTTAGTGCGGGAGGAGAAGTCCTTTTAGTATTTGAAGGAGTAAAGTTGTTTTCGGATAATAGTGTTTTCGGATTGCAATATTTTGAAGAAGTATGGGAAGAGATTAAAGAAATCAATCAAGAAACCAATCCTTTTCAGGAAAAGAAAATTCTATGTCTGGGTGATACTAATGATGTACTTCTTCACTTTAAAAATGCATTTACAAAACATGGTGCAGCCGTAATTCATGCTCCATCTATGGAGAATATCAAAGGATCTTTTGATTATGTATTTATATTCCCAGATCGTTCTTTGGTACTCAATGATAACGAAAGTATATCTTATGGAAAAGAAGAAGAATTTGTATTTATATGTTTAAAAAAGCTTTTAGAATTAAAAACTAATAATTCTCAGATACAGATTATTACAAACCAGACGCAGAAAGTTTTTCCTACTGATATAGTTCAGGAAAAAGGAGCTGGAATCTTTGGTTTAGTTGGTACTGTAGCTGCCGAAATGCCAACTTGGAATTTTAGAGTAATTGATATCAATGAAAAAGAGTTAATAGATTTTGAAAAATTAGCGATTAAAATACTAGAAGCAAACGAAACATTAGTGGGGTATAGAAACGGAAGTTTTTATAAGAAACTATTAAATACTATAGATGTATTACCTGCATTACCTTATTCTAATAAAATTAGAAAAAACGGAACGTATGTAATTCTTGGAGGAGCTGGTGGATTAGGTAAAATCACTACCGAACACTTGATTAATAAATATAATGCCAAAGTATATTGGTTAGGAAGAAGGCCATTAGATATATCTATAAAAGCTAGTATAGAAGATTTTTCCGGATATAGCAGGAAGCCTGTTTATATTTCATGCGATGCGAATAAACTAGAAGATGTAAAAACTGTCTTTGAACAAATAAAATCTAGTGGAGAAACTATAAACGGTGTAATTCATTCTGCTTTAGTACTGGAAGATAAACCATTTTATGCAATGAGTTTTTCGGATTTTACTAAAGCCTTTGCTCCAAAATCAATAGCAGTTCAAAATTTGGTTCAGGCATTCAAACACGAACCTTTAGATTTTATGTGTTTTTATTCCTCTATTCAAGGGTTTTTTAACGGTCCAGGACAAGCCAATTATGCCGCTGGATGTACCTATAAAAATGCTTTAGCAAAGGTAATTGAGCAAAAATATAATATACCTGCATATACCATTAATTGGGGATATTGGGGGAATATAGGTGTGGCTTCGGATGCTAAATATGCAGATCGAATGGATCAAATGGGAATAGGGAGCATTGAAGCAAAAGAAGGAATGATTGCCTTTGAAAAAATTCTGGAAGGCGAAAAAAAGGAACTATATGCAGTGAAGTTTTCTAAAAAAACGATTGCAAAAAGTTTAACGTCCAGAATAAAAAAGGACTCCTTAGTAAAAAAGATTACTGAAGAGAAAAGACTGATGGATCAATTTGAGTTAAATGCCTCAGATAGTGAAGAACATCAAAATAGTGTATTAGCCATAGTACAAAAAATAGCAGCTTCTCTAATTAAGCTTCCTCAGGAAGAGTTTGATATAGACGAACCTTTTTCTACAATGGGGTACGATTCTATTTTGAGTAGTCAACTTAGCGAATACATAAACAAAGAACTAAATATTGATATCCAACCAACGGACTTATTTAATTATCCTAGTATTCGATCATTGGTGCAATATATTATCGAAAATAAGGACGGTTGGAAACACAAGATAATAGAAACCAAAAATGTAAATATACCAGTACCTAATAAGGAAGAGTATATAACAACCCAAACAATAGATGAAAAAATAGATTCAGGTGATATCGCAATTGTTGGTATGAGTGGAGCTTATGCAGGAGCTTCTAATTTAGAAGAATATTGGGAAGCTCTAAAAGGAGGAGAAAGTCTAATAAGAGAAGCCCCAATAGAAAGATGGGATAGTGCGCTTCATTACAGTCCTATTAAAGGTGAAGAAGATAAAACCTATAGTAAGTGGGGTGGTTTTATGGATAATGTAGACAAGTTTGATGCAGGATTTTTTAAAATATCAGGTATAGAAGCCGAAAACATGGATCCACAACAACGATTGTTTTTAGAGCATTGTTGGCATGCATTAGAAGATGCAAATTTAACGCAAATTCATTTAGATGGTAAACAAGTAGGAGTTTATGCCGGAGTAGGAAATAGCGATTATATACAAAATCCAAAAAACAAGCATGTATCCGTTTTTTGGGGTATGGATAATTCAATTCTTGCAGCCAGAATCTCATATTATTTAAATTTAAGAGGACCTGCAATAGCAATTGATTCAGCATGTTCATCATCATTAGTAGCATTAGAAGCAGCTTGTAGAAACCTGTTAACAAGAAATATTGATATGGGGATTTGTGGAGGCATAAGTTTAGCAGCCACGCCACTATTTCATAAAATGGCAAGCAAAGCAGGAATGTTAAGTGAGGACGGGCAGTGTTTTACATTTGATCATAGAGCAAACGGATTTGTACCAGGAGAAGGTGTAGGCGTAGTGGTTGTTAAGCGATTAAGCGATGCCCTAAGAGATGGTGATATGATTTATGCCGTAATTAAGGGAATACTCACTAACCAAGATGGAGCAACCAATGGAATTTTGGCACCAAGCGCACCATCACAAGAAGCTTTGGAAAAACAAGTATATGAAACTTTTAATATAAATCCAGAAACTATAAGCTATGTAGAAGCGCATGGAACAGGAACTAAATTAGGAGATCCCATAGAAGTGGAAGCTCTTACTAAGGCTTTTAGAACAAAAACACAAAAAAAGAATTACTGTGGTATTGGAAGTGTAAAGACCAACATTGGACATACTCTGCATGCAGCAGGATTAGCGGGATTGCAAAAAGTGATTTTGGCAATGCAACACAAACAAATGCCACCTTCTTTAAATTATCAAAAAAATAACGAATTTATAGATTTTGAGAATAGTCCTTTTTATGTAAATACAGCGCTCAAACCTTGGGATGATTATGTAGGAGGTAAAAGAAGAGCCGCCATTAGCAGTTTTGGTTTTAGCGGAACTAATGCGCATGCTATTATTGAAGAATATATTCCTTCTCCTTCAGAAAAAGGAGAAGAGATAAATGGTAAAGTAATCATCGCTATATCTGCAAAAGATAAAAATAGTCTAGAGCGATATGGCAAAAAAGTATTATCGTTTGTTCAGGACAACCCAAATATTTCATTAAACTCTTTGGCATACACGTTTCAAGTAGGGCGTACTGCAATGGAAGAGCGTTTTGCCTGTGTAGCACAGAATAAAGAAGAGCTACTATTGAAGTTAAAAAACTTTTTAAATCTGGATCGTGAAAAATCTAGCGTCTCAGGTTTTTATACAAATAATATAAGAGTACAAGAGAACACTACTATAAAAGGTATTTCGGGGAAACTATTTGTAGAAAGTGCCATTAAACATGCAGAATTAGAAACTGTAGCAGAATTATGGACACAAGGTGTAAAAATAGATTGGGAGTTATTTTATAATCAAACGATAAAGAAAATTAAAATACCATCGTATCCATTCGAGAGAGATCGATATTGGATTGAGGAAACAGAAATAGAATCTCAAAAAACTTCAAAAATACATCCATTAATTCATCAAAATGCATCGACACTTAACGAGCAGAGATTTGTAAGTGACTTTAATGGTACAGAATATTTTATTAAAGAGCATATAGTAAATGGCTCTGGTTTATTCCCTGGAGCTGCATATATAGAAATGGCAAGAGAAGCCGGAGAAATTAGTACTAATACTGAGATTAATGAATTATATGATCTTACATGGCAAGAACCTTTAAGAGATAAAGAAAACTGGCCTCAGCTTAATACTGTAATCTCAAAAACGGCAAGTTCAGAATATCAATATCAAATATTTTCAACTCACAACGAGAAAAAAGTTATACATAGCTCAGGTAAATTGAGAAAAATATTAGCTAATACTGAGCTTTCAGAACGATTAGATGTAGAGAAAATAAGAACTGAGTTATCTCTATCTAAGAATAAAAAGGAGATATATGAACACTTTAATGATTTAGGATTTGATTATGGAAAAAACTTTCAAGGAATTGAAAATATTAAATATTCTCGGGATAAAGCACTAGTTGAATTAACATTTAAAAAGCAGGATCAGTTTGTTTTAGAGCCAGGTATGTTAGATAGTATATTTCAATGTACTATAGGACTTTCATTAGAAGGAAAAACCAATATAATTTATGTTCCATATAGTATACAAAGGCTTAGTATCTATAAAGACCTACCTCTCAAAGCCTGGTGTTTGGTTGAGTTAGTAGCGACTAAATCTAATGCTGCGGGCATCCGAAAATATAATATGGTTTTGGTAAATAGTTTAGGAGAAACGATTTTAAAGTTAGATGAATTCACACTATTGCCATTAGAAAGCATTCCTGCAGATAAAGATAAAACACAAGAAGATCGCAAAGAAGGAATCCAATATTTTAATAAAGTATGGAAAAATACTGCCCCACAAATAAGTAAGGATAAAGAAAATAAGCAATTGGTTTATTTGGCAGGATTTCAAAATGAGATAGCCGAAAAAATAAAGTGCAATGGTTTGGATGTTAGTGTCCTATCAGATAGTCAAGATCCTAAAGATGCATTTGGGGTTATTTTTAAGAAGCTTAAAGAAATTATAAGAACAAAAGAGGAGATACAGCTTACTATCGTGATAGAAAGCAGCAAGTACAATCAATATGGATATTTGGTAGCATTGCTTCAATCTGCTCAATTAGAATGTTCTAAAGTAGCAGGGAAAGTAATAGTTCTGGAAGATGCGGCTAGAAAGAGTATAGAAGAAATTCTTCAAATTCTATCATCAGAAAGAAATTTGGAAGGTCTAGAAGTTCGATATATAAATGGACAGCGACAAGAAAGAATTTTGGAAGCCATAACTCCAGAAAAACAAACTCCAGAAGTAAAAATTAAGGAAGGAGGAGTGTATTGGTTAACTGGAGGAATGGGTGGTTTAGGACAAATATTCTTAGAACATATTTTGAAAACCAAGGATACAAAAGTAATTCTTACTGGTAGAAGTGTTAGTAACGATGCTTATAAAAAAATAGTAGACTCCTATCCAAATGTGCTATATAGTAGCTGCGATGTATCTGATAAAGAATCAGTAGTACTTCAGTTTCAGCAAATAAAACAACAATTTGGTGGTCTGGACGGAATCATACATAGTGCAGGAATTATAAGAGATTGTTTGATAATTCATAAAACTATAGAAGAAGCAACAGAAGTAGTAAAACCTAAAATGGACGGTATACGATTTTTAGATGAAGTTACTAAAAATGAAAAATTAGATTTTTTTGTAAGTTTTTCTGCCGTAGCAGCAGTAATGGGAAATCAGGGGCAAAGCGATTATGCTGCTGCCAATGCTTACATGGACAATTTTATGACTTACAGAAGGATAAAATATGAACAAGGAGATCGATTTGGTAAGAGCATAAGCATTAATTGGCCGCTATGGGAAAATGGGGGAATGAAAATGTCTGAAGAACAAAAACAGTATATAAAAAATCAAACAGGTATGTTACCAATGCCTAATGAGATAGGGACCAATAGTTTTGATCTCATATTGTTTAGTGAGCATACGCAGATGATGCCAGTATATGGTTTATTAGAAAAAATTAAAACACATAAAGCAAGTATTAAAGAGATTGTAAAAGAGGTAAAGGAGAAGAAAGACAAAGAATACAATCAGGAAACGTTAAAAGCATTTATTACTTCTTATTTAATAGATCTTTTATCAGAAGAATTTAAGTTGCCTAAAGAACGATTTGAACTTCATAAATATTTTGAAGATTTCGGAATAGATTCGATTAGCATTACCAAATTAACGAATAGTTTTGATGCTGTTTTTAATGATATTCCGAGAACCTTATTTTTTGAGTACCAATCACTTCAGGAGTTAATAGGGTATTTTCTAGAAAACCAACAAGCAACAATGCAAGAATTGTTGCTAAAAAATGAAGATTCATTGTATTCATTATCGCATAAAGAAGAAGGTAATGAAACATTTTTGGATGAAGTCGTTGAAGAAAAAAATCAAGATTTAGGTCAATTTATAGCGGAGGACAATCCAAAATATCAAGATGCTTTTTCAGTAGCCAAAAATACAGATAACGAAGAAAAAATAGCAATTATAGGATTAGCAGGAAAGTACCCTGGAGCAAATAATGTACAAGAGTTTTGGGAAAATTTAAAACAAGGAAAAGATAGTATAACCGAAATACCAGATGATCGATGGGATATGACCACTTTTTATGATGAAGAAAAAGGTAAATCAGGTAAAAGTTATAGTAAATGGGGCGGTTTTATAGAAGGAGTAGATAAGTTTGACCCATTATTTTTTAATATATCTCCTCGAGAAGCAGAAATTATGGAGCCTCAAGAGCGATTGTTTTTACAAACAGCTTGGGAAACTATTGAAGATGCAGGTTATACAAGAGAGCAATTAGGACAGTCGACTCAAGCAAACGAAATGACTGGCAATGTAGGTGTTTTTGTAGGCGTAATGTATGAAGAATATCAACTATATGGTATAGAAGAACAGCATAAAGGAAATCAGATTCATCTAGTAGGTAATCCGAGTAGTATAGCCAATAGGGTTTCTTATTTCTTTAATTTTCATGGACCAAGTATGGCTCTCGATACGATGTGTTCCTCTTCGATAACTGCAGTAGAATTGGCTTGCCAGAGTATTATGAACGGAGATTGTAAGGCAGCAATTGCAGGTGGAGTAAACGTAAGTATTCATCCTAATAAATATTTGCTTTTAAGTAAAGCTGGATTTGCATCTAGTACAGGACGTTGTAAAAGTTTTGGAGAAGGTGGCGATGGCTATGTACCATCTGAAGGAGTTGGGGCAGTTTTGCTAAAAAAAATGTCTGACGCAGAGCGTGATGGAGATCATATTTATGGCGTTATCAGAGGCGCTTCGTTAAACCATGGCGGAAAAACGAATGGATACACGGTTCCTAATCCCAAAGCTCAAACTTCGGTAATTAAAAGAGCTATGGAAAAGGCTAACCTCAACGCAAATGAAATTTCATATATCGAAGCTCATGGTACAGGAACAAGTTTAGGAGATCCGATAGAAGTAGCGAGTCTTAAAAAAGCATTTCAGGTAGACAATGAAGATTATTTATGCAAGATTGGCTCTGTAAAATCTAATATAGGACATTGCGAATCGGCTGCAGGAATATCAGGAATAACAAAAGTATTGTTACAATTAAAGCATAAACAATTAGTACCATCTATTCATGCAGAGGAACAAAATGCTAATATTAATTTTAGTAATACTCCATTTAGGGTACAAAAAATATTAGAACCATGGGATACTAATGGAAACTCGAGAATAGCAGGTATTAGTAGTTTTGGAGCAGGAGGTAGTAATGCTCATTTGATTATTGAAGAATACAATATTCAAGAAAGGCAAGATAACTATGACCAGCCAATACCGCTATGGGTTATGTCTGCAAAATCAGAGAAACAACTAAAGGAATATGTAGAGAAGCTTTTGAAATTTATAAAAGATCAGGAAGAACTTTTACCGCAAGAAGTTGCATACACGCTTCAGGTAGGAAGAGAAGCAATGTCGCATCGACTCGCTTTTTATGCTACTACTATTGAGGAAGCAATCACCCAATTAAATGCTTATTTGGATGGAGTTTCGTTAGATTATTATTACGGAACTATAAATCCAGATGTACTAATGAAGGACGATGTAGCAGATACTGAAATCAAAAGATTATGGGAAACCGGGGATGCAAGGATATTAGAATTATGGTGTTTGGGAAGAAAGACTGAATGGTCTATGTACTATGATAAAAAACAATTACCTCAAAAGATAAGCTTACCTACATACCCTTTTGTAAAAAAACATTGTTGGTTTTCTAAAATTGATAAAGCTAGCGAAAGTGTTGTAAAATCAAAGGAAGCCACACAGATACATCCTATGCTTCATGAAAACATTTCGGATCTGGAAGGAATTAAATTTCAAAGTGATTTCTCAGGAAACGAAACGTTCTTAAAAGATCATTTGGTAAATTCTGAAAAACTATTTCCAGGAGTTGCCTATATAGAATTGGCTAGAAAAGCACTAGAAGAAGTAACACATCAGGAGGTATTACAACTCAAAGACATTACTTGGTTGAAACCATTAAAAGTTGAAAATAAAACAAAAAAAGTTACCACTCTGGTATCTAAAGATAAAAGCGAAATTGTAGTTCAAATATCAAGTAATGAAGAAGGGAAAAGTATAACGCATGCCGAGATAAAACTGGGCAGAGAAGAGTTAAAACAACCCTTGCAATACAATATTTCGCTTTTAAAAGAACAAATGCAAGGAGAGAAAGAAGGTGCAGCATGTTATGAGGCTTTTAAAAAGGTAGGTTTAGAATATGGTGATAGTTTTCAAGGAATCAAAAAAATGTATTTTAATGATCATGAATCATTGGTTAGGATTGATTTACCTACATATGAAGGTGTTGTATTAAATCCAGGAGTTTTAGATGCGGCATTGCAAGCAACTATTGGTGTAGATTTTAATAACAAAGAAGGAGGACTTCAATTACCATATAGCCTTCAGGCGGTAGATATCTATGCCAAAGATCTATCGGAAGCTTCTTGGTGTTATGTACAAAAGCATAATGAAAAAAGCAGAACACAAAAATATTCAATGCAAGTATTGGATCAAGATGGAAATGTATTGATAGGAATGAGAGATTTTGTGTCGATACCATTAAGTCCGGAACCAAAAATAAAGCAAGAAAAGAACGATAGTGAGTCTATTGGAATTTATTATGAATCTGTATGGGAGCAAACATCTTTCGAAAATCAAGTTCAGGTTGCTCATAAAAAGAATGCTTTTATTGGAACTAAAAACGAATACACTTTAAGATTAGAAAAAGAAATACAAACCAATGGAGGAAGTGTAAGCTGGTATAGAGATGTAATGGAAGTTCCTTTGGACATAAAATCTATTTATTTTTTGCAAGGTATATGGGATGCAAATGATAAAAGCGAGGGGCTTGAGCAAATTGATAAAATAGAATTAAATGTATTTAACAATATAAAAGCTTTACAAAAAAGAAGTACCGAAAAACTAGAAATAGTATTTGTAACTAAACAAACTCAAAAGGTAATTTCTTCGGACATAGTTACTGAAAAAGGAGCAGGTATTGTTGGATTTGTTGGTTCATTGGTAAAAGAAGAAATGAACTGGGTTTTTAAAAGTGTAGATGTTTCGGAGCCCAATGATATGAAGAGTATACTTCAAGTTTCCTATTCTAAAATGGGAGAATCATTTGCGATTAGAAATTTCAATTTATATCAAAATATACTTGTACCAGTAGAAGATAAAATAAAAAAGCAATATTCAAAATTTAGAAAAGGCGGAGTATATGTGATTTTAGGAGGAGCAGGTGGTTTAGGAAAAGTTACAACTTCATACTTAGTAAAAGAATATCAGGCCAAAGTGTATTGGTTAGGAAGAAAAGAGCAAGACGATACTATTACAGCAGCAATTGAAGAAATAGCACAATACGGAGTATCTCCAACATATATCCAATGTGATGCAGGCAATAAGCTAAGCATGCAATCGGCGTATACACAAATCAAGCTTACATCTGAAGATATCAATGGGATTTTTCATTCGGCTATAGTGCTCAATGATAAAATAATTGCCAATATGAGCGAAGAAGATTTTACAAAATCATTCTACCCAAAATCAGTAGGAAGTCAATATTTAATAGAGGCTTTTAGCCAGGAAGAATTGGACTTTATTTGTTTTTATTCCTCAGCACAAAGTTTCTTTAGAGCAGCTGGTCAATCTAATTACGCTGCAGGATGTACCTATAAAGATAGTTTAGCAAAACAAGTTCAGCAAAAATCAGGAATCCCAACCTATGTAATCCATTGGGGATATTGGGGGAATACAGGAATTGTTTCAACTAAGGGGTACGAACAACGTATGCAACAAATGGGTATAGGAAGTATTAATGAAGCTGAAGGTATGCAATCGTTAGAAAAAGTTTTCACACAAAAAAGCGGTCAACTTTTCGTAATGAAATTTTTGAATGATGCCGTAATTAAGAGAATGAATATTTTTCAATTGAAAAAGCAAAAAGTTCAACCTCCAAAAGTGGCAACAATAGAACTTAAAAGAATCAAATTAACGTCTCCAAAACAAATCTTAAATTAAAATGACTACTATAAAAAATAATGCTATAGAAATGGAAAGGATATGTTATAAATCTTTACTCAGTATTTTAATGAGTATGGGGTTTAGAAATGACATAGCTAGCGAAATAGACCTGTTAAAAATAGAATTAAAGGTTATTGATAAACACACTCGTTTGCTGGAAGAATGTATTCGTAGTTTGAAAAGCCATAAATATCTTCACGAAAATGAAGGGATGCTAACGATTTCTAAAGTAATTCAGGATGAATTAAGAGATTTTGATTGGCAGGTAACATTACAAAAAAGCACTATAGAAATGCCAGAAATGGCAAATCATGCTAAATTATTATTTGCATGTCTGGAAGGGTTACAGTCCATATTTCAAGGAAAGGTTAATGCAACAGATGTAATGTTTCCTGATGGAAGTATGGAGCTGGTTTCTGGAGTCTATAAAGGGAATGAACAAGCCGATTATTTTAATGATATACTATGTCAGGTAGTAGAAAATATTGTAGCAGATAATGTTGAAGCCTTAGGAGAAGGAGAAAAATTTACCATCCTGGAAGTTGGAGCAGGTACAGGAGGAACAAGTAATTTATTATTTAAGGTATTAAGTGCATACAAAGATAAAATAAGTTATGTATACACAGATTTATCCAAAAGCTTCTTGTTTCATGCAGAGAAGCATTACAAAAGCATTGCGCCTTATCTGGAAACTAAACTTTTTAATATCGAAAAGTCACCAGAAAATCAGGAACTCCCATTAGGAAGTTTTGATATGGTAATTGGAGCAAATGTAGTACATGCAACAAAAAACATTAGAAATAGCCTTCAAAATATAAAAGGAGTGCTCAAGAAAAATGGAGTGTTGGTATTAAATGAAATAGCTCAGAATGATATATACGCAACCCTCACATTTGGATTGCTCGATGGCTGGTGGTTGTATGAAGATGCAGAAGTAAGGCTGGAAGGTAGCCCGGGATTATCTACTGCGGGATGGCAAAAAGTATTAACAGATACAGGCTTTGTCAATGCGATGAATTACCCAGAAGACGAAGAATTATTTCAACAAATTATAATATCTCAAAGTGATGGCGAAATTATCTTGGCAAAAGAGGAGGTTAAAGTAGCACAAAGTGTTAGAGAAATTAAATCGGATAAAGCAGCAATAGATTCTAACAATGCTACGGAATCATCACAAACTGTAGATATTAGAGAGATAGAAAATTTTATAAAGACAAAATTAGCTTTAGTGCTAAAAATGGAGGTTTCAGAATTTGATGAGATAACACCAATGTCTGATTATGGAGTAGATTCAATTATAGGATTAGAATTAATAAAGGAAATAAATGAAACGCTAACAGATGCAATTCCAACTACAATATTATTTGATTATCCTACCATAAAAGAATTTTCTAAATACTTGGCAGAAGAACATAGTTCGGCTTTTACTATGCAGCCAGCAGTATCAAAAAATGAAACCAGGCTAGAGAATGAAGTCTTAAAGCAACCAGTAGAAACAATAAAAGAAGAAGAAACAGCTTTTTTTATAAATAAAGAAAAAAGTCAAGCGCAACGCCTATGGTTAGAAAAACCTGCCACGATAGCAGATATTAAGGTTGTTGAATTTAATTTACCCGCAATACAACAAGATGAGGTTCTGGTTGAGATTTCTCATTTCTCGCTCAATTTTGGGGATTTACTTTGTGTAAAAGGATTATATCCTACAATGCCTCCGTATCCTTTTTCGCCAGGATTTGAGGCCTCGGGAACGATTATGGAAGTAGGCGAAAGAGTAACCAATTTTAAGACTGGAGATAGAGTAATAGTAATGACTGATGGGAGTTACGGATTGCATAGTACACATTGTGTTGCTAATGAATTACAGCTGTTATCCATACCCGAAAATCAATCTTTTGAAGAAGCATGTGCAATTCCTACAGTAGCGATGACTATGGTAGAAGCTTTTAGGAGAGTACAGATAAAAAAAGGAGATTATATTTTAATTCAAACCGCCACAGGTGGTATCGGACATATTGCTGTACAATTAGCCAAATATTTTGAATTAAAGATTATTGCCACAGCAGGCAGTGATGATAAAATAAATTATTTAAAGCAAATAGGAGTTCCATATACGATTAATTATAGAGAACAAAATTTTGAAGAAGAAGTAAATAAAATAACGAATGGCCAAGGGGTAATGGTTGTTGTGAATACGCTTTCGGGCGAAAATATTCAGAAAGGAATCAATTGTTTAGGAAAAAGAGGGCAGTATATAGAGTTATCGATGACAGCATTAAAATCGGCAAATAAAATCGATTTGAGTAAATTTTCAAACAATCAAACCTTTATAGCAGTTGATTTAAGAAAATTAATAGGCGAAGATCGAGAATATATTGAAGGCTTATGGGCTGAATGTAAAGAATATATAGAAAAGGGAATTTTAAAATCAGTGATAAGTACAGAAGTTGCTTTTGAAGATTATAAAAAAGCCTATACAATATTAGAAGACAGAAATAATATTGGTAAAGTCATTGTAAGAGCCAATTCGGCAAGAACGTCACAGATAGAAATTCCATTACGTAATTCTACAGAAAGTAAAAAATCCAATCAAAACGCCAAAGCATTGGATATAGCTATAGTTGGAATGAGTGGGCAATATGGTAGTGCAAAGGATTTAAATGATTTTTGGGAAAAAATAAAAGAAGGGGAAAGCCTTATAGAAGAAGTACCAAATGATAGATGGAATATTGAAGAACATTTCTCTGCAGATCAGGAAGTAGCTAATAAAACCTATAGTAAATGGGGAAGTTTTTTAAGAGACATAGATAAATTTGATCCCCTGTTTTTTAGAATATCTGGTAAAGAAGCGGAGGGTATGGATCCGCAACAACGTTTATTTTTAGAACATTGCTGGAAGGCTTTTGAAGATGCAGCTATTGTATCAGATCAGTTAAATGGGGCAAAATGCGGAATATATGTTGGAGCAGGACAAGGAGATTATGTGCAAACAAATAATCTGGAAAATGCAGCAATTTATTGGGGAAATAGTAGTGCCATCTTAGCTTCAAGAATATCCTATTTCCTTAATTTAAAAGGTCCTGCTATTGCTATAGATACAGCATGTTCATCATCATTGGTGGCAATAGAGATGGCTTGCAAAAGTTTATATCACAAAGAAATTGATGTAGCATTAAGCGGTGGCGTATTTATTAATACAACACCTAGATTTTACAAATTATCAAGCAAGGCAGGTATGCTAAGTAAAGACGGTCAATGTTATGCTTTTGATCATCGTGCCAATGGGTTTGTACCAGGAGAAGGGGTAGGCGTTCTGGTACTTAAGAGATTAGAAGATGCAAAAAGAGATGGCGATTATATACATGGTATTATAAAAGGAGTAGAAACTAATCAGGATGGAACTACAAATGGGATTTTAGCACCAAGTATGAAATCTCAGGAAGAATTAGAAAATGCAGTATATCAAAAATATGATATTCACCCAGATAGCATAACTTATATAGAGGCGCATGGTACTGGAACAGGCCTTGGTGATCCTATAGAGTTTGAAGGATTAACACGTGCTTTTAGAAAACAAACCAATAACACTAATTATTGCGGATTAGGGAGTGTAAAAACTAATATTGGCCATACTGTTTATGCAGCTGGAGTAGCAGGAGTACAAAAAGTAATATTGGCATTACAGCATAAAAAAATACCGCCAACTTTAAATTATGAAAAGGCAAATAGTTTAATAAACTTAGAAAACAGTCCTTTTTATATAACAAATAAAATACAAGACTGGGTTACTGCTGATGCAACACCAAGGAGAGCAGCGGTAAGTAGTTTTGGGTTTAGCGGAACAAATGCCCATCTGGTTGTAGAAGAGTATGAAAATAAGCATCAACAAAACCGTTCTAATAAAGAGTTTGTTATACCAATATCTGCAAAAAGCGAGAAAGCTCTTGAACGCCAAATAAAACAACTTATTGATTACCTGGAGCAAAAACCAGTAATTTCTATTGCAGATGTAGCGTATACTTTGCAAATAGGACGTCAATCTATGGAATTCCGTAGCGTATTTATAACAGATTCTATAACAGACTTTTTAATTAAGCTAAAGAACGATAAGAGTACTGTAAGTTCAAGCGCAATCTCGGCGAAAGAAAAAAATCAATTCAAGACCTTTTTGTCAAACGGAGCGGGAGAAGCTTATATAAAATATGCTACAGAACATAATGAATATCAGTCTTTGGCCAGTTTATGGGCTATGGGCGTAGCTGTCGACTGGAATAAATTATATAGTGATAATAAAGAGAAACCTCAAAGAATAAGCTTACCAACGTATGCTTTTGAAAAAGACAGGTATTGGTTAAAAAACAATACCATTATCGAGTCGAATCAAGGAATACAAAAACGACATCCTTTGTTACATCAAAGTGTAAGCGTAGATGAGGGAATTCAAAAATTTAGCAGTACTTATTTAGGAGAAGAGCACTTTTTTAGAGATCATATTTTTAGAAATAAAAAAATATTACCAGGAGTAGCTTATTTAGAGCTAGCCAAAACTGCTGGAGAAAAGAGTATAGAAAAACATATTACGCAATTTAAAAACGTGTTATGGCTTCAGCCTATATGGCATCAAGGAAATGAAGTAAAAATTGAAACAGAAATCATCAAACAAAAGGGAAGCCTTCAATATGTTGTATATAGTAACATAGAAGGAAAAGATACTTTGGGTTCGGAAAAACAAATTCATAGCCAAGGAGAACTGACCTCAATCGAAGTCTCAACACCTATAAAACATGATATAGAGAAAATTAAAAAATCTCTTAACAAAAGTATTTCCAGAGATGCTTTCTATAAGACATACCAAGAAATAGGATTAGAGTTAGGAGCCTCTTTTAGAGGAGTGCAACACTTGTGGTATAACTCTTCTGAAGCAATTTCTAAAATTGAATTGCCAAAAGGAGAAGGATATACTTTGACTCCAGGTATTATGGATAGTGCTTTGCAAACATGTATAGGGATTAATTTAGAAAAAGAAGTAACAGGACTTCTATTTCCTTTTAGCGTAGAGCAGATTGATATTTACCAACCATTAGAAGAGAATATATGGTCGTATGTACGAAAAAGTAAAAACAACAAATCAGATGAAGTCATTAATTATGACGTAGATATTTGTAATCTGAATGGAGAAGTATTAATCGCATTTCAGAATGTATTATTTCTGCCAGAAAGAAAAACAATGCCAGAAATAATAACAACTGAGCAAGCACAATTTTATAAACCAGTTTGGAAAGAGACTCCAATAAGTGCTAAAAGAAATGCCGAAGTAAAACGTAAAATAGTAATCTGTGATGCTGCTCCAGAAATGGCAGCACATTTTCATGAATTATTAAATACGGATATAGCTGTGATTGAAGCCAATTCTGCCGAAACTTATTTTGAAAAGACAATAGCAATAATCAAGGAATTGATAACAAGCAAAGAAACTGTCGAACTAATCCTTGCATATCCTATAAATAAGCAGTTAGACATAGCGTTTTTAAGTGCTTTATTAAAAACAGCTTCGCTAGAGAACTCAAAAATCATAACAAAAATGATAGGAGTTGATAAGGAGTTTACAATATCAAATAGTGTCGTTATTTCTAAAATAATTGAAAATGAAATAGCATCAACAGATCAGGAAATTAAATATACGAAAGGAAACAGAAATTGTAAACAGCTAGAACTAGTTAGCCTTCCAAATTCTAAAGGAAAAACAGCTATTAAAAGAAATGGTCTCTATGTGATTACTGGAGGAATGGGGAGTTTAGGACGCATTTTGGCAACACATATAAGTAGTCATAAAAAAGCTAAAGTCATTCTTTTAGGACGTAAAAGATTAAATAAAAGTCAACAAGATTTTATTGGGAATTTGCCAAATGTAACCTACATGATTTGTGATTTAGCAAGTGAGCAAAAAGTACAGAATACAATTTCTAAAATTAAAACAAAGTTTGGAAATATAAACGGACTCATTCACGCAGCAGGAATCACAAAAGATAGTTTAATCCTAGCCAAAACAGAAGAAGAAGCTAAAAGTGTTTTTACTCCAAAAATGGAAGGACTAAAACACTTAGACGAAGTATGTAAAGATGAACCTTTAGACTTTATGATGCTATTTTCTTCTATCGTAAGTGAATTAGGAAATATTGGGCAATCAGATTATGCTGCAGCCAATGCCTATCTTAATAATTATGCTTTATATAGAGAAGAGAAACGATTACAAGGAAACAGACAAGGTAAAACCTATAGTATTGGATGGGGATTTTGGCAAGATGGAGGAATGAGATTGCAAAATGAACAAATAGCCTATTTAGAGACTCAATGGGGGATGAAACCAATGCCAACAGAAGTAGGATTAGAATTATTTGAAACAATTTTATCTACAAATTCTCAAAATATAATAGTAGCCTATGGAGATTCGAAAAAAATAGGAAATGTTATTACGAACCATTTTACTGAAAAGAAAAAGGATGAAAATGCAGTAGAACAAATTGGAAAAAATGTTAGAGAAGCGCTCACGGATAAGTTACACTTATTGATTGCAGATCTATTAAAGCTAGATAAAGATAAAATAGAAAGAGATAAAGATTTAGCATTATATGGAGTAGATTCAATTTTACTAACCGAATTAAATGCTGAGCTGAATGCTTATTATGAGATTTCATTATTACCGTCAGTATTTTACAATAATACAACTATAGAAAGTTTAGCTGAGCATTTATTAGAGGAATATAATGCAGCCGTTCATGATAAACATCAAGACATTGATGCAGTAATTTCAGAAAACGGATCAAGTAATAAAAATACCTCATCGAGTACAAAAAATAACGAGCATAGCCTAAGTCAGCTAGATACTAACGAATTACAAAGTACCATAGAAGGGTCTTCTTATTTGATACAATTTCATAAGATAGTACCCGAAAAACCTAATGTTTTTATTATACCAGGAGTTCCGGGTATTGCGTATGGATATTATGAATTAGCAGAGCAGTTCTCTAAATATGGAAACTGTTATGGAATCACTATGCAAGGAATTTTTGATAATAAAAAACCACTAGACAGCATAGAAAAAATGGCTAGCCATAATGTAGCTGAGATTGCTAAAATAGCACAACCAGACTCAGCGATATATCTTGTTACGCATAGTTTTGGCGGACTAATTAGTTATGAAATGGTAAAGCAGTTACAAGCATTATGTATAGAAGTTAAACAAATATTTATGCTCGATTGTTTTCCTAATACATTATCCAGCAACGAGATGGATAAAACTGTTTTGTTCCTTAATTTATTCCCTGAAATATTTGATAAAGTAGAAATAGAAGCTTTAAAAAATAGAGTACAAGCCATTCTACAAGAAAAAAATACAGTTAGAAAGGAATTATTATATGATTTCATTACAACAAATGGAGTAACAGTAAATGAACAAATGTTTGGAAAACTATGGGATGTTTTTGATGTATCTATGAGTTGTACTTACGAAATGGATATTCAGCATCAGGTTCCTATTACACTAGCCAAAGTAAAAGATCAGGTAATTACAAATGGATCCTATGATTTAGGTTGGAGTCCATATTTTGAACAGGTAGAAGTAATAGATGTAGAAGGAGATCATTTTTCGATAATAAGAGAACCTCATTGCTCCAAATGGGTTAAAGAAATAACATTTTATAAAGAACAAAAAGAACAAGAATCCTTGAATTAAATAACATAAAAAAATATACGTAATAATGATAGTATCTATAACTAAAATAAAAAGTACATCTCTATTAAAATCAATGTCATTATTCTCTGTAGAATACAGATTAAAAAAACAAATGAAAGAGGTAAAGTGCTTAAAATATAGAAGTTTGAAACTTTTTAGGATTGTCTATACAATGACATTATGGAGAGACCATGAGCATATGTTGGAATTTAGAAACAATGGTGAACATAGAAATGTGATGAAAGATATTGGTAAAATAGCAGTATACGGAGCCTATGTTTCTTATGAAACAGAAAAAAGTCCTTCATGGAGATCTGCCATAAAGATGTTAGATGAAAAAGGGAAAAAAGTAAATTATTAATTGGCCTTTTTAAAATATAGAATATGGAAATTAAAAAACAGTTTCATCCAATTAGACTAATAAATAGTAGTGAATTGGAAGATAAGAAAATGATAGGTATCAATAAAGAAAATGTAGAGCTTGTAATAGTTAATAATAACGATGAGATTAAAATATTTCAAGGACTTTGCCCGCACGAAAAAGAATTGCTGAGTTTTGGTGAAATTGATGGAGAGCAAAATATAGTATGCCCAGCGCATCAATGGAAGTTTAATTGCACATCAGGAGAAAATAAATGCAAATCAAAAGACGGTTTAAAAACATTCTATTATGAAATAGTTAATGGGGATATCTTTATTGATAAAAATGAACTTTTGGCTCATAAAAGAGAGATGGAAAATACACCTGAGCAAAGATACATACCTATAAAATCATTAAAAGATTTGCCAGGTCCCAAAACAATACCAGTTTTTGGTAATTCGTTAAGCTTTCTTTCTAAGATGACAAAAGTGCATTTGCAATACGAAGAATGGGCAAAAGAATATGGATCTTTTTATAAAATTAATGTTAATGGCGAAAACGGAGTAGTGATTTCTGAAGTGTCTTTTATCAAGGAAATTCTAAACCAACGCCCTTATAAATACAGACGTTTTAAAAATATCAGACCCGTATTAGAAGAGATGGATGTTCATAACCTTTTTTCAACAGAAGGAGATGAATGGAAAAGAAGCAGAAAATACGTAACTCAAGCACTCTCTAATAAAGTACTTAGATCCTTTTATCCATCTATAAAAGAAACTACAGAAGACCTTTATAATCATTGGGAGAGAACATTGGAAAAAACGTCAGAAATAGACGTGCATAAAGATATTTTTAATTACTCATTTGATATTATATCCTATTTAGCATTTGGACAGAAAATAGGAACTGTTGGAAATGACGGAAATAAAATTCAAAACAATTATAAAAGAGTAATGAACATGATACAATTTCGAATTGTAGTTCCTGTTCAATATTGGAAATTTTTTAAACTACCTAAGGATTATAAATTAGATAGAGATTTAAAAGAAATAAAACAAGGTATCTGGAAGTATATAAATGAAGCAAAGGAAAGAATAAGATTAAATCCTGAACTGAAAGAAAACCCGACAAACTATATAGAGGCATTATTACAGGCAACAGATGATGATGGAGTACACTTAACAGATGAAGAGATTTATCCAAGCATATTTGGAACACTTGTAGCTGGAGAAGATACAACTGCCAATACTATATTATGGGTACTACATTATATTACAGACTATCCCGAAGTTCAGAAGAAGATGAGAGAAGAAATATCGCTTGTTTTAGGAGAAGAAAAGTTTTTACAAGTAATGGACGATTCCAATCAATTAGAGTATGTAAATGCAGTTATTTATGAGGTAATGAGGTTAAAACCAGTAATCCCAGTCATCGCATTAACTACAAATGAAGACTGTATTATTGGAGAATATGAAATACCAAAAGATACAGATGTATTTTTATTATCCCATTATAGAGATCAGGAAAGTTGTCCTTTTTTAAAAAGAGAAGCATTTGATCCGGAACGCTGGGTAGATAGCAAAAGTATCACGTTTCATACAACTCAAAGTAACCTTATACCCTTTGGACTTGGAAAAAGAATATGTCCAGGGAAATCATTGGCAATGGTAGAAATGAAAACCATTTTGTGTATGATTTTAAAAAATTATGAAATCACAAAAGCAGATAAAGAAAATAGTGTAGAAGATCATTTTAATACAACTCTTGGACCTAGTAAATTCAATATAAAAATTAAGCGTTTGAACACACCTGTTTTGGTTGTATAAATGCAATTGTAAACAAGAGCCTTAAAATTTTAAAAACAATAAAATGAATAATAAAACTGCAATTATATTAGGGGGAGGAATTTCTGGATTAATGGTTTCAAAAGTACTCAGTAAAAGATATAAAAAAGTAATTCTAATCGAAAAAGATGAACTAGAGGACAAGCCAGAAGTGCGACAAGGTCAATCTCACGGAGGACAGTTTCATGTGTTGTTGCTTAGAGGGTTAAATACTTTAGAACACTATTTTCCAAGGATTACAAAAGAATTAAAAGATGATGGAGCTGTAGAACTAGACCTTGCCAATGGAGCATACTGGTATTCTTATGGAGGTATAAAACAAAATATGATTACGGGGATAAATACATTGATATGTAGTAGAAAATTAATTGATTATAGAGTTCGAAAAAGAGTAGAAAAAATACCGAATGTGCAAATAGTCGATAAAACAAAATATATCGATTTAATTGAAAAAAACGGAACGATTAAAGGAGTAAAAGTTAAGGGTATAGATACTGAGGAATATGTAATAGAATCCGATTTGGTAATTGATGCGACGGGAAGAGGTTCTTTAACACCTAAGTGGTTAGAAAACAACAATTATTCAAAGCCAGAAGAAGAGAGAACGATAGTTAACATTACATACAAAACAGCTATATACACGAGACCTGAAGGAGGACTTCAGGGAGGAAAGGTAATGATGTATGCACCAAAATCTCCCGATAAAATAGGAGTGGTAATACAACCCATTGAAAATAATAAAAACTTGGTTTGTGTAGCTGGTTGGCATAAAGAAGATCCTCCGACAGACGAAGATTTAATGGAATTTCTTAAACAATTACCAGACAAAAATTTTTATAATGTGCTAGCAGCATGCCAAAAAGAAAGTGACTTTGTAGTCTATAAGTTCCCATATTGCTTAAGGAAATATTATGAGAAGTTATCTAAATTCCCTAAAGGATTCCTTCCGATAGGAGATGTGTTTTGCAATTTAAATCCTGCACATGGACAAGGTATAACTTCTGCTTGTTTACAAGTAGAAATTTTAGAAGAACTAATAGAGAAACATGATCCGGCAAATATGTCAAAGATATATTTTGAAAAAGTAGCTAAGATCTTGGATCAATGTTGGGATGCCTCATCGTATGAAAATTTCAGGTATGAAGAAACCATAGGTAAAAAACCTAAAGGAGTAAAACTAGTCAATAAATATATGGTAGCAATTCATAAGGCAGCCAATAAGGATGCATCGGTATATAGTGAGCTTGTAAAGGTTTCTGTCATGATAGAACCTGTAACAAATTTATTCTCTCCCAATTTTATGTGGAAAGTATTTGTGGCCAATATGCGTAAATAGTTTTTTATTAATTAAAACCAAGAAAAATCAATGAAAGCAATAATGTTTCCAGGACAAGGAGCCCAATACAAAGGAATGGGAAAAGATCTTTTTGATAAGTATAAAGACAAAACGGAAATAGCTTCAAATATCCTTGGATATGACCTAGAAGAATTATGTCTTAAAGATCCCAAAAGAGAACTTAACAAAACAGAGTTTACACAACCTGCTTTGTTTGTTGTTAACGCACTAAAATATGATGAACAATTTGCCTCAACTCAAGCAGATTATTTTATCGGTCATAGTTTAGGAGAATATAATGCTTTATTGGCGGCAGGAGCATTTGATTTTGAAACGGGAGTACGAATTGTACAAAAAAGAGGAGCCTTAATGGGAGAAGCTTCTGGAGGGGCAATGGCAGCTGTTTTAGGATTAGATGAAATCACTTTAAAAGAAAAATTGAAAGAGGGAGGACATGATGCTATTGATATAGCTAATTTCAATACACCTAGTCAAGTAGTAGTATCAGGTCCTGAAGAAGCAATTAATCAGCTGGTAAAAGATTTTGACAGGCAAGATATAAAAATTATTCAATTACTAGTTACCGCACCATTTCACTCCAGGTATATGAAAAGTGCAGTAGAAGAGTTTAACGGCTTTATTCATAAACTAGAGTTTAATAGTCTTAAAGTTCCAGTAGTTTCTAATGTTACAGCAAGAAGTTACGCCCAACATGAAATTAAAGATTTGCTCGGAACACAAATAGCAAGTTCAGTACAATGGGTTGATTCTATCCGTTATCTGATGGGAAAAAATGTTAAAGAATATGAAGAAGTAGGAGGAGATAGATTAACCAAAATGGTTGAGCAAATTCAGAGCAGTTGTTCGCCTATTTATGAAGAAATAAAGATAGAAGAGCCAATCCTTATTAGTGAAAAACAAGTAAAAAATATAGCGGAAGAAACAACCGGTATTCATGAAAAAAACACGTTAGGAAGTAGTACGTTTTGCGAAAGATACAATACATCTTATGCTTATGTTGCAGGTGGACTTCATATGGGAATAACTTCAGTAGAGATGGTGAAGAAAATGGCAAATTCTCAAATGTTAAGTTTTTTGGGAACCAAAGGACGTACCATAAAGGAAATTAATAATGATATAGAAAGGCTTCAGAAACAAGTCGCAAAAGAGAAAACTTTTGGAGTTAATTTATATCACAATATTCTGGATCCTAACAAAGAGATAGAATTAGTCAATAGTTTGCTAAAGCAAGGGATAACAATAATAGAAGCAGGAGGATTTAGTCAAATTACTTCAGCCTTAGCGTATTTTAGAATTGTAGGTTTAGAGAGGAAAGACGGTCAAAATATAGTTTGTAATAACCAAATCATAGCCAAAATATCGCGACCAGAAGTTGCAGAAGGTTTTATGAAACCAGTTCCGGAAAGGCTTATCAAAAGGTTGTTAGATAACGGATGGATTACACAAGATCAGGCAGAAATGGCAAGAGAAATTCCTTTAAGTGGAGATATCTGCATAGAAGCAGATCCGGGAGGGGTAACGCATAGGAGTTCTGCATTTGTATTGTTTCCATCGATAAAAAGTTTGCGTAACCAAATCCAAGAGCAATATAAGTATAAAGACCCAATACATCTGGGGATTTCAGGAGGAATAGGAACTCCGGAAGCTGCTGTTAGTGCTTTTATCATGGAAGCCGATTTTGTACTCACAGGTTCAATTAATCAATGTACAGTAGAATCTGGTTTAAGCCCTATAGCCAAAGAGTTATTACAAAATAGTGATGTACAGGATACAGCATATATTCCAGACGAAGAACTGTTTGAAATTGGCATACAAGCACAGGTGTTAAAGAAAGGAGTTCTCTTTGCAACACGTGCAAAAAAACTATACGAGTTGTATCAACGCTATGATGGTTTAGATGATTTGCCCATTGATGTAAGAGAACAACTAGAGGCTAAATACTTCAAGAAAACATTACCAGAAGTATGGCAAATTATCAAACAAGAGTTTATACAAAGAGATGAAATAGCACAAATAGCGAGTATAGAAGAAAGACCTAAGAAAAAGATGGCTACTATATTTAAATATTATTTAAGGCAGGCAAACCAATATGCATTAGAAGGAGCTACAGATGAACAAGCTAATTTTCAAATACAGTCAGGAGCAGCTTTAGGTGCATTTAATCAATGGGTAAAAGGAACACCATTAGAAGAATGGCAAAACAGACATGTAGATCAAATAGGAATGAAAATCATGGAATCTGCAGAAAAATTAATGAATAAAAAAGCTGCATTGGTTTAAAGATAGTGTCGGATAAAAAAGTATAAAATATTAAAACGAATAAAAATATGAATACCGCTAGAGAACATGCAGTAGTAATTGGGGGGAGTATGGCAGGCTTAGTTGCAGCAAGAGCATTAAGCAACCATTTTAAAAAAGTAACCATTATAGAAAAAGATAAAGTAGATAATAAACCAGAAACGAGAAAAGGACAACCACAAACGAGACATATCCATTTGGTACTAGCCCATGCAATGAACATACTCTTAGCGTATTTTCCATCGCTAAAAAAAGAATTAATAGAAAATGGCGCATCAGAACTGGATGTCGGTAATGATTACAATTGGTATTCATACGGAGGGTTCAAGAAAAAAGGAGTTACAGGAATTACTGCACTTACGATGACAAGGGAGCTTTTAGAATATCATGTAAAAAAACAGGTTTTGAATATCAAGAATATTACGATTCAAGATGAAACCAAAGCCTTAGAAATGAAAATGCAAAATGAGAATGTCAACGCTTTGGTATTAGAAAAAGCAGGTGAAAAACAGATTATAAATACCGATTTTATAGTAGATGCTTCAGGAAGAGGAACCAAAGCTTATAAATGGTTAGAACAATATGGATATCCAACACCAGAAGAAACTAAAATCAAGATTGATATCATGTATGTAACCATATTATTTGAACGTAAAAAAATGCTTCCGGAAGAAAAATTAGAAGTAATTAGCTATACTCCAGAGGCACCAAATGAAAAATTAGGAGCCGTGCTGATGCCTATTGAAAATAATAGATGGGTACTTACATTAATAGGAATGAGAGGAGTTGAACCACCTCAAAATGATGAAGAACTACTAAAGTTTTTAAAAGGACTGCCTATTTCAGGATTATATGATGCCATATTAGGAGCAACAAGGCTTACAGATTTTCTAGTGTTTAAATGTCCACATAGTATAAGAAGACATTATGAAAAACTAGAGAGATTTCCGGGGTCATATTTAGTCTTAGGGGATGCAGTTTCAAACTTCAACCCAATGTATGCCCAAGGAATGGCATCAGCTATATGTCAGGCCAAAATTCTAGACGAAGTATTGAGAATTACACCATCGAATGATAAAGTTTTTAAGACTTATATAAACAAAGTAAATAAAGTAATAGAAGATTTCTGGACTTCGGGATCTTATGAAGATTTTAAATACCCAGAAACAGAAGGAGAAAAACCTGCTGGACTCAAAATGGTTAATGGATATATGAAAGCTTTACAAAAAGCAGCTAATAAAGACACCGAATTATTTAAAGAATTATTAGAAGTAGCAGGATATCTTAAATCAGGAAAAGATTTATTCAGACCCAAAATTTTGTGGAAAGTATTTAAAGGAAACATATAATTAACATAAAAACATTACAACATGAAAAATAAAATAGTAGAACAAATTAGAGAAAATTTAATCGAGATTATTCCAGAATTAGAAGGTCAAACAATATCTAATGATGAAAAACTATCAGATATTGGAGCAAATTCTATCGATAGAGCAGAATTAATTGCACTAACATTAGAACAATTAGAAAAAGAAATCCCCAGAATAGAATTAGCAGGAGCACAAACCATAAATGAGTTGGCAGAATTGATTGCTGAAAAATAAAAACACCAACGTTTATATGAATCCGGATCAAATATATAAAGCTTGTGTAACGGGAATGGGAGTAATAACGCCTATAGCAATAGGAATCCCTGCCTTTACAGAGGCTTTAAAAAAAGGGAAATCGAATTTTGCTATAAAAGAGTATACTGTTGAAGACAGAACTTTTAACTACATATATGGAAAAGTAGAAAATTTTGATCTCAAAAAAAGCATAGCAGACAGTGAGTTTGAGGAACATTGGAAACTAAAAATAAATCGTTTACGAGATATTTCATCAAGCACTGCTTATGGAATATTTTGTGCTCTGGAAGCTTGGCATAATGCCAAGCTTCCTTTAACGATTGATAAAAGCAAAATTGCTATAGTTGTGGCAGGTAGTAATACACAACAACAGTATTGTCAGGAGATTAGAGATACATACAAAAGTAAAATGCAATTCATGAAACCCTCCTACGGATTCAATTTTTTGGATAGTGATATGATAGGTGTTGCTTCAGAATTATTCGAGATTACAGGAGAAGGATTTACTATTGGTGCAGCCAGCGCGAGCGGAAATATGGGAATCATTCAAGCCTGCAGACTTATAGAAAATAATGAATATGATGTCGTTATGGTAATTGCTCCTATGATGGATTTATCGGTATTCGAATATCAAGGACTTTCTGCTTTGGGAGCTATGCAACCAATAGCATCAGCGATAGACGAAGTTCCGCTATACAAACCCTTTGATATAGATCATGGAGGATTTATATATGGACAAAATGCAGGAGCAATTATATTAGAATCAAAAGAATATGCACAACAAAGAAAGGCAAAAGTGTTCGGAACTATATCTGGATATGGAGTTACATTGGATGCCAATAGGAATCCAAATCCTTCAGTAGATGGAGAGCAAAGAGCGATAGCCAAAGCGATGCAAAAAGCGGGGATTTTACCAGAACAAATTGATTATATCAATGCACATGGGACAGGAGCAAAATTAGGAGATCATACAGAGGTTGAAGCTTTGATTAATTTACAGCTCAAAAACAAACCTATAAATAGTACAAAATCATTAATAGGTCATGGCATTACAGCAGCAGGAACAGTCGAAGCCATTGCGAGTTTGATACAAATGAATGGGAATTTTGTGCATGAAAGCCTTAATTTAAAAACACCAATAGATTACCCTATGGACTGGATACAAAGTTATAGAGACCTCCATTCGATACAATACACATTGAGCAATAGCTTTGGTTTTGGAGGTATTAATACAGCAATCATTTTAGAAGCGTAATCAATATAGAATCAAAAAAAAATATGAGAGCAGGAATAGAAGCTATAAATATATATTGTGGATCAGCAGCCATAAACGTAGTTGAATTAGCAAAGCATAGACAATTAAATATAGATCGATTTGAAAATTTGTTAATGAAAGAAAAAACAGTACCAATGCCTTATGAAGACCCTATTTCTAACGGAGTAAATGCAGCAAAACCCATATTGGATGCATTGACAGAAGAAGAAATAGAAAGTATAGATATGCTAATCAGCTGTTCAGAATCAGGAATTGATTTTGGAAAGTCGATGAGTACGTACATGCATGATTATTTAAAACTTAGTAGAAATTGCAGATTGTTTGAACTCAAGAACGCATGTTATTCAGGAACAGCAGGATTACAGATGGCTGTTAATTTTATTCTTTCAGGTACAGCTCCCGGCAGAAAAGTTTTAGTAATAGCTACAGATATCATGAGGATGAGTACAGTAGAAGGAGCAGCTATGGAAATGTCTTTTGTAGAACCTTCATCAGGATCAGGAGCTGTAGCAATGTTAATTAGTGATAAACCCAAGATATTTGAAATAGACAAAGGTGCTAGCGGTTATTATGGTTATGAAGTTATGGATACCTGTAGACCTGTTCCCGATAAAGAAGCAGGTGACTCCGATTTATCGTTATTATCATATCTGGATTGTTGTGAAAACAGCTTTAAAGAATATCAAAAGAGAGTCGAAGATGCAGATTATCAGGATAGTTTTCAATATTTAGTTTTCCATACCCCTTTTGGAGGAATGGTAAAAGGAGCACACCGAACCAATATGCGAAAATTTAAGAAGGCGAAACCAGATCAAATTGAAAGAGATTTTCAAGAACGTGTAGCTCCATCTTTAGAATATTGTCAGAGAGTTGGAAATATTATGGGAGCCACTACCTATTTAGCATTAGTAAGTATGATTGAAAAAGGAAACTTCGAAACCCCAAAAAGAGTGGGTATCTTTTCGTATGGATCAGGATGTTGTTCAGAATTTTTTAGTGGAATAATACATCCCGAAAGCCAAGCTTTAATTTCATCCTTGGCTATAGAGGGACATTTAGATGAACGGGTGGTATTATCAATGGAAGAATATGAAAATACTTTTGGAGTCAATTCAGAAATCAAATTTGGAACCAGAGATTTCAAAATAGACACCTCATTATTTCCAAAACCATTTAGTAAAGTAAAAGGAAAAAAGAAACTAATCTTTTCTGAAATTAAAAATTATCACAGAATTTACGAATGGGTATGATACAAGTCGATAAAATATACAATACTATTTTAGTAAGTCAACAACGAGAAGTTATCCATATTCAACTCAACAGACCCAAACAGAATAATAGTATTAATGCAGTAATGGTGAATGAACTTTTGGAGGTTTTAGAAAATACAAAGCAAAACGCCAAAGTAAAAATCATTATATTATCAGGAAACGAAAATCAATTCTGTACAGGAATGGATTTTGAAGCTGTAGTACATCAGAAGGATGAAGCTTTAATGAGTCAACAACCTGATCAATATTATAATTTATTGCAGACAATTAGCGAAATTGATAAGGTTGTAATAGCAAAAGTAGAAGGGAAAGTAAATGCAGGAGGGTTAGGATTAGTGGCAGCTAGTGATATAGTAATTGCAGGTAATCAGGCAACTTTTGGATTATCCGAAGCTCTATTCGGATTGTTACCCGCTTGTGTAATGCCTTTTTTAATACAAAGAGTTGGGCCGCAGAAAGCCAAATGGTTGACATTAATTACACATGGAATAACGGCAGAGCGAGCTTATGAAATAGGTTTAGTAGATGAAGTAACAGACGAAATTAGTAATCAGGTAAGGAAAAATTTATTACGACTTAGTCGATTAGAAACTAATACAATTCAGGAAATTAAATCCTATACAGCAAAACTTTGGATAATTAAGGATGAAACCAAAATAGTAGCAGTTAATAAATTACAATCACTAATAGAATCAGAAGTTGTACAAAATAATATAAAAAACTTTGTAGAGAAAGGAGAGTATCCATGGGAGAAGTAGTAAGTATTACAGAAATTACCAAAGATATCGTACAAATTACGATGCAAGATAAAGAGTCAAGAAATACATTTTCTAAAGAGCTAATAAAAGGATTAAAAGATGCTTTTGCTATCGTAAACCAAAAGAAAGAATATAAAGTAGTAATCCTAACAGGGTATGATAGCTATTTTTCTTGCGGAGGAACTCAGGATGAATTACAACAAATATATGATGGAGAGTTAAAATTTACCGAATTAGATTTTTTTACAGCACCAATAGATTGTGAAATACCTGTAATTGCTGCCATGCAAGGACATGCTATAGGAGGAGGACTAGTGTTTGGATGTTATGCAGATTTTCAAATTTTAGGAAAAGAAAACATATATACAGCTAACTTCATGAAATACGGATTTACTCCAGGAATGGGAGCGACATATATGGTGCCCTTACGGTTTGGCTCCTCTTTAGGATGCGAAATGCTTTTTACAGCCGAAAGTTATAGAGGAGGAGAATTACAAGAACGTGGTGTATCCTTACAAGTAGTTCCAAAAAAAGAAGTTATTACAGAGGCAATAGTATTAGCAAAGAAGTTAGCCGAGAAACCAAGACTTTCATTAGTGATATTAAAAAAGCATTTAACATCAAAAATCAAGGCAAGTTTAAAAGAAGTATTTGATCAGGAATTAGAAATGCACGAAATAACTTTTCAACAATCACAAGTCAAAGAAAATATAAAAGCCTTGTTCGGGAGGTAAATAACTAAAAGATATTACATAAAAACAGGTCAAACTCATATGGGATATATTTAGTAATTTAAAAAAAATGTAGTAATCTTACACAAGTATGAAAAAGTATAAAGTCGTCTTTTTATTTTCTGGTCAAGGCAGTCAGTATCGTAATATGGGTAAAGGTCTATTTACGAACAATGCCGTTTTTAGATCAAGTATTGAAGAAAGTGATTTAATTTTTCAGAAATACCTGCATAGATCCCTTGTGAATGAATTATATGGTAATGATGATACAGATTTTGATGAGCTATTAATCACTCATCCGGCTATTGTGGCAATAGAGATTGCTATGATAGAGGTAATGAAATCTTATAACATTTTGCCAGATTATGTTTTTGGACAAAGTCTTGGGGAGTTCGCTGCCGGTGTTGCAGCTGGTGTTTGGTCTGCACCTACAGCTATAAAAGCGGCTGTAGAACAGTCCAAATCTTTAACGAGAAGCAACCTTGAAGGAGGTATGCTTACGGTTATAAATGCTGAGGCGCACCATAAATCCAAAATATATGAGCAGTATGATTTGTGTCTTGCCAGCGATAATTTTCAGGGAAGTTATACTGTCTCAGGTACAGCAATTAATTTAGATCAATATCAAAAAATCTTAAAGAAAGAAGAGATAATGCATGCACGGATTCCAGTCACCATTCCTTTTCATTCTCCCCTTATTTATGAAGGTTTAAAAGATTTTTCGTTTTATATGCAACAAGGTATTGAATTGGCTAAACCTAAAGTGCCTTATGTGTCTAGCCTAACATCGGATTTCTTAACAAGCGTAGATACAGAGTATTATAATCAAGTTGTAAGTTCATATTCTAGTCATATAAAAGGAATTGATTTTTTAGAACAACTCGGTCCATGTATATATATTGATTTAGGGCCTTCTGGTACTAGTGCTACTTTTACTAAATATTCAATACCAAAAACATCAGAGTCATACATACAGCTAATTTTATCTCCTTTTGGGAATGAGCTCAGACAACTAGAAAAATTAAATGGTTTAATTTCTAATCCCTCCAATTATGCTATTTGAAGGCACTATAAAACTCGTAAGAGAAAATTCAGTACATTCAGCTGGATATACTATTATAAAGCAAGAATTAGCAGATTTGTATGGATATTTAAAAGATTTGCATTTAGATGAGATAACCTATCTAAATTCTTTAAAATTCGATAAACGAAAATCTAGTTATTTGTTAGGACGTATAAGCGCAAAAAGTGCTTTAAGCAAAATTATTCCAGCCAAGATAGCAATGAATTCTTTTAAAGTAGGTTTTGGAGTTTTTCAATTTCCTGTTATAGAGTATTTACCTTACTCTGGCTTTCAGGTTTCTATTACCCACTGTGATGCTATTGGAATTTCTATGGCTTATCCAGAAGCTCATCCTATTGGTATAGATATAGAGAGAATTAATCCCGATAAAGTCGATTTGATGGTTAGTATGTTTACCAAAGAAGAAATAATTTTAGTAAATTCAGAACTTAATGATAAGGCTACTGCCTATACGCTGCTTTGGACAGTAAAGGAAGGCCTTTCTAAAATTTTAAAGACAGGGATGATGATTGATTTTAAATATTTAGAATTAGATTCTCTTAATTATAAAGATGGAATATACACGGGAAACTTTAAAAATTTTACGCAGTACAAATCATTTTCTATAGTTTTAAAATCTTATATTATTTCTATTATTTGCCCCAGAAATACAAATATAAATTTAACTGATTTTACAAAAGATCTAACCTGTCTAAACTCACTGTCTTAATGATTTATGTGCAACTTTTTGAGGTTACTAATGGTGTTTTTAATAATCAATGTTACCTAATTCATAATCAATATGAAGGTATTTTGATTGATCCGGCTTGGAATTATGAGCTTATCAATTCTTACATAGAAGAAAATGGAATCTTATTAAAGGGAGTGTTGATTACACATGGGCATCTAGATCATATAGACCTGGCAGAAGAATTCTCGAAAAAAAATAATGTTTCTATATGGATTTCGGATATAGATGCAATTAATTTTCGATTAACATACTCTAAATTACAATTGGTTTCTCACTTACAGAGCTTTAAAATTGGTACAATAGAAATAACTCCGATTTTTACCCCAGGGCATACTTCAGGTAGTGTTTGTTATTTAATAGATAAGCATGTGTTTTCTGGAGATACCGTTTTTATCGAGGGTGTTGGAGTTTGTTCCAAAGAAGGAGCTGGAAATTTGTATGATTCCGTTCAATTCTTGAAAAGTTACTTACCTGTTTATTCACTGTTTTGGCCTGGTCATTCATATGGCACAGCACCAGGAAAAGATATGTCTTATTTAATGCTCTATAATATTTATTTTCAATTTAACTCAAAAAAATCTTTTGTAGGTTTTCGAACTCGAAAATATCAACCTACAGTATTTAAGTGGCCTTTTGGCAAAAAAACGGATAGTTCCTCTTTATAATACTACAATTTAAAGTTGACAGAGGTTATAAAAAATGTATCTTAACCTATCTTCCTATATTTAAAGACTGTTAATTTTGAGTAAAACTACTTAGCTTTTAGTCAAAAAATATCAATATTTTAAGTAAGACGGAAAATTCTTTCTAATTAATGATTTTTATTTTATTCAATACCAATGATTTAAAAAATATCTTAAAATTAAGTACAATTTTAGTTTGTATACATCAAAAACGTTCCTATATTTGCAACCGCTTAGAACAACAAAGCGTATTAATACAAGCTTCGGGGAGATACTCAAGCGGCCAACGAGGGCAGACTGTAAATCTGCTGTGTAAACTTCGCAGGTTCGAATCCTGCTCTCCCCACGAAAAGGGAAAAGAAGTGAAAAGGCAACTTAGTCAAGCTTTTTTTTAATCCTGAAAATGTTAAAACCCTGCAAATCTAAAGATTTGCAGGGTTTTTTGTTTAAAAACAGTTTTGATATTTATAAAAACAGATTAGAAGGGATTAATTTACGACGACTAGTACTCTGTAGATCTAATATTGATTCATGGAGTCTTTCTAGATGTGTTTTTTATGAGTTTTAAAGCGGAAAACCAAAATGATTATGGAAATGTTCCGTATAAGAGTTATGTGGACTGGAAAGGCGTTGTTTTATTGTAGATAGGCTTAGAATCTAATATGGCGACTTTATTGATGTGTTTGGTGTTAGAATGTTATGAAGGTTGATTTATATTGTTTCGAATGTTTATTCGTTTGTTTTAATTTTAAGTTATGAATTAGTGATGATAAATCGGTAATGTATAAAAACAAAAAAATCTCCACTAGGGAGATTTTTTTGTTTTATTCTAAAATTGATGTTATTTGGCTAAAAGCTCTAATATTTTTGCTCTAAGTTCATCGCCTCTTAAATCTTGTGCAACTACTTTTCCTGTTGCATCTAGTATAAATGTTGCAGGAATTGATTGAACACCGTATTGAGCTGCGATTGGCTCTTCCCAAAATTTCAAGTTAGAAACTTGTGTCCAGGTTAAGTTATCTTTTGCAATAGCTTCTTTCCAAGCTTTAGCTTCTTTGTCTAAAGAAACACCAACTATGTTAAGACCTTTTGAATGTAACTCTTTATAGATAGCTACAACATTTGGATTCTCTTTTCTACAAGGTCCGCACCATGAAGCCCAGAAATCAACGATAGTTACTTTGCCTAAACTTTCTTTAAGCGATACCATTTTTCCTTCTGGATTAGGAGCAGAAAAATCTGACCTTCAGTTTGCGCTACCAACTGGAGGAGCAGTAGCACCAACAGCAGGCATTTTCATTTGACCGATTTTTTCTTTTACTTCTTTACCAGGTTTAGTGTTTTTTACTGATTCATCTAAACTAGTATAAAGAGCTTCTGCTTTTTTTACATCAGTAGATGGATCATTCAACATTCCTTTGATAATTAAAGCGCTGATGAAAGATTTTGGGTGAGATTCAGCATATGTAGTATATTTTGCTTTAGTCTCAGTTTGAACATCACCTTGGATTTTCATGAATTCTTTCATTAAACCATTGATTACTGCTGTATCTTTAGCTTGTTGAGCAGTATTCATAGTTTGTGTGTTTTTTTTCTGGAAATCAACTAATTTCTTCTGAACTTTCATAAGTTCATCATTAAATTTCACATACTCATCATTGTTGTATGTTCCAGAAATTTTAGATTTATGGATACTATCTTTATCCACAACAACTTTAATTTCTCCTGTTTCTAGGATAAAAGGAATTGGTCCTTGAGCTCCTTGTAATTGTAATGTATGAAATGCAGGTTCAGTAACTTTACCTTTAATTTCAAATTTTCCATTTTCAACTTTTGCAGTGTCTAGAGCAATAAGAGCTCCTGTAGTTTGATCTTGAGTTTGTAGGATTATAGTTTTCCCGTTTTCAATTCCTGTTGCAGTTCCAGTAATAAGGTATTCACCGTCTTTAACTTTGTTGCATGAAATTATTGCTATAGAAGCAGTAAGTAAAAAAAATATTTTTTTCATTATTAATTAGTTAATTGATTTGTGGAACAAAAGTATTTAAAATTATAAAAGATAAATAATTTTGTAACCTAAAATTTTGTTATAGTTTTTTGTAAGATAAAAACCTTGTAGTCAGTTGGTTTAGGGTGTTTTTTGTAAGGATGTGTGACTCTTTTGATTTAATTTTAAAATAAAAAATAATATTTTAGGTGTTTTTGCAGCAAAAAAAAAGCATCCGCCAATGGTGGATGCTTTTTTACAGAGACTATAATTTTAGTCTTGATTTGTTTTCTTTCTCCAAGTAAAAGAGTTAAGAATATGTCTTTTTGCAAATCTTCCAGGAGAATCTGCATTTACCATTTTTACATAAGTAGCTTTTGGTACGCTGATGTATTCGTAAACGCTACCATTTGAGAAATCAATAATTAATCTACCTTCTACAAATTTGTAATCTGTAATAGATGAAGTAGCGATTGTTTCTGTATATTCTGGCAAGTTTAGTTTAATTGTCTCAGGATTGATACTTACCAAAAAGTGGTAAGCTTCAATAACTAATTTACTTTTTTCTTCTGCTTCTTTCAAACCAGCGTCGTTACCTTGAAATTTGTCAGGATGACATTCTTTCATAGCATTACGGTAAATGGTTTTTAAATCTTTTAATTCTGCAGTTTTGTCTACGTTTAGTAACTTGCGGTATTCAACTATTTTTTTCATAAATAAGATAACTACTTGTCTATTAGATTGAAATTAATATTTGTTTAATTCAAAAAAGACAAATTTTTTGCAAAGGTACACTTTTTTTTAACTTTTTACTTTCGTAGTAAAAAATATTCAAAAAATATGTAAAAGCTTGATTTTTAAATAGAATAAGTTTGCTGATTCTTAATACTATGTACTGAAAAAGCAAAAGATTAAAAAATGATTGTTTTATTTTTGTTCAGGCTTATTATTTGCCTTGTCAAAGTTTTTTGATTTTTTAGGATACTTGTTATAGCTAATATCACTTGGGTTTTCGATTATAGATTTTATTGTAATCCAATCTCCAACTACGTGATTAGCATGTGCTATCTTGTAATCTAAAAGGTATTCACCACAAAAATAGTTGTTGTTTTCATCCTTCTCCATTATCCCAGTATAAACCCCTTTTTGTAACATTTTTTCTTGAGAAGCCTTTGTCATGATATTTTTATTTAAAAATTGAAGCTGCAAAGTTAATCAATATATTGTTTGGTTTAGGGAGTTCGTGACAATCTAAGTATATTTGCACATGCAAAAAAACTTTAGACCAAATCCTAATTCGTTCAAAAATACATTTTGTGTTTTTCAGGAAGTAACTTCGAAAGAAGTTGAAGGTTTGAAAATTCAATTTGAAAGTAAAGCAGGAAGTAGGTATTATTATTCCGATTTAGGAATGTATCGTTTCTCTAACCATTGGGGAAGATTGGCTAATAGCAAATGGCGTTTGGTTGCTATGGAACCTGAAACAGAATCTAAATTTAAACTGGGTTTTGCGGCTTGGAGTTCTTTTTATCCTGATAATGCCATTGATAAAATATATTATATTGAAGCTGATTATTCTAGAAACACGGTTAATTATCAACACAAGAATAATCCAGAATATGATAATAAAGCTATACTTAGAACCAGTTTTGAAACAACAAAAAGGATTAAACAAATTAGAAACTTGCAACAACTAACTTCATGGGCAAAATATTTTGATTATGAAGATATCGATATTTTGCGTAAAGCAATTATAAATGAACTTATTTTTACAGAGAAAACTTTAGAAGAAATTAAAAGAGAAATAGAATAATGGGAAGGAATAACGAAAGAAATATTAAGAAACACAACGATAAGTTGCACAAGGCACAAGACAAAGTAAAACAAGCTGAAATTGCGCGTAAGGAGAAATTAAAACAAATTGTAAAGAAGTTTAATGAGGATAAATCTTCATCTGATAAATAAAATATATGGAAAACGATAAATTCAGTGGTTTAAAAGAAAGTGTTCAGGAAATAATAGATTTAATTGCTGCTAAACAAAATAAATCTGCGAACAATAAATTGGCAGAAGTAAGTGATATTTTGGATGATTTGCTCGATTTTTCGGAAGAGGATGAAGATTTAATCGAGATTAGTAAATATCAGGTTTTATTAAACCAGTTACATCAAAAGATAAATACTGCCGAATAATTTTAGATTTTTGTCTTTATGGAAAATTCCAAATGTTATTGCGATACACGTTTATATTTTGATAATTGTTGTGGTTTATATCTCAAGAATAATCAAAATGCGCCAACTGCATTAGCTTTAATGCGTTCTCGTTTTTCGGCTTATGTTATTAAAGATGCCGATTATTTATTGGCTACGACCCATTCTTCCGAAAGGAAATATTATTCGAAAGAGGATATCTTGAATTGGGCTATAGCCAATGAATGGCAGCAATTGGAAATTATAAGTTTTACAGAAACTACAGTTGCATTTAAGGCTTACTTCTTGGATGAAAAGAAACAACCTCAAATACATTATGAGTTTTCTACTTTTAAACTAGAAAATGGGGTTTGGTATTATCTTGAAGGAAAATTTGAATAATTAGTAGTTTTTAACTGATTATCAGTTAATTTTTGATTAAATCTTTTAACTAAAAATTAATATCTGTTTGTTTTAGCTACATTCTAAAATGATGTAATTTTAGAATTATGAAAGAGGAACATAAAAAAGGGTTTTATTTTAAAACGTATGAAGCGCCAAATCAGTCTCCGTTTGAAAAACTTTTTGGTATTTTCAAAGAGCTAATTACCCATACTTCGGGTGATTTTGATGAAGCTATAGATTGGCTTCGTGAGTTGGATAAAGAATACAAACTTACAGATGAGAATTATACCATCGACGATTTTATAGAAGATCTAAAAAAGAAAGGTTATATAAAAGACGAAATAAAAGAAGATGGTTCTTCAGGAATTGGAATTACTGCCAAAACTGAGCGTGCGATAAGGCAACAAGCACTTGATCAGATATTCGGAAATTTAAAACGTTCTGGAAACGGAAACCACAAAACTAAATATGCCGGAAATGGAGATGAACATACGGGGGAATTCCGTGAGTTTCATTTTGGCGATGGGTTAGAACGAATTTCACTCACAGAAAGTTTGCGTAATGCTCAAATCAATAATGGAGTGGAGAGTTTTATGCTTACTGAAAACGATTTGGTTGTGGAGGAAACACAATACAAATCGCAAATGAGTACAGTCTTAATGATTGATATTAGTCATAGTATGATTTTGTATGGCGAAGATCGTATTACTCCAGCCAAAAAAGTTGCCATGGCACTCGCCGAATTAATTACTACTCGTTATCCTAAAGATACACTTGATATTCTGGTTTTCGGAAACGATGCCTGGACAATTGCTATCAAGGATTTACCGTACTTAAAAGTTGGACCATATCATACCAATACAGTTGCTGGTTTGCAACTGGCGATGGATTTATTACGCCGAAAAAGAAATACAAACAAACAAATTTTTATGATTACTGATGGTAAGCCAAGTTGCGTTCGTGAGCGCGATGGATCTTATTATATGAACAGTAATGGTTTAGACGAATATATTGTAGACAAATGTTACAATCAGGCACAACAAGCTAGAAAGTTGCATATTCCTATTACTACATTTATGATTGCAAGTGATCCTTATTTGCAACGTTTTGTCAACCATTTTACCGAAGCTAATCAGGGAAAAGCATTCTATACGGGATTAAAGGGTCTTGGCGAAATGATTTTTGAAGATTATGAAGCGAATAGAAAAAAGAGGGTTCGGTAAAGAGTCTCAAAGGTTCGGTGCAATAAAGCGACAAAGATTTGCCGTAGAGACGCACAGCAGTGCGTCTAACTTTAGATAAAGTTTCATAGATGCACAGCTGCGTTTAATAGTTCAAATATAAAATAAACAACAAATTGATATTTCAATAAAAATGGAAATAAATAATATAAACACATTAGGCCAATTAAAAGCCTCTGGATATAAAAGTAAAAGCATTAAAGATGAATTGCGAAATAATCTTCGTGAAAAGATAAAATCAGGTAAACCTGTTTTTGAGGGTGTTCATGGTTTTGAGAATACTGTTATTCCGGAGTTAGAACGTGCTATTTTATCACGCCATAATATTAATTTGTTAGGACTTCGTGGTCAGGCCAAAACAAGATTGGCTCGTAAGATGGTCGAATTATTAGATGAATACATTCCATTTGTGGCTGGGTCAGAAATTAATGATGATCCATTCAAGCCAATTTCTCGCTTTGCAAAAGATATAATTGCCGAAAAAGGAGATGAAACACCCATAGAATGGCTGCATAGAAATAATCGTTTCTTCGAAAAACTTGCTACGCCAGATGTAACCGTTGCCGATTTAATAGGGGATGTGGATCCAATAAAAGCTGCCAATTTAAAGCTTTCTTATGCCGATGACCGTGTGATTCATTTCGGAATGATTCCGCGTGCCAATCGTTGTATTTTTGTAATTAATGAATTACCCGATTTGCAAGCTAGGATTCAAGTAGCTTTGTTTAATATTTTACAAGAAGGAGATATTCAGATAAGAGGATTTAAGTTAAGAATGCCTCTAGATATGCAATTTGTATTTACTGCAAATCCTGAGGATTACACGAATCGAGGAAGTATAGTTACGCCATTAAAAGATAGAATTGGTTCACAAATCCTGACACATTATCCAGAAACCGTTGCTATTGCCAGAACGATTACAGAACAGGAAGCTAAATTAGATGCAAGCCAGAATGAATCGGTTTATATTCCTAGTTTGGCCAAGGACTTATTGGAGCAAATAAGTTTTGAAGCTCGCGAAAGTGAGTTTGTAGATAATAAAAGTGGTGTGAGTGCCAGAATGAGTATTACGGCTTATGAGAACTTATTGAGTACTGCTGAGCGTCGTGCTTTGCGTGCAGGCATTGATAAAACAGTTTTGCGTTTATCTGACTTTATGGGGATTATTCCAGCTATTACAGGAAAAGTCGAATTGGTTTATGAAGGAGAGCAGGAGGGAGCGGCAATTGTTGCACAACGCTTAATAGGTGATGCTATTCGAACGTTTTTCCCTATATATTTCCCAAAGATTGAAAAACTTGAAAAACCAAATGAGAAAACACCATATACCGATACAATTGAATGGTTTTTTACAGAAAGTGGTTTTGAATTGTTAGATGATTGTTCGGATGCCGAATACAAGAAAATTCTTGATGGGATTCCTCCATTGGATATTTTACTTAAAAAATATCAGTCTGAATTGCCAGTTGAAGATCGTTATTTTATGAAAGAGTTCATATTATGGGGTTTGGTAGAATATAAAAAATTAAGCAAAGATCGTTTTTCCGAAGGATATGAATTCAAGGACATGTATGGTAGTTATATCAGTAAACTGTAAAGATTTAAAATAAGGGAGAGATAATTGTCGCTCCCTTTTTTTGTGCTGTTTTATATTTAAAAGATTTAGCTTTTGATATTTATCTTCAATTATAGTGCTGCATATTTTAATTAGTCTACCTTGTCCCGTTGGTTGCATTTGTATTCCAGCAAATACACAAATGGAGAATAGCTTTGAGGCTTTGATTGCTACTTATATTGAAAATAAAGTAGGAATATCTGAACAGTTTTTGAGTACGGAATTAGCAAATAATTTAAAACAAAATCTTATTGATTTAAATGCTAAAAGTTTACTGCAGGATGCGGGAATAGGAAATTCGGAGAAAGTAACTTATGATGGAGCTATTCGTAGTGATTCGATTTACTGGCTTGATAAAAAGCATAATAATGCATTCGAAAATGAATTTTTTATTCAGATTGAAGCTTTTATAGCTTATTTAAACATTAGTTGCTATGCTGGTATAACTGGTTATGAGTTTCATTATTCTTTATATGAAACGGGAGATTTTTATTTAAAACACTTAGATCAATTTAAGAATAATCCGAGTAGGAAATACTCAATGATTAGTTATTTAAATGCTGATTGGAAAGAAAGTGATGGAGGAGAACTACTTATTCATCAGTTAAATAACAATCAGAAAATTAGTCCTACTCAAGGGAAAACTGTCTTTTTTAAAAGTGATGAATTAGTTCATGAAGTATTAGTTACCCAAAACACAAGAATGAGTATTACGGGCTGGTTAAAGAGTGATTAATTGCTTGTTTACCAGTATGTTTTAAATTTTTATAAAAATAACTCTACTAATTCTATAGAATATTAGAAATATATTTATAGATTTGTAAAAGAAATGAGAAATAAAAGCCAAAATACAATTCCTTATGACTGTAACACGATAATGTGTTATATGTATGATTTATTGTATGAACAAGCATTCTATGGTTTGGTTAGTTAGTAAAGAAAAAGCCTTTTTTAAATACTTTTAAAAGGCTTTTTACTTAAGATTTTTAAAAAGAAAATTTTAAACCATTAAGAAATTAAGTTTCATTAAGTATTGCTCTTGTTTTTTTAAGCTAAAAATTAAATTCGTTTGAATCTGTGTCATCTGTTTTTTTTTTGAAATTATATGCTAAAAAAAGTACGAGATTAAATATTTAAAACTTAATGAGCTTAATTTCTTAATGGTAAAATAAAAATAAATTATGAGCTTATATTCTATAAATACGAACATTATGATGCAATGCTGCCAGATGAAAATCCTTCCCTGTTGCAGAAGTTGCTGTTATTTATAAAATAATATTTTGAGCTCTTTTGTAACATCTACAAAAGGGTTTTTTTATGCAGTTCATTTTCAATTACTATACTTTATTTAATAAAAAATATAATTTAACACCCCATAAAATTATGAGTTCACAAATCGTAAAACAGAACCCTTTTCAATCGATGATTGATCGTTTTAATATAGCAGCCGACATTCTTCAACTGAATGAATCGGTTAGAGAAAAATTGCAAAGACCAGAGAAACAAATAGTAGTTAATTTCTCCATTACACTCGATAATGGTTCAGAACAAAATTTTGAAGGTTATCGCGTAATACACAATACTGCTTTAGGACCATCTAAAGGAGGTATTCGTTATGATACTGCTGTTAATCTAGACGAGGTTAAAGCACTTGCAGCGTGGATGACATGGAAATCAGCTGTCACAGGAATCCCATTTGGTGGAGCCAAAGGCGGTATTATCTGTGACCCAAGATTGCATTCTAAATCCGAATTAGAAAAAATAACACGAGAATATACTAATGCTTTATCAGATATTTTTGGTCCAGATAAAGATGTTCCGGCTCCAGATATGGGAACTGGTCCAGATGAGATGGGGTGGCTAATGGATGAGTTTTCATTAGTTCATGGTAAAACCATTCATGCTGTTGTAACTGGTAAACATTTGCATTCGGGAGGTTCCTTAGGTAGAGTAGAAGCTACTGGTAGAGGGGTAAGTATTATTAGTATTCTGGCGCTTCAAAAATTAAAATTAAGACCTGCAAGATCTACAGCTGCCATTCAGGGGTTTGGAAATGTAGGACTTCATTCGGCTTTGTTTTTATTCGAAAAAGGACTGAAAATTGTTGCTGTTAGTGATGTTTCTGAAGCTTTTTATAATCCAGAAGGAATTAATATCCCTGAGCTTATTTTGTATTATAATCTAAATAACAAAAGCGTTAACGGATATCCAAATGCAGTTGCTATAAAACATGAAGATTTATTATTACTAGATGTAGATGTACTTATTCCTGCTGCCAAAGAAGATGTAATTACTGCTGTAAATGCTGGGGATGTTCGGGCAAAAATAATTGTTGAAGGAGCAAACGGACCAGTTTCTTCAGATGCAGATAAAATCTTGCATGAAAATAATGTTTTGGTTGTGCCAGACATTTTAGCAAACGCGGGAGGAGTTACGGTATCCTATTTTGAGTGGCTTCAGAATTGTCTTTTAGAGTCCTGGAGAATCAGTCAGATTAATAAACGCTTGGAAGATATACTGGAGAAAAGTTTCGAAACAGTTTTTGCTACTTCAAGAAAATATAAAGTAACACCACGTATTGCAGCTTATATAATTGCTTTGCGTAAAGTCGCAGATATTCAGGCTGTAAAAGAGATTAAATTGATTGAGAAAAAATTCAAACAGAATTAAATTTATTAGATACTAATTTGACTTTCAACTAGATTAAGATTATTTCCATTGGTTTCATATAATCAATGGAAATGTCTTTTTCTTAAAACTTTCAATAATTTACAAGACCTCTTTCCCTAAATACGAACATACTATTTAAAAAATGGAACACATTAATTTTTTGGCGTTTGCCATGCCAGCTTTTTTTCTTTTTGTATATATCGAGTTTCGACTTGCTCAGCGAAGTAACAGGCCCGAATTATTTAACTATGAAAGCTCTGTTTCGAATATAAGTATTGGTATTGCCGAGCGGCTAATCAACCTCTTTATTGCTGCTAGTTTTTATCAATTGTATTATTGGATTTATAATAATTATAGGCTTTTTGAGATACCGAGTAATTTTTTAGTTTGGCTAGGATTGATTCTCGCTACAGATTTTGTTTGGTATTGGTATCATAGATTAGGGCATGAAGTAAATTTTTTCTGGGCTGCTCATATTGTACACCACCATAGCAGTGAATTCAATTTTACAGCAGCAGCAAGAATAACTACTTTTCAGGCAATTATTCGCACTGGATTTTGGTGTGTTTTACCGTTTATAGGTTTTCATCCTACAATGGTTATTACGATGCTTATTGTACATGGAGCTTATTCTTTCTTTACGCATACTCAGGTTATAGGAAGAATAAAATGGTTAGAATATGTTTTTGTTACCCCATCTGTTCATGGAATACACCATGCTTCAGATGAGAAATACTTAGATAAAAATTATGGAGATATGTTTACGTTTTGGGATCGCATTTTTGGGACTTTCCAAGAAGAGGAAGAAAAACCAAAATACGGACTGACTCATCCATTAAAAAGCTATAGTTTTCTTTGGCAGCATTTTCATTATTATTTTGAGATTTATGAATTATGGAAACGGTCTAAAGGATTTAAAGACGGTTGGAATGCTATATTTGGAAGTCCTGCTGATATGGATCAAGATATTCGTCCAATTTTAGAGAAACGATTTTTGCAAGACAAAGACAATCCTAGTCATCGGCTTAAGTTCAAGAATTATCTTTATTTACAATTGGGAGTAAGTACCTTTTTGCTAACAATTTTTACCTATTATTTTGATTCTTTGGATGCATCCGATAAAATATTTGTTTTATCTTTTATTATTATTACGCTTATTAATTGTGGTGCTTTATTAGAACAACGCAAATGGATTTATTATCTAGAATATTTTCGCATTTTTATTTGTACAACTTATTCTTTATATATCGTAAACGAAGTTGAATTTTTTATTATCCCTGTTATTATAATGTTTTTAGCAGAACAGGTTTTTTCTTTGGGAGAAAAATACCAAAATGTCGTACTTCAGTTAGAAACATCAGAATGAATTATAAAGAAATGAGATTTTAAAAGCACTTCTTTTTGAAAGATTTTTTTTTGCCACAGACTTTTGCTGATTAGAGAGATTTACTTGATAACAATCTGGTTATATCTTTCTTTGATTTAAATAAACTGTGGCTTTTTTTATATTGTTTTGAGAATTAATATTTTTCTTCAAAAACTTCATTATAAATTATTATTTATTTTTTCCTTTTAATGCTTCAAGCTTTAATACTTTAGATTCTTTACTTTTTTGATGTTTTTTAAATAATGTCCGAATCTATGGATTAAAAAACTTTTAGTGGTTATTGTAACTATTGTTTGTGAGTAGATTTGTATTTTAAATTGTAGGGTAAACAATTTTTTTGAATTCAATTTTATTTTGGGCTTTGTTATTAGTTAGAAAATGAGGAAATTTTGGTTTCCTCATTTCTATTTTTAGGAGGATATTGTATTCTATTTTTCTTTATCTGAAAAGATTCATTTAATCTTTTTTTACCATTTTAATGTCTTTTGGTTTTTATTTCTTTCGGCTACTCTTTTACTTATTTAAACTTCTGCTAAAAAAACATATTAATAGGTGTTTTTATAATCGCTCTATAGATTATTATTTAAAACTTTTCTTATAAACGAGTATTGTCCTATTCTATAAGTTTAAAAACTTTTATTGGTAAAAACAGATAAGCTTATGGGAGACCTTTGTAGCTTCAAACTAACTGTGTTTGAAGAAATAAATGAAGAGAGATAGATTTAATTAAATCTTACTGTGATGTGATTTAAGATTTTTTTATTTCTACAATAAATTAAAAACACATAATAATTCAATTAAATAATAAATCATATGAAGAATAGATTACTCCCTTTGCTTTTTGTTTTAGGTTGTTATTCCGCTTACTCACAAGTAGGTATAGGGACACTAACACCAAGTACTTCATCGCAACTAGAAGTTTTTGCTAGCGATAGAGGTATCCTAATTCCAAGAGTTACATTAACAAGCTCAACGGATGCTACTACAATTAAAAATGGTAACGTAGAAAGTTTATTAGTTTTTAATACTGCAACTGTTTCTGATATTAAGCCAGGTTACTATTACTGGTATGAAGGTAAGTGGAATAGAATTACTATTTCAAGTGAAGCCACTGGAGGTAGTGGTGGTGTTGTTGGAGGTAATGGTGTTCCAGGTAATAGAGGAGAAGCTGGGTATCCTGGTGCAGATGTAAGTATTTATACAGATCAAGTGTCAGGTATTGTTTATGTGCAAAATGTAGATGGAACTTGGACAACTCTTAATGGTAAAAATGGACTTGACGGTAAAAATGGAATTGCTGGAGGCATTGGCTTACCAGGAGAAGCAGGTTTAGATGGAACAATTCAAATGTATATTGACCAGTCTACTGGTATTATATATATAAGAGATCCAAAAAACAAAGATAATTGGATTCCATTAAGTGTTAAGAACGGAATTGATGGAGTTAATGGTAAACCAGGAACTGATGGTGTATCAATACCATCTGGATCAACAATTGTTATTGATAATACTACAGGTACTATTTATGTATTGACACCTGGAGCAGATCCAACTGACCCTGCAAGTTGGACTTCAATTAATGGTAAGAATGGACTTGACGGTAAAAATGGTTTATCTGGAGGTAATGGAGTACCAGGAGCAGAAGGTACAGCTGGAATAGATGGAACAATCCAAATGTATATTGATCAATCTACAGGTATTGTATATGTAAGAGACCCTAAGGATGCTACCAAATGGATTCCATTAACTGGTGAAAGAGGTATAGATGGAATTAAAGGTATAGATGGTGAACCGGGTAAAGCGGGTACAATTACTACACTTGATGCTATTGTAAAAGATTCTAGTGGAAATATTTATGCTTACGTAGGATCTGATGGAACAATTGCGGGTCGGGATGCTGAATGGGCAGCAAAATCTCCAAATTGGGTTAAAATAAATGGCTTAAATGGTGAAGCTGGAATTCCAGGTACTGACGGAGAGCCAGGTACGCCGGGTTCAATCACTACACTTGATGCAATTGTAAAAACACCAAGTGGTGATATTTATGCATATGTAGGGGCTGATAAAACAGTTACGGGTCGTGATAAAGAATGGGTTGATAAATCTCCAAACTGGGTTAAAATAAATGGATTAAATGGAGAAGCTGGAATTCCAGGTACTGACGGAGAGCCAGGTACGCCAGGTTCAATCACTACACTTGATGCAATTGTAAAAACACCAAGTGGTGATATTTATGCGTATGTTGGGGCTGATAAAACAGTTGCAGGTCGTGATAAAGAATGGGTTGATAAATCTCAAAACTGGGTTAAAATAAATGGATTGAATGGAGAAGATGGAATTGCAGGTGCAACAGGGGAGCCAGGTAAAGCGGGTTCAATTACTACGCTTGATGCAATTGTAAAATCTCCAAATGGTGATATTTATGCTTATGTAGGAACAAGTCAAACTGTTGCAGAAAGAGATGCAGAATGGGCAGAAAAATCTCCAAACTGGATTAAGATCAATGGTTTAAATGGTAAAGAAGGAATTGCAGGTGCAACAGGGGAGCCAGGTAAAGCAGGTTCAATCACAACACTTGATGCAATTGTAAAATCTCCAAATGGTGACATTTATGCCTATATAGGAACAAGTCAAACTGTTGCAGAAAGAGATGCCGAATGGGCAGCAAAATCTCCAAACTGGGCAAAAATTAATGGACTAAATGGTGAGAGCGGAATTCCTGGTGCAGATGGTGAACCAGGTACTCCAGGGTCAATCACTACGCTTGATGCGATTGTAAAATCACCAAATGGCGATATTTATGCTTATGTCGGGACTGATAAAACAGTTGCAGGTCGTGATAAAGAATGGGTGGATAAATCTCCAAACTGGGTTAGAATTAGTGGTAAAGATGGAGTTGATGGAGCTCCTGGTTTAGCTGGAGGTCCTGGGGCGCCTGGCGATACAGGTGTTATAATTCCAGAAGGTACTACAACTTGGATTAATACAACAGATGGAGTTATCTATGTAAAAGATGCTGCGGGAGAATGGATTGCTGTAAGCGGAAAAGTAGCGCCTAATAACATTTTGGGAATACAAGTAATTAGTGATGATTATGTAGTAACAGTAGATGATTATACAGTTATAGCAGAAAACTTAACTAAAGATATTACAATTTCACTTCCAGATCCAGCTTTAAGTAAAGGTAGAATATTGGTGATCAACCAGTTTGATATGGTAAAAGCTGATGATACTCCTATAGTAGTTAATTTTAATTATGAAATACGTTATTCAAGTAAAGCTAGATATACTTATATGGCAGGAAGTTTATTTGGAGGAGCAACTGCAGGAAGTATGAAAGTTACGTTACAATCAAATGGAGTAAACTGGTACGTAATTACGTACACCATGTAATTTAAATTATTATTTACTTATAGTTCGTAAGCCTGGTCATTCAATTGGCCAAGGCTTATTGGCTATGGCTAGAAAAATAACGTTAAAAATTAAGAACAATGAAAAAAAATATTTTAGTATTATTAATAACAATCTTGTCTTTTGCGCAGGTTTTTGCGCAAAATGCAGATCCCATAGGAATAGGAACCCAAAAAGCAGATGCATCTGCGGTTTTGGAATTAAAATCTTCCAATCAAGGATTTTTGCTACCTCGTTTAACTACAGAGCAAAGAGATGGGATATCAAATCCAGCAGTTGGATTGACAATTTTTAATCTAGAGACTAATTGTATAGAGAGCTATACTGGTGAAGACTGGGTAGGTAATTGTGGTACGCCAAAAGCAATGATTAAGATTCTTAACTGTGATAGCGATGTTGTTATTGCAGGAGATTTTAAAGAAGGACAGAGTGTGTCTAATACAACTCTTACCTTAAAATTAAATGTAGAAAAAAAGGGATCATATATTATCTCTGTAGCTGCAAAACCTGATAATGGATATTATTACAATGCTTCGGGTACGTTCTCGAGTACTGGACCAGTAGAGCTTATTATTGGAGGAATGGGATCTCCTAAAGCGGAAAGAACTGCATCAAATCCTGATAAGATTTATATTACCATGAATGATGTAGAGTCTACTTGTACAAAAGATATATTGGTAGCACCTTCGGCTATTGCTCCTATGTTTGCTCTTAATGGAGTAAGTGCTAATGGTATTGGAATTGTGAATTCACCATTGAATTCTTCAACAAATTCAATTACTATTTCACTTAGTGGAAATACTAGTGCATTTGGTTCTACTTATAGTATTCCAGCTGTTACAGTTAATGGAATGACATTTGGACCGTCTTCAGGGACCTTTACTCAAAACCCAATGACAATTACATTAACAGGTAGAGGCACGCCGCTTGCTGGAGGAACATTTCCAGTTACTATAACTTCAAATGGTACCTTAACCCCAAATTCTGTTACCATGAATTATACTGTAGCTTCTCCTAATTTAAGATTAGTCGATTTTAATGGAGGTGGTTATGGTGCTAATTCAGGAGAGGCACTGGCTCTTATAAAAGCCGCTGCAAATTTTGGTACTTCTACTACTAGTATAGTAAAAGCACAAGGATTTACTGTTTCTAATAGTGGTAACATGGCAAGTACCGTTGCGAGTAAACCAGATATTATCGTAGTGCATTATCCGTATAATATGAATACAGCTGAAGCAACTTTGCTTAAGGGGTATCTTGATGCGGGAGGAGTAGTACTTTATTTTACTGAATCAGGTAATACTCAAGTTGCATTGAATGTTGCAACAATGATGGGGTATCCAAGCAACATTCTTACAAATTCAAATGTAACTCAAGTAAGAGTAGAACAGTTTAACGCTGTTAATGATCAAATCATCAAAGGCCCTTTTGGAGATTTAACTGGCTTAGGCTGGGAAGATGATGGTGGTGGTGGTAATGCTATGAAAGGTTTCCCAGCTGGAGCAATTGTTGATTATAATACCAATGCGGGAGGTTCAAGAGTGTTTAGGGCTACAGGAACTAGTTTGTTCTTTGTAGGTGATGGAGGTTGGTTAAACCGAAATTTACTTGATGGAACTACACCAAAACTTAGTGGAAACGGAGGAGCAAACTCTGCATTATGGGGTAACATTATGGCATGGGCAGTAAGCAGAGCTACTACAAATGGAATAAATTATAAACCATAACTTTAAATTGGGTTTTATTATAGAGGAAAGGGCAGTTCAGAAATGAACTGCCCTTTCCTGTTTATGAATAAACCTTAGGATGTTTTATGGAATTTTAAATGAACGGTGTCGATATATTATTAAAAAAGTATTTATAAAAGAAAAATTTGTTGTCTTTTTCTTGAAGATATTATTTCATAGTTCTTTTTTCTTGTTTAAATAATTAAAAAGCTGATTTGTGCTATGAATAATGGGTTAGAGTAATAGATAGATATTGATATTTCAAATGGTGTAAGTGTCTTATTTCTATGTTTTAAAGATTTTGTAAGTATGCCTTAAATTGTAAGTATAAAAACTTTTAAGGGTATAAATAAGTTTTGTTTACAGGGAACTTTGTGCTTTGAAACTAAGTGTTTAATTATGAAGAACATTGATGTTGATAATGTGTAGAAATTAATTCTATAAAGCAATTAAAATAGTAGAAAATCTATGATGTCAGAATGTGATTTGTCTTTTCGTGCAACAAGATCCTATACTTTCAATTCTTTATTAATTGACTTAATATCAAGTTATGATGAGGTTTTTTGCAGTAGAATCAATTTCGATGAAGTAAATAATTTTAATAACCCATTAAAGATTAAATAATATGAAGAATAGATTACTCCCTTTACTTTTTGTCTTAGGTAGTTATTCAGCCTACTCACAGGTAGGAATAGGAAAACTAAATCCAGATGCTTCAGCTCAGCTGGAAGTATATGCTACGGACAAAGGTATGTTAATCCCAAGAGTTACATTAACAGGCTCAACGGATATTACTACAATTGCAAAAGGTAACAAAGAAAGTTTACTGGTTTTTAATATGGCGACTGTATCAGACGTTAAGCCAGGTTATTACTATTGGTCTGTATCTGATAATAGTTGGCAAAGACTTGCTATTTCAAGTGAAGTTACTGGCGGGATCGCTGGTTTAGCTGGAGGTCAAGGTGTTCCTGGAGATGTAGGAGTTACTGTTCCCGCGGATGCTATTGCTTGGATAGATACTGCTACTGGTTATGTATATATTAAAGATGCCGATGGTAAGTGGGTTAAAGTAAGTGGAAAAGATGGAGTTGATGGTGCAGCTGGTTTAGCTGGAGGTCCTGGAGTTCCTGGAGTAGA
>NZ_JSYP01000019.1 GCF_000813005.1 Flavobacterium sp. KMS | reverse complement strand
GCTTTTTTATGCAAAGGATGAGTTTTGTTTTTCACCTGTTCATATTCTTTTATTAAAAAACGATACTTTTCTAAATAGTTTCGCTCTAAAGTGGAATCTTGACTATTATTTCTCATCGTAACAAAATTTATTAAAGTTAAATTTTGTTACCGAAATATCTAACATTTACAGAAATGACAAGATTGTGTTTAAGCTTTGCGTTTTACATCTTTACAAGATTAATGTTGCTTTCTAATAAGCTTAACTTAATAACATTGGACTTCGGAACTGTTAGATGTTTTTTGAAAACGATAAGTTATTGTTTTTGCGTGAGGGATAGGAGCTAACTACCGAAGTAGTGCGGATAGCCCGACCGTATTTACAGAAGGCGCATATAAGCGGTTTGCTAAATAGCGCCTTTTGTAAATGTGGTCACGCCCAAACTATATAAAATATGCCAAAGCGATTCCGAATATAATCATCGAAATTTTGGCAATATTAAATTTGTGTCCTTCGCTACTTTCAAAGATTATAGTTGATGAGATATGGAATAATATACCGATTACAACGGCTGTGATTTCGGTGTAATAATCGTTTAAAAATGGTAAATATTCCGATGCAATAGTTCCTAGAGGTGTCATGATTGCAAAGGTTATCATAAATGCGAAAATGGCTTTTTTGTTAAGCTCGGCATTGACGAAAAAAGTGGTCAAAATAATTGCAATAGGCAAGTGATGTATGGCAATTCCTATGACGATATCGTGGTGGTGACTCACAGGAAATCCTTCTAGGAAAGCATGAATACATAAACTTATAAAGAGCAACCACGGAATTTGATGCATTTTGGCATGACCATGTACGTGCCCGTGTTCAGCTCCTTTAGAGAAAAACTCAAGTATGATTTGGAATAAAATTCCGAGCATTATAAATAACCCAATATTGTGGTTGTGGGATTCGTAAACTTCTGGCAGCAGATGCATTACTGTAAGTGATAGCAGGAATGATCCGCTAAAAGCCAATAAAAGTTTAAGATTGGTTTTGTCTTTTGGTTTAAGTACCAATGCAACAATATATCCTAGTAATACAGAAAGTAGGGGTAATAGATAATTCATCTTTTTGTTTAATCGGTTTTTTGTTTAATCGTTTTGTCGATTTTGTTACTTTGCTTAATCGATTAAACAAATTAACAGTTAAACGATTGAACCTATTTAAAAATCATGATTAATCGTTCGCTATCAGTTTTATGGAATTTCTTTAGTTTATAATCACCAAATGTATCCAAAAGGAAAATACCTGCTTGTTCCATTAAGTCTTCGAAATCTTTTAATGTTAGTGCTTTTACTTTTTCGGTAAAATGAAATTTACGTCCTTGGTCTTCAAAATCTATTTCTTTAAAGATATGTCCGTCCTCTACGTATCGTTTGATATGGAAATCAATATCGTCGACAGTTTTTACTTCTTCGGGAACTAGTGTTTCGATTACTTGTGTTACGTTCATAAAATCGATTACAGCAAAACCGTACTCGCTTAAACTTGCTTTTATTGCTTTTAGCGTAGTAAGATTATCGTCGTCACTTTCGAAATAACCAAAACTGGTAAACAAATTAAAAATAGCATCAAATTTTTCTTCGAATGGTTCGCGCATATCGTGCACTTTAAAATGCAAAGTTTCATTGCTATTCTTGCTAGCTTCGGCAATACTGTTTTCGGATAAATCGGCTCCTAGAACATTAAATCCTAGTTGATTTAAATAAATAGAATGGCGTCCTTTTCCGCAAGCTAAATCAAGTACATTGGCTTTTTCTGGAAGATTAAGATAATGTGTAAGATTATCCATGAAAATTTGCGCTTCTCTATAATTTCTGTCTTTATATAGTATATGATAATAGGGTGTGTCGAACCAAGAAGTGAACCAGTTTTCGGACGGTTGGTTTGTATTTGGGGTAGATGGGTTATGTGCTTCAGACATTTATTCTTTTTCAATTAATTCAAGTCCCGCAAATTTAGTGTATTTTTGCTGAAAAATAACTATTTTGCAAGTGATAGACTAACAATGTCGCTGTGTAAATTCGAAAATTTTTTATTACAGATTGATTTTAGTTTAAATAAATCTGTTTTAATTTAAATATAAAAATGGAAGATAATTTTAAAATGGTGGCCAAAACCTTTTTTGGCTTTGAAGAAATTTTAGCAAAAGAACTACAATTGCTAGGAGCACAAGATGTTGAACAAGGTGTGAGAATGGTAAGTTTTAAGGGGGACAAAGGGTTTATGTACAAAGCCAACTTATCGTTGCGTACAGCATTGAAGGTGCTAAAACCAATTTACTTTTTTAGAGCAAATAATGAACAAGCTTTATATAAAGGTATTTCGGGGGTAAACTGGTCTAAGCTTATAAACGCTAATCAGACTTTTGTGATTGATGCAACTGTGCATTCAGAACATTTTAATCACTCTGAATTTGTTTCTCAAAAGTGTAAAGATGCTATTGTAGATCAATTTAGAGAACGTACCGGGCAAAGACCAAGTATTGATAAAGCACATCCGGATTTAAGGATTAATGTGCATATCGATAAAGATCAGGTTTCGGTTGCTTTGGATACTTCTGGTAATTCATTACACCAACGTGGGTATAGAACGGCTACAAATATTGCTCCTATAAATGAAGTATTGGCAGCAGGAATTTTATTGCTGTCTGGTTGGGAAGGTCAAGGTCATTTTCTAGACCCGATGTGTGGTTCGGGAACTTTTCTTGCTGAAGCGGCTATGATTGCATGTAATATTCCAGCGAATATTAACAGAAAAGAGTTTGCTTTTGAAAAATGGAACGATTGGGATAATGATTTATTTGATCAGATTGTAAGCAGTTTGATGAAAAAAACTAAAGAGTTTCATTATACTATAAAAGGTTTTGATAAAGCACCAAGTGCTGTTAGCAAAGCTAAAGACAATATTAAGAATGCTAACTTGGAGGATTATGTCACTATCGAAGAGAATAACTTTTTTGATACTGAAAAAACGACTCAAGGAACTTTACACATGGTATTTAATCCGCCTTATGATGAGCGTTTGGATATTCATATGGAAGAATTCTATAAAAACATTGGCGATACATTAAAGAAAAATTACCCAGCAACTAATGCTTGGTTTATTACTGCTAATCTTGAAGCCTTGAAATACGTTGGGCTTAAACCATCTCGTAAAATCAAACTTTTTAACGCAAGTTTAGAAGCTAGATTAGTAAAATACGAAATGTACGAAGGAAGTAAGAGAACTAAGTTTCAGGTTAACGAATAGAAGTTGCAGAGAAGCAAAGGTTCAAAGGGACAGAGGTTTTGTTTTAGTTAAAAAAATGAACTGTTAAATTGCTTTGTACCTTTGAACCTTTGTGTCTTTGAACCTTAAAAAAATAAACAAATGACAAAATTACAAGTAAGAGCTTTTTTATATCAGTTGGGCTGTTTTGCTATATTATTTATATTAGCTCGATTTTTGGTAGCTGAATACTCAGGATTAACAGGATTTTGGGTTCCTATGACAGCATTTGTTATTGGAACTCTTTTGTCTCCAAAATTTCAAGCCGCTAAAACTAAAGATGGTGAAAAACTTTTTATGAAATGGATTTTCATGAAAGGAATTAAAGAAATAGGGTAGTGCCTATTTATATTTTACAATTTGGTTATTGTTATATGAATAACCAAATTGTAAGATTATATTATTTTTTGGTTTCTATTTCTGGGATTACTACCTTTTTCTTATAAATAGGAATAAAGTAAGAAACAGTATAGTTGAAACCAATTCCGAAATTACCGTTATATGTTCGGTTGAATCCAGGAATATAAAGATTATCGAAGTTGTCTGGTTTTTTGTTTGTAACCAATGTTTTTAATTGCACGCTGAAGCCTACAAATATATTATTGATTACTTTTACTTTTACTCCTGCATTTACTTCTAGCCAACTAGCAGATAAACCACTATACTTTGTGCCTGAAACCTCAGGAGGAAGTTCTCCCCAATATCTATCTGAATTGTATATTTTATATGTATTTAATTCTTGGCTAAATGTGCTGAAACCATAACGCAAACCGACTGATATTATGTTTTCCATATCAAGCCAGTTTTCATACAAATTGTAATCAAATCCTGCTTTTATGTAGGTGCCATTTGTTGTTGAATTAAGCCTGTCATCATCGGTAGTTTTATCTTCTATACCTATTTCGGCAGCCAGATAATATTTTTTGGATAATCGATAATCTCCTACGAATTCTACACCTTTATAGTCTGAATCATATAAGCTGCGAGTTAATTTATATAAATCGACACCAACACGTACTCCATAACGATCAGTTTTTGCAGGAATGCTGTCTTTTTTAGCTTCCTGTGTAGCTGCTTTTTTAGGAGTAGTCTTTACTACAGGTTTTGTTTCAGTTTTGTTTGTTAGCGTAGTTTTGGTTGTAGGTGTTTCTTGGGCTTGAACCAAAAACAAAGACAACATAAGGCAAAAACTAAAAATATACTTTGATGTGTGTCTCATTTTCTAATTCAATATTAAACTTTTCTACATTAACAACCTGCATCCAAAATCCTTCTGCAATATCAGAATCAGTGCGAACAAATGGTATATTTCGATCTAATTCAAAAGTGGTTTTATAACCACATGCTCTTGAAACAAAAATATTTTGATGAGTATAATTAAATTTCAATCTATCTTCGTTTATCAAAGCCGTATTTGGATCATTGTAATTTAAAATAAAACGATACGTTGTGCTTTCGGCATTTGTTTTAAGCGGTATAGAAATAGTATTTCCATTAGTGATGTATTTGTCTGCCTCGATAAGAGCCTTTTCATTAAAGACAATACCTTCAGTCATCCCTTCGCCAATCACTTTTAGGTTTCTTACGGTTTTAGGAACTGTAGTATTATCACGGTCAAAAAAAGAAATTACCAATCGAGGTGTCGTAGGTGTATTAGCATCACAAATATCATCTTTCTCACATCCTGAAAAAGTGAAGGCAATTATGATTATTATAAAAAGTATTTTTTTCATTTATTGTTTGTGATTTATGCTTCACGCGTTTTTGTTAACTAGAACTTAGCGAAGTTCCAAAAGTACAACATTTTCTACGTGATGTGTCTGCGGGAACATATCTACTGGTCTTACGCGAGTTACTTTGTATTTTTCGTCCATTAATGCCAAATCACGTGCTTGTGTAGCCGAGTTACAGCTTACATAAACTACCTTTTCTGGAGCAATTTTCATAATTTGTTCAATTACATCTTTATGCATTCCGTCACGAGGTGGATCAGTAATAATAACATCTGGTTTACCATGTGTGGCAATAAAACTTTCGTTAAATACAACTTTCATGTCTCCAACAAAAAACTCACAATTGGTAATATTATTGCGTTCTGCATTTGCTTTAGCATCTAGAATTGCTTCTGGAACACTTTCTACACCAATTACTTTTTTAGCTTTTTTAGATACGAACTGTGCTATTGTTCCAGTCCCTGTGTAAAGGTCATAAACTGTTTCGTGACCAGAAAGACCTGCAAAATCACGAGTGATTTTGTATAACTCATATGCTTGATCAGAATTGGTTTGGTAAAAAGATTTTGCATTGATGCTAAATTTTAAACCTTCCATTTCTTCCAGAATGTAATTTCTACCTTTATATAGTTTTACATCCTGATCGTAAATTGTATCGTTAGCTTTTCCGTTTACAACATATTGTAGCGATGTTATTTCTGGAAATTTATCATAAAGATGATCTAAAAGTAATTCTCGGTTAGCCTTATCTTCTTCAAAAAACTGAATCAATACCATGATCTCTCCAGTTGAAGCAGTACGAATCATAAATGTTCTTAATAAACCAGAATGTTCTCTTGGATTAAAAAAAGCTAAGTTATGTTCATTAGCAAAAGCTCTGATTTCGTTTCTAATTGCATTTGATGGATCTTCTTGCAGATGACATTTATTAATGTCTAGAATTTTATCCCACATTTTAGGAATATGAAAACCTAATGCATTACGATTCCCTAAATCTTCGGTACTATCAATTTCTTTTTCGGTTAACCAACGGCTATTCGAAAATGAAAATTCCATTTTGTTTCTGTAAAAAAACTGTTTTTCTGAACCTAAAATATTTTCAAATTCTGGAAGTTCAATTTTTCCTATACGTTGTAAGTGATTTTTAACCTCATTTTGCTTGTAGTACAACTGTTGGCTGTACTTCATGTTTTGCCATTTACATCCTCCACAAACACCAAAATGCTCGCAAATTGGTTCTATGCGATGTTCTGATAATTCATGAAATTTCACGGCTTTTCCTTCATAATACGCTTTGCGTTTCTTAAAGGTTTGTACATCTACCACATCTCCCGGAACTACGTTCGGGATAAATATTACTTTTCCGTCGGGAGCTTTTGCTACCGATACGCCTTTTGCTCCAGCATCAAGGACTTGTATTTGATGAAAGACAACTTTGTCTGTATTTTTTCTTCCCATAGCGCAAAAATAAGGGTTTGTAAACTTTTATAAATTTAATTTCGGAAAAATTTTATCAATTTCTTTTATTTAACATTTATTTTGTGTTTAAAAGTTAACTTTGTTTTAATCTAGAACCCCAAATTCTATGGCTTATCAGGAACTTACACTATTTTTATGAAGTTGTATCACATCTTGTCGAAGATTAGTTTTTTGAAGAAAAGCTATGCGTTTAAATTTCTTTTTGTTGCTTTTATAGGCATTCATATTCCGTTAATCGGAATTTTGTTTTTTGTCCTTTATGGTAACAATACAATTTCGGCCAATTCTATTTTGATTTTTTCTTTAATCATGACCTTATTTGCAACTTTGGTTACATTGGTGGTAATAACTCAATTAATAAAACCAATTGTTGTTGCATCTAAAGCATTGGATAATTACAGAACAGCCCGAAAGTTATCAGTTTTGCCATCTCTATATGAGGATGAGGCAGGATTACTAATGCGTAATATTCAGGAATCTATTGATGAAGCGGAGAGTTTTATAAATGAAAAGCAAGATTTGATTTATATGATTTCTCATGATTTAAGAAATTTTGCAGGAAACCCTCAGGGACTAGCAAAGCTTATTATAGAAGAGAACCCGTCAGAATCGGTTAAAAATATGGCTGAATTAATTTGTGAATCGACAGATTTGCAGTTTCGATATATCGAAAATTTCATTAAATTATTAAAACAACAAGATGAAATTGCTAAATCGAGTTCGGTAATCAAAACAATTCAAATAGCGCCAATTCTTCCAGCTGTAAGAGAACAAGTATCACAGCTTTTGGCACAAAAAAATATTAAGTTGGTTTCGGATATTACAGTTGATGAAGCTGTACTTAAAATAGATGAAGGGTTGCTAATTCAGGTTCTTGTGAACTTGATTAGTAATGCCATAAAGTTTTCTTATTCTGGAAGCGAAATCTTATTGCGTATTTTTGAGGATAATGAGGAGTTGGTTTTTACTGTTTCGGATAATGGGACTGGTTTTGACCAGAGTCGAATCGAAGAGTTGTTTAAAAAATTTACGAAAATGAGTAAATTAGGAACTGCCAATGAAACTTCTACAGGAATTGGATTGTATTTATGTAAAAAGATAATCGATAAGAATGGAGGTAAACTAAGTGCAATGAGCCTTGGGAGAAATAAAGGAGCGACTTTTACAATTGTCTTTTCTTATAATGATTCTGAGAAACTTAGTTTTTAAGGTTCAAAGGTTCTGAGTAACAAAGGTTCAAAGTTTTTTTGTGTCAAGTCCAGAGTCTTTGCAATTTTGTATCTTTTTTTAAGGTTCTAAGAAAACAAAGTTGCAAAGATTTTTTTGTAGCAAGCTTTTAAAACCTTAGTACCTCAGAACCTTTGCAACTTTGAACCTTTTCTGTCAATCAAATAAATCTGAAGATAGATAACGATCACCACGATCACAGATTACAGCAACAATTACCCCAGATTCTAGTTGGTTAGCAATTTTTAGAGCTACAGCTACAGAGCCTCCGCTACTCATTCCTGCAAAGACACCTTCTTCTAGCGCTAATCTTTTTGTCATATCGCGTGCTTCTTGTTCGCTTACATCTACAATAGTATCTACTTTTTTAGCATCAAATATTTTTGGTAAATATTCTATTGGCCATTTTCTTATTCCTGGAATTTGAGAACCATCGCTTGGTTGTGCTCCAATAATTTGAATATTGGCATTCTTCTCTTTAAGATAAGTTGATGTGCCAATAATAGTTCCAGTGGTTCCCATTGCCGAAACAAAATGAGTTACTTTTCCATCGGTATCATTCCAGATTTCTGGACCAGTGGTTTTGTAATGTGCTTTCCAGTTATCATCGTTTGCAAACTGATTTAGCATAATATAACCACCTTCGGCAACTTTTCTTTCGGCATAATCTCTTGAGCCGATTATTCCTTCGCTAGCAGGCGTTAAAATAACTGTAGCGCCATAAGCACGCATAGTTTGTACGCGTTCTTTGGTAGAATCCTCAGGAAGTATCAATTCGATATCAATACCCATTAATTGTGCGATCATTGCAAGTGCAATTCCGGTATTACCACTTGTAGGTTCAATAAGTTTATCGCCTTTTTTAATATCGCCTCTCTCCATAGCTGAAAAGATCATATTATATGCTGCTCTATCTTTTACACTGCCGCCAGGATTATTTCCTTCAAGCTTTAATAAAAGTTTGACGTTTTTATTTTTGACTAAATTCACTGTTTCCATCAAGGGAGTATTTCCTATCAGGTTTACTAATGTATGAGTGTTCATAATTATCTTTTTTCTTTTACTTTAACTTCGGTTGTGGTGGTATTGGTTACGATAGATTTTTCTGGGATAGATTTAGTAATCCACGCATTTCCGCCAATAATACTGTCTTTGCCAATAGTGGTTTCTCCTCCTAATATTGTAGCATTAGCATAAATGCAAACATTTTCTTCGACAGTAGGGTGTCTTTTTGCATTTTTCATTTCTTTGGCTATGCTTAATGCTCCTAAAGTTACACCTTGGTATATTTTCACATGTTTTTTTATAATCGTCGTTTCACCTATTACAATTCCTGTTGCGTGATCGATAAAAAACGGAGAAGCAATTGTTGCACCTGCATGAATATCAGTTCCGGTAATTCGATGAGCATATTCACTCATTAATCTTGAAAACAGTAATAAGTCCAGTTTATATAATTCGTGACTTAATCTATATATTGCAATAGCATAAAAACCGGGATAAGCCAAGTATACTTCTTCGATGCTATTTGATGCAGGATCATTCTCTAAAATATATGTTGCGTCTTGAATTAATTTTTCCAAAACAGTAGGTAGTTTTTCTAGAAACTGTTCCCAAATCGATTCACAGGAATTTTCTGATTTTTTGCAAGCTATTATCGCAATTTCTTTAAAGCATTTTTCAAGTTCATTGATGCTTTTGTCTAAAGGAGCATTAGAGTCGAATAAAGTATAAAATAGCTTCTCTGTAAAATCTTCCGTCTTAGTTTTGATTCCGTAGTTTATAGTAGTGTGGCTCTTTAAAGCATTTATATTTTGGATAATCATATTTTTTGTCACAATTGTAAAATTGAATTGTTAGTTTGAAATGTTAAAAGTAATGTGTTTTTTGTAAATAGAGGTAGTAATTGGTTAAAGAAATTTATCCATTAACATTCTGTTTGCAATAATTAAAAAATTTTAAGCAGCGCTAAAGTTGTTAGTATAAAGCGAATTAAAAGAGTAAATTAGCTTATAAAATTATTAAAATGAAAACAAACGGAATGTTTAAAAGTACACTTTCACATATTTCTTATCCTGAGAGTGAAAAAGTATCAGGAAAATCCATTCAGAGCCCAATTTTCGCATTAATTGTTGCTGCTTATCCGTTATTTACCCGAGAAGGATATATTTCGATACATGAATTAAATGTATTTCGAGAAAAATATATTTCGAATTATTTATCTGAAGAGATTGGAGTACTTTCTAATCTTGAAAAGAATGTAATTGGATCTTTAACGGATGAAAAACTTTTAGTAAGTGCTGTTGAAGATGATATGGGGCCAAGAAGTTTTGGTCAAAAAATAGCAGACAAAGTTGCTGATTTTGGAGGAAGTTGGACTTTCATTATTCTGTTTGTAGTTTTTATAATGTTATGGATTTCCATTAATATTTATATTTTGACAAATAAAGGTTTTGATCCCTATCCGTTTATTTTACTTAATTTGATTTTGTCATGTGTTGCCGCTTTGCAAGCTCCAGTAATTATGATGAGCCAAAATCGTCAGGAGGAAAAAGATCGTGACAGGGCTAAAAAGGATTATATGATTAACCTAAAATCAGAATTAGAAATAAGAATGATGCATGAAAAATTAGACCATTTAATTTTGCATCAACAACAAGAATTAATCGAAATTCAGAAAGTACAAATTGAAATGATTAATGATATTTTGAATCAGATAAAAAAATAATTATTCTGATTTGTGAAGAATTAATTATAGTGTTTGTACGCATAACCTAATATCATTATCACGCTATTTGTGATGCCAAAAATCCAAAGAGGTTTTTTGTAATTTCGACTTTTATCAAAAAAATATAAAGTAATAATTATTAAGAATAATAGGCTTGTATAAAGCGCTGGATACATCTCAAAAGCTGCTTTAAAATTACTTTTAAAAAGTAGGAATAAAGCGCGCTGGAAACCGCATCCTAAACACTCTATCCCAAAGAGTGTTTTGCTTAAGCATGGCAACATATATTTTTCTAGATTCAAGAGATTTGGTTTTTACAATTTTACAAAAAATATTCGAATGCGTTTCAAGAATAATTAGATCGTATTTTAAAGTTGATTACTTTTGGATTCTGATAACGTATTAAAATGAAAAAACTAAGAATCCCAATAATGATAATTGCAATTTTAATTGCATTATATGAACAGTCATCTGCGGATAAAAATATTTATATTACAATTATTGCGATTGTAATTTTTATGATAGGGATGATGCAGTTAAGTGCAAAAACGCCAAGTAAAAATCAAGATAAAGAAGAGGAAGATGTTGAATAAAGGAGACAAGGTTTCGGTTCTGGACGAAGCTATAAATGGAGTAGTGTTATCGACTAAAAATAACGAGGTGACTATAGAAACTGAGGATGGATTTATGATGACATTTTTTGTCAACGAGTTAATTAAGATTCATGATTCCAGTAACTTAATGAATTCTATTAAAAGAATTGATATAAGTGAGGTTTCAAAAGAGAAAGAAGAGCCAAAAGCAAGGAGTTTTGTGAAAGAACGCAAGGATAAACGCGAAATTCCTGCCCCAGAATTTGATTTGCATATCGAAAAATTAGTGCCAAATAAACGCGGAATGTCTAACTATGATATTTTGACTTTGCAGACAGAAACGGCAAAGCGACACATTGAATTTGCAATTAGAAATCGTATTCCTAAAATTGTTTTTATTCATGGTGTTGGCGAAGGGATTTTAAAAGCCGAACTTGATTTTTTGTTAGGACGTTATGACGGAATCAATTTTCAGGACGCCAATTATCAAAAATATGGCTTAGGAGCAACTGAAGTTTATTTTGTACAAAATGCTAAATAAAGTATATTTTAAGGCATAAAATAAATTAGTATTAAGCATAAAAAAACGTCTGTTTTTAAAGAGAATTTCAGTTTGAAACTCAATTTAAAAACAGACGTTTTTGTAAGAAAATATTTTTGCTAAGTATGGGTAACAACATTCGAAAAAGGGATTTTTTGAATGTTGTTTTTTTTTTTGTTTTATTTACTGGTTGTTATTTCGCCTAAGACAAAAGCATCACCTAGTTTGAACACATTGGTTCCTTTCTGTAAAGAAACTTTTTTAAGTGTTATTGTATGTAAAAAACCTGTGCTTCCTATACCTGTAGTCTTAACTTCTATAATACCACTTTGTTCAGCAATACCATTTATACCTGCCCAAATTTGAGTTACTGAAGGACTAGTTGGAGGGATGGCTTTACAGAAATAATCTTTTGTTAAAACACCTCCTTTATAAGTACGATATATTACTTTGTTTGTTGTGTCATTGATTAATCCAGTTCTAGGAGCATCAGGAGGAGTAACTTCGTTTACTATTAAACTAGGATCAATATTATCGATAGTAATTGATTCACTAGATCCAGCATTATAGTTGTATACTTGTTTTAACTCAGTGCATTGTCCTGCGTTTGACGCAAGAAAAGGTTGTGCTAAAGTAGCAGGTGTAACAGTAGTATTATAATCTCCGAATGAAAATGTTTGATAAGTTTGAGGCCCACTAGGTTTATCAAATGTAATATTATTGAAAACGATGTTATAGTTGTATCCTGTTATACGAGTACTATTATTGGTTTCATTGGTTACTATAATAGGAGATGTGAGAACTCTAATTAACCCTGAAGTTGCTATCCATTCTTCAATTACATTAGGAGTTGCGGGCGGGATAACAGCGCAAATATTATTTTCCTCAATTTTACCATTATAGGCGCGATAAATAACACGATGATCGGTAAGGTTGATGTCGTAAAATTTTGGTACTATATTTGGCTCTCCTCCAAAAATGGTTTTAGGTACGTAGAGTAATAATGATTCCTTCTCTTTTAGTTTAAAAAGTAGAGAGCTTAGAACTGTATCATCAGTAGGACAATTTAATGTTTTAGTATCTTCAAAATTAATGAGATCAACCGATAAATCTCCATCGTCACAACCGTTTAATAGAAAGGCAAATAATAGTATGCTTGCAATTTTTTTCATTATGTTTTTATTTGGGTCAAAAATAGTGAAAAAATTGATAATTGATATTTAAGAATAGACAATTGATATTTCATAACTTTGCCACAATGAAAAAAGTATACCTCGATAACGCCTCTACAACTGCCATACGTCCAGAAGTCATTCAGGAAATGACAAAAGTAATGACAGAAGATTATGGAAATGCATCATCGCCACACAGTTCTGGACGTAATGCTAAGACAATTTTAGAACTTTCAAGAAAAAGTATAGCTAAACAATTTAATTGTTCGGCACAAGAGATTATTTTTACCTCGGGTGGTACCGAAGCTAATAATTGGATACTTCGTTCGGCTGTAAAGGATCTAAAAGTTGAACGTATTATTACTACCAAAATCGAGCATCATGCCGTTTTGCATACTGTTTTGGTATTAGAATCAGAATATAATATTCAGGTTGATTATGTAAATATTAATTCTGATGGTTCTATAGATTTAACTCATTTATCAAATTTACTTTCAGATGAGAAAAAAACATTGGTGAGTTTAATGCACGTTAATAACGAAACTGGGACTGTTTTAGACTTAGAAAGAGTAAGTGTTATATGTAAGCAATATGATGTGCTATTTCATTCGGATACGGTGCAATCTGTAGGTAAGGCAAAAATTGATTTACAAAGCAATTTGTTAGATTTTATTGTTGCAAGTGCTCATAAATTTCATGGGCCAAAAGGAATTGGTTTTGCTTTTGTTCGAAAAAATTCGGGATTACAACCATTACTTTTTGGTGGAGAGCAAGAAAAAGGCTTGCGAGCAGGAACAGAGGCTGTACATCAGATTGCAGGTATGGCTAAAGCTTTGACACTTTCTTATGAAAACTTAGATAATGAAAAAGAATATATTTTAGATTTAAAAACCTATTTAATTACTCAATTAGAGAAAGAGTTGCCAGGTTTTAGAATTAACGGAACAAAAGATGATTTCTATACAATCTTGAATGTAATATTGCCTTTTTCGGTAGACAAAACATCGATGTTGTTGTTTAATCTAGATATGAAAGGAATTGCAGTTTCTAGAGGAAGTGCTTGCCAATCGGGGAGTATTAGACCATCCCATGTTTTAAAAGAAATGCTTTCGGAAGCTGATTTAAAACTTCCGAATTTGCGAATTTCTTTAAGTCATTATAATACCAAGGAAGATATCGATTGGTTAATAGAAAGTTTGAAACTAATTGATAATTAAAATTGATAATTGTCAATTAGTTCTAAATTACTTACGGATTACTTTTACTTGAGAATCACTTGTAAGTTTTATAATTGTAGATGGTTTTCCTGCGACTTTGTCGTGATATAGGTTTACTACATAATCAACTCCCTTAATGATTTCAGGATTAATGTCTTTGAAAGCTATTGGTGTAGGTTGTCCAGAAATATTAGCCGAAGTTGATACTAGAGGCTTTTTCATTCGCTCTAAAAGCTTAAAACAAAAAGGCTCTTTTACTATTCTAATTCCTAGAGAATTATCTGGAGCAATAATATTGGGAGCTACATTTCGGGGTTTGTCTAAGATAATCGTTGTTGGTTTTTCAGACAAATCCATAATTTGCCAAGCTACTTCAGGAATATCTTTAAATACATTATACATCATTTTTTCGCCATTCATTAGGCAAATCATGCTTTGAGTTTCGGCTCTTTGTTTCAGTTTGTATATTTTGGCAACAGCTTCAGGATTTGTTGCATCACAACCAATTCCCCAAACAGTATCAGTTGGGTAAAGTATAATTCCGCCATTTTTAATGACTTCGTATGCGTTGAGAATTTCGGTGTTTATGTCTTGACTCATAAAGTTTGGATATTAAATGAGAGATAAATTTTCATGATAGCAGCGTATAACTGATACTATGATATTTCTTTGTTTATAATTTGAACAATTTTTTCTAAATCTTCAGGAGTAAGTCCTACGTAAAGTGGTAAACAAACTATTCTTGATGCAATAGATTCAGATATTGGCATTGCATCGCCTTTTGTGTAATCAATGGTGTTTAGCGATGGGTAAAAATAACGTCTAGGAACTATATTTTCTTTTTGTAATTCTTCCTGAACTCTCAATAATGTTGTTTCAGAATCAAAAAGTAAAGGATAATAACTATGGTTCCATTCTGTGTTTTCTCTAATTTTTATGCTTTTGAAGTTGCTAAAATTTAGATTTTCATTGTAAAAATCAGTTACTTTTTTTCTTTCGGTAATAATGTGTTCCATATATGGGAAAATCGCTAATCCCATAGCTGATTGTAATTCAGAAATTTTAGCATTAATCCCAAGGCCATGAAAAGCAAGAGGTCCATTGTGGCCAAAATTGTGACTGTAAAATAATTGATGATGTATTTCTTTATCATTACAGAACATTGCTCCACCTTCTCCTGTGTGAAATAATTTTGTTGCATGAAAACTACAAGTGCTTACATCTCCAAAATTAAAGAGAGATTGATTGTTGTATTTAACGCCAAAACAATGTGCAGCATCATAAATAACCTTAAGGTTATGTTTTTTTGCAATAGATTCTATAGCAGTTACGTGACATGGATTTCCGAAGACATGAGTGGCTAATATTGCCGTAGTTCTTGGAGTTATTGCGGCTTCGATTTTAGTTTCATCTATAGTTAGATACTCAGGATGAATGTCTACAAAAACAGGTTTGCAATTTTCCCACACAATTGCAGCCGAAGTGGCAACATATGAAAAAGGAGTTGTTATTATTTCGCCTCCTTTGCCAAATAATTTTAATGCAATTTGTATCGGGATTGTACCGTTATTAGTAATTGTTAGGTTAGAAACACTAAGATAATCTTTAAGTTTTTGTTCTAATTCTAATGTCAGTTCACCACGGTTTGTGAGCCAAGCTTTATCCCACGCACGTTTTACATAAGAATTGTATTCTTCTTGTGGAGGTAAAAAAGTTTTGGTTACAGGAATCATTTAATTATGGATTTAGTGAGTTTAATTAACCGTTAAGGGTAAACTATTGTTATATTTGCGGGGTAAAAATAGGAAAAGAAACCTAATTTATTAGTATAAGTCAATATTATAAAAGAAGAAGAAATATTCTTAATGTCAGACTTGTTTGAAGAACAATATTTTAAGAGTAGTTTTTTTTTGTTTTTTATATGATATTACCAGCTTTGTAATTTAGAGTAATACGAAAAAATGATATGTTGAGATTCATAAAATAGACTATAATTGCATTTAATTATTAAATGTGAATTTTTGGATATTATTTTAAAATCAATATCCTAATGCGAAAAATGTTATTTGAACATTTCTTTAATTTAGGGAGATTAATTAGTTGATTGATTTTTAAAAGAGGTATTGTGTGTTCTGACTATATTTAAAAGTGTCAAGAATATGTTTTGTAGATTTTAGGATAAAATAAACTCTATAAATGATATCATTTAGCGATTGTTTTTACGAAAGTATTGGTTTCTTCATAAAAAAAAAATAATTTTAAGCTTGATAGAAATAAATAAATGATTTTTTTAATAGATATATTGATTAGGTCAATTACATTTTAGATAATAATTTTATGAAAAATCAACATGGTATTATTTCAAATTGGATAATGCAAGGGAATGAGCCATTAGTAAGTATTATATGTACGACTTTTAATCAAGAAAATTTTATCAGGGAGACCTTGGAAGGGTTTTTAATTCAAGAAACTAAATTCTCTTTTGAGATAATTGTGCATGATGACGCTTCTACAGATGATACGCTAAATATTGTAAAAGAATTTGTAGATAAATATCCTTTAATTATTAAACCAATTTATCAGAAAGAAAATCAATATTCTAAAAAGGAAATTAATATTTGGAGTGATTTTACTTTTCCAATGGCGCAAGGAAAATATATTGCTTTGTGTGAAGGAGATGATTATTGGATAGATGTATTGAAATTACAGAAACAAGTTGATTTTTTAGAAAGCAATGATGATTATGTAATAACATGGACTGATTTTTTCACTAAAAAAGGAACGGAATTAGTTCCAAATGATTTTAAGGATACTTTGCCTTCAGTTTATACTATTGATTTTGATAATCTTTTTGTTCCTTATTGTACCTATACTTTAACTTGTCTTTTTAGAAAATCAGCGGTTGATCCACTTGATTATAAAAAGTTTACTTACGGAAAGGATAATACACTTTATTCTTTGGCATTATGTCACGGAAAAGGTGCTTATATGAATTTTAAAAGTGCCGTTTATAGATGGCATCCAGGAGGAATATATTCTTTAAAATCTGCTTTCTTTCAGCGATATTCATCATATCTCAATCTAAAAGAAATATACGAATGTATTCCAGAAGCCAGAACAAAGAATGTGGCAAAAATTATGAATTCATTATTGAAATATTCAGCACAGGAAGCTTTGAAATTAGTTAAAGATAAAAATCAAGATAAAACAGAACCTAAAAAAGCAATCAAAGCATTTTTAGCGAATGCTGGTTTTTTAACTAAAATAAAATTTCTTTGGCGTTATATTAAAGCCTAATTATTTCTTCAGGTTAATTATAGATTTAAATAAAAGAACAATTTTGTCCAGCCCATTTATTTTCTGGAAAAGTTTATTCTCATTTTTTCTTAAATGATTATAATAGGAAATATTATAGTTGCTAGCATTACGAATTGTACGTATTAATGTCCTGTTTATGTGTTCTTCAAGTTGAGGATAATCAAAGTTTTTTAGTTTTTCATTTTGTGAAAGTAAAAATTTAGAAGCATTTATAACTTCAATTACTTCGTCAGTAACGAGTCCTCTTTTTACAGAAAGTGCATTTATGTAAAAATCTATTTTGGGATCAGCAGGATTTATGCCAAATTCTGTCATTTGGTTTGCTTTTACCCTTTTTATAGATTTATTTACATTGTCAATTTTTGTCTTGCTAATGTTATTATTATGCTGTCTATAATTTAATAAAGATTCTTGGATATTGTGAAACTTAGTTTTAGGTAACAACCTGCTCCATAAATCATAATCTTCAACAGGGACATAATCATTATTAAATTCTAAATTATTTAAAGCTTCTTTTTTCAGCATAACTGTTGGGTTTCCGATACCGCAGCTATGTAAAAATGAAATTTTTATGTGGTCATGATCTTCACCATGTCTGATAACTTTATTTTGCTTTGATCCAAAAAAGGTAAACCACGTTCCGCATACTCCAATCTCGGGATTGTTTTTTAGAACTTCTACTTGTTTCTCAAAGCGATTTGGTAAAGCAATATCATCAGCATCCATAAGGGCAATAAAATCTCCTTTTGCAATCTGCATTCCTTCATTTCTAAGGTTTGCAGGGCCAACGTTTATTTTTTTGTCAATTATAATAATTCTTGAATCTTTCTGCTGGCATTGTTTAATTACTTCTAAACTATTATCGGTAGATTTATCATTCAGGATTAGTAATTCAAAGTCAGTATATGTTTGGTTCAGAATGCTTTCTATGCTTTCTTTTAAAAAAGGCTCTGCATTATATACGGGCATTATAACAGAGATTTTTGGAGTGTGCATGATATTTGTTATTAACAGAAAAACGCAAATATATAATATTACTTTTTCAATTGAGGTTAGCTCTAAAAATAATTTTAATTAATATTAGTACATTTGTACCTTTAAATATAGATAAATGAAAAAAATTCAAGTTGGCTTTTTGGTTTCTTATGATTATAGTTATCTTAAAACTGCTCTTCCTCAAGTATATAAAGAATCAGATTCAATTTTTTTAGCAATTGATAAAGAAAGAAAAACTTGGAAAGGGGAGTCTTTTATTATAGAAGACGAATTTTTTCAATGGATTAAAGCAGTAGACGTAGATTCGAAAATTCAGATTATAGAAGAGAATTTTTATTGCCCAGAATTAAACAGTATGGAATGTGAAGTTCGTGAACGTAAAATATTATCTGAAAAAATGGGTATTGGTAATTGGTTAATCCAATTAGATTGTGATGAGTATTTTTTAAAATTTAAAGAATTTGTTGCTTTTTTAAGAACTAAAGATCATTTTCTTGACAACCCTGAGAAAAATCAAGTTCAAATATCTCCTTATCTGATAAATCTTTATAAGAGAGTTGATAGTGGTATGTTGTATGTTGAAAAAACATCAAAAGTTATTGTAGCTACAAACTATCCGAGTTATAAGATTGGAAGAAGAACACGTAAGAGGGTAATTTATTATAAAGGATTGGTTCTTCACGAATGTGTATCGCGCTCAAAGGAAGAATTAGAGATGAAGTTCAGCAATTGGGGGCATGACTTTGAGATTAATAAAAAGGCGCTTATAGAAAAATGGGAAAGTGTAAATGAGAATAATTACAAAACTATATTCGATTTTTATTATTTAGAGCCAGAAAGATGGAAAAGACTAGAATTTGTTAAAGGAACTACGTTTGAAGAAATAAAAGAGAATCTGGATCTTGAAAAGATAATGCCTACCTCTTTTTTTATATGGAAAAAGAACTTTGGACAATGGTTTAAAGATTTCTTTGTATAATCGTACTATGTGTAAAATTTAAAAAGTAGCAGCAAGTTTTTATTCAAGACTTGCTGTTTCTTTATACTTTATTTATGAAAACAGGATATTAATTTGAAGTGTTAACTTCTATGCGTATTTTTGTTTTTTTATAAAAATCTACTAAATGAATTTCAAAATAAATCCAGTTTTTGCTAACGAAACGACATCAATACTTGATAAAATTAAAGCATTTAATAGCTCAGGTACCCTTTTAGGGAATGGTCAGCGTAATGTTATTAAATTATTTGATTTAAATGATAAGGTAGTCAATATAAAGTCATTTAAAATCCCCAATTTAATAAATAAAATTGCTTACAAATACTTTCGAAAATCGAAAGCAAGGCGTTCTTTTGAGTATGCTACAATTTTATTAGAAAAAGGTATTGGAACTCCATTGCCGATTGCTTATTTAGAGAATTATAATTGGTTAGGACTTAGGGATAGTTATTATGCAAGTGAGCATTTAATAACCGAGCTTACTTTTAGAGAACTTGTAGAGATTCCGGATTATCCAGATCATGAAAATATACTAAGGCGATTTACCAGATTTAGTTTTGGTCTACATGAAAAAGGAATTGAGTTTTTGGATCACTCTCCAGGCAATACATTAATCAAAAAAAATGCAGATGGTAATTATAGTTTTTTCTTAGTAGATTTAAATAGAATGGAATTTCATGATTCTATGAGTTTTGAGATGCGAATGAAAAATTTATGTAGATTGACACCTGTTAAGGAAATGGTTGCTGTAATGAGTAATGAATACGCTAAACTATATGGCAAATCTGAGCAAAAGATATTCGATACTTTATGGAAGTATACTTCAGACTTTCAAGAGCATTTTTATAGAAAAAAACGTTTAAAAAAGAAACTTAAATTCTGGAAGAAATAATTAATACAATTTATTTTGCTTATACTTCATAAAATTAATATGGAAAACATTATCGATATTACTTTTTTTTTTTCTTAATCAAAATCGATTTTTACTAGACAAATAAGCTTTTTCTAAAAATAATTTACAAACTATTTTTAGAGAGACATAATTGTAACAAAAGATTAAGGATTGAGTAATCAAAAAAGTTATATTTTTGTGTTTCATATATTAAATTTTAAAATGAAAATTAGTGGATTGATTATTACTTTCAATGAAGAAAAAAATATAGGAAGATGTATTGATGCTTTATTTAGAATTTGCGATGAAGTAATTGTTGTAGATTCTTTTAGTAAAGATAAAACAGCTTCTATTGCAAAAGAAAAAGGAGCAATTGTTATTGAACAATCTTTTTTAGGAGATGGACCACAGCGTACATATGGTTTACCATATTGTAAGAATGATTGGGTTCTTAATCTTGATGCAGATGAATTTTTGGATAAAGACGCTGAAGACTTTATTTTAAAAGAAAAATATTTAGAAGGCAGTTATGATGCTTTTAGTTTTAGAGTAAAAAACTTTTTAGGAGATAAACTTATAGATTTCTCAGGTTGGTATCCAGATTATAAAGTTCGTTTTTTTAATAAAAAATCAGCCCATCCTTCTAACTCGATTGTGCATCAAAGCATAGTAACTCAAAGCGAGAAAAAAGTACCAGTGCATATTCTGCACTATGGTTGGGAATCATTAGAGCAAATTATTTCAAAGAAAAACCAATATTCTACTTGGCATGCACAACAACTTTTTGACCAAGGAGTAAGAATTTGTTTTTTCAAACCTGTCCTTAACGGAACTGTCGCTTTTGTTCGCTGTTATTTTTTTAAGAAAGGTATTTTTAACGGAATAGACGGATTATCAATTGCAATGATTCAGAGTTTTTTTTCTTATATGAAATATGCTAAACTTTTAAAGCTTCAAAAACGAAAAATATAAAATTCATCAGATTTTTAAAGATTTCGTGTCATGAAAAAATCAATCTGACTCTTAAATAATTCAGGGTTTAAATCTTGATACAATATAGCCGAATTGTTTTTAATTTCCTTGTGAGGTAAGCTTTCATTAATTAATTCAGGTTTAAAGTCATTTAAATGTACCGAAATATTTTGCAATCCATCTTCGAAGGTTGCCCAGTCATTTTTCTTTACATAAGGAGAAAATATTGTAAAAGAAGGTTTGTTTAGTGCTTTTGCCATATTAATTGCTCCACCATCATTTCCTATAATTATATCGCATTGATTCATAATACCAATGAACGACCTAAGGTTGCTTCCTAATAAATCAAAGTGTATTTTCTCTTGTGTGCTTTTAGAGCAGAAATTAAATACTTTTTGAGCATCTTCAATTTGATTTGGAAAATAATTAAAAAGTATCGTTACGTCTTTATTTTCTGCAACATAGTCTACGACTTTCGCCATATATTCTAGAGGATACGTTTTTGATTTCTCACTTCCCAAAAGACTTATCATTACAATTTTGCGGTCCTTGCTTACTTTATGTTTGTCTAATAACGCAATTGCTTCTTGGTCCTCTTCTTTACTTACATGTAATTTCGGAAAAGGGTCTATTAAAGCATTGTCAATATTAAGAGGTTTAAGCAATAAAAGCCTATTGTCTATTGCAAATCCATATTTCGTTTCGTTATTATTGTCAAATCGTTTCATATTGTGATTATAAAACAAAGAAGAATACCATTTGTGGTATGATATTTTATAATCGGCACCAGAGAAAATAGTTATTAAATTAGTCTCTAATTTGCCATATACATCGATTAATATATCATACTTATTAGATCTCATTTTAAAAATAAATTTAAACAATGATAAGTATGATTTTCTTATTTTTTCTTCTAATACAATTACAGAATCAATATTTGGATTGCCTATTAAAACATCTGTGCAATTAGAGTAACACATAAAATCGATGGTTGATTCTGGGTATTTCTTTTTTAGATTGTTACAAAGAATTGTACTAATAAGTACATCACCAATTCTTTTCTGTTGTATAACTAATATTTTCATTATTGTGAACAAGTTTAATAAAAAACTGTATTGTGTTTTTTGTTGGATTCTAGATGTCAAAAATAGCTATTTAAAAGCTATTATTCCATTTTATTGTGAGTTAACCAAAGAATCAAATAGCGTTTTAATACTGCAAATGAGTTTATGTAAGCAAGAATGTAACCTTCTTTACCATCAAGAAATCCTAATCGAATAAAATATTGATTTATAAAACAAAAAAAAGGTTTCATTAAAAAATGATAGAAATTTGGTTTTACTTTTTTATCATACAATTCTTGAGCTTCTTTTTTACTTAATAGACTTAGCTGATAATTGTATTCATCGAAACTCTTATAAGCATAAGAGTCTATTCTATTTTTTAATATGTTAGATTTTCCAAATAATGTAATAGATGGATTACTTTCTTCATTGCCAGAAAAAGAGTGTCTCTTTTTATCAAAAAGAAAAACTCTTTTTCGGTTATTAAATTCTCCATGCTTTATTTTCTTTTTAAAGAAAAACAGGGTTTGTTTAATGTAATAAAGAGCGTTGCTTTTTTGATTAGCAATTTTAGTCAAAATTTCATCCTTAAGTTCGGGAGAAATATATTCGTTTATGTCCAACAACAAGATCCAATCATTTTGCGCCTGATTAATAGCTAGATTGTGTTGTAGTGTTTTATCAGCAGTAGTTTGTTCAATAATTGTTGCGCCAAGCTCTTTCGCAATAGCAACTGTTTTGTCTGTACTATTGTTGTCGATAATGATAATTTCATGAGCAAACGACACATTCTCAATAAGTTTCTTGATGTTGTTTTCTTCATTAAAACAAAATGCCAAAATACTAATTTTGGGAACTATTACATTTTGAGGCATAAAATCAATTTTGTGCAATATTAATAATTTTAGATTTATAACTTTGTAAAAAATCAAACAAAATGTCAAGACTCCCAATTTTAATGTATCATAATATTTGTCAATCTGAAAATGAAAGTAATAAGTTGACTATTTCAGTACAAAAACTGGAGCAACAACTTCAGTATCTGAGAGATAATAATTATGAAACATTTCATTTTGCAGAATTAGAAAAAATGAAATCTATTCCTAAAAAGAGTATTGTTCTTACTTTTGATGATGTAACTGAAAATCAGCTTGTTTTTGCAGCACCGTTATTAGAAAAATTTAATTTAAAAGCTAGTTTTTTTATTCCTTTTTCATACATAGGAAAGACAGATTTATGGAATGGTAAGTCTGAATCCTTGGGAGAAAAAATAATGACAATTGAACAATTAAAGGGGTTAAACAATAAAATAGAATTAGGCTATCATTCCTATGAGCATAAAAAATATAGTTTATTATCAGCCTCAGAAATAGAAAATGATTTTCTAAAATGCGAGGAGGTGATTAAAAAGAATGATTTAAGAGTATATCCGGCTTTGGCTTATCCATATGGGAATTATCCTAAAAAGGGTGATGAAAATGAGCAATTTAAACAAATAGTAGCTAAGAATAAAATAAAGTTTGGTTTAAAAATAGGGAATCGTCCAAATAATTTTCCTTTTAAAGATAACTACGAAATCCAACGAATAGACATTAAAGGTCAGGATAGCTTGATGACTTTTAGGTTAAAAATAAAATTTGGGAAATTAAAGCTATTCTAAATCTTTTTCGATTAGCATCATTTTTGCATATCTGGAGAATACTCCATAGGCATCTATAGCAGCAGCAGCAAGACCAGGAACTCCATCTAGGTAGACTCTTTTTACGATATATGTATGAAAAAATCGGTAAAATGGTTTAAAAAAGAGTAGAAACAGTGTCACTTTCTTTCCCTTATTGGCACACATCTTTGCCTGAAACCAAGCGTATTTGTCTTTTTTACCTATAAAGTGAAATAATCCTTTGTAGGTGTAGTGTACCATATAATTTTTTAATACACCAGGTTTTGATTTTATGATTAATTTTTCATGTACTTCATTTTCAAAAACTAACTTTTCATTTTTCATTAAACGAACAACTTTGTCGGTATAATGAAATAAAAAGCGATTCATGAAAAAATGAGGAAACCAGATTTTATAGGTATCAAATTCATCCCATTCGATACTTTTTAAAATTTCAGCTTGAAGTTTATCTGTAACCCTTTCGTCTGCATCTAGAAACAATATCCAGTCACCAGTTGCAAAACTTATTGCATGGTTTCTCTGATTACAGTAATTGTCAAATTTTCTAGAAAAAAGTTTAACGCCTAAATCTGTAGCAATTTTTTGTGTAGCATCAGTACTATTAGAGTCTAAAACAATAATCTCATCAGCAAATGAAACAGATTTTATTGCATCGGCAATATAAAACTCTTCATTATAAGTAAGTATGATAACGGATAGTTTTTTCATTTCTTTACTTAACATACTTACTTATAATTATGGAGTTTAATAAAATAATATTATACTGCAACATCGTACTCCCGAAGTGCATTATTTAATGACGTTTTTAAATCTGTAGATGGTTTACGAGTACCAATAATTAAGGCACATGGAACTTGAAATTCTCCAGCAGCAAATTTTTTGGTATAACTTCCAGGAATAACAACTGAGCGAGCAGGAACATATCCTTTCATTTCTACAGGAGTATCTCCAGTTACATCGATGATTTTTGTAGAAGCAGTTAAGCATACGTTTGCTCCTAAAACAGCTTCTTTCCCAACGTGTACACCTTCTACAACAATACAACGAGAACCTACAAATGCTCCATCTTCTATAATTACTGGCGCTGCTTGTAAAGGCTCTAATACTCCACCAATACCTACACCACCGCTTAAGTGTACATTTTTACCAATTTGAGCACAGCTTCCTACAGTCGCCCATGTGTCTACCATAGTTCCTTCGTCTACATATGCACCAATATTTACATAACTAGGCATTAAGATAACTCCGCTAGAAATATAAGCTCCATAACGCGCTACAGCATTAGGTACTACACGGATTCCTTTTTCGGCATATCCTTTTTTTAGCAACATTTTATCATGATACTCAAAAATACCAGATTCTAAAGTTTCCATTTTTTGAATAGGGAAATACATTACAACTGCTTTTTTTACCCATTCGTTTACTTGCCAAGCATCACCAACTGGTTCTGCAACACGTAATTTTCCTGTATCCAAAAGTTCAATAACTTCTCTGATAGCATCAGTTGTTGTAGTTTCTTGTAACAAAGCTCTGTTTTCCCAAGCTTGTTCTATAATAGTTTGTAAAGGATTCATAGTACTAAAGATTTTAGGCAAATATAATTCGATTTTTTTTTAAAACAACCCTCATTTCTTTATAGTAACATTTTTATAAAAAAATATTATTTTTTTATTGTTGTATAGGATTAAGTCTTTTTATTTTAAATAATTTTTCCTACATAAAATATTTTTTATCTTATTCCCTGATAAATATCAATTTTTAACTTTTCTTATAAAATTACTTTTGTAAGACAATTTAACAACAACATAAGGTGATTTTAAATTGTTTGAATTCAATAATTTAATTAGTATATTAACAATGAATCAAGAAAACGAGTCGTTTCACAGACCTACACCAATTGATAAAGAAGTTTCTTGGGATAAAACCCAAGTTATCATGAGTAAAACAAACCCATTTGGAATTATCGAATACGCCAATGAAATTTTTGTTGATGTTTGCGGATATGAAGATTATGAATTAATGGGGCAACCGCATAGTATCATAAGACATCCTGATATGCCACGAGTGATATTTAAAGTATTATGGGAAAATCTTAAAAAAGGAAATAACTTTCATGCTGTTGTTAAAAATCTAGCTAAATCTGGAAGATATTACTGGGTTGTTACCGATTTTGAAATTGCAAAAGATTCAAATGGAGCAATAGCAAATTATTTTGGACGCAGACGTTCTGTGCCACAAGAAGTAATCGCGATGCATATTGAACCTTTGTACAAAAAGTTGCTTCAAATAGAATTTGCTAGTGGAATGGAATTTAGTGAGAAATATTTGATTGGATTTCTAGAAGAGAAAAAACGAACTTATGTTGAGTATATTAAAGAATTAATGTACGAACATGAAAAAGCGCAGTCTGCAAATCAACAAGTTGAGACTCATGTTGAGGAAGAGGAGGAAAGAGGTTTCTTTAGTCGTTTTTTTGGTAGATAAGATACAAGCTGGCAATTAAAAGACTTAAGTTTTAAAATAAATGGGGTTTAACTTTTTAATTAAAGTTAGACCCTTTTCTTGTGTATATAGGTTGATAGTTATTGACTTTATTTCCTGATTCTAGATAGTTTTATGTATAAATATTGATGAGGTTATCTAAATCAGGCTGTGCAGAATTATAATTAAATAAAAAAAGGAAAGAGGTTTTAAAACCTCTTTTCTTTTTCGTATTATTAAATCGCTTTAGTTTTTTTAAATTAGTTAAATCGCTAATTTATTATTGACTACTCTTTCATTGAAAGATTGTATGTATGCTTTTAAGAATTTTTCAGACTCTTCAACTTTAGCTTTATCTTTTAGCATCAAATTGTTTTTTAATAAAGGGTCATTTTTCCAGTTATATAATCCAATTGTTTTATTATTTGCAAAAGCAAGATAATAATCATCTTTGATGTAATGATATGTTCCTTGGAGGTAATAAACCACATAGTTTTCTTTAGATTTATAACTTTTACCAAAACTAACCATGTCAGTTTTTATATTTAAGTAATCTAGAATACTAGGCATGATGTCAATTTGCTGAAAGTTTTTCTCGTTAACACCTGTTAATTCAGGATTTGATGGATCGAAAAATAAAATCGGAATGTGGAATTTTCCAATATTAGTTTTGTCAATATCTTTATCTCCTCCAGATGAAGTATGATCAGAAGAAATAACAAATAGTGTGTTTTTGTACCATTCTTGTTTTTTTGCTGTATCAAAAAATCTTCGCAATGCAAAATCAGTGTATGCTATGCTTTCTTGAATTTCTGTAGTTCCCTTAGGGAATTTTCCTTTATATTTTTCTGGAATAGTATATGGGCTATGGGAAGAAATAGTAAATAATGAACTAAAGAAAGGTTGTTTAAATGAAGTTAATTTAGCAGCGTAAAATTGTAGAAAATCTTCATCAAAAATCCCCCATTTACCATCAAAAGATTCTTCTCCTGTATATTGGTCTTTTCCAAAATATTGGTCAAATCCTGCTACTTGAGCATATTGGTCAAAGTTCTGACTACCATTAAAGGCGCCATGAAAAAATGAAGTAGTATAGCCTTCTTTCTTGAGAATTTTAGGAAGACCATTTATTTTATTTAAAGAATAACTAGATGTTATAAAAGAGTTATTCATTAAGCTAGGAATGCTTGAGAGAATAGATGGAACAGCATCAATTGAAACTTTTCCGTTTGCAAACCCATTCTTAAAGTAATATGATTTTGTTATTAGAGAATCTAAGAAAGGAGTTTGTCCGCGACCAATGTTTTCATTACCGAAACTTTCCAAAATTAAAATAACTACATTTTTTTTAATAGTTGGTTCGCTTGATTTTAAAGAAATGACAGGGTTATAAATTGAAACTAACTCTTTTTCATTAAAATAATTTACTTTCTCAATATCTTCTTTTTTAACAGCAGATTTTAAGATGCAAAAAGGAGTATTTAAGACTAATGCAGAATTATTTAATGCCCCATATTCAGCAGCATCTACAATTTTAATTGGTTTTTTTCGGAACCCACCACGTCCCATAAGTAAAATTATAACTATCGAAAGAACAAAATAAGAGTATTGTTTATAGTAGTCTTTTTTGGTTGATTTTTCGTGTATTAAATGTGTTTTTAAATTCGGAATCAATTTCCAAAATATAATACTAACGATAAGAAATAGTACAAAGATGTACCAGAATTCTTTTAAGAAAGAAGGGATTAAACCTAAGGCTTCGTGCTCCATTCCTTTGGCAGTAATCATCCCAAAAGTACTTCTTCTACCAGTAAAACGATAGTAAATAATGTCTATGAAGTTGGTAGCAATAAAGATAAGGTTAACAGCATAAAAGGAAACTTTTAGGATGCTTTGATATCTTGGTTTGTATTTGAAATTTCCTGGAATCAAATGCGCTAATAAGAAAACAATATTTATATAAGCTATAGCTGCAAAATCAAAAAGAAGACCTCCTAGAAAAGTTTGAAATGTAAAAGGTTCGAATAATTTTGAGTTCATAAGATAGAATAGAACTCTAGAGAATTGATAAATTATGACAATTAAAAAGAATCTTTTTAGAAATAAAATAATGCTATTTTTATAATTATTCATTTGGTATTTAGTGAATTTGGGTATTTGTTTTTGAGTAATTTTCTATAATATGTGGGAAATTTGAAGCAAAAGAACTATTTTTTTTTCAAATTACGATTACTTGGTCTAACTAATTTTATAACAAAACAACTCTGATTTAAAATATTTTAAACTTTAAATTTTTGTAATTATTTGGTTTTTAAATTGTTAATTGATTTATATGTGCTATTAAGTGTTGTGAATAAATATCTATAATACGTTAATTCTTTCTTTTGTTCGATGATAATTATCATGAATTAGGGATGTAATTAGGCCTACTTTTGAATTGAAATTATATGCAAGAATATTTTAAAGAGCAAAGTTCTATTTATGGATTGTTTAAAATCTGTGAATTAGTATAAATAGATGGTTAGTAGGTTTTTAAATTAATTTTTTTGATATCGTTTTAATTTTTTTTTGGAAAAAAGTTTAATTAATCCGTTCTGGAATATAGAACGGATTAATTTTTTTAAGGCACAAGGTTTTTACTTTATGTATCTTTGTTCCATTAATATTTAATAAGATGCCAAGAATTCTCGCTATAGATTACGGACAAAAAAGAACAGGAATTGCTGTTACAGATGAACTGCAAATTATTGCCTCGGGTTTAACTACAATTCCATCTAATACAACTATCGATTTTTTAAAAGATTATTTTGCTAAAGAAAAGGTGGAAGCGGTCTTAATAGGTGAGCCAAAACAAATGAATGGAGAGCCATCACAAAGTGCTTCAATTATTAAAGGTTTTGTAACTCATTTTTCGAATATTTTTCCGGATATGAAAGTAGTTCGGGTTGATGAAAGATTTACTTCTAAAATGGCATTTCAAACAATGATAGACAGTGGACTTAGCAAAAAACAACGTCAGAATAAAGGTTTGATCGATGAAATCTCAGCAACGATAATGCTTCAGGACTATTTGTCTCGTAAAATGTTTTAAAAAATCAAAGGATTTAGCTCGCAAACGTTTTAGAAAACTATAACTTTTAAGGTGAAATTTATAGTTTTTTTTTGCAATTTTATGAAGTACCTTTGCACTTTAAAATTTTCTTGCTATGTCCGACAAAACCATACGTTCAAATACCGAAGTAGTACTTATTGGTGCTGGAATTATGAGTGCAACTCTTGGGTTAATCTTAAAAGAATTACAGCCAGATTTAAAAATTGAAATTTACGAAAGATTAGATGTTGCTGCAGCCGAAAGCTCTGATGCTTGGAATAACGCAGGAACAGGGCACTCAGCCTTTTGTGAATTGAATTATACACCAGAAAAAAATGGTAGTATAGATCCTAAAAAAGCAATTAGTATTGCTGAATCCTTTGAAGTTTCTCGTCAGTTTTGGTCTTACTTAGTACAGCAAAACAAAATTACATCTCCTGATAATTTTATAAAAAGTGTTCCTCACATGAGTTTTGTTTGGGGAGAAAAAAATGTGGATTATCTTAAGAAAAGATTTGAAGCACTACAAAAAAATCCAATCTTTAAAGAGATGGTTTTTAGCACCGATTTTGCTCAATTAAAAGAATGGATGCCATTGGTAATGGAAGGAAGAGATGCTACAGATAAGTTTGCAGCAACTTCTATGGCAATAGGAACCGATGTGAATTTTGGAGAGTTAACACGAAGTATGTTTAACTATCTAGGAAAATTAGATGGCGTAACAATACATTTTAATCATGAAGTAAAAAAATTAAAGCAGCGTGAAGATAAATCGTGGAGAATTAAAATCACAGATTTAGCCACCGGACAAACTAGAAAAGTATATACTAAATTTGTCTTTATTGGTGCCGGAGGAGGTTCATTGCCTTTGTTAGAAAAAGCAAATGTTGCCGAAGGAAAAGGATTTGGAGGTTTTCCTGTGAGCGGACAATGGTTAAAATGTACTAATCCAGAAGTTATTCTTCAGCATCAAGCCAAAGTTTACGGAAAAGCTAGTGTTGGTGCGCCACCAATGTCAGTTCCTCATATTGATACACGAATGATAAATGGAGAAAGAGCATTGCTTTTTGGACCATTTGCTGGTTTTTCGACTCGATTTTTAAAGAACGGATCTTATATGGATTTGCCTTTATCAATAAAAACAGACAATATAATGCCAATGTTGGCAGCTGGTTATCATAATATCCCACTTACTAAATACTTAATCGAGCAAGTAAGACAATCACCAAAAGATAGAATGAACGCTTTACGCGAATACTTGCCAAATGCAAAATCTAAAGATTGGAAATTAGAGCGAGCAGGACAACGTGTTCAGGTTATTAAAAAAGATGAAAAAGAAGGTGGAATTCTTGAATTTGGTACAGAGGTAATTAATACAGATGATGGTACATTGGCTGTTTTATTAGGTGCTTCACCTGGAGCTTCAACTGCGGTTTCTATCATGGTTGGATTAATAGGGAAATGTTTTAAGGATAAAATTAAAATACCAGAATGGGATGAAAAGCTTAAAGCAATGATTCCTTCTTATGGTCAGACTTTAAATGATAAACCAGAATTGTTATCTGAAATTAGAAAAAATACCGCTGCAACTTTAAAGTTAGATAACTAAGTAGAGCATCATAATAAGAATAAATACAAAATCCAGATTAAATTTAATCTGGATTTTGTGCTATAAACTCTTTTGTAATCGTTACTATTTTTTCAGACAAATCAGTCATCCATATTAATTGTTCGATCACCAATTGGGCTTCCTGCATTTTGGTTTCTCTTGCACTTTCATCGAGTTCATTATCATTTTCTAATCGACTGAAATTTTTTCTTTTTAATTCCTCAAAATGAAAAGTTAATTGTTCTTTATTAATGTCTTTGTTTTTATATTCAGCTGTGCTTTCATGTCTTAAGATTGCAATAGAATAATTTAAGTTATAAACAACAACGCCAATTACAAAATTAAAAGACTCAGATGCCGATGTCGTTTTGTGAGATTGTATATATGTGCCTAATGATGCCGCAGACGAAAGTAAGGAATGATTTAGTACAGCAAGCTTGTTTATTTGCGGAAGCTGTTTCTGCTTCGATTTAGGCTCTTGCACCATTCTTTGGAAAGAAGTCATAAGATTTCCTATTTCTATAAAAGCATTTTTTCTTGCCAAACGATACGATGTAGGCAATGTTCCTTTTTTATTATAATATTCGGCAATTTCTCTTAAATAGTTTCTGTTAGCCTCAATAGATTTTTCTAAAAATGATGCAGCATTTAAGAACTCCCAAGCAGGCCATAAATAATAATTTGCCAAAAAGGCTAACGTAGCACCTACAAGTGAATCCAGAATTCTAAACTGAATTACCTCAAGTATATTAGGTGTTAATATTCCGTACACAAAAACTACGTACATGGTAACAAGTGTAGTGCTTATTTTGTAATTACTTTGCGTAAAAGAAATACCGATAAGCATACAGACAATAGCAAATATGCTTATTGCTACATGATTGTGTACCAAGGAGACAATTCCAAAGGCTATTAATCCGCCTAAAATAGTACCAAAAACACGATTATAAGAGCGCTCTTTGGTTAAGCCATAACCAGGACGCATAATTACCACGATTGTCAATAAAATCCAATATACGTTTTGAAACGGAAGTAGCTTGCCAATTATAAAACCTGCCATAATAGTTATGGTAAGTCGCAGCGAATGCCTGAAAAATGTTGATGAAAAACTGAAATTTTCGATTAATGTACGTATCGGATAATATTGCGGAGTCAGGAATTTTTCAAGTTCTTTATCCTTGTCTTTAAAATCAAAAGATTTAATAGCTAATGAAAAAGCCATTTCTACGATTTTTATTTTTTCGACTTGCTTTTGGGCGTATTTGAGCATATTAGTAAGCATCCAAACTCCTTCAGAAGCTTCTATTTTTCCTAAATTATTTTGATACGCATCAATAGCAGATTGTAATCCGTCAAGTTCCTTTTTTAAATCGTTTATCGAGATATATTTAGAGGCTTTATGAACACTTTTAGATAGTTTTTTTAAAGTCGATGCAAGTTTATAGGCAAGATTTTGATAAGAACGCAGAACCTCAGGATGGTCGCTAAATTTTTTGTGTAATTTATCATGGTCAAATGATGTCGATAAAGCCAATTCCTGTATTTCGACCAACGTTATAAAAACAATAAGCATTTTTCGGTTTTGGCTAGAGTCGCCAGAAGTAGCTCTGTTACCAATAAGCACTTGTCGTAAATTTTCGTGAATTTGGTTTAATTCAACCTGAAGATGCAATTGTTTTTCGATAATCTTTTTTCTATCGGCTTCAGGATTCCATAAATCACCTCTTAGTTTTAAGTATTTTGCAGTTAATCGTATTCCATCGGCAGTTTGTAATTCTATATAACGATACGGTTTTATATAATGAAAGATAAGCGAAACTATTAAATAGAATAATCCACCGGCAAAAATATAGCTAGAATGTAATACAGCTTCCCAGCCTTCGTGTAAATGTGCAAATGATAAAGAGATCGAAAGTAGGGCAGAGAATGATGCCATAGTTGCTCTTTGTCCATAAACAGAGATCATAGAGGATAAGAAAAGTAATATGCCTAAAAACGGATAAAATAGCCAAGGATAAGGATAAACAAGATTAACTAGTAGGTTAACGCCAGAAACAATAAGAGCAGTAACTACAATTCCTTTTATTTTGTGTTTAAGATTACTCGGGATATCACTCGGATAAGTATAAAAAGCACCGAGAGCAATCGTAAAACCAATTTCAAAATAACCTAAGAAGTTAAAAAACAATACAGGAACTACTGATGCAATTGTAACTTTTGAAGCATTGGTAAAAGAAGTACTGTCTGTGAATTTAACGATGCGATCTAACATAGAAATAGGTTTACTAGCAAAGATAAGAATTGTAAGAGTTATTTAGTAATAATAGTGAGTTTGATTTAAATAGAAATCAAAAAGTAGATAATCTGGTTAATAGAATTATTCATTGACTATTTTTTACTATTTTTGCCAACCTAATTCAGAATAATGAAATTCTGGATTAATAGTCGTTAATACATAATACAACAAGAATGATTTTACCAATTATAGGATATGGTGATCCTGTTTTAAGAAAAGTTGGGGAGGCAGTATCGCCAGAACATCCAAATTTGAAAGAAACAATAGCTAACATGTACGAAACAATGTACAATGCTTATGGAGTGGGTCTTGCTGCGCCACAAGTTGGTTTGGCCTTGCGTTTATTTGTAATTGACACAACTCCTTTTAGTGATGATGAGGATTTACCAGCAGATGAACAAAAAGAATTAAAAGGATTTAAGAGAACTTTTATCAATGCCAAAATCTTAAAAGAAGATGGCGAAGAGTGGAGTTTTAACGAAGGATGCCTGAGTATTCCAGATGTTCGTGAGGATGTTTACAGACACGAAAGAATTACAATTGAATATTGTGAAGAAGATTTTGTCGTAAAAACCGAAGTGTTTGATGGTTTAATTGCCAGAGTAATTCAGCATGAATATGATCACATTGAAGGAATTTTGTTTACAGATAAAATTTCATCACTAAAAAAACGTTTAATTCAAAAGAAATTAAAAAATATCACCGAAGGCAAAACTTTTCAAGAATACAGAATGAAATTTGCTGCTGCTAAAAAAGGAAGATAGTTTTTGAAGATCTTTAGATAAAAAATAAAATAACCGAATTCTTAATACTAATTATAATAAACATGAATTTAGAAAAAATATTAGCTATTTCTGGGAAACCAGGTTTATACGCATTAAAAGTACAAACGCGTACAGGATTTGTAGCTGAATCATTAATTGATGGAAAAAAAATCACTGTTAGCTTAAAGAGTAATGTAAGTTTATTGTCAGAAATTTCAATTTATACTTACGAAGGAGAAAAACCTTTGTCTGAAGTAATGCAATTAATTGCAGTAAAAGAAAACAAAGGACCAGCTATTTCTCATAAAGAAGATAATGCTACTTTAGGAGCTTATTTTAAAGAAATTTTACCTCAATATGACGAAGAGAGAGTTTATCCTTCGGATATTAAAAAAGTATTGAACTGGTACAATATGCTTCAGGCAAAAGGATTAGTTACAGATTTAGCACCTGTACCTGCAGCAGCTAAAGAAGAAACTCCAGTTCTTGAGGAAACAAAAAAAGCACCAGCAAAAAAAGCTAAAGCAGCTGCTGAAAAAAAATAGTTTCATTTAATTGAACGATATTTAATCCTGTTGAGATGATTTCTTGACAGGATTTTTTACTTTTACATGAATTCGTTACCAACTTAAAATTACTTCAAAAATGAGTAAAGAACTGCAATTACAAGCCTTCGAGAGATTATTAAATATAATGGATGATTTGCGTGAAAAATGTCCTTGGGACATGAAGCAGACTCTACAAAGTTTACGCCATCTTACTATTGAAGAAACATATGAACTAGGTGATGCAATTCTGGATAATGACTTGAATGAAGTAAAAAAAGAATTAGGAGATTTGTTGTTGCACATTGTTTTTTATGCCAAAATAGGTAGCGAAACAAATGATTTTGATATGGCAGATGTGTGTAATGAAATTTGCGAAAAGCTTATTCATCGTCATCCTCATATTTATAGCGATACAGTTGTAAAAGATGAAGAAGAAGTAAAGCAAAATTGGGAAAAACTTAAGTTAAAAGAAGGTAAAAAATCTGTTTTAGAAGGTGTTCCAAGAAGTTTGCCAGCATTAGTTAAAGCAAGCAGAATACAAGATAAAGTAAAAGGAGTAGGCTTTGATTGGGAAGAACCGCACCAAGTTTGGGATAAAGTACAAGAAGAATTACAGGAGCTACAAGTAGAAGTAGAGGCTGGAAATCAAGATAAAATTGAAGCTGAGTTCGGAGATGTATTATTCTCTATGATTAATTATGCCCGATTTTTAAATGTAAATCCCGAAGATGCACTAGAACGCACCAATAAAAAATTTATAAAACGTTTTCAATACCTTGAAAGCAAAGCAGGAGAATTAGGAAAGCCATTAATGGACATGACTTTGGCAGAAATGGATGTTTTTTGGAACGAAGCAAAGAAGCTTTAGTTATTCGGCCATTTTCTTTAAGGCACTAATATTTTTAAGAACAATTTTCTTTCCAACTAATTCAATAACTTTTAGTTTATTAAAGTCAGATAATAGTCTGATGCAGCTTTCTGTAGCAGTACCAATCATACTTGCTAGTTCATCTCTGGAAAGTTGAATTTGTAACGTGTTGTCTTTGTTCTCGCCAAATGTGTCATGTAAGTATAATAACGTTTCGGCTAAACGAGATTTAACGGTTTTTTGGGCTAATGAAACCGTATGATTGTCTGATTCTTTTAAATCATCACAAATTGTTTTCATCACATTCATAGAAAACTGATTGTTTTGATTAAAGAAATTGATGATTTCTGTTTTAGGAATAAAACATACTTCCATGTCATCTAAGGCTTTAGCGCTTAAATTAGCAGGTTCATTACTAATCATAGAGCGTTGTCCTAAAAGTTCTCCAGATTTTACAAGCTTTACAATTTGATCTTTACCATTGGCACTTAGCTTAGAAAGTTTACCTACACCATCTTTTACACAGAAAACACCATTAGTAACTTCGCCTTCTTCAAAAATAGAATCACCTTTCTTAATAGTATAAGTAGTTTTACTATTAGCTAATTTTATAACTTCATCTTTGTTTAAAGCTTTTAACGAAGTAAGTTGTCTTACGATACATTGGTCACATTTATTCATAGCAAAGTTATTTGTTTGCAAAATTAGGTATAATTATGTTTTTTTTATCTTATTTTTTATAATAATAACAGAAATATGATTTCTATAAGTTTATTCCCAATTTATTTTATTAAATTTAAAAATGTAATTTAGAGGCTATGATAATTGTCATGTTTTTTAACTAGGCTGTTTGTGACCTTTGCAAAAGCATAAAATGGTTAAATTATGAGTGTACAAAATTGTTTTCATTGCGGTTTGATTATTCCAAAAAATGAAGTAATTGTTTTTGATGAAAAAGAATTTTGTTGCAGCGGATGTAAGACAGTTTATGAGATTTTCAGTCTTAATGACCTAACTTGTTATTATGATTTCGAAAAATCTCCAGGAGCAACACCACAAGATATTCAGGGCAAATATGATTTTCTGGATAATGAAAGTATTCAGGTAAAGTTATTAGAATTCCAAGAGGATACAACAGCTATTGTCTCGCTAAATATTCCACATATTCATTGTAGTTCTTGTATTTGGATTTTAGAAAATTTAAATCGTCTAAAACCAGGAATTAGTGCTTCTCAGGTTAATTTTCCTGAAAAGAAAGTTAGAATTACTTATAATCCAGAAAAAATTAGCCTTAAAGATATTGCTTATACCTTAAGTTCAATAGGATATGAGCCATATATAAGTTTAGAAAACTATGAAGCTGGAAAAAATAATGTAGACAGAAGTTTGACATATAAATTAGGTGTCGCTTTTTTCTGTTTTGGGAACATTATGTTACTTTCTTTCCCAGAATATTTTGAAGTAAAAGAGTTTTGGCTAGATAATTATAAACCCTTCTTTCGTTGGTTGATATTAATTCTGGCAATGCCAAGCTTTTTATATTCAGCAAGTGGCTATTATGTTTCAGCTTATAAAAGTATCAAAAGTAAAATGCTGAATATCGATATTCCTATCGCTTTAGGAATTATTGTTATGTTTATTCGAAGCACTTTTGATATTATCATGGACTACGGAGGTGGTTTTTTTGATAGTTTAACAGGATTGATTTTCTTTATGTTATTAGGGAAAATGTTTCAGATTAAAACCTATAGTTTTTTAAGCTTCGAAAGAGATTTTAAGTCTTATTTTCCTATTGCAGTAACCCGAATAAATCCTAATACTAAAGAGGAAAGTATTCCTATTTATGATATTGATAAAGGGGATCGATTATTAATTAGAAATCAAGAATTAATTCCTGTAGATGGAATCTTGATAAGTGATAAAGCCGAAATAGATTATAGTTTTGTAACTGGTGAGGCAGTTCCTATTACCAAAAAATCAGGAGATAAGGTTTTTGCAGGAGGAAAGCAAATAGGTAAAGTAATAGAGATGGAAGTATTGCATACTGTTTCTCAGAGTTACTTGACACAATTGTGGGGAAATGATATTTTCCAGAAAGATGTCCAGCAAAAACACAAGACGATAACCGATACTATAAGTCGTTATTTTACTCCAATTTTATTGTTGATCGCTTTTGCAGGTTTTGGTTATTGGATATTTATAGACGCTAATACAGCTTTTAATGTTTTTACGGCGGTACTTATTGTAGCATGTCCATGTGCACTGGCATTGACGGCACCATTTACATTTGGTAATATCTTAAGGATTTTAGGAAAACAGAAATTTTACTTAAAAAATGCTTTAGTCATCGAACAGCTTGCTAAAGTTGATACTCTAGTTTTTGATAAAACAGGAACTATTACAACTAATAAAAAATCGAATATTACATACGAAGGAGAAAAACTTTCTGATGTAAACCTTGTAATGCTTAAAAATGTACTTCGAGCTTCAAACCACCCTTTGAGCCGAATGTTATATGAGTTTCTGCCTGAATCAAGCCGAATAAAATTGGATGATTTTAAAGAAATAACAGGAAAAGGAATCTTGGCGGAAATCGAAAATCATCAATTTCAGATTGGATCATTTTCTTTTGTTGCAAATCAAGAAGAAAACTCAATTCAGCAAACATCACTTCATATTAAAATTGATGGAGTTTATTACGGTAAATATATTTTTAATAACCAATATCGAGAAGGGTTAGGGGACTTATTTAAAGAACTAAGTCTTAATTATAAAATCAAAGTATTATCGGGTGATAATGATGGGGAGCGAGAAACTTTAGAAAGTCTTTTACCTAAAGGAACAGAGCTTGTTTTTAATCAAAAACCGGAACAAAAACTAAACTTTATTAAAGAACTGCAAGACCAGGGGCATAATGTAATGATGGTTGGTGACGGATTAAACGATGCGGGAGCATTAGCACAAAGTAATGTAGGAATATCTATTTCAGAGAATGTAAATGTTTTTTCTCCTGCTTGTGATGCAATTCTGGACGCAACCGAATTCCAGCGTTTAAATTATTTTTTAAAACTCTCCAAGAATGCTATTAAAATCATTAAGATGAGTTTTGTTTTGTCACTACTTTATAATGTTGTAGGACTTTCTTTCGCTATTACAGGTAATTTATTGCCTCTGGTGGCGGCTATTATAATGCCCTTGAGTACTATTACAATAGTGAGTTTTGTAACATTAGCATCTAACTATTTCAGCAAGAGTAGTTTAAAATGATTATAAATAATTCAAAGGTTATTTTTTCATAAATTTAACATAACTAGCTAAGGTATGATAAATGTCATATTTTAAAAGAATGTATAAAAGTAATTTTGTTTAACAAATTTCTTAAGTTATGAGCGTAATTTACTTATTAATCTCAGTTAGTATCATCATTGCCATTGGTTTTTTTATAGCATTCGTAATAGCTGTAAAATCAGGACAGTATGATGATGATTACACTCCTTCCGTTCGAATGCTTTTTGATGATGAAATCAAAAAAACTCCCAATAATAAAATAAAAACAACCACAGAAAAACAAATCTAGATTATGGAAATGCAACAATTTTATTACGACAACAAAATTGTAAAGAAATTCATTTATGCTACCATTCTTTTTGGTGTAGTAGGGATGCTGGTCGGTCTTACATTGGCCGTTATGTACCTCTTTCCTAATATTACCGACGGAATCTCATGGTTAAGCTATGGACGATTAAGACCTTTACACACCAACGCAGTTATTTTTGCCTTTGTAGGGAACGCGTTTTTTGCAGGAATGTATTATTCTTTGCAGCGACTCTTAAAAGCCAGAATGTTCAGTGACTTTTTAAGTAATGTACATTTTTGGGGATGGCAATTAATTATTGTAGCGGCAGCAATTTCATTGCCTTTAGGTTATACATCATCTAAAGAATATGCCGAATTAGAGTGGCCAATAGATATTGCTATTACTTTAATTTGGGTTGTAATGGGTATCAACATGATTGGTACAATTTTACGTCGTAGAGAGCGCCATTTATATGTTGCAATTTGGTTCTATCTAGCCACATTTGTTACTGTTGCAGTATTACATATTTTTAATAATATAGAGATACCGGTTTCAGCAATGAAAAGTTATTCTGTTTACGCAGGAGTTCAGGATGCTTTAGTGCAGTGGTGGTATGGTCATAATGCAGTTGCATTCTTTTTAACAACTCCGTTCTTAGGTTTAATGTATTACTTTGTACCTAAAATAGCTAACCGTCCAGTATATTCTTATAGACTATCGATTATACATTTCTGGTCATTAATTTTTATATACATCTGGGCTGGTCCTCACCATTTATTATATTCAGCGTTACCAAACTGGGCGCAAAATTTAGGAGTTGCTTTCTCTATTATGTTGCTTGCTCCATCTTGGGGAGGTATGATAAACGGACTTTTAACATTAAGAGGTGCGTGGGACAAGGTTCGTGAAGACCCAGTTTTAAAATTCTTTGTTGTTGCAATTACAGGTTATGGTATGGCAACTTTTGAAGGCCCAATGCTTTCGTTTAAAAAATTTAATGCTATTGCGCATTATACAGACTGGATTATTGCTCACGTACACGTTGGAGCATTAGCATGGAATGGTTTTATGACTTTTGGTATGATTTATTGGTTGATACCAAGAATGACAAAAAGTACTTTATTTTCTAAAAAATTGGCCAACTTCCATTTCTGGATTGGTACGCTGGGAATCATTTTATATACAGTTCCAATGTATTTTGCTGGTTTTCAACAAGCTTCGATGTGGAGACAATTTAATCCAGATGGAACTTTAACTTACGGAAACTTCCTGGAAACAGTTACAGCGATTATGCCATTATATTGGATGAGAGCTATTGGAGGTACTTTATATCTTGTAGGGATGTTTGTATTGGTTTACAACATAATTCAAACAATACGTGTAGGTAACCCAATTGAAGATGAATTGGCAGAAGCACCAGCATTAGAAAGAATTAGCAGTAGTAGAGTTCGTGGAGAAAAATTCCACTCATGGTTAGAAAGAAAACCTATCCAGTTAACAATTTTGGCTACAATTGCTATTTTAATTGGAGGAATTATTCAAATCGTACCTACGATTATGGTAAAATCAAATATTCCTACGATTACAAGTGTAAAACCATATTCACCATTAGAGTTAGAAGGTCGTGATATATACATTCGTGAAGGATGTGTTGGGTGTCACTCACAATCAGTACGTCCGTTCAGAGCTGAAGTAGAACGTTATGGACCACAATCTAAAGCGGGAGAATTTGTATACGATCATCCATTCTTGTGGGGATCTAAACGTACAGGACCAGATTTATTAAGAGTAGGTGGTAAGTATAATGATAACTGGCACTTTAATCACTTCTGGAATCCACAAAGTATATCGACAGGTTCAATCATGCCAGGATACAAATGGTTGTTTGATAATAAGCCAATGGATATTTCATTAACACAAAAGAAAATGGAAGTAATGGTTCAACTAGGAGTTCCATATTCTGCTGAAGAAGTAGCAAATGCTCAAAAATTATTGAGAGCACAAGCTTTAAAAATCGAAAAGAATTTAGAAAACGATCCAGACTATGTTGCTAGTTATGCAGATAGTAAGAAAAAAGCTGAGGCAAAAGGAGAGAAATTCATTCCGATGAATGAGAGAGAAATCGTAGCGCTTATTGCTTACATGCAAAGATTAGGAACAGATATCAAAGTAAAAGAGACTTCAAAATAGAGAAATTATGTTCGAACAAGTAAAACACAACTTAGAAACTATTGCGGGCGTACAGATCTTCCCAATACTTTCCTTACTAATATTTTTTATCTTTTTTGTTTGCCTGGGAATTTGGGTGTTTTCATACAAGAAAGAAAAGATCGAAGAAATGAGTCATATACCATTAGACGAAAATTAAATTGTAGAATTAAAAATAATATATAAAATGAAAAAATTAATTCCAGTATATGTACGATTACCACTAATTTTCTTCATCGTTTTTGGTGCAATGGAATATTTTATAGACTCAGGCGATAGGCCAGCATTTATAAAATACCCAATGGTTTCTGTCTTCTTGTTTGTATTTCTTTTTCTTTTAATAGCAATAGAAATTACTGTAAGTGCAATAGATAGCATAACATATAGTTTGCTAACAGATGAGCAAAAGGCTAAGCTAGAAATTGATAGTAATTTGAGCTTAAAAGAAAGAGCCTGGTATAAAAATTTGATGCAAAAATTAACAAAGACAGAACCGATGGAAACGGAAGGGACTTTGTTATTGAATCACGATTATGATGGTATCAAAGAGTTAGATAATAACTTACCGCCATGGTGGATTTATTTATTCTACATCACTATTATTTTTGCTGTAGTTTATATGGCACGTTACGAGTTGTTTGGTGGAGATAACCAAGAAATGGAGTTGAAAAAGGAAATGGCTCAAGCCAAGATAGATGTTGATGAGTATCTTAAAACTGCTCCGGATTTAATGGATGAGAAAACGGTTACCTTGCTAACAGATGCTGCTGATATTGCTGCAGGAAAAGAAATATTCACAACCAATTGTGCTGCTTGTCACAGAGCTGATGGAGGAGGGCAAATTGGACCAAACTTAACCGATGATCATTGGATTTTAGGGGGAGGAATAAAAGAAATTTTCCATACGGTAACCAATGGAGGTCGTGACGGAAAAGGGATGATAGCATGGAAAGGAACGTTAAAACCAAAAGAGATACAAAAAGTATCGAGTTACATCTTATCCTTAAAAGGTAGTAATCCTAAAGATCCGAAAGAACCAGAAGGAGATATTTGGATAGATAAAGATGCACCCAAAACAGACGCAGCAGTAGTTGCAACACAAACAGACACTACACAAGTTAAAAAATAATACAATGTCAAATTTGCCAGACGAAGCTTTTAGAGATACCATTGGAACGATTGATGAAGGAGGTAACAGAAAATTTATTTTTCCTAAAAAACCGTCTGGTAGGTTTTACGAATACAGGAAATGGGTTAGTTATGTTTTACTAGCTATTTTAGTTGCAAATCCATTTATAAAAGTAAATGGAAATCAATTTATGATGTTCAATATATTAGAACGTCGTTTTAATATATTTGGATTCCCTTTTTGGCCTCAGGATTTTTACCTTTTTGTAATTTCGATGCTGGTGGGTATCGTATTTATACTATTGTTCACGGTTGTATTCGGACGTATTTTCTGCGGATGGATTTGCCCACAAACTATTTTTCTAGAACTCGTTTTCCGTCGAATCGAATATTGGATTGATGGAGATAGAGGAGCTCAAACCCGATTAGCAAAACAAGAGTGGAATGGAGAGAAGATTAGAAAGCGCTTAATAAAATGGTTCATCTTTTTTGTGATTTCTTTTTTAATAGCCAATGTTTTCTTAGCTTATTTGGTGGGAAGTGATCAGTTATTTTTAATGATTGAGGAAGGGCCAATAAAACAATCAAGTAACTTCATAGCTTTATTACTTTTTACAGCAGTTTTCTATTTTGTATTTGTATGGTTTCGTGAGCAAGTATGTATTATAGCTTGTCCATACGGAAGATTACAAGGTGTGCTTTTGGATAATAAATCCATTAATGTTGCTTATGATTTTGTACGAGGAGAAAAAGAATTAGGTAGAGCTAAATATAATAAACAAGAAGATAGAGTAGCAACAGGAAAAGGAGATTGTATCGACTGTAAGCAATGTGTGCATGTTTGTCCAATGGGAATCGATATAAGAAACGGAACTCAATTAGAATGTACTAATTGTACTGCTTGTATTGATGAATGTGATACCATAATGGAAAATGTTGGTTTACCAAAAGGACTTATTCGATATGCATCTGAAGATGAAATAGAGAAAAAAGAACCTTTTAAGTTTACTGCAAGAATGAAAGGTTATACAGCAGTATTGATTATCTTGCTTGGAATTTTTGTTGGAATGCTATTTTTAAGAAATGATGTTCAAGCTATAGTTTTACGTTTGCCAGGACAACTTTTTCAACATAAAGGAGATAAGATAAGTAATATTTATACGTACAAAATAGTCAATAAAACAATGAATGATTTTACAGACATTCATTTTGGTTTAATTGATCAAAAGGGAACTATAAAAAACGTTGGAAATCAAAAATTTAAAGTTTCAAAACAAGGGATATCACAAGGAACTCTCTTTATAGAAATTGATAAAGTACTTTTAGAGGGCGACAAAACCAAGGTTCAAATAGGAGTTTATAATGGAGATAAGTTAATCGAAACAACATCAACAAACTTTTTAGGGCCACGAAGTTTTAATTAAAAAAACAATATTATGAAAATTAACTGGGGAACAGCAATTGTAATTGCATTCGGATTGTTTATGACTTTCATTTTATACTTTGTTTTTAAAGTACAATCAGATAGTAAATATGACAATGATTTGGTTGTAGAAGAGTATTATAAGCATGATTCACATTTTGGAGAAGAAATGGAGCGTGTTCAAAATGCGCATGATTTAAAACAAAAACCAACAATTATTACGATGAAAGATGGGATTAAAATTGTTTTTCCAAATACTTTTGAAAGTAAAAATATTAAAGGGGAAGTACTAATGTTCCGCCCATCAAATAAAAAACTAGATTTTAATACAGCAATAGCCTTAACAAATTCTGAATTATTGATTCCTCAAAAGAAATTGATAAAAGGACGTTGGGATGTTAATATGGAATGGCAATATAATGGTAAACAGTATTTAACCAAAGAAGTTGTTTATATTAACTAAAAAGGTTTTTGCATAATTATCTAAATATAGAAAACAATGCTCTATTCTGCTTTTATATTCGGTTTAATCAGTAGTTTTCATTGTATTGGTATGTGTGGTCCTATTGCTATGATGTTGCCAGTAGATAAGCATAATCAAGCAAAAAAAGCACTACAGGTTACAGTTTACCACTTAGGAAGATTAACTGCATATGGAACGATAGGATTAGTTTTTGGATTATTAGGAAAAGGTTTTTTCCTGGCAGGAATTCAGCAAAAACTATCTATTCTTATCGGTGTGATTATGATAATAGTAGTTTTAACACCCGAAAACATATTTGCAAGATATAATTTTTCAAAACCTGTTTACAGACTTATCTCAAGAATAAAGTCGAACCTAGGAAAACATTTTAGAAACAAAAGTTACAAATCTCTTTTTATTATAGGAATGCTGAATGGTTTTTTACCATGCGGAATGGTATATGTGGCTTTATTTGGTGCGATTGCAATGCAAAGTGCCGAGTTTGGTGTTCTATATATGGTTTTGTTTGGACTAGGAACAGTTCCTTTAATGACCAGTGTAGTATATTTTAATTCCTTTTTAACGCAATCTACTCGAAATAAATTCCAAAAAGTAATTCCTTATGTTGCTATTTTTATTGGGGTATTGTTTATTTTAAGAGGATTAGGATTGGGGATTCCATATCTTTCTCCATCTAATATGAGCTTATTTATACAAGAAACTCCTAATTGTCATTAGGAGTTTTTTTTTATTAAATAGTCATTGAGAATAAACTTGTTTCAGGAGCTTTTCTTTTTAAATGTAAATCAAAAGCCATGCAGATATTGCGTACAAAAGGTTTACCAGCTTCAGTAACCTTTATTGTTTCATTTGCAATAGTAAGTAATCCATCATTTTCCATTTCTTTTAACTGAATTAGAATTTCAGGTATTTCTTTAAAGTAATTACTTTCTTCGCTCCATGTTGTTTCAAAATTGCACATCAAGTTTAAGATGTGTTTTCTAATAATAAGATCCTCTTCGGTTAGTATATGCCCTTTTACAATAGGAAGTTTGTCCCATTCTAATAATTGATAGTAGTCTTCTATGCTTTTTACATTTTGAGCAAAACTATACCAGCTATCGCTTATAGATGAAACTCCCAAGCCAATCATCAATTGCGTTTTAGACGCACTATATCCCATAAAATTACGATGTAATTTACCGTCTTTAAAAGCAGTATATAAATGGTCAGATTTTAGGGCAAAATGATCCATACCAATTTCATGATATTCGTTTTTATATAATAATTGTTTTCCAATTTCATATAATTTTCTTTTTTCGGCATCTTTAGGAACGTTTTCATCACTAAATCCTCTTTGTCCGTTACCCTTAATCCAAGGAACATGGGCATAGCTATAAAAAGCAAGACGGTCAGGTTGTAACGAATTTGTTTTTTCTATTGTGTCAATTATGTCTTCAACTTTCTGAAAAGGTAAACCAAAAATTAAATCATGACTTATAGATGTATAACCAATTTCTTTAGCCCAAAAAGTTACTTTGGCAACATTATGAAAAGACTGCTCGCGATGAATTGCTTTTTGTACTTTTTGAGAATAGTCCTGAACACCATAGCTAACTCTTCGGAAACCTAAATTATAAAGCTTTTGTAAATGCTCATAAGTTGTATTGTTAGGATGACCTTCAAAGCTAAATTCGTGTTCTTTGGCTTTATCAGCATAAGAAAAAATACCGTTTATTAAATCTTCAAGATTCTTAGGGGAGAAGAAAGTAGGTGTTCCGCCCCCCAGATGAATCTCTTTTATTATTGGCCTTTCGTTAAGAAGTTTGCAGTATATACTCCATTCTTTAATTACTGCTTCTATATATGGATTCTCTACATCATGATTTTTTGTAATTCGCTTATTGCAACCACAAAAAGTACACATGCTTTCGCAAAAAGGCAAATGAATATATAGACTAATTCCGTCTTTTTGATTGCTTTCGGCAAATGATCTCTGTAGAGATTCAATCCAAAGTTGATAAGTAAAATCATTTTCATTCCAATATGGAACCGTTGGATAGCTAGTGTATCTTGGTCCTGGAACATTATATTTTTGTATCAACGAATTTTTCATAGCACATTATTTAAGCGAAATCAAAATTAATTAGAATACAAAGAGATTAAAATGATAATTATCATAATGTAATCCAAAAAAAAGAGGCTCATGACGAACCTCTTTAGCGAATTAAGAACTAACTAGAAATACAATCTTGGATGATTTGCACCCATTTTTTACCTAATTGTTGATCTTCATGCAAGCAAACTTGCCTTATTTGATCGTCTTCAATGTTGTAAAATGGAATTACAATTTTTTGTCCTGATATCTTGTCTTGAAACTCAAAATCAACTTTTACGATAGTATCGTCTACTTCGGTAGTAGGAACTAATCGACAAGATTTTACATGATTTAAATCTATAAATGAAGCTTCTTCTTTTCCTTTATTAAAGTTCATTACTAAAAAGCCTTTGTTTTTTTTATCTATAGTTAGAATTCTTTTGTTTTGTGATTCTGTTAAATCAAAATCAAAAGCTCCATTTAGGCTATGCTTTTCTTTTATTGCTTTGATTTTTGCTTTGTTTAACGAATTAGAACGTAAAGAAAAATAAAGAGGTAATAGTGTGATTATGGCAAGTGCGATGCCTATTATAGTTACAGATGTATCCATTATTGTTTGTATTTAAGATTTAATTATATAACATGAAATAATAAACCGAATGCAGATTGCAAACCGGTTTTAGTAGAAGAAACTAATCTTCTATAGCTAGAATCATGTGATTAAATCACCAGAAATAATGGAAAGGGTAGAGCAATATTGAAATCTTTTTGCTCTGATTTAAAGTTTGATTTGCAAAATTGGATATACTTCTTTGAATTTTGCAATCTGGGATTACAATTAAAAAAGTATCAAACCATTTGTTAAGAGTAGGACTCGGATAGTTTGTTTTTACATCGGCTACAACATGAAATCCTGCTTGAGGTTGTATAAAAGCTGAAGTATGGATGCTATCGTGAGTAAAGTTTGAATCTGTTTTTTGAGGCTGAATTACGTCAATAGCAACTTTGTCTGCATTATAAGCAGATAAAAAGAGCATTAAAAGCCCAACAAATACGATGGTCTTACGAATCCAATTCATGCTGCAAACTTAATTCATAAAAGGCAATTTATATGCCCTTTTAAGAAAAAAAACGCATAACATAAGACAAATGTTGTTGTTTTAATGTGTTATTGTTGCATTTTAAAATAATAATCGGCAGAATGTTTTCCACTGCCGTAAAAAAAGAAAAATAAACAAACTATAAAGACACAAATTGCTAATAGTAAATTTTGAGAATGCATTTCGCCCATAAAATTTACTAAAATTGCTCCTAATAAGATTGGTAATTGTGCACCAATTGCCCATCGGGTAAGCAATCCAAAAACAATCATGATACCTCCAATCATGTGTGCTGGTGCTATGTAATGTAAAAGGAACATTCCGCCACCAAATTTATCAATTGGAGATATTAAATCATGTAAGTATTGGATGTTTGTTACGAAGAAAACACCTTTCATAAATAAAAATACACCCAAAGCAATACGTAATAAATCTACAGGTAAATAAGTGTGCGCATTTGCCCATTTATTTAAATTTTTTACATTTTCCATGATATTATGTTATTTAAAATAATAGTACTAAGTTACTAATTTTTAACGACATAGTTATTTCTTGGACTGCAAAATTGATTTGGGTAATTTTATCTTTTCTAAGAATTTAGATGTGTTTATACCTGAATAACGCCTAGATTAAATGGTTTTAAAATAGGAGCGTGGTTCGCTGCTTCAATCCCCATAGAAATCCATGTTCGGGTATCTAGAGGGTCGATAATAGCATCTGTCCATAATCGGGAAGCTGCATAATATGGAGAAACTTGTTCATCGTAACGCGCTTTTATTTTTGCAAATAATTCAGCTTCTTTGGCTTCGTCTACAATTTCTCCTTTTGATTTTAAAGAAGAAGCTTCGATTTGTGCCAATACTTTTGCTGCTTGAGTTCCGCCCATTACTGCTAGTTCCGCACTTGGCCATGCAAATATTAGTCTTGGATCGTAGGCTTTACCACACATAGCATAGTTTCCTGCACCATATGAATTACCAACGATAACGGTAAATTTTGGTACTACCGAATTACTTACGGCATTTACCATTTTGGCACCATCTTTTATAATTCCTCCATGTTCAGATTTAGATCCTACCATGAAACCAGTAACATCTTGTACAAAAACTAGTGGAATTTTTTTCTGATTACAATTAGCAATAAAACGAGTTGCTTTATCTGCGCTATCTGAGTAGATAACCCCACCAAATTGCATTTCGCCTTTGGCTGTTTTTACTACTTTTCTTTGATTGGCTACAATTCCTACTGCCCAACCATCTATTCGGGCATAACCAGTAATTAATGATTGACCGTAACCTTCTTTATAGGCTTCAAATTCCGAATTATCAACCATACGCTTGATGATTTCCATCATATCGTATTGCTCATTTCGGGCTTTTGGCAGAATACCATAAATTTCTTTTGGATCTAAAGCTGGTTTTTCAGCTTTAATACGGTTGTAACCCGCTTTATCATAATCACCAATTTTATCTACAATATTTTTTATTTTATCTAATGCGTCTTTATCATCTTTGGCTTTATAATCCGTAACACCCGAAATTTCGCAATGTGTTGTTGCACCTCCTAAAGTTTCGTTGTCTATAGTTTCTCCAATAGCTGCTTTTACCAAATAACTTCCTGCAAGAAATATGCTTCCTGTTTTATCTACAATCAATGCTTCATCGCTCATGATTGGCAAATAAGCTCCACCAGCTACACAACTACCCATTACAGCAGCGATTTGAGTTATACCCATGCTACTCATTATGGCATTGTTTCTAAAAATACGTCCGAAATGCTCTTTGTCTGGAAAGATTTCATCTTGCAACGGCAAATAAACTCCAGCACTATCTACAAGATATATGATAGGTAATCTGTTTTCCATTGCTATTTCTTGTGCGCGTAGATTTTTTTTGGCAGTAATAGGAAACCAGGCACCAGCTTTTACAGTAGCATCATTGGCAACAACTACACATTGTTTTCCTCGTACATAACCTATTTTTACAACAACACCGCCAGAAGGGCAACCACCGTGTTCTGCATACATTCCTTCTCCAACAAAACCTCCGATTTCTATATTTTTTGAATTTTCATCAAGTAAATAATTAATTCGCTCTCTTGCTGTCATTTTACCTTCGGCATGAAGTTTTTCGATGCGTTTTTCGCCACCACCTAATTTTACTTTGGCAAATTTTTGTTTTAGTTCAGAAAGTAAGAGTTTATTGTGATCTTCGTTTTTATTGAAGTTTAAATCCATAATAATATAGTTTTTTAACAAAATAGTGTGTGCTAATTTACGAAATCGATCGAAATAAACAGTATAATTAATTTGTTTTAAAAAATGTAACTGTAAAGTGTTCAGAAACAGTTATAAACAAAAAAACAGAAGCGAACTTCTGTTTTTTTATATATGAGGAATATTGTTTTATTTTTTAGAATCGCAAACTAATCGTTTTAAGATTGCCCATTGTTTTAAAGCATCACGAGCTTCTACAGCAGGATATCCTAACATAGTTTTGCCAGCAGGGATATCTCCAGTAACTCCAGATCCTGCACCAACAATTGCGCCATCTCCAATAGTTGTATGGTCTTTTATCGAAGCACTACCACCAATGATAACTCCGTTTCCTAGTGTTACAGATCCGGCTAAACCACTATTTCCAGCCATGATACAAAACTTACCTAGTTTACTATTATGACCAATTTGAACTAAATTATCAATTTTACAGCCATCTCCAAGAACTGTAGAACTAAATTTTCCGCGGTCAACACATGAATTTGCTCCAATCTCAACTCCGTTTCCTATAATTACATTTCCGATTTGCGGAATTTTCACCAAACCTTTTTCACTACATGGACGAAATCCGAAACCATCGGCTCCAATAGTTGCATTAGGATGTATGATACAATCATTACCAATATGACAACGCTCACGAATTACTGTTCCTGACCAAATAATAGTATTTTTTCCGATTGTAGATTCATCAAGAATAGTCACATTTGGGTAAATAGTTACATTATCAGCTAGTTTTACTTTTGGGCCTATGTAACATCCTGCACCAATACGAACGCCTTCGCCAATAATTGCAGACTCATCTACAACTGCTCTTACATGGATGTTATTATGAAATATAGGTGTAGGTGGGGCAAAAAGAGCTAAGATTTGTGACATTGCCAAATCTGCATTCTTTACTTTTATAAATGCACGGTTTTCTCCTGGTTCTATCGAGATATCTTCATTAACAACAGCTACACTTGCTTTGGAGTCTTGCCAGTGTTTTTCGTATTTTTTATTTCCAATGAACGAAATTTCGGTATTGGTGGCTTTGTCTAATTGTTCAGTTGCGGTAATGTTCTGTGAAGTATTACCATAAATAACACCATTAATTACTTCATTCAGCTCTTGGATAGAATAGGATTTCATTTATTGTTATATAGTTTTAGGGGGTTAGCGGTATTTTTTGCCAAATAAAATCAATTAGTATTTAATTACCTAATTATATTTTGATGTATTTTAATAAAAAGATATAATAACAATTCTATTATTATAAAAACGTTATTAAATCTATTAAATTGTTAACAGTTTTTTGATTTGCTAACTTTAATAGTTATTTTTTTGTTTATCTAGCGATTAGTACTGATATATGGGAAATGGTAGATAAATAAGAGCACAAATAATATAAGATTTTAATGTAAAAATATAAGAGTAACGGTTTTTTAAGCAGTATTTTTATGATAAAATTTAACTAAACATTCATGAAATTATTTTCTATTAAAAACATACTTTTTTTCCTGTTATTTAATTCCTTATTTGCTTATTCTCAGGTTAAAGACTTATTTAGTAAGCCTAATAAACTTCATACAATATCCGAGAGATGGGAGTTAACTCCTGAGTCATCTAACGGAACATTTTTAATAACGCCATATAAGTCTATTTATATTTTGCCTGCTAATTGGTATAGTTCGCCAAATGAGCAACCATACTCAGGAAATGGTAAGCCCGAATATGTTGCACCACCAGGAACGAACTATAATAATATTGAAACTAAATTTCAGCTTAGTTTTAAAACAAAAATATTTCACAATCTGCTTTTTGGAAAAGGCGATTTATGGGTTGGATATACACAAGCATCACAATGGCAGATTTATAATGAGAGTTTGTCAAGGCCATTTAGAGAAATTAATTATGAGCCTGAAGTTATTTTTAATTACCCACTTAACTTTAATGTTTTAGGCTTTAACATGCGAATGGCTGGTGTTGCATTTAATCATGAATCAAATGGTAAAGGTTTGCCTTTTTCCAGAAGTTGGAACAGGATTATATTTCATTTAGGATTTGACCGTGATAATTGGAGTGTTTATGTGAGGCCTTGGCTAAGGCTTCGTTCAGAAAAAGATGATAACCCGGATATTGCTCAATATATAGGTCGTGGAGATATAAATATTATTTATACTAACAATAAGAGCATTTTTACTTTTACAGGAAGTAATAATTTAAATTTTGATAGAAATAGGGGGAATGCGGCATTCTCGTGGTCATATCCAATTGCGGGAAATTTAAAAGGATTTCTTTTGGTTTCGCATGGATACGGAGAAACTCTAATTGACTATAATAATTTGCAAACTACAGTAGGCGTTGGTGTTTCTTTAGTTGGGCCACTTTAGTAAAAGAAAAACCCAGCATGAAATGCTGGGTTAACTATTTGTTTGAGATTAAGATTCTTCTTCTTTTTGTCCCATCATCATTAAGAATGCTTTAAGGAAAGGGTCGATTTCACCATTCATTACGCCATCAACATCACTGGTTTCATAACCTGTACGAACATCTTTGACTAATTTATAAGGTTGCATCACATAGTTTCTAATTTGTGATCCCCATTCTATCTTCATTTTTCCAGCTTCGATATCGGCACGTTGTGCTTGCTGTTTCTTTAATTCGATTTCGTATAACTGAGATCGTAACATTTGCATGGCACGTTGTCTGTTGTCTTGTTGAGATCTTGTTTCAGAACATTGAATTTGGATTCCTGTTGGTTTATGAACCAACTGTACTTTAGTTTCAACCTTATTTACGTTTTGTCCTCCTGCACCACTAGAGCGAGATGTTGTAATTTCGATATCAGCAGGATTAATATCAATTTCGATACTATCATCGACAAGCGGATAAACATAAACGGATGCAAATGAGGTATGGCGTTTGGCATTACTATCAAAAGGGGAGATTCGAACTAAACGGTGTACGCCGTTTTCTCCTTTTAAATAACCAAAAGAATAATCTCCTTCAAACTCTAGGGTAACGGTTTTGATACCCGCGACCTCACCAGCCTGAAAGTTAAGTTCTTTTATTTTGTAGCCATAACTTTCACCCCACATCATATACATACGCATAAGCATTCCTGCCCAATCGCAACTTTCGGTTCCTCCAGCACCAGCAGTAATTTGTACTACAGCACTTAAGCTATCACCTTCGTCTGAAAGCATGTTTTTAAACTCGATATTTTCAATATGTAGTTGCGCAGCTTTATAATGCTCATCTAATTCTTCAGCCGAAAGTCCTCCTTCTCTGTAAAAATCATAGGCAATTTGCAACTCATCAGTAAGTTCGATGGCTTTGTTATAATCTTCAATCCATTTTTTCTTGTTTCTTAGATTTTTTACAATAACCTCGGCTTCTTTTGCATTGTTCCAGAAATCAGGTGCAAAAGTTTTTTCTTCTTCGTTGGCGATTTCAATTAATTTGGCATCAACGTCAAAGATACCTCCTCAACGCACCAAGGCGCTCCACAATACCTTTTATTTGTTCGGTAGTTGTCATAAATTAATAGTAGTTTTATATTTTATAAATAGTACGCTAATTCGGTTTTATGTTACTTATAGATTAGATTTTACAGAAAAGTGTTTTAAAAAAAAACTATTAGTAAATACGTAATTATGCTGGACAAAAATAAGATATAGTTTTTAGAATATGGAAATAAATTTCATTGGAGAAAAAAGAATACTAAAAGTTTATATTATAGCGTAATAGCACAAATAATAATGGAAAATATAACTTACGTGAATATGTTTTTTAAAATTAGTTAGCCGATTTTAAAATTTATTTAAAACTATTAATGTGTGTTTATATGTTTTTTATAAATAATACGTTAATTTGGTTCTGATGTTATTTACAAGTTAAATTTTACTAAAACTTGCTTAAAATAACTATTAGTAATACGTAATTTTGTTGTGTAAAATTAAGATACAGTTTTTAGAATATGGAAATAAATTTAATTAGCGATACCATTACCAAACCTAGTATTGAAATGTTGCAATACATGTTCAATGCTAAAGTAGGAGATGATGTTTACAAGCAAGACCCGACGGTTATTGAACTTGAAGCTGGAGTAGCAGAAATGTTCGGTATGGAAGCAGGGTTATTTTTTCCATCTGGAACCATGGCAAATCAAACCGCAATAAAATTACATACACAACCAGGAGAGCAATTAATTGCCGATAAATATGCACACGTTTTTCATTATGAAGGAGGAGGAGCTTCGTTTAATAGCGGTGTTTCTTGTTGTTTATTAGATGGACATCGTGGTATGATTACTGCCGAGCAGGTTGCAGCAGCAATTAATGACCCTGAGTTTTATCATAGTCCATTAACGAGTTTGGTATGTGTAGAGAATACTACTAATAAAGGTGGAGGGGCATGTTATGAACTTGAAGATTTAAGGAAGATAAAACAAGTTTGTGATGCTAATAATTTGAAATTCCACTTAGATGGAGCCAGAATTTGGAATGCTTTAGTTGCAAAAAGACAAGATCCAAAAGAATTTGGAAAAATATTCGATACCATTTCGGTTTGTTTCTCAAAAGGATTGGGTGCTCCAATTGGTTCTATGTTATTAGGAACTAAAGCCGATATAAAAAGAGCATTAAGAATCCGAAAAATGTTGGGAGGAGGAATGCGTCAGGTTGGTTATTTGGCGGCAGCTGCAATTTTTTCCTTAGAAAATAACTTAGAAAGATTAGCAGAAGATCATAGAAGAGCCAAAGAAATCGAAGCGGTTTTGTTAACAAAACATTGGGTTGCTTCAGTAGAACCTGTAGAGACAAATATTTTAATTTTCTCATTGCAGCCGAACTTCAGTGATCAGCTTTTGATAGAAAAATTAAAACAAAAAAATATTTCGATAAGTTCAATGGGTAACGGAAAACTTAGGATTGTTACGCATCTTGATTATAGACAAGTAATGCATACATATGTTTTAGAAACGCTTCAGAAGTTTTAGAAAAGGTTTTTTTTAAAAGGTACAGAGAAACAAAGGTTCAGAGGTTCAAAGTTTACTAATTGGTGTAAAATATTTGAGTCTCTGAATTTTTTTATCTATTCTGTTAAGTTTTAAAAGTCTTAGAAATAAAAAAGGTTCAAAGTTTACTAATGATGTAAAACCTTTGAACCTTTGTAGCTTTTTTTAACCTTTGTACCTTACTTAAACAAATCATCCATTCCAGGAATCATTGGCATATCCATTTTTGCGACAGCATCAAGCTCGGTTTGGTTAACATCTGTAGCTTTTTCTATTGCTTTATTTAATGTTACAATCAGGTAATCTTCTAATTGCTCTTTATCTTCTAATAAAGAATCAGCAATTGTAATTGATTTTATTTTTCGGTTAGCTGTCAAAGTAACTTTTAATAATCCATCAGCACTTTGTTCGTCTATTAAAACCGTATCTAATCGTTTCTTTGTATCTTCAATTTTTTGTTGGGTTTCTTTAAGTTTTCCCATCATTCCCATTAAATCCATTTTCGGTTGTTTTTAAATTATGGAACGAAATTACTAATTCAAATTTAAATTCAAGTGTTAATTAGATAAAAAAGCATTTAGTTACCCGTTCGTTTATGTTATTTTTGTACTTTCATTTTAAAATTAAAATCCAAAAAATGCCAAATAAAATTGCTGCCCCCATAGCTAAAGAAATTCCTAAGTCATTAAAGAAACATAAAGAAGTTAGAATTGATAATTATTTTTGGCTGAATGATAGAGAAAATCCTGAAGTTATTGACTATCTAAATCAAGAGAATGCTTACTACGAAAGTATGACAGCGCATACTAAAGATCTACAGAAAGCATTATATGAGGAGATGAAAGCCAGGATTAAGGAAGATGATGAGTCGGTTCCTTATTTTTATAATGGATATTTTTATATTACTCGTTTTGAAACGGGCAAAGATTACCCAATTTATTCTCGTAAAAAAGGAAGCTTAACTGCCGATGAAGAAATCTTATTTAATTGTAATGAGTTATCGGTAGGACATAATTACTTTAAATTAGGTGGATTGAGTATAAGTCCTGATAATAAATTTGTGTCTTTTGCACAAGATTTAGTTGGAAGAAGAATCTATACCATTCAGATAAAAAATTTAGAAACTGGCGAAATTCTTTCGGATAAAATAGAAAATGCAACTGGAAGTTCAGTTTGGGCAAATGATAACAAAACTATGTTTTATACAAAACAAGATGAGGTTACATTGCGTGCTGATAAAGTTTTTAAACATAAATTAAATACAGATTCTATAAATGATGTTTTGGTTTTTGAAGAAACTGATGATACTTTTAATGTTTCTGTAGGTAAAGAGAAATCCCGTAAATATATTGTAATTAGTTCAGGAAGTACACTTACTACCGAATATAGAACACTAAATTCTGATAATCCAGATGGAGAGTTTGTTGTTTTTCAACCTCGTGTTCGCGGTTTAGAATACAGTATTTCGCATTTTGAAGACCATTTTTATATTCTGACCAATAAAGACAAGGCGACGAACTTTAAGTTGATGAAAACGCCTGAAAATGCTACTGGAAAGAAAAACTGGAAAGATCTTATTCCGCATAGAGAAGATGTTTTATTAGAAGACATTGAAATTTTCAAGAATTATTTAGTTGTAGAGGAGCGTTCGAATGGGTTAAATCACATCCGAATCATGCCTTGGAATGGGGAACCAGATTATTATTTGCCTTTTGGCAGTGAGACCTACAGTGCTTATACCACAACAAATATTGATTTTGACACGGATATTTTACGTTATGGTTACCAATCGTTAGCAACACCATCTTCGGTTATCGATTTTAATATGAAAACGAAAACCAAAGAAATCCTAAAAGAACAACAAGTTCTAGGAGGGAAGTTTGATAAGGATAACTATATCGAAGAACGTATTTGGGCAACAGCTACAGATGGTGTAAAAGTGCCAATTTCTATGGTTTACCGTAAAGGATTGGAGAAAAACGGTAAAAACCCGTTATTACTTTATGCATACGGATCATACGGAATTACAATGGATACTTATTTCTCTTCAACACGATTATCATTACTAGATAGAGGTTTTGTTTTTGCAATAGCACATATTCGTGGAGGAGAAGATTTAGGAAGACAATGGTATGAAGAGGGGAAATTATTGAAAAAGAAGAATACTTTTACAGATTTTATAGATTGCTCTAAACACGTAATTGAGCAAAAATATACTTCACCAGAACATTTATATGCCGAAGGAGGCTCTGCGGGCGGGCTTTTAATGGGCGTTATTGTAAATTGGGCACCCGAATTATATAACGGTGTAATTGCTCAAGTACCATTTGTAGATGTCATGACCACAATGTTAGATAGTAGTATTCCGTTAACTACTGGAGAGTATGATGAGTGGGGAAATCCCAATACAAAGAAATATTATGACTATATGTTGTCTTATTCACCATATGATAACATAAGTGCTCAAAAATACCCTAATATGTACATTTCTACTGGTTTACATGATTCTCAGGTGCAATATTGGGAACCTGCTAAATGGGTAGCTAAATTAAGAAATAAAAAAACTAATGATAATTTATTATTCCTTCATACAAACATGGATGCGGGTCATGGCGGTGCTTCCGGGCGTTTTGAAGCCCTAAAGGAACTTGCCAAAGAGTTTAGTTTTTTATTAGATTTAGAGAAAATTAAAAGGTAATTAGAATTTTTTTGTTAAATTTGCAACCTGTCGAGGTTAATTTAAAAATACCCTCGATTAACTATTTTTTTATGAAAGAAGAAATAACTGCTTACAACAACGTTTTAGAATTAATAGGCAATACACCGCTTATTAAACTAAATAAAATCACTGAAGAGTTAGAAGGCAATTTCTACGCAAAGGTAGAAGCTTTTAATCCGGGACATTCCTCAAAAGATAGAATCGCATTATATATTATTGAAGAGGCCGAAAAGAAAGGAATTTTATCTCCAGGAGATACAATTATAGAAACTACTTCGGGCAATACAGGTTTTAGCTTAGCAATGGTAAGCATTATAAAAGGATATAATTGCATTCTAGCTGTTAGCTCAAAATCATCCAAAGACAAAATCGATATGTTACGAAGTCTAGGAGCCAAAGTATACGTTTGCCCAGCACACGTTTCTGCAGATGATGAGCGTTCTTATTATAATGTTGCCAAGAGACTACATGAAGAGACCAAAGGTTCGGTTTATATTAATCAATATTTTAATCAATTAAATGTTGATGCGCATTATAACACTACAGGACCCGAAATTTGGGAACAAACCAAAGGTCAGATTACACACCTTGTAGCCTGTAGCGGAACTGGAGGAACAATCTCGGGAACTGCAAAATACTTAAAGGAACAAAACCCAAACATTCGAATTCTAGGAGTTGATGCTTTTGGATCGGTATTAAAGAAATACCACGAAACAAGAGAATTCGATAACAAAGAAATTTATCCATACCGCATAGAAGGTTTAGGTAAAAATCTTATCCCATCGGCTACAGACTTTGATATCATCGATAAATTTATAAAAGTTACTGATGAAGAAAGTGCTCACTCAGCCAGAGAAATTACCCGAAAAGAAGGTTTATTTGTAGGATATACATCTGGAGCGGTAATGCAAGCGATTAAACAATATGCAGAAGAAGGTGAGTTTACTAAAGATAGCAATATAATAGCAATATTCCCTGATCACGGATCACGTTACATGAGTAAAGTATTTAGCGATGATTGGATGAACGAACAAGGTTTCTTTGACAGTGTCAATGAAGAAGAAGTTCAAAAAATTGAATTTGTAAAGTAGATAAAATATTATTTTATATATAGAAAAGCCTCAGATACTTCTGAGGCTTTTTTTGTTTTTAGGATATCGTTAATTGATTAGAGTATATATAACATGCATTTTTTTGATGCATTTTTGTTTAAGAGTTGATTACTTATTTTTTAAAAGAGAATTTACCAAATGATCAGCTTGTCTGGTTGTTTCAGGAAGCCTATAATCAGGTGTTAATTTTAATACCCAATCTATAGCCGTTTCAAGAGAGATTTTATGTCCTATTGATATATACATAGGATTTGTGTTATCCTGTGTTCGGAGTGCTTTACCAACCAAGACATTATTGTAAATTAGTTCTTGAGTATCTCCTCTTTTTTGTCCTAATAAAGTTTTATCATAGCTACCAACCAATCTTTTCTTAGCACATCCGATTGTTGGTATATTTAATTCTATTCCTAGATGTGTTGCCATACCAACTCCTTTTGGATGAGCAATACCTTGTGCGTCACAAACTATTAGATCTGGCTTGATTGTAAGTTTTTTAAAAGCTTCAATTAGAGGAGGGATTTCTCTAAAAGAAAATAAACCTGGAATATAAGGGAAAGTAATTTCCATTTCATGAAAAGCCTGCTCAATTACTTCACGAGTCTGTGCATTTAAAACGACTATGGCACCAATCATTTTATCTGAGCCATCATTGTATGCAACATCTACTCCAGCAATATATTTAATTATCTCTGGTAATTGATCTTGTTTAATTACTTTATCACGCAGATTATTCTGTAAATCGTAATATTGCTTAAACTCCTGTTGTTCTTCAAATAATTTATTCTTCATAATTTATTTAATAAGGTAGATCTACTCGACAACCTACTAATGTAGTATTCAAAAAATCAACAAAATAAAATGTATATGGAGCATAACATTCTACATAATCAGAATGGAATAGTTGGTAACACAATGAATAATTAAAGCCAATTTTATTATAAAGCGTATTAAAAGATCTCCCCGGTTCTTTATAATATATTGTGTTAAACTCAAATCTAAATTTATCTAAATGATTAGAATATTCTGAATCAATTATTTGATTAAATGGAATCAATATTTTTTTTGCAATAACATCTAATTGATCACTTAAATTTTCTTCTAGAAATGATAAAAATTCTGGAATTTGAGTTTCATTAAATTGCTTGTTTACAAATTCTTTTAATTGTATTTCTATTCGAAATTTAAATAAATAATTTTTACTTTTTAAAGTAATTAATTCTTTACTTATCCAAGAATCTTCACTAGTATGATAAAAAAACTCAAAATCCTTATTATTAAATGTAACTGTCATATTATAATTTATTTACCTTCTAAAACTTTTACACCAAAAGAAATATGAAAACAGCATGGACATCTTTGCATTACATTATCTCCATTACTTCTTATAAACATGTCAAACTCAGATAATGATTGCTCAGTAGCTTTGTTCCCTAGTTTATATAAAGCAGTACTTAAAGCTCTTATTTCTCCATGAAAACCAGCACGTCCTGCTCTTGTAAGTTTGTCTAATTTATCAATATCTAAAAGTCTATTTGCAAGTTCTGGATTTGTAACATTGCCTGTTAAACCAATAACACTATTTCTAATAAAATTCATATACTTTATTCGATCTCTCAATAATGGATGACATCCAGTTGAAAGAAATAAATCTTCTTCTGATTTTTCTGATTTTTTGAAATTATATCCTAACAAAACTTCACCTCCAAAACTTTGATGTGTTACTCCAACAACTACTTGTTCTTGGTTTGATGGAGGATTGGCTTCCATTACTTTTTTAACTAAATTTCCTAGGTATCCCGACGGATGTTTATCAGCAACATTTTTACAAGATTGAAATTGACCTTCATCTGTAATATACTTTCTGCCTTTGAATTCAATATTGAATCTTTTCCACAAATCTAGGGAACTTAATTCAAAGTTTTTAATTACTTCTTGGCTGGCATATACAAAATCTTCTAAAAAGGTTTTTTGAATATTTTTATCATATGTCAAGAGCTTATTTACGATAGTAAGGGAAATTCCCTTAGAGCATATATTTTTTACTCCTGTAGAATTGTTAGTATTGTTTGCAAGTAATGTTAGCCTTTTACATAATTCAGAGTCTAAAGTATTTATTTCAGGACAATAATCACATTTCGGGTTTTGTTCAGAGCTGCTATTTTTGGTTGATTGATAAAAATGAGGTGTTGCTCCAGTTAAATTAAAAACATTATAGATGACCTGATTGTTTATTTGCGTTGCTATAATAAAACTATCATTATTAATATTTGCTAACGCCATTTTACCTTCTTGGGCAATAGCATCTGGAGCATTTTTGATGCTTATAAATGCCGCATTGTTTAAATCTTCAGCTAGCTGTGGGGTTTTATTAGATATTTGTAAAAGTACTTCAGCAGTCGAAATTTCAGCTTTAGTAGCATTAATAGTTAATTCTATCGTATTGCTTACTTTATTTATAGCTGCAACATCTGTAGTAGCAATTTGTATTGCCATTGCGCTATAAATAGTAGTTTTCTTTACGAAATTTTTAAAAGGACTAACAAGATTGTCAAAATTATTAAAAATTTTAATTGAGTTCAGAAGTTTAGCATCTGCTGTTCCACCTGCTACAACAGTTTTTATCTCATTAAGACCATTTAGAACTGCTCCAGGTTTAATAGCATTTGAAGTATTAATAATTCCTTCAAAGTTTTTAAAATTATTTATAAAACCAACTGTAGATAAAGCTCTATAGGAATTAAAAGCAATATTGCTAACTCCTGCACCTGCATCTAGCACACTATAAGCTATATATGTATTATCCCAAGCTTTGTAGATACTACTGTTAGGGTCTAATCTTCCATTTTTTATTTCTGCTTGCATATAATTGTCGACTAGTCCTACCGCAACCCCAGCTGTTGAAATACTTGCTGCTACAGCAACTAGGGATCCACCACCTGAAAAAGGAGCTGCAAGTGTACCTGATACGATCATTACGGAGTTACTAAGTTGTCTTAGATTCTCTGCTGCAAAATTTTCTTTTAAAACTCCCTGATAAGCAAGAGCTACTATTGCGGGTACTACATATTCTTGACCGACTTTTAAATCAAATTTGTTTGGTGTTCCTGCTATAATTGTAATCGGCTCAAAAGGATTATAATCTTCCTTGTATTCAATTACTCCATCTCTTTTGGGACTAGGAGATCCAGCAGCACTTATGTAGGTTCTTAGATCAATTAAGTTGTATTTATTATAGAAGCCAATTCGGCCATTATTTACATCTAATGAAGTTGAAATAATTTTAGATTCAGTATCCTTCCCACTATTTATATTTATTTTATAATCACCTATTCCTAAAAGAAATGGTTGCTGACCAGGATAATAATTTGTTGATGTATTATAGCTAAGTTGTTTTTTAGTAGGATCTATTTTTAAGGAATCATAATTTTCCATACTCCACTTTCCTAAACTTAAAAATATTTCTGCTACCTGATTATAATTTACATCATTGCCGAATCCTTTAATAGTCTTTCCTTGATCATATAATTTAGTAACCCATTTATAATTATCATTTTTAATTTGTTGAACCAACATTTTTTGTTGATCTTTTGGAGTGGTTAAAATTACATCTTTAATAAAAAAATGATCTCCAGTTGATAATGTACTGTAACTTATTTCCCAATCGGCATCATCTGTTACTGTATAATATCGGTTTAAAATTTTATTTCTTAGATCGAAGGGTAGTTTCTCAAGAACACAAGTTGAGATGTTGTTTTTAAAAATTAATTCGAGTGCTTTAAAATCTTTTGTTTGATCATCAATAGCTTTAGTTATATTATCTATGTTTACTTTTACTACAGCATCATCAATTCCCGAACAATTTATTGGGACATTATTTTCTTTGGACCAACTAGGGTTTTGATTTTTCTCACCACTAGATAAATTATTTGTAAATGAGTAACATTTTATTGTTGAGGCTTTTGATTTATTGGCATCAATAAAGGTTAATAGTGCTTTTTCGGATTTATAATCATTGCCTATTTCAGATTTTTTGGTAATTAGTAATCCAGCAGGACAATCTGTTAAATTGTAAAACAAATTAATAATTGCTTTATCATTTGTTGTACTGATACCAGTAATAGGTTCTGAATTTGTTATAACATCGAATTTACTATTAGTTTGATTCCAACTATAACTCTCAGTGTTTTTATAATTTTTATTTGGGGCATCCCATAAATAATATTTCTTTTTTGTAATTGTAGCTTTATCAGTACTCTGTTCATAAACAATAAAACCTGGTAATGTTCCAGGTGGTACTGTTATTCCTCCACTATGAATAGTGTTACTTTGAGTAATTGAAACGATATCATAATTTGGAGTCATAACATAATTTGAAAATTCCCCAGCTTCATCCCCTTGAAACAAATACAGTTGTAATCCTGGTGCATGAAGAACCTGCCAGTCGTTATGGCTAAACTCTGTACCAGTACCATAATCCATTAATAAATTGGTAGGAGAGGTAGTCTTGTATTCTGTAAATGGGTGTTGTAATCCAAAAACTCCATGACCTAATTCGTGTGCCATGGTTTTTACGGTACTACCTTTGTCTTCTTCTTTATCAGTAGCTTTACTAAATACGAATCCAAATTGACGTTTTAATGGCATAAAACCGGCTAAACCTTTAGATGAAGGAATATTGGTAACTAAGACATAGTACGAATCCTTTTCGTAGGTTATTTGTGTTTTTATGTAAGCTATTATGGCTTGTTGTTCTGCGGTATATTGTGCTAGCCAACCACTATCTCCACATTCAATAGTGTTTTTAGGGTAGTAACTAGTTGGTAAGTTTACATTTTGAGTTGCTACATTAAACTTAATTCCCGCTTTGTTGTATATGGCGTTAAGGTCGCTTTCGACATTAGTAATAGGAGCATTATTTATGCTTATTACTTTTAGATTAATGCTTTTTTGCGTTAAATGCCACATATCCATTGTTCCGGCAATGTCATATTTACCTACAACTGCTTTCGGGTCTTTTGGATCTTTTGGTGCAGCTGGTTTTACAGTTGCAATTATGCTCTCTTTTGCAAAATCTAAAGTACGTTTTAATCCAAGACTAGCTACATTATCAGACCAGGTTGGTTTTATTTCGGTACCATTTTGGGTTTTAAAAACGATATCATCTTTGGTTTTTCCGTTTTTGAAAGTAGCAGTTGCAATTACTACATCTGTACTATTTGGACTGTCGGAAATAGCCTTGTAATTTACGTTATATGGGTTTCCATTTTTTTGCGGAATTGTTACGTAGGTTTTGCTTAAGCTTCCGTTATCTGTTGTTGGAGCAACATCAAAAGCATAGAATCCATCACCTTTAGAAAAGACAACTGTAACATCCTCAGATGAAATTTGTGTTACATCTCCACCAGAGCCCATTCCGTTTGTATTCTTGGAGGTAGGGATTCCTCCTGGAGCTAGTTTCCCTGTTTGAGCAATATCTCCTGTCGGAGCATCTGCAGGTACAGCAAATTGTTTTCCGTCTTTGTCTGTAATTACAATATCATTAACAGTTTTTTCAATTATTGCTGTTACTCCATCAGGACTTGTAATAGTAATGCTGCCATCAGGATTTTTTGTTACTTTATCGATAACAAATTGTACATCATGTTGTACAACATTACCTGCGTCTCCAAATACGTCATTTACTAATGGATCTAAATCGCCTACACCTTTCCATGTAGGATCATAACTAGCAATAATCTCTCCTGAAATTAATTTGAAATCGGTGTTAACACCAATATTATTAAAAGTAATTCGGATACGGGAGAATTTACCAATATCTATTTTTTCGCCACCCAAAGCATCGGCGGCATCAATTAATTTTCTGAATTTTTCCAGAAATGGTAATGTTACATAACCATCTCCGGTGAATGTACCGTTACTACCGGATGAGTGTAAAACTACTATAGGAAAATCTCCTGCTGTTACAACATCATTAGGGAAAAGATTAGGTAAAGGATTTTTATTAACTAAATCATTTGGATCTGGTTTAATTCCACAACCTGCAAAAGCAATTTCATCACTAGCCATAGTGGTGAATTCTTTAATCGTACTGTGGGTATATTTGCCTAAATCGCAAGATGCGCCTACAGTATATTCGTAGGTAGTATTTGGTTTTAAATTGGCTATGGTTGCATATTCTCTCGGGCTAACTAATTTATACCATTCGGAGTTGGCATTCTTTTCACGGTAATTTACCTGATAATCATAATTATCAATATTTCCGCTCCAGCTAATTTTTGCCTGATCCTGACTTACTGCTGTTGTTGTTATAGCAAGTGGAGCTGTACAAAATACTTCGTAGGTAAAGGAGTAGATTTCGCTATATCCATTGTTTTTAAAAACACCTACTTCTTCGGCATTAGCCAATGCTTTTGCTTTTATTCTCCAGGCATATCTTTTACCGGGAATTAGTTGAGGTTCGGATAGACTATATTGTAATGTTGTAGCTCTTGTAGTGGTTGTATAAAGAGGAGGGGAGTAGGCAAAGGCATTTTGTACCGGAGTATATTTATCCCAAATTTCTACTAAAGCAAACTCATATTCTACATTACTGACATTGATTTGTCGTGGTGTCCAGCTAAAAATGATATTTTGTATGTTCTGCTGCATGATCGAAGCATTGTTCAATGGCAGGTTTAAGAACGGAGGATCATTTTGGAAAATGATTGTAGTAACACTTGTTTTGCGTGATAATTTTTTGCCGGTAGCAAAATCATATACTTCTACCGAAAAGGTGTAAATGCCTTCTGGAAGTGCTTGCGCATATTGATTTGGATTGATTCCTTGTATATTCTGAAATTGAAAATAAGGAGCTAGGTCGACATTGGTAAGTTGTAAAGGAAAACCACCTTCTAAGTAAAGAGCTCTGGCTCCAACTACAAAATCATTGGTAAGAAAAGAAACTCCATTACCCTGAAAATAGCATTTAAGTCTTACCTGACGATTAGAAATACTTAAGTCATTAAGTATTAATTGTACTTTTATCGGACTATTTATAGTTGTTGCATCAGCATAATTATTTAAATATATTGGTGATGGTTGCGTAAGTTGTGTACTTATCGTAACAGGATATGTTTGTGCTACACCAGTAAACGCCAAAAGCAAGAAGCCAAGGGTTAAGAATAGTTGTAATTTTAGTTTTTTTAGCATTTTGGGTAATTTATTTATAACTATTATACTTTTAGATTTTAGTCTTTTTAATATTTTAATTCAATTTCATCATTGGCAGCTTTTTTGACTGCTAATTGATGGTAAAATGGAATTATTTTTTCTTCTAAACCTTCGATAATTTCAATGTCTGGTTTTTTATTTGCTATCATATCAAAAATTGTATCAACTTCTTGTTTACTGAAATCTGCTATTTTTTCGTTTGTTTGTAATTGAGTTGCAGGTATTTTGGCAAGGTTTGAAAACTCACGAAGCATCCATCTGTGATTTACAAGTTGCTGCTGGTTTTTGTTACTTCTTTCTACAAGTTTTAAGTAAGCATTGTAGCTTATTTTATCTGTAATCTCATTACTATTTACTCCATGCATTTTATGGTTGTTTACTTTACCTATTGCATCTGTGTATGATCTTTCGATGTTTTCATCTTTTTGAATCATTTCCTGATAGAGTTTTTTGCAAACATCCGATAATAAAGAATTGTACTTATTAATAGTTTCTTTATCGAATGTATATTGATCTAAATAATCTAATACTTTCTCCTTGAATTCTGCATCATCCAACGTCATTCTGGCAACAGTTAATAAATGATCCAGATTGGTTGTTTCAGAAACTGGTACAGGATTAAGTTGAAGTTGTAATTCTTCTAATTGTTTTACAATCTCAGCTTTGGTTCCATCTAAAGTAATGTTCTTGAACTTGATTTTCAGAACATTGTCATGAACCAGATTATCTTTATTATCGATTTTGTCTTCTTTTTTTATAGTACGAAGTTTTATTTTATCAAAAGAATAAGAATAGCTAAAAGTTGCCGTTATATCATTATTTTTTGTAGTCTTGGAATTGCTAAAAAGTGTAATTGCATTTAAACCGAAATTATGTTTTTCCATATAAATGTAAGTACCGTTAAGACGTACATTAAAAATATCATTTTGTTTATCTCCATTATTATAACTTGTATTATAACTAGTAGAAAAGGATGTATTTACTTTTCTTTCAAAAAAGAGTTTTGTTACGCCAATAGTAGGGCCGATGATTAAGTTTTTGCCTGTATCCATTTTTCCAACAGTACTATTTAATGAAGCTGTTAGGTTAAGTGATCTTTCGGGATAGCCTAGTATATATGAAAGCCCTGAATTATAGAATGTAGTTGCACCACCCGCAATAGTTTTACCTTCTTGTTGGTTTAATGCATCTTGAAGACTAAAATTAGCATTGATAGCCTGTTTTATTTTTTTATCGCTTTTAAGTAGATAATTAATAGTAATTGCAGCATTTTGATTGACTTGTCTGAAATTTAAAGTGTCCAGGTATTGATATTCAGAGGTTTGATTGATATAATCAAATTGATTGCGACTGTTGGTATAAGATTGAAAATTAGAATAATTAAAATTAAAATTCAATTTCTCATTTGCTCTAAAATCTGCAGTTATGGAAGAAACTAAACGTTTCATTTGGCTTTGTTTCTGTTTATCCAGATTGTCTTTTTGGAGACCTAAATTTAAGTTTAAACTTAGTTTATCTTTATACAACGTTTGGGATGCATTTATTGTAATGTTTTCTAAATCATTATTAAAATAATAACCACCAAATGTTCTGTAATTAGGATCTATACGCTCGTATCCTAATCCTAACGTTCCTTTTCCTGCAGGATATACTAATTGACCTTTAAAGGCCTTATAGCTTGTCGTGGTGGCATTTGAGTTTAAGAAGAGTGCTGAAACACTTCTTGCCTTAGTACTTGATGTTACTCTGGAATCTTCGGTGATGCTGCTATTTGCAAATTCAGTAACAATTTGTAATTTCTTAAAAAGCTTAAAAGAAGTCTCAAAACTTATTGCTGCATTTTCTTGTGGGGTTACACCTAGTTCAAACGGAATTGGAATCGATAAAGAACTCATTTGGTCTTTGGCTCTAAAAAATGTAAGCCCAAGGTTTACTTTTTCCAGTTGGTATTGTGTTTTAAAACCATAACCATATCTTTTGTAGGTAGGTACTAATTCGGTATTGATGACATCATATTCGCTACTTCGAACTAATCGTCCATACATGGCACTAACTTTAAATTTGCCTTGAGGTGTTAAGTCGATTCCGAAACCTGTAAACTGATGTCCGCTTAAAGTGTAAGGTGAGAAATTCATGCTTACATCACCAATATGTGCCGTAATCCATTTATAAGAAGGATGTATACTTAATCGGTTCATTAATACGGGTTTGTTATAACCAAATTTCTGACTTGTATAAGAAAATGAAAATGGCAAATTGTATAGGTTCGCGATATTTATATTTATATTTCCGTTAAGGAAATAAGTAAAGGGATCTCGTGAAGCATTACCAGAATATAGGACTGCATTTGCAGATGCTCCTCCGGTAACATTTACTAATTTGGATTTGGCTACCTCTTCGACATTGAAGTTTTGGGAATATCCCAATATACTTGTAAGTAGTATGATGAAAAATAATATTCTTTTTAAACTCATTATTATGTTTGCTAAGAAAATAAATAGGGAAGGGTTATTTCTCTATTTGTTTCTGACTATATGATTCAAATTTTCGTTTTTGGAAGCTATCTTTTATTGTATAATTATTTTTCTTAACTTATTTCCTTGTTGAGATTCAAATAAGACGAAATATATTCCAGAAGGTAGTCCGCTTAGGCTAAAATTGAAAGAGTAAGCATCTTTTCCATTTTCAGATTTAGAGTCAATTACCATATTATTACTTAGGTTATATACTTTGACATGCCCTGCCATTATTTTGTCCAAAGTCACATCTACAGTAAATATCCCGTTTGATGGATTTGGATAAATCTTAATATCAAATTTCTTTTGTAAATCGGTTGTTTCAGGGTCTTTGTATTCACCTTCTATTACCAATACTTTTTTGGTTTGAAAAGCGGTACAATCACCTTTTTGGGTAACCATTGTAATTTCGTATTCACCAGCTTTAGAAAAACTCATTTCAGCATAGTCTTTATCTTTTGATTTTACTGTTGCATCAGCAGGTAATATCCATTCAATACTATCGGCTTCGGGGTTACTGATATCTACAATAATGAATTTTTCATTTACAAAAACTTGTGATGAGATGGCAAATTCTGCACTAATCGCTGTTTGTTGGGCAGATATTTTGATAGTATCTGATGCTTCACAGCCTAGCTTATTTGTAACAACGACTGTGTAATTTGCAGGTTGAGATACCGTAATCATTGGTTTGTTACTTGTAAAACCTTTATCAGATGTCCATGCATAGGTTGCTTTATCATCATCGATAGTTGCATTAATAGTCAAGCTCTGATCGAAACATAATGTTACATCTTCTCCTAGATTTATAATATCTTTTGGAGGATTTACGATTGTGTAGGTATGATCTATAATACAGCCTTTACTATCGGTTACAGTAATAGTATAATTACCAGCTGAGACATTACTTAGGACATTCGATTTTTCGCCTGTGTTCCATAAATAATAATAAGGTGCTTTTCCTCCAGAGGCTGTTACTGTAATTGTAGCATCTCCACCAGCATAACATGTTGGGATCTTTATTACTTCGGCTGCAGCCAAATGAATAGGAGCAACAATATTTATATTTTTAATGATTGTACAACCATTATTATCTGTAACTAATAATGAATAATTTCCAGGAGGAGTATTTACTAAATCAGGAGTTCTTACTCCAGTATTCCATAAATAGGAGTAAGGTGCTGTGCCTCCAGATGCTGCCGAAGTAATTGTCCAGTCATTTCCATCACCACAACGAGTATATTGGGATGAAAGAGAATTATCTAAAGCGCTAGGTTCTGTAATTGTGATGTTTTCACTTTGAATCGATTTACCAAAATAATCTGTTGCGATAACGTAATATGTTCCAACTTTGGCATTTATTAATGTTTCGGCTTCGCTAATAACCAGGTTTGGATTGGTTACATCGTACCATTTATAATAATAATCAGGTAATCCTCCAGAAGTAATTGCCTTTATGCTTGCTGTTGCATCGCCATGACATTTTACAATGTTAATTTGAGCCAATTTGATAAACAAAGGATCAACTTTATCTAAGTCTCTTTTTTCAATTAAACAACCATTTGCATCGGTTATGGTAATAAAATATTGACCTACATAGATATTGTAAATACTATTAGATTCTTTGTTGTCATCGGTATAAATCAAAGTATCATTTTTATCATACCATTTAAAATTATAATTTGGAGTTCCGCCAACTACTGTAACTTTAATACTTGCATCATCTACACCAAAAGCCGATGGAGGAGTTTTAACTACTATTATTCCCATAGCCTTAGGCTCTGTAATGATAATTTCCTGTTTTGTTTCGCATAGATTGGCATCGGTTACAGTAACATTATATGTTGAAGCTATAAGGTTGTCCAATGTATTTTTGTTTGCGTTATTTCCTGTACTCCATACAATTTTATAAGGCCCTGTACCTCCAGTAATAGCAATTGTAATTGCGGCATCACTACCACCATTACATGAAACATTTTTTTGAGTATAATTAATTTTTAAAAGATCAGGTTGAATTACTGTTACTGGAGTTGAGGTGAAACTATTCCCAAAACCATCTGAAACTTCTAAAATATAATCACCCGCAAGCAATGTTTCTGAAGGATTGGTTGTAGAAGCAACAACAGCTGGAGTTAATTTATTATACCATTTGTAGATATAATTTTTATCTGCATCTGGAACACCAATTGGTGCACCTCCTGTGATAGTAGCTTTTAAAATAGCTTGTTTGTTCTCAAAACATTTTATGGCTTGAGTTTGAGAAATATTTGTGATTAATAATTCATCTGGCTGATAAATGGTATAGGTTGCTTCGGTTGTACATAGATTTTTATCCGTAACAACTACAGTGTAGGTTCCTTCTCCAATTCCGTTTAGTAAAGCATTCTTTTTACCTGCCATTACTGTTTTACCAGCACCTTGATACCATTGATAAGTATATGGAGCTGTTCCATCGGCTGCTACGATATCGATACTACCATTTTTTAAACTGTAGCCACTAGCTTCTATTTTATTGTAAGAAGCTATAATTAATGGTTTTAAAGGTTGTGTGATTTTAACCGCAACTGGTGTTGTCGAATAAGAACATCCATTATCATCTGTAATAGTAAAAGAATAATCACCAAAAGGAATTCCTGTTCTATCTTTTGTAGTTACGCCATCGTTCCAGGTGACATGGTAATCTCCTGTTCCTCCCTGAATAGTCAGGGTAATAGTTGCATCGCTACCATTAAAACAGCTTACATTCGTTTTAACAAAAGTGCATGTTATAGCAGGTCTCTCTATTAATTCTGCAATTATGAGTTCTCTCGAAATATTTACATTGTCGGTTACTACAACTTTATAGAAGCCTGCGTATAAATTTTGCGCTCTATTTGTTATTTCGCCAGCAAGTTCTGTATAATTAATATCGGTTGCATTTTGCTTGTAATACCATTTGTAACTGTATTGTGGTTTTCCACCGCTTACAAGCACTTCTATGCTACCTGTATTTGCTCCATTACAGGTTACATCAATTTTATTTACAAAAGCTATAGCCAACGCCTTTAGAGTTACTGTTTCGCTGCTAGAGGTACAGTTGTTACCATCTCTAACTGTAACATCGTAAACACCATCTCCTAAACCTGTAATTACATTAGTTGTATATTCTGTACTAGTACCATTTTTCTTTAAGATATAAGTGTACTTTTTTGTACCTCCATCTGCATTAATAGTTATTACTCCATCATTTGCAGTAACTATAGTTGGCTGTGTTTGCGTGATGCTTGTTATAGCTACTTGGGCATTCTGGGAGATTGTGATATTAGCTGGACTATTGTAGGTACAATTATTAGCATCTGTAATGATATAAGAATATGTTCCAGCGATTAATTTAGTTGCATCTATTGTTTTAGCAGGATTCTTAATGTCTGTGTAAACAACTGTGTAACCCGCTGTTCCTCCTTTAATATCCAGTGTAATAGTTCCATTATTACCACCATAACAACTTACATCTGTATAAGAGTGAGTTGCTTCAAGTGGATTTAAAGGTTGTGTAATATTATAATCGGTATAAATTTCTTTAAATTTATCCTTTAGTTTAATTCTATATTTACCTGTGACAAGACCAGTAAGGCTAGAATTTGTTTGTAAGGGAATTACTGTTTCTACACCCTCAACAATATTAAACCAACTATAAGTATATGGTGTTGTACCACCTACAGCCTCAATGGTTAGAGCTCCTGTTTTTTCTCCAAAACATTTAATATCAACTTGTTTAACAAGATTAATAGCTAATGCTTTTAGTGTAAATCGTTCTGAAGTTGTAGTACAACCATTGCCATCTTTTACATAAATATCATAGATCCCATCCCCTAAACCAGTAATTATGTTTGTAGAGTATGTAGTAGTGGTACCATTAACTTTAGTTACAATATAAGTATAACCATTTTCTCCACCAATTGCGTTTATAGTGATTTCTCCATCATTACTTGTTGATGTTGAAGGTTGTTTTTGAGAAGCCGTATTGGTTGATAGTTTTACCGTTGGTTCTTTTATGGTTACTAATGTAGAATACTTAGAAAAGATACAACCTTGAGAATCTGTAATCTTATAATAGTAATCACCAGCTTTTAACCCAGTTCTTTTTGATCCTGTAGCATTATTATCTTCCCAGACTACATTATATGGACCAGTTCCTCCAGAAATATTTAAGTCAATTTCTCCAGTTAATTCATTTTTACAGAGTACATGTTTTATTATGGATGTTGTTGGGTTAACTGTAAGAATATCTCTTTGGCTAACTTTTTGAGAAATAACAAATTTATTTACAGGCTTAGCATTATCATATACAGTAAGCGTATAGAGACCAGCTTTTCCTGTTACAACATTCCCTGTGGAAGATGTTGATGTACCATCTTCGTATGCAATATCCCAGGAGTAAGTGTAAATTGCATTTGTATTAGGAAAGCCTCCACTTGGATTAGCCGTTAATGTAGTAGTTCCTCCATTACAAACAATGTCGATATTCCCTGATATAGTAGCTACAAGTTCTTTATCTGGTTCACCAATTCTAAAATCTTTATATACCGTACATTTGCCATTTTCTGTGATAGCAACAATATAGTAACCGGCATATAAATTATTAAAACTGGTAACATCCGTTACAAATGCTTTATTATCTTTTGTCCATGAATAGGTATAAGGACCATTTCCATTTGTGATACCTCCGGCAGGAGGATTTAAGATAATCGTTCCGTTGTTTAATCCTTTGGCTGTTGCATCTGTAGAAGATCCTGTAATTAAAATTGCTTTAGGATTGTCAATAGGAACTGTTCTAGCACCTCCACTCAGTTCGCCAACACCAGTTTTTTGTTGTGAATAACCCAATAAACTAACAAAGAATAATAGTAGTAGGTAGTATTTTTTCATAATTATAGTAGAATAATTTGAGGTGTATTTTTTAGATTTTTTCAATGCAACCTTTTGTATCGGTAACCATGATATTATATGTCTTTGCTCCTAGGCCCGTGATGAAATATTTACCATTTTGTAGTGTAGGGGCGGGAGTAATTTCAACTCCATCTTTATAAAAATAATAAGGAGAGGTACCACTAAGTACTTTTATTTCGATTACGCCATCGCTACCTCCCTTGCAAGAAGGTTCTGTGTAATTGGTTATTTCAAACTGCATTTTAGTAGGATTGGTATAGGTAAAATTAAAATTCTGCGGAGATTGTAAAGATCCAGCAGGACTCTCATTTCTATTTGCTTGGTATTCTATTCGATAAGTTTCTTTCTCTTCAAGTATTCCTGGACTTAAAAAAGTATATTTATAAAAACCTGTTTCAGCATCTTTAGTTAGAGATTTTAAAGGTTCAACAAGTTGGAAATGAGGAGAATTTTTTAAAGGGTTAATATTAATAATGTAAAATGGATATAAAGTTTCATTATACTTTAAATCCCTGTCAAAGAAAACTTCAATTTTTTTAATATAATCGTTATTGCATTCTGGGGGCGAGTATGTTACGTTTTTTAGTATAGGTGCACAAGCTGAGTATTTAATAGCCAAAGGAGTTGTAAATGGTCTATCTTGTCCATAGCCTAATCTGAAATAAATTAATTTATCTAAATAATTGATATGATTGATACCATTGGCGCTTAAGATTTCCTCGATTGAGAATTTAGCTATAGCGTTATTATTTTTAGAGGCAAGAACATCTGTCCAACTTACATTATCTAGAGAATATTGCCAATGGTAAGCTTCATCGGGAAATTTCCCAGTACCATTAGTCGGATATCCAGATAAGCCCAGTTGAAATCCAGCACATATCTCATTTGAATTCGCAGTATCTAAGTTTTGTATGGTTACATTTGGTTTAAATAATGTTATGCTGACTCCACCGTTACAAGCTCCAAATCCAAGGTAATCGCCTTGAATCATTTTCACATTGGTGCTCGACTTGGAGTTGGTTGAAGTACAATTTGGGGATGAATCCAAAGGTCTACAATTACTGCCAGATGATAATTTAAATGTGGTAAAATTTGCAACATTAGGATATATTTTAATATCATCAACGTCCATGCTATTTCCCCCATCACTAAATGAATCTATTGTAGATGAATCCCCTTTTAAATCCCATCTAAATCCAGCTGCATGACATCCAGCGCTTGATGCATCATATGATACTTTTATAGTATAGGTTTGCCCATAACTTTTAAAAGATAAAATAATTAAAAATAGAAAGTAAAGTTTTTTCATAAGCCTAGTTATTTTAAGTTTTTTCAATACAACCTTTTGCATCGGTAACCATAATATTATATTCTTTTGCTTCTAATCCAGTGATATAATATTTCCCATTTTGTAATGTAGGAGCGGGAGAAATTTCGACTCCATCTTTATAAAAATGATAAGGTTCCGCACCACTCAGTACTTTTATTTCTATTATACCATCACTACCTCCGTGGCAAGAAGGTTTTATGTAATCGGTTATTTCAAACTTCATTTTGGCTGGATCGGTATAGAGAAAATCACTAGGTGTTATCATTAGTCCTTTTGGAGTTGGTCCCATAAAAGCTAAATATTTTACTGTATACTTAGCTCCACTCTCTAATCCTACAACATTATTATATGTAAATTGTGATGGATTTCCAATGTCAAAAGAAATAATAGATGGGATTTGATTTGGTGTTAGTTGTCCATCTATTTTAGTAATTTGGAATTCGGTTAGTCTTTCATTTTGATATAAACCTCTATCAAAAGTCACTATTACATTTACTGGTTCTCCATTGCATGTTGCTCCAGATGGAGTAATACTTGTTATTATTGGAGCACAAGGGGAATATTTTATTTTTAATGAATTACTAAAAGCTCTGTTTTGGCTGTATCCTAACCTAAAATAAAGGTCTTTATTGTAGTATTTTTCATGATCCTTTCCTAAGAGTTCGTAAATAGTAGATCTTAAGAGTTTGTTATTGTTATAACTTGTAGGTACATCAATCCAGGTAAGTTGATTATCTAATGAATATTGCCAATGATAGACTTCGTTAGGAAAACCAGAAGTATTACTTGGTACTAACTCGGTTGGAAAGGCTGCTAATTCCAGTTGAGTTCCAGCACATATTTCGTTTGGGCTGGTATTGTCTTGATTTTTAATAGTTGCATTAGCTACAAAACCATCAATTGCAAATCTTTGGTAGTATTTACAATCCCATACGGTAGTAGCTCCGGCTTTAATTAATTCAGGAAGGGTAAAAGTTTGTTGTTTTATTTTGGCATCACAACTTGTTGATGAAGTACAATCATATGCTATGATTTCAAAATTAAACATGGTTGGATTTGCTTTTAAAGTATATTGGCGACTATAGAAATTTTCAGGATATAGCGAATTATTTTCCTGTTTTGTTATATTTTCTATGGGAACAGTAGGAGTAAGAATCTGTAATTTCCATCCATGCCATCCATCAGTACATCCAGTAAGTTGCTTAGTATATGAATAATAAAATGTATAGGTTTGTCCGTATCCTTTTGATGCGGTAATAATAAAAAGTAAAATAAATAATTTTTTCATGCTCTTAAAACTTTACAGTATAAAAAACCATTTTAGACATTCTTCCGTCTTTAAATTGTGCTCTTATTCCGTATTTGTATGTGGTATTTATTGTAAGTGTAGGATCAGATAATTTTCGTGATTCTCCTTTTAGGATTTGTATCAATTGTAGCGGTTCTTGATTTGTAGCTTTGTAAATTTCAAAACTATCAACATCACTTTCTTTATAATCCCAAGATAAATCTATGCTTTTTGTAGCTGTATTTGCTTGAGCATAAAATCCTTTTACAGCTGGTTTAACGGTATATTTTGGTATAAATAATGCAATTTCTGGTGTAGGGTTTGATACTAGGCCACTTTCATCTTTAGCGAAAATGGCATATCTGTAAGTTGAGCCCTCGTTTGTTTTTTTATCTTGAAAGGATTCTAGTTTTGTTACATCGTTTAAAATCAGTTCCCATTTTTCTTGTTCATTTTCTTTACGATATAATTGGTGAGAAGCCACATCTTCACTTTGGCTATTAACCCATTCTAGAAAAACGGCGCCATCTTTTATTTCATATTTAGTAAATACAGGTGAGGTAGGAGGGATTACGTCTGGTTTTTTAATAATTAATGTTTCCGAAAATGGGGACATATTATAATGATAATCAACAGCAATTACTCTATAATATACTTTGCTGTTCAAACTCTTGATAATCACTTTATCTTCGTAAGTATTAGGCTCACTTGGGCTCACTGTTAACTGACTAAATTCTTCCTCAGCAGTATTACCTCTATAAATACGATACCCCATTAGATCTTTTTCTTTATTAGGAGCCCATGTGATTTTAACGATACCCAGACTATCAATTACACCTTTTAAGCCAATAGGTTTAGATGGTGGAATTGAATCTACAGGTTGTACTAGCATAGGAAATGAAGTTCTGCTATTTCCTTGTTTTCCAATTGCTGTAATAGTGAAATAATTTGTAGATAAAAGTTTATTATAGGTTACTGAACGGTTTTTTGCAGGGATGTTTTTTAATACTGTAGTATATTTTTCATCATCTTTATCCGAACGATTTAGTTCAAACCCTGAAATCTCTTCATTTCCTTCTTCTGGGAACTCCCAAGACAGAGTAACTGTAGTATCATCTTTGAAGTCTTTAACAGTAAGATGAGGTACAAATTTTAATAGAGATTTACCTTTTCCAGTAATAATTTCAGAATATGGACCTAATTCTCCAAACGAGGATATTCCTTGAATTCTGTAGCTGTATGGTTTATTATTGGCAATAGAATCTACATAAAAAATGCGATTATTATTTGTGTTCTCTTGATTTAAACTTGTGTATGGCTTATCTGTATTTAGGAAAATATCTCCTGCATTGTTCACAATGTCACCAACTACATCGATTTGAGATTTAACATTTTCTTCATTCACAAACACATAAACCCCTTTTCCATCATTGGTCAATGTTGTAACAATATCACCTAAAGTAGCTCCACTTGACAAAGGAACCCACTTATCTACATCCCAATAGTAGAAACCAGGCTTAATATCAGCAATGTTTGACGCATTATACACAAATAAACTTTGTGCAGGGTTACTAATCGTAACCACATCTTTAGTACTTTTAAGAAAAATTCGAGGAACCAACAAACCTTTATCAGTACTTGATAAGTCCAAAAGTGCAGAACCATCAGGATTAATGGTTCCTATACCCACATTATTAGTTTGCGCATTAATAGTAGCTCCTAAAAAAAACAAACTAACAAATAATAAATACTTAATTTTCATCTAAATTTGTATTTTAATTAATATACTGCAAAGTTACTAACAGCAACCACCGCGACACTTTTCAATTAAATCGCAAAAACAACAACATAAGTCTTTTTTCTTTCGGCTATTTTACCAAAACCAACTAAATCAATCGCTTACCTCATAAATATTTGCTAAAAACAACTTATTAAGAAAGAATTGATTGGCTCTATCTCTAATCTATTAGATTACTGAATTAATCATACTTATCACAAAAAATCAAATCACCTTAAACTCATTTTCACTCAAGAATTAAATAAATTATCAGCCTACCAGCATAACCTCTATAAAGTGTGATGATTCATTAAAACCCGTTTTTAAAAGGTCATAATTAATGTGTATAAAGAAAAAAAATTAACAGTTGATTTATCCTGTAAATATGGAAAACAAACAATTACCCGAAAAATAATTTTGGTTTTCTAAAATGATTTTGAACTTACTGCATAATAAATTATCAACTATTACTAACGAAAACTGGATAATAAAGTTTTTCAAGTTATTGTAAACAAGAGCTCAATGTCACCATCTGACATAACTGAGTAACTAAAATGAATAATTTGATATGACTCTAATTACGCAAATGATTCTCAAAATAACAGCTAATGGTCTTACTCTTAAAACTGTAAAAAGAAGATTTTGTCTAAAACTAAGGTAATTTACTACAGTAGCAACTGACTGATACGCTTAGCATAAGGATCGATGCCAAAAGTACTTCAAATATATATGGACCTAGGGATTATTTCGCCAAATGCACTCCAATACCACTGAGTATACAGATCAGTACCACAGGCCGCTTTTAGCTTAAGATTGTACATTCTTTATTGGAGATACAAAATTATATACAATAGATTGATCTAATACTATCAACTAAATTAATAATCAAACTGAACTCCAACTTATCCTTCATAAATACCTTATACATAAAAAAAGCTGAATTAATCACTAAAGCTGTTACAATAAAGTAAATTAGTAGAGTGAAAATTAACATACTAACAATCAGGCAAGTAAAAAAAACAAATAATACTACAAACTTATCTGTTGAACTACATAATATAATATGAAATAATATTTTTATCTTATAAAAAATAATTAATAACTTTATTCTTGTTTTCCACAAACATTCAATTTTATATATTTTCTTTTCTTTGAAAAGTATGAAAAATTAGATAAGTCCCAATTTGAATAGACTGATTTTTAAATACCACGCATTAGTCTATTTTTAACTAGTTAATTTATTTTTTAATCATTAATCCTACTATTATGAAATCAAAATTATCCTTGTTACTCGTTTTTATTAGTTTTTATTAGTTTTTATTCATGGTCTCAGGCCAACAAATCGCACTTAATTACTAAAGATAGTATATTTATTGTCCCTGCGGGAGTAACCAGCATTAGTGCCCAGGCTTGGGGCGGAGGTGCAACTGGTGGATTTGCTACAGGTTCCGTCTTAGGCTCTGGAAGAGGTGCGGGGGCGGCGCTTATGTAAATAGTCTACTCACTACTGTTCCGTCATCAACTTTAAATGTGGTTGTTGCTAAGTTAGCACTAGGAGGAGTCTTTGGAGGAATTAGTAGTAAAGACGGAAACTTTTCTACAATTATAGGTTACGAAGATTTATTTTTTGCAGCCGGTGGATTAAGAGGTGGAATTAACGGATCAGATGGAAAAGATGGAAAAGATGGAGCTACTGGCCCGCAAGGAGCTAAGGGAGATAGAGGCTTAACAGGACCAGCAGGTCCGCAAGGAGTTAAGGGAGATATAGGTTTAACTGGAGCTACTGGCGCACAAGGAGCTAAGGGAGATACAGGTCCTCAGGGAGTTGCTGGAGTAGGAGGTGTGGCAAAAGCGGGAGCTAATGTTACTATTGCAGGATTAGGCACCATAGCAAGTCCTTATGTAATTAATTCAGAATATACGGATACAAAGTATACAGCAGATCCAACGACAATGACACTTGCTTCTACTGTATTTGCTGCTAAAAATGCAGCTGCATTATGGAATGCAAACCAATTGCAGGGGAAAGCTGTTAGTGTAACTCAGCCAACGATTGTAGGTCAGGTATTGGCGTATAATGGGACAAGTTGGGTGCCAAAATTAGTTACAGAACCATGGAAAGAAACGACTTCAGGAAACGAAGCAACAAGTAATACGCAAAATATATACCAAACTGGTAATGTTGGTATAGGAGGAGTATCTGATGCAACGTTTAAACTTAAAGTTTATGGAGCTATAACAGCAACTAACTTTACTCAGACATCAGATCAGAGATATAAAAAAGATATTGAACCAATAAAAGGGGCGTTAAAAATGGTTAAGCAAATGGAGGGAGTTGGATATAACTGGAGAAGTGATGAATTTAAAGATAAAAAATTTGATGAGAAACATCAATTAGGTGTGATTGCACAAGATATCTTAAAAATTGTTCCCGATGCTGTTAGTAAAGATGAGAAAGGGTATTATACTGTAAACTATGTTGCTTTAGTACCTGTTTTAATCGAAGCTATAAAAGAGCAACAAATGATTATTGAAGTGCAAGAACAGAAATTTAATACACAACAAACCCAAATTAATGAATTAAGAACCCTAATAAATAGTATTAAAACTGAAAAATAAATTTTTAAATAAGATATATTATGAATATTAATTATAAAATTATAATAGCTTTCTTTTTTTTTGTGAATGCAAGTACAATTAGTGCTCAAACGGATGGTTTAGATATCGAAGGAAAGGCTTCTATAGGGGGATTGGTCACTTTAAAGACTACTACAACAGGGTCCAGTAATACTACAAATGTTACACAGATGAGGAAATTGTCTGTAGATTCTAAAGGTTTAGCATTGGTAGATTTTAAAGGTACACCCGTAGTAGTTGGAGGGTTCAGACCAGGAAGTCAATCTGCTTTGTTTACTGCGGAAACCAATAGCTCTATAACACGTGTTCGATTTATAGCACACGTTGATCAAAGTAATGTAACAAACAATGGAGATACGGCTGCTTATATTTATGGTGATTTTACTATTGTTTTTATCAATGGTGTAGGTACTATAAATAATTTAATGGTTTATGATTACGCTGGAAATATTAAAGATCATATAGAAAATGTGGTCTCAGGTGATATTATTATCAGAAAGAGTTTCTCTTTGTATACTCAGAATTATTTTGATATAATACTGAGAAGTGATGGTCGTTTTGGAGTAGGGACGGAGAGTCCAACGGTATCTTATATATTTGAATTTATGGGAGGAATCTAGGATAATGTTTATTATTAAGGCTGGGAAATAATAATATGACCCAGCTTTTAAATTTGAGGTCACTTTTGAGATTATTTTATCACGAGAGTGTAGGTGTAAATTTAAAATAAGATACATGAAAAGTACTATTTTATATAGATATGAAAATTTAAAACAATTTTTGCATAAAAAAAACAAAGTGATTTTAAAAAAAATATACTAATTCCTAAAGACAAGTTAAAAGCGGAAGAATTGGAAAAACTCTATAGAGAATATATATCTGTCAATACATTTTAATTTTCTAGTTAAAAACTAATCTTATTTATGATGTTTTAAATACTGTAGAGTAAGCTTAGAGTTAATATTTATTTAACGAAAATTGCTGTTGATTATTCAATAGTACACTTTAAAAATAATTGAATAGTAGTAAAAATGCTGCGCCCGTTTGTAAAGAAGATGCCTTTATCGGCAGTTCATGCAAGCAGGCGCATTCGATTAGTACGCCTCGTATGAGTAGATTGTCCTGACGGTGAAATGACAAATTAAAATAGAGTTTATATTTTTTTTATTTTATTTGCCGGAGCCAGTTATTAGTAAGCCTGTCTTTTGTGGGACTAAAGAATCTTAGGTACAATAGGAACTCAAAATCAGGAACACTATTTTTTGGCGCTATTTATTGATTAATATCACCGGAATTTGCAAGTATGGTCTTTTCCAACTTTATTCCAATCAGTCGTAAATCATCTTGAATTTTTTCGACTTACAATGTTCTTATTTATTGTAAATTTCGACGAAATTACTTTGTATTAATTTTAAGTTGTAATTACTAGTCTCCAGAAAAAGCCAAAAACAATATGTATTTTAACTGATACAAATAAAATGATGAAAAGAGTTCTTAATTTCTTTATTTTTCCTCGATAGCGATAGCACGTCCGTCATATTTTAATTCAGCTAATATTTCACCAATACTGTTAATTAATAATTTTTTGTCATTTATTTCGACTACAAAATTTCCGTTATAACCAGGAACAATACTTTCATATTTGTTTTCAATCACAATGTTTCCTTTTTTATCTATTAACCCCCCATAAATCAGACGTATAATGTGCGCCAGAAGAAAAGGATCTTTTTCCGTAAGCGGCAAAACCTTTATTAAATGGCATCATCACTCCAATGAATTTAAAATCAATAGTGGTCTGACCTTCTTTATTGATAAAGCCCCATTTTCCATCCTTCAAGACAGGTGCTAAGCCTTCTGAAAAGTCTCTGGCCTCGTCATAAATCAAAGGAATAGTTATTTCTCCTTTATTATTAGCAAAACCAAATTTTCCCATATTTTCCAATAGCATTAATTCATCGCTTAATTTCTTAATGTCTTTATATTGGGGAGCTATTAAAATATTTCCATATTTATCAGCAACACCTTTTGCATTATCCTTTGTAAGATAAACCATTTCATCTTCCCATGGAAAAACAAAATCATATTCCGGATTTAAAAGCACATTACCTTTTAAATCCATGAGTCCTTCCTTTGATTTATCACTTTCTCTAAATGCAAAAGAACAACCGTTAAATAACTCACTAACATGATCATATTGAAAAGGAATTATTGTTTTTCCTTTAGTGTCAATAATCCCAATTTTTCCATTTTTTTTTGCTCTAGCATATCCTTTGTAGAATTCCGCAATGAACTCAAATTTATTAGGGATTATCTCTTTCCCGTTTTTATTAACAGTTCCTTCCAAACCATCTTTTTTAAAAGTAGCCAGACCATTATTAAAGTTTTCATATTGCAAATTTTCATATTTTGGTATGATCTTATATTCTCCTTTGTTGTCAATAAGGCCGAATTTTTCACCAAGCTGAACGATGGCTACTCCATTTTTCATTTGTGAAACCGAGTTGTATCGAAAAGGGACAATAACATTGCCCTTGATATCAACAAATCCGTAATAGTCATTTTTTTGAACAGGGAATACATTCTCAGAAAAATCTCCGATATATTGAAAGGTTTCATTTGTGATTGGTTTACCTACCTCATCTAAAAGGATTAGTTTTTCGTATTGTCCTGATATGTAATACCCAAATTCTTTTTTCTGGGCAAAGGTAGAATTAGTAAAAACTATGATTGCTATTAGTTTAATAATGTAAAGTCCCTTTTTCATTTGTTGTTGTATTTAACTATTTCTGTGAGTACCAGTGTGAAAAAAATCTGGTTGTATAAAACAAATATAACAAAGATTATGTTTTTTAAATAGGAAGTTCTTTATAGCTTAAAATTTACTATGTAAAAAAAAAAGAGTTAGCAAAGCTAAGAAGAACGCTACCAGTTCTTTAAAATAAAAAAAAAAGGTCTTGAAATTAAAGGTGCTTGACGGGGTTAGTACAGAAGTTCTGTAAACACTGACTTTGTTAGAATTAAAAAGAATAATTCAAATTATAATCACTAGGTTTATATCTTCAAAATAGATTATTACCTAGAGAAATTAAATTCATTAATGAATCACACAATAAATTATTATCCAAGTAAAAGCAAACTATTTTTTATTGACAGCTTATCTACTTCCAATTATGGTATGTACAATGGGAAACCTTTTACAGGAATTAAAGAAACCATTTCTGATAAAGAATATATCAGAGAAACTTTTGTAAATCGCAGACTACACGGAATAAAATTTTGGGCAAGTGAAAATTCTTTTTCAATTTTTGTTTACATTTTTGATGAAAGCAGATATAATTTTGATATTGGTAAAGATCGTGATCAAAATTTTATGAATAGAATCTACACTATTTATGATTTACAAACATTTGATTCAATTGTAGACTACAAAGTAAATAATATAGGAAAAAAAGAGCATCAGCAAGGTTATAATTTTACCCGTGAAGATTTAGATTATAATAAGAAGATAAAGGACAATTTTGATGTAATAAAAAACTACGAAGACACTAAAGAGATTTTTACTCGTTTAGATTTATTTGTTTGCACCTATAATACAGACAATCCCTTTAATCTCACACGTGAATTAAACCAAGATAGAGCTGGAAAGACACTTTATGGCTATTTAGTTCAGGAAAGCATGAAAGAAACACTAGGATATACGGTTGAAGATGTTTTTATGGAAAAGTATATTCTTCAAAATGAACTTGCGCAGAAGATTATTAGTGAAGACCAGATTCAACATCCGATAAAATACATTGCAGGTGTTAGTGTGGCATACAATGATATAGATCTAAAAATGATTTCAGCCATTGCTGTAATGGATATTGAAACACAAGAAATTGTTGATCAGGTATTTTTTGAGTTAGAGGATGTTACATTGCATGTTCCTGATTTATTTGCCTATAATGAAGTTCCTTCAGTTTTAAAAGCGTTTGAAAAACTAAGTATAAAACCTCAATTAATTTTTTGTGACGGACATGGTATTGAACATCCAAAAAATGTTGGATTAGCTACTCATCTGGGAATTGAATTAGATATTCCAACAATTGGATGTCCAAAGAAAAGACTTGTTGGATATTATGAAAAAACGAGTTTAGGGCATTTAAGAGGGGATAGGCAAGAACTATGGTTTGATGATAAAATTGTGGGTAAAGCATTACGGACTCAAGAAAGAATCAATCCGCTTTATATATCTATTGGACATAAAATAAGTTTGGAAACAGCAATTGATTGGGTTTTAAAAACAACGACCAATACTCGCATTCCTGTTGTTGTACAGGAAGCTATTGCGCTAACTGAGCAACTTATGCCAAAAAGAATTAGATATGATTTCCTTGATGATGAAGAAAATAAATATGCTATAATAATATAAAAATGAGTAACGACATATTTGACAAAAAACCAGAATTTGAAATTTATTACGATCTTCAAAATAGTTTGCGTGAGAAAGTAATTATATATGATCAACTACCAGAGGTAATTCAATATATTGCCGGAGTTGATGTGGCATATAATGACATTAATGACAATATGATAGGTGCTATTGTAGTTTTAAATGCAGAAACTCATGAAGTTGTTGAAAAAGCCTTTCATGAAATGGAAATAGCATTTCCATATGTTCCAGGTTTGTTTTCTTTTAGAGAGATCCCTTCTTTAATTGAAGCTTTTAAAAAACTTACTATAAAACCTGATTTAATTGTATGTGATGCTCAAGGAATAGCTCATCCAAAAGGAATTGGAATGGCAACTCATCTTGGAATAGAATTAAACATTCCAACAATTGGCTGTGCTAAAAAAAGATTAATAGGTAGCTACGATAAAAATTTACTGGGACATGAAAGAAAAAGTACACAAGATTTGATTTACAACAATATTTTGGTTGGTAAAGCATTACGAACACAGAATAATACCAATCCTATGTTTGTCTCAATAGGGCATAAAATTTCTCTTGAAACTGCTATTGCTTGGGTATTAAAACTTACTCCACATTATAGACTTCCTGAAACCACACGACAAGCAGATTATTTAGTTAATTTTCTTTTAAAAAATAAAGATGCTTTCTTGTCAGAATAATGATATATTTACGATTCATTCCTATTAACAAAATTCTCTTTTTCTTTTATGAAAATATTTAAAATATTCATTTTATTAAGCATTGTCTTTTTACATCATGCACAGTCACAGGTTTTTGTAAGTGCTTCAGCTACAGGTTTAGGTAATGGTAGTTCGTGGACTAATGCTTACACTAATTTACAAAATGCAATTAATGCTGCAAAATCAGGACAAGAAATTTGGGTAAAAAGTGGTACATACTTTCCATCGCGAGACAGAAATGGTACCATACCAACGAATCCTAGAGATGCAACATTTGTTCTTAAAGAAGGGATAAAATTATATGGCGGATTTGCAGGCGCAGAGACAAGCTTAAGCGAGAGAAATCCAGAAACGAATACTACTATTTTGAGTGGTGATATAGGTGTTAAAAATGACGAAACTGACAATATCTATACATTATTGTTATGTGTAGATTTGACTTCATCAAGTAGGCTAGATGGTTTTACAGTTACTAAAGCCAACAACAACAGGACTAGTGGAGCCATAACTATCGCAAGTTATATCGTGTATCATAATACTGGCGGAGCAGGATGGATTTTATCATCCGATATTATAATTACCAATAATAAGTTTATTGGTAACAAATCAAATAGCAGTACTGGAGGGCTCTCCATTCTGTATGGTTCGAATCTAACATTTGCCAACAATGTATTTATGGGTAATGAGTCAGTAAACCAAGCTGGAGCGATTTATAGTAGTGGATCTTCCGTTTCCTTTGATAATTGTATTTTTTTACAAAATTTTGCAGGGCAGGGCGCTGCAGCATATATTGTTAACAACGGGGTATCTGGTTTTATTAGCAACTGTACGTTTACAGATAATAAATCAAAGGCAGATGGAGGGGCATTACTTTTTTATTCATCAGATCCTTTATTGAGAAATGAAATCAGGATTACCGATTCTAAATTCGACAAGAATACATGTGTACCTGGCGGTGTTTTAAATGGTCTAATTACAATCTCAACCCGTGGAGGTGCTATTCACGCGGAACGTACTAACCTTAATATTGTAAGGTGTGATTTTACAAATCAAATAATTAATTCTCTGAGCTCCGGTGTCGCCATGGGTGGTGCCATAAGTTTAGGATATGATACCTCTACCAAAATTGATAAATGCAATTTTATTAACAATAGTATCATTCCTTCCAACAGAGGCAACTCTGGTAGTGGTGGTGCTATTTTTGCCTTATCTGATATAGAGATTAGTAATTGTATTTTTGCTGGCAACCATTCGGCAGGATCTTCAGGAGCTTTGTCTCTAACTTCTGTCCCTTCAACTAAGAATAGAATAGCTGTTTCAAACAGTGTATTCACTCAAAATACGGCTGAACTTTATGCTGGTGCCATATCTTACGGAACTAATGCTTCTTCATATCCAGTTGGTTTTACAAATCTTACATTTCATGCAAACAAGGCTAAACTGCAAGGTGGAGCAATTTATTTGAACTGGGGGATTTCGGATGCACAACGAACTACACAGTTACAGAATTGTGTTTTTGAAGACAACTCAACAAACGAAATTGCTTTTAGCCAAGCATCGCAATCTGCTTATCTTCTAGCTACAAACAACAGATATCACACCGAAAATTTTTCAGGATTACTTTTCAATGATGCAACAAATCCGATTGGTAAGGATGGTATATGGAGAACGATTGATGACGGTTTGCGCATAAATGCATGCTCAATTGTTGCGGATGCTGGTACTAATGCAGCACTTATTCTACCAGGCACAAAGAATTTATGGACTCAAAATGATGTAGATATTGTAGGGAATAAAAGAGTAAAAGGAGAGAATGTAGATTTGGGCGCTTATGAAAGTGATGCTAGCACCAAGCCTGAATTAACAAACTCATTGCCTGCTATTGTGGTAAACACTGGAGCGAAACAGATTGTAATTAATCTGGATGATTATTTTTCGTCTACAGTAGGTAATAAAAACACTTATAGTATTACAAATGGAAATCCAGAATCAGGACTGTATCAAGCTATTATTACAGACAATATTCTCACGATATCATTCCATGAAACTCTTAGTGGCTCAAGCCAAATAAACTTTTCAATTTTAAGTGCTTGCGGACTTAGCTCAAATGAAACGATCAGTGTGATTATAACCCCAAGTTTATCAACTGAAGATGTAACTATGGATAGTTCTTTATTTTTATATCCAAACCCAGTTGAAAGTACACTAATGGTTTCAGGAAGCACACCTATCGATTCTTATGAAATAATAAACATGCTTGGACAGACTATAAAAAAGTCTTCTTTTGATTTACGACAAGCTGATGTAAAGAATTTGACAACAGGAATATATTACATTATAATTAATTCCGATAATAAAATTCATAAGTTTAAATTTTATAAAAAATAAATAAGTTTTTTCGAATGAAAGAAGAGGTGAAAGAGTTAATTCTTTCACCTCTTCTAAATTTATGGGTGATCTTGAACTGTCTAATCTATTTCTAGAGGGGATATAAAATCAGAATATATATATTACAAATGCAAAGGGTTTGTATGTAATTGTTTAGAAGTTAATTTGTATTTCAGAAATATAAAATAAAAAAAAATATTCTTAAACTATATTAATTTTTATAGAATTTGTATCACAGAAAATTTCTGTATGATACTTATCCAGAAAGACTGAGGGATTAGGCCCTGTGACGTCTTAGCAACCTGTTGCTTAATAAGGTGCTAAATCCTACCGTTGTAATGGACAGATAAGAAAGATTAGCTCAAAATCTGAATAAGCGGTTCTGTCGCATCTGGGAATAACTTTTATCATTAGAATTTTAAAGCGATAAAAAAATGAATACGAGAGGTCATTGTTATCCAAAACACATAATCCTTTAGGTAGTAATTTCAAATTAAGATTTACACTTAGGTATCGTGATGTTAAGAAGTAATGAAGATTAGAGGAGGCTTTACCCATTCGAACCTAAACTTCTTAGGTATTGATTTTGCTGGGTTTCTAGTTTTCAAAATACCCATGTGCCACGATTCTGCCATAAAACTTTCGAGTATTTTTATAAATCGTTGATAAGGATTATAAAAAAACCTGCGAATCCTCGGATCTGCAGGTTTTAGCGCATTTTTCGGGTTTTTTGAAAAGATTGATAAAGTTACTTTTTTCACTTCTTTCCCTCTTTTGGTAGGGAGAGCAAGATTTGAACCATAACACTAAAAACCTTATTTATAAAGCATTCTCAAATAGTTTCACATCCTTATTGAGACTATTGGGTAAAAGATTCTTACCTGTTTTTGTTTTATTTTCTTTTTGAGGAAATACTACATCTTTTGGAATATTCCAAGCTTTACCAGTTAGGAATGCTCTTTTTATTTTACCCAAAGAAGAGTATTGGTAAGTTGTTCTTACGGATAGCTCTATTTTTTTACAAACTCTACTACCCAAAGATATTTCATATTTATAGAAGTAAGATACCAGCCCTAGTATTCATAAAATCAAGATTTACATCTTTTTGTATCAAATTGACTTCCATATTTTAAAACTACAATAGGATAAAATAGTATAATTTAAAGGTAATATATGATAAATCTTACATATAAATTATCTATAGGTTTACCATTTAAAATAACTAAAATTTTACCTCATTTTAATCTAATAAAAATTGGTGGCCAATTATGAAAAAAATTTTATCAATCATTCTGTTTGGTACTTTTTGTGTTGTTAAAGCACAGGAGCCTATATTAACGTTTACATACGATCCTATAACAGGAAATCAAATCGTTAGAGAATTTTGTCAAAGTTGTGGTACTGCAAAACCTGCTAAAGAAATTGAAGCTATCATAGAAGAAGATTTACTTGAAATTTCAAATGAAAACATAATCTCATATCATCCCAATCCTGTAAAAGAGGAACTCTACTTAAAATGGGATCTTGTTAATGAAAACTATGTAAAATCTATACAGGTCATTGGAGTGAATGCTCAAATATTAGCAGAATACCAAAATAAAAAAGAAACTAACTTTCAAAATATTCCTTTTCAAAGTTATCCCACAGGAATCTATATCCTATCATTATCATATAGTAATGGAGAGCAAAAAAGAATAAAAATCATTAAGCAATAATATTATGAGGCAATTTTACCTTACGATTCTCTTTATAAGCCTTAGCTTTTTTACTACAGCACAAACAAATCCTACTGGTCCCATGCGTGAGGCAGGTATTACAGATGGAGACTTATCAGTTACCTTGTCTGGCGGTGCTTCTTACTCGGTACCAATAGCTGTTCCCCCAGGAATTAATGGAGTCATTCCAGAAGTAAGTCTAAATTATAACAGCCAGGGAGGAAATGGGTCTGCCGGCTATGGATGGGCATTATCAGGATTATCATCAATTTCAAGAATTCCTGCAACAAAATTCCATGATGGTACAATTGATGGGGTAGATTTTGATGTTTTAGATCGATTTGCATTAGACGGCCAACGATTAGTAGTGAAAAATGGAACTTCTGGGGTTTATGGTGGCAATGAGACAACATATGAAACAGAGATATTTTCCAACATAAAAATTACCTCTCATGGGATACATCCAAGCGGAGTAAATTTTGGACCAGCTTATTTTCTTGTAGAATATCCTGACGGTTCGAAAGCTTATTATGGTAATTCAACAGATTCACGTTCGATAACAGAATGGTCAATTACATATTGGGAAAATGCGCAAGGTATTCGAATTAGTTATTTATACAACCAAGCAAATAACTTATTGGAAATTGCTGCTATAAAATATGGAACATTAACAACTACTATGCCCATAAATCAAATACAATTTATATATGAACCAAGAGTAAAATCTGAAAATTATTATATTGGAGGACAAAATATAATAAGAAGTAATCGTTTAAAGGAAATTAAATCTTCGGGAAATAACATTGGATTCAGAAATTATGTTCTAGACTATAATATGGCTCAATCTTCAGAAAAATATGATCGATTGTATTCCATTACAGAAAAGAGTGGAGATAATACAAAAAGTTATAATCCAACAGTTTTTAACTACAATAATACAGATGATTCTATTAATTACAGTTCTAATCCCACTGTGTTAAGTGTCAATAGTGTCAATTCGACTAATGCTGTTGCAGTAAATGGAGATTTTGATGGTGATGGTAATATGGATTTCATACTATATCCAAAGACAGGTGTAGAAGCTAAATCAATATATTGGATTTTTACAGGTATCACCCCTAATACAGGCACACAAACAATTCTAAATTTGGGGCTACTTCAAGAGCCTGGTGCTTTTGATGAAATTCTGCCAGTTTCTTGGTTAAGTTGGAATAACAAACTTATGAATGGTCAAGGCTGGACAGTTGTAAAAACTAACCCAACTACAAATCTTACGACTTTTAAAACTTATGCTATTGGTCCTTCTTCTATAAATCCTCAAGGTGAAAAATCGTATACTTTTCCGAAATTCTCGTATTATTCTGAGCATCCTTTAAGTTGTACATCAACTAGACCACCATTTTTTTATACGGTAAATATTCCGAAACGTTATCTTAATGGTGATTTTAATGGTGATGGATTAACTGATGTTGCAGTTGTAGAAGAGAACCTTGAGTATTCTTACTTAGCACCTTGCGACTCAAATAATGAGCCGCTTCACACCACAAGTAATTATTCGGGCGATACTTATTTTATGAATCTGGACAGACGACTAAATTCAAATTTTGTTAATAATGCTGGAAAATTAATTGTTTTAGAGACTAGTAAAACTTATGTCGCTGATTTTAATGGGGACGGAAAGTCGGACATTTATGTTTTTGATACTGGAAAAGTAAGGGTCTATTCCTTGAATGACAACAAACAGTTTATTTTATTATATCAAACACCAACTACAGATACAAGTATTCAATTAAGCAGACCTATTTTGATAGGTGACTTTAATGGTGATGGGAAATCGGACTTTATGATTCCTATAGAATCGGGCAATGGTTGGTACAGATATTTATCAACAGGTACCACTTTTGCTAAAGAAAACAGAAATATTGCCTATGTAACTCCTAATGATTCGTTTAATAGTTATAATTATATTGCAACAGATTACGATAATGATGGAAAAAGTGATTTGACCATTATAAAAAACACTAAAAATAATTCAACTGGACTGGGGACAATTCAAATTACAGCAATAACAGAAATGACTCCATCTTCCTTCAATACAAGGACCGCAATTACCACTGCACAGGCAAATATTAATCAATATGCGTTACCAATATTTATACCATCTACAGACCAACAGCGTCCACGTTTTGAAATCGCTTTTATAAATAATAATAGATTACATTTTTTTTATTCTAAAAAAGATAGCAGTAAAGATCGCCTACTAACCAATATTACAACTGGAAATGGCGTTCAACAAGCTATAACGTATCATCCATTAGAGCAGATTCATAAAAGCACTTTCTATACAGTATATAATCCAAGCCAGGGAACAGAAACTTATCCTTATTTTGACATTGTTGCATCCCCTGATTTGCAAATTGTTTCAAAGTTAGAAAAAAAGAGTGCCACAGTTTCTAAAATGAAATTATATGGTTATTATGGAGCTGTGACTAATTTGGAGGGATTAGGATTTATGGGATTTAGATCTATAATGGAAACCAATTGGCACAATAGTTCCAATCCAGAAATGTGTACTATAACTAAAAGAGATATAAAATTAAGAGGGGCCATAACTGAGAGTTATTTAGTGCCTTACTTAACCTATCCAAATAATGGTTTTAACCAATCAGATTATACCACCAAAACAACTTTATCATATACACCAAGTCCAGAACTTGCCCTACAATCAAATAAGGTTTTTAAGTTGCAAAACAGCAGTATCAAACAAATTGATACACGATATAATACTAGTGCAGAAACTACAATTTCATACAATGAAAACAATAATCCACTTATAACGACCACAGTCAATAGTGAAGGGGCTGCTGTAGCGCAAACCGTAAAAGAAACTGTAGAATACGAAAGTCCTAATCCTGATACTCCCTATATAATAGACAGGCCTTATCAAAAAATTGTATCTACCACAATTCCGGGAAATACAACTTCGTATTCTGAATTATATGAGTATGATAACAAACAGCTTGTATCTTTTATGGAGAAAAACGCAACGGGTACTGGAAGCATACTTGAATCCAATCTGTATGATTCTTTTGGAAATTTAACCCAAAAAACTGTTTCAGCACAAGATATGGATCCGCGTATAACTAAATATCAATATGATACATCCGGCCGTTTTTTGACCAAAATAATAGATAGTGATAATTTAGAATCAACTTTTGAATACGATTTGAATAATGGACTTTTAAAAAAAGAAACTGATCCATATGGCTTATCATCCTCATATACCTATGATTCTTGGTTTAGAAAATTAACAGCAAAAGACGATCAGTTAAACAAAGTAATTACATATAATTATGCGAACACTTATGCTTCCACAAATGGATCCGAAACAACAGTTACAATTACAACTGATGCTTTAGATGGAAGTGCTAGTGAAGAAAAGTTTGATGATTTAGGTAGAAAAACAAGATCAGGAGCAAAAGATATCAATGGAACATATTCCTACGTATCTTATTTATATGATATTTATGATCGAAGTTATAAAATAAGTGAACCTTATTTTGGTGCTACACCATCTCAATGGAATGAAACTAAATTTGATATTTACAGTAGACCGACAGAGAGTATTTCATTTAATAACAGAACGACATCAATAGCATATCCTAATTTATCAACGACAATAACTGATGGACAAAAAAGTAAAACAATTGTAAAAAATGCTATTGGTAATATTGTTTCTACTAATGAAACAACCGGTGGGAATATCAATTTTTCCTATTTTGCAAATGGAAATCTAAAACAAACCAGTTATAATGGTATTAATATTACCATGGAGCAAGATGGCTGGGGGAGAAAAACCAAACTAATTGATCCATCGGCTGGGACTTTTACGTATAAAAGTAATGAATTAGGAGAACTAACAGAAGAGACTTCCCAAAATGGAGGTGTGATTACTACCATAACCCGTGATAATAACGGAAGACCAACTAAAAAAACAATTGTAGGAGGAGGTACTGATAGTGAGACCGAATATACTTATGATGCCACAAAGTTACCAATAACAGTAACGTATGTTGACAAAAATGAACCTATTGGAGCTAATAAAACCATAACTACGGTAACTTATGATCCTATTTTCAAAAGAGCTTTATCTGTTGAAGAAAACAAAATAGGGGTTTCAAAATTCATCAAATCCTTTACTTATGATGGTTTAGGCAGAGTTGAAACAGAAACTAAACGTGCAGAGATAGGAGGTAAATTCAGTACGATAGTAACCAAAAATATTTACAAAAATGGAAACTTATATCAAATTTTAGACAGTAACAATAAAGTCCTTTGGCAGACAAACATGCTAAATGCGAAAGGGCAAGTGTTAGAAAGCGTAACTGGTAATGGCATAAAAATGACTAATACTTATGATATTGACGGGTATTTATCAAAAATGCAATATGATAAAACTACTGTACCAGCAAGTAATATATTAACTCTTACAACTACATTTAATAAAAATACAGACAATTTAGATAGTAGAATTAATAGTTCCTTTGGAAACTTTACAGAAACTTTTAAGCATGATGAAATAAACAGATTAACTGAGTTTACAAATAAATTTGAGGCTCAACAAAGCCAAACCTATGATGCTTCGGGAAAAATTTTGGGCAATAATTTAGGGTTTTACAAATATGACGCTACAAACAAGTATCAAAACACAGAGATATCATTAGGTTATGATTCATCACAGTATTATGCTAACAGAGGCGGTATTTTTAATGATGATATGGAAGCCAAATCAGGTTGGTCTTTTAATCCGCATAATCCTCAGTGTATTTCATTTGATCGGTCAAAAGGTATTGCAACTGCCATAAAGTTAAATACAACATTGTCGAGTGATGGTATGAGTTATGTACAATCAGATGTCTCAGTTCCTATTGATAATATAGCTGACACAGAATACACTTTTTCTGGTTGGGTTTATACAGATAATCCGACTGCTCAACTTACACTTTTTCAATACAATGCAAATGAAACGGGATATTTTTCTTACGTCAATAGTGTTAGCACAACAGCGTTGAATAATTGGAAATTTATTGAAAAGACAGTATTGGTGCCTGCAAGTGTTAAATCCTTGCGACTGCGTCTTGATGCTATAGGAATAGGTAATGTTTGGTTTGATAATGTAAAAATACGCAAGACAAGTGATCCAGTTTCTTCAGGTTTAAAAAAACTAAATGTCACTTATAATGCATTTAAAAGTCCTAAACAAATAGAAGAAACTGGTGTAGAGAAAATAAGTTTTACTTACAATGATGACAATCAACGAAGTACTATGTACTATGGAGACTTTAATGATGAAAAATCACTTAGGCCACTACGTAAGCATTATTCGGCTGATGGCACAATGGAGATAAAAGAGAATAGAACTACTGGTGCTTTTGAATTTGTTACTTATATAGGAGGAGATGGCTATTCGGCACCAATTGCTGTCAAGAGTGATGGAATAACACAAAAATATTTATATTTACACAGAGATTATCAAGGGACTATTTTAACAATCACTGATGACAATGGTGCTATAGTAGAAAAAAGATTATTTGATGCTTGGGGTAGTATCATGAAAGTGCAGGATGGTGTAGGAAATACACTAATAGGACTAACAGTTCTTGATAGAGGTTATACAGGACACGAACATATACAAAGTGTTGGACTGATTAATATGAATGCGAGATTGTATGATCCAATACTTCATCGATTTTTACAAGTCGATAATTATATACAAGACCCAACAAGTACTCAAAATTACAATCAGTATGGCTATGTATTTAATAATCCGTTGCAATTTACAGACCCGAGTGGAAATACTGCCAATGGACCTGGAAAGGACTGTGTAGATTGTGGATTAAGTAACGGACAACAAACCTGGATAGGGAATGGAATCAAAACTATAAAAGATAATTGGGATAGCTGGGGGATTAAAGATTGGGCAAACCAAAATATAAATTTTAAAAAATGGGGGGTTACAGATTGGACAAGAAAGAACCTAAATCTTAAGAATTGGGGAAATAGTATAAAATCTTTGTTTGGTGGAGGTAAAAGCGATGCACCAGCACCACCACCTAATATGAGTCAGTATGTGAATTTGAACAATTCAAACTCCGCTGTTTTAGATTTTAGAGCAGCAAATAACGTTCCTAATAACCAGCCTTTATTAACACAATATAATGAACATGCGCAACCAGTTTTTGAGTATGACTTTACAGGACTTCTAATAACAGGGCTTGGTACTTCAATTAGTTGGACACAAAATAAAATGTTTAACTCAAAAACTTGGTATAGTATAAAACAAATGAAAGTATATAGTCAAGTTTTTAATGGTAATGGAGCCACGGGGGGTAAAGTTGCATCAGCATTAAGAATTTCAGATAGGTTTAAATGGTTAGGTAGAAGTGTTGGAGCTTATAATGCTTGGTCTAATTTTGACGCTTATTCTAATGGTAAAATAGGAGGGTTTACTTTAGCAACAGAACAAACCTCGAATGTTATAAGTACTTTTGCTCCTGGACTTTATGGAGCAGCATGGGGAATAGGATGGGAAGCAGGAAGATCCATAACTAAGATTGATTCTTATCAAAATTGGAAACAAAGTACTTGGCTTCCTTATAGGAAAGAAAAATTGGGATATTAATACGAACTAATTTATTATGAAAGTTATTTATTATTATACTTTTTTATTTTATAAAAAAAATCTAAAAGATGATACTCCTTATTCGACTACTATCTGGGCATTAGGATTAGCAGAAGGCTTTTTTGTAAGTGTTATTTTAAACTTACTAGTGATTCACTTTTTTTGCATTAATATGGGGAAATGGTTTATGATTGCAATTGGAGTTATTTGTTTATTAATTAACTATTTATATTTTACAAAAGATGGAAGGTCGAAAAAAATTATAAAGCAACAACCAGTTTTTTTAGGTAGCCCAAAAATTTCGATTTTATTAACCACTCTTTTTTATATAATTTTAATATCATCTTTATTTTGGGGACCAGTTTATGCAAAATATCTTTTGTCTGTGAATTGTAGATATCTATAATTTATTAAAGCAACCTTGTCGCATTTAAGTGTAACTTGTTATTTAGGTGCAGATGGAATAGGTAGGCACTATAGTCTTAGAGGTGGAAATGGAAAAAGTGATAGTTTCTATGTAGCTTTTAAGCTTGGAGGATATACATCTTTATAGATTGCTGGGATTATTTTATCTATATTTCAGCCTGAAGTTGCACCTGTGGTACAGAAAGTTGCACAAGAAATATTAACTCATTCACTTGCATACTAATTAGAAAAAATCATAAGTGGCATCTATTTTAATAAATTCAACTATAAAGACTATCTGCATTGCACTATTGTTTTTGCTTTATTTGAGCTGTAAAAAAGACGGAATTAGTGATGAGATTAACTTTGTTCCTCAAAAAAGTATGAAAATAAAAAGTTTGATGCCTTTTAAGGAAGATTATCATTGTATTGGTAGTTATACCATAAAGAAAGACACTGTAGTTTCACAATTTGAGATTCAATCAAAGTACTCATTAGTAGTAATAAAATTAAAAAATGTTAGTACTAACTGTAAGTTTAACAGTTGTTTATATTCAAACTATCCAACACCTGGTTATTTTACAATAGTTGATGAAAGTTTATATGAGGTTAAACTCAGTCCAAGTTTATTTAATGAGAATTATAAAATTAGTAAAATTGATTTCATTTCTGATAGTGAGATAAAGTACGAAATGAATAATGATTCTATTAAGAGTTTTAGTTTAGATTTTAATAAATATGCAATAAAAATTAATGATGAAGATTCAAAAGTAATATATGGTGAAATAGAATATTACGGTTTAAATAAGCTAAATGCAAATGTATTGTTTTATAATGTAGAAGATTTGACCTATATTTTTATTATGACTCCTATGAAAGAAAATATTCCTTTAAATAAAAATGTATTGTATGATTATGTTTTTTGAATAAAAAAATAGGCTATGGTGAATTTAGTTTTTCAAATGTTTCTACTGAGTATATGGTTTGTATGTGTTTTTACTTTTAGTATTATAAACTAAAGTAATTTCATTAAGATTTTATAGTAAGATTAGTGGACCATTAAGCGGAAAAACCGAAATTTATTCGGTTTTTCCGCTTTTAGGACTTTATGACTTTTGCTTCTTCATTCGTGAACGAATTTGATACAAGTTTTTCTTCATTAGTTCTAAAATGATTTTATGATGCTTAGATTTACTATTTTTCAGACCACGACATTGGACTATTTCCATTTTGGAAAGCGATACCTCTATAGTTTCAATAGGTTTATTATCTATTTGAGCAGAAAACAGCAGGGAATCTGTTCTTTTAAAATACTCATTGGTGAAAATACAATGTTGCAGAATGTCTCCCTCTTCCATAAAGTTCTGTACGTTTTCTAGAACTTTGATGGTTAGATTTTCATGCGAAAAAGAAATCCCAAAAAAATGTTTCTTTTCTTCGGCATAAACTTCCTGTGCTTGCTGTATTTCATCACGCATTTTCAAGAGGTATTTTTTCCGCTGGAATTCTCTTTTTTTAGTAACAAGTTTATTATGTGCCTCATGGAGATTTTCGGGGCAGACAAAAAAGGGACAACTTAGGTTTTTTTTAAACCATTGAAGCAAGGCAATATAATCTTCCCAAATAGTATAATCAGTAATGTTATACTTATTTTTTAAGCAAATTTTTACAGCTTGCCAATTAGGGATAATCTTCTGATGAGGTGACTGGAGGTAATAGGTGAGTAGGGAAGTCTGTCCTGCTTTTAAAATCGTTTCTGCAATAGCATCTTTTAACAGTGCAGTAAAAAGTATTTGCGGAGCAATATTGTAAACGCCAGTTTTAAATCCGTTTCTTTTCAAGATAGGGAGCACTTTCATATGTGGATGCACCTTGTACGGATTAATTCGGTATTTTGGTGAGTTCTGAAAATCTTTTGGGCGGATTTCAAGGGAGGAATAATACTGCCATGCATCATAAGCATGCGAAAAAACATTTGTGCTAAGGGACATAGTACGAACTTCGCCTTTTGAGTTTATCCAATGCTGCATCACTTCTTTATGAAAATAAGTTGGAACAGTATTCTTTTTCATGAGCTTGTGGGAGCAGCTAATACGAACGACTTGATACCCCTTACAAACATCCAAAACGGAGCAGTATTCAATTTCTTTGAAATGAACCTGATTGCATCCGCACATTTTGAGTTTTCCTGTACAGGTGGTACATTTTATAAATTTCTCACAGGATTTACTTTGAGATTTGGGTTTCCAGGAATGCGCACATTCAAGGCAGTGGAATTTTCCACGTGAGAGCACTCCCCATTTTAGGAAAATGCTTTTTTCTGCCCAAGTTTGCATCTGTGCTGTAATCGGTTTCAGGGTACTACTTAATTGGGTAATCTCTTTTTCTATGTTAGTTTTAGGTGTCATAGGTCAAAAAGTGTTAAGGTGGTCTGTAGGGTTTTCGGAGTATTTATCACTTCCTTTTTCTGCTCCATGCTTTGAGGAACATCAGACGCAGGAGTAAATAAATCAGCCTTTACAGGCTGATTTACCACTACTTTGCAGTTGATTGGGGCAGGAGGCAGAATACTGTCATCGATGTAGTATTTTATAGCCATGTCGAAGATTTCCTGATTGTCAAAGGCGCATAATCCTGTTTTTTTGACTTCGCCAAAAATGTAGCTGATACAGTTTTCAAGGTTCTTTGAAACTTTGGCAAGATGTGGTGCAAAAGATGCGTCTCTCTGTGCCGTTTCACTTAGATAATTTTCTATAGCGGTTTTAAATTGTTCAGAAGCTTTCATAACTCAAAAGATTTAAGATTAAAAATGAGTGTCACTCAAAACTGTTTCTGTAGATGTCATAGCAGTATTCTTCGAAACAGAGCCAACACATAAAGGTGTAGTGGGGAAGGCGATGCCTGTTTTTTACAGACTCTCCAAGAGAATCTTCGATTTCGTCTTTGATGTTTTCCAAATCATCGAGATGCCCGATATAAAATTCTTTACAGTCTGAATGGTATATAAATTCGGAAATCATTCCACTCATGCATCCGCCGTTTTGTAAATCCTCGAGAAAGGATTTAAGTTGTTCTTTTTTAGTCCCGTTATAAGAATCCAAATCGGACAGGATGATTTTATTAAATGCTTCACACACTTCGTAGGCTGCGTATATTGATTTTTTTAAGGCTTTCATAACTCATTTCTTTAGGCTTGTACATTGTTTATCGGGATATTAAAAAGGCAGGTCGTCAGGTTCTTTTTCAGAATCCTTTTTAACTAGTGTGTTTGTTTGTGGGGTTCCTTGCGGGTCTTTGGCAAATGCAAGTATTTTAATGTGGCTGGTGTGAAAGGTTAGACTGCCGTGCGCCTTAGCATCACTGCCGATGTAGACATTCAGACCAATTCGTCCAAAGAGTTCCACTAGTGCCCCTTTTTTGAGCCACTGCGCTGATTTTGGTGACAGCCAATAGGAACAGTCGATATAGGTCACCACTTTTTTAACTTCGGTGCTATTTTTGGGTTTATAGCTGTCGTTGACTGCTATGGAGAAGTTTACAACCTCACTGTTTTCTTTTACTTTAAAAACGGAGGCATCTTTTACAATTCGTCCTGTAATTTCCATGATACTTGATTTTTAGTGCATACTTTTTTTAAGTTCTCTTTCACCGTTTTTCGCCAAATGAATTTTTTCAAAAGAAAAAACGGGAAAAAAGAAAGCACAAATCAAGTGTCCGGATACCGAGCCGGAGTGCTATAAGTCCCAAAGGGCGGCGTTAAGCCGTTATGCGCATGCAGGGGAGGGCGGACACTATTTTGGCTGCCCTTTTAGTCCGTTTTTGAATGAAAATGGAATCTAGTTTTTAATTGTTCATATTTTTATGATTGAACCCAATCATGCTGTTTTGATTTTTAGTATTTTTAGGGATATAAAATAATGAAGGCAAGAAGCCTGTTTAGCGCCATTACTTGCCTGGAATCCTGAGGTAAAGGGAAATGAAGGACATAACGAAGAGAGAAAACAAAAGAGCTGCCATGTCTTTTTCTTTTGACTTTTAAGTATATTATGCTACGAGATAACACAACACCAAATACCCATACCATGGATAAAACGATACAGCTTAGAGTGAAGAAGGAAATTGACAATAGAAATGAGCTTAAGGTATTACAACTAAAAGGAAGCTTGATTACTAAGGGATATACTGAGATTATCCATATTGCCGATGAGGATGAAGATTTCTATCTCAATTCGTTTTCAACGGCCGCTGATCATAGGAAAGAGGCGGAGGATTTTGTACGGGACTATATTTCCAGTCATGATCTTACCGGTACCATTTCACTTGTGGACAAAGGGAGATAATTCGCTTACGAATGTTTTTTTTAAGGAAATCGCCCCATTTTTTCTAAACAACTATTACATCTTCTATTGCATTTAGAAGGATCTAAAAGGAACACTTCGTTCCCGGCTTTTTATGGAATCAGAAAAACATATCAAACTCTCCGAGCTCAACAGTAAAATTAGCGATGCCCTGACGGATCGTTTCAAAGGACAGACGTTTTGGGTTGTTGCCGATATTACTAATCATTCCTATAAGGCGGATAAGAAAATCCATTACTTTGAACTGGTAGAAAAAGGGATGACGTCAAATAGTATTGTTGCTAAAATTGTTGGGAAAGCCTGGGGAGCAGGATCGATGCATCTTTCTGATTTTGAAAAAAACACAGGACAGCGTTTTACCAATAATATCAATGTACTTGTTTTAGTAAGTGTGGATTACCATCCTTTGTTTGGTTTGTCACTCAATGTGCTTGATATCGATACCAATTTTACTCTTGGAATTCTGGAACAGCAACGAAATGCCACACTTAAAAGGCTTGTGGAAGAGAATACTTTTATCGTTAAAGAAGGAGAACGCTACATCACCCGAAATAATCAAATAAAGCTTCCGGCAGTAATCCAAAAAGTAGCCATACTATCAGGGAGCAATTCCGCGGGTCTTGAGGATTTCAGGCATACCCTTGAAAATAATGATTTTGGCTATGTTTTCCAGATCGATGATTATCCTACCATTGTGCAGGGAGACAATAATGCCAAGCTGTTTTTAGATAAACTCATTGAAGTGTACAGTAGTGGCAAATTGTATGACGCAGTTGTTATTGCAAGAGGAGGTGGTGCTCAGTCCGATTTTCTGCTATTTGACAATTATAACATTGGGCGCGCCGTAGCCAAATTCCCCATTGCAGTTATCACAGGAATCGGACATCAGAAAAATGTTAGTATTGTGGATCTCATGGCGCATACCCAGACTAAAACCCCAACGAAAGCCGCTGAGTTTATTATTGCGCATAACCGGAGTTTTGAGCAGCATATCCTTTCGCTACAAAAGAATATTGTCATTAAATCACAGCAGCTTTTTCTACTGCATTATCAGAGTCTTTCCAATCTTAAGAGTACCATTTCCAATAGTGCAAGGGAGCTCATTTCAGGACACAAAGATGCTTTAATGGCTATTAATCAAAATACAATTAATAGTTCCAAATCAATCCTATACCAAGAACATCGTCAGCTGCTGAACCTATCGCATCAGCTTTCAGGTAAACCGAGGATTATTCTCTATAACAGGATCAATGACATTGACAATACTATTAATAATTTGAAAACATTCACGAATCAGTATCTTCGCAATCAAAAAGGATATTTGGCACATTACAGTTCGAGTATCAGAATGATGTCTCCTGAGAATATCCTCAAAAAGGGCTATGCTATTGTCAAAGTCAATGATAAGATTACCAGTCGAGCCGATACTATAGCAATTGGTGACACAATTGATGTAATATTAGCTGATTCGATTTTTAAAACCACCGTCAAAGAAAAAACAAAATATAATGAAAGAGACACTGACTTATGAAACTGCATACGCTGAACTGGCAGCCATTGCAAAGGAAATAGAAAATGAAACGATTTCGGTTGATGTACTGGCCACAAAAGTCAAGAGGGCTTCGGAGCTTATTACTTTTTGCCAGACCAAACTCAAATCAACGGAAAGTGAAGTAAACAAGATTATCAGCCAAATGGAAAATCCAGCCAACTAAGGCAATTCTGTAGGGATCATAATTCCATTGTTTTGTACTTTTTATATAACATCCGATATAAACAGGAATAGCCCCGGGTTTGTAAATAGGCTCTTTTATTCTGACTGTATCTGGTTATTATTGGGAGCGTTACGCTTAACATGGTAATAAAAATCCTTAAGATGCCACCAGGCGGGACACATCTCCAGAGGACCATTAAAATTATGTATTCCTATATAACAACTACTTAAGAAAAGCTGTGTATCAAAAATTTTAGCCCATGGTTTCCATTGTACTTCCTGGGGCGGAGGTGTACTTTCAAAATAGCGTTTTATTTCTTCATGATTCATAAGGCAAAAATAAGCAAAATACCAATGTATGTCAAGGCTGGATCTACTTTGTAACCATATAAATTCAATAATTTTCTGTTCTATTTTTTGAAAATAAAAAATTTACAATACTACTAGAAAAAATGGAATTATTAGATACTACAGGTGATCTAAAAGAAGTCTTGGTTCTACAACTGAAGGGCTGACTCATTAAAAATCATCCCGATAAGATAAGTTAATCGACTAACTGATCTTATTATTACACTATTTAGTCTTTAAATAAGTTTTCGTTGTACTAGTATTATGGTAGTAGTTGAATTACTACTAGATTACTTCATATCTATCAAAAGACAAGTAAGTATTTCGATATGTTATTGTTCTTGAATAGGTTAGGGTAAAAATAAAATAAGTTATCCTATAAAATAGCATATTTTTTTTTAAGATATTTATTACTTAGTTCCTCTATTGTAATCATTTATTGTGTACCTTAGTGATATATATTAATTATACTATTTCATGAGGCTTCTAGTAGGGTTATTTGATGGGTTTGGGGGAATAAAACACATCAAATTTTCATGAACTATTATTTTTTTTTAAAGATGCCTTACCACGACGGCATCTTTTTTTTTTGCTAAAAATACTAGATTACCCCATAGCTATCAAAAGATAAGCTACCGATTTTGTAAATGCCTGTATATAAAATCATTATAAAAACTATAGAATAAGGAGTTCAAAAAAAAGCACCTTTTTTTTGCGATATTTATTGCTTAATTTTTCTATTGTAATCATTTTTAGTGTACCTTAGTGTTATACACTTGTTACATCAATTGTATTATTTCATGAGGTTTCTAGTAGGTCTATTTGATGGGTTTGGGGTATAAATGCATCAAATTCTCATGAAATATTATTTTCTTTAAAAAGATGCCTTAATTTGGAGGCATCTTTTTTTTACCAAATAGACAACATTGGCATCTACGGCAAGGGCAATCTAACTTTCGAAAAAGAATGCTATTAAAATTAGTAAAACGAGAATTTACAAAAACACATAGTAATTGTTTTGATTAAGAAATTCACTTTTAGTATCATTTACATCAAAAAAACAGCTTCTCTTACGCCAAGGAGTATTGCAGGAATTATTTAGGGAAAAAAACTTTCCTTGGATATTTGCTGCATAAGCAGTTATCAATTGCATGAGATCGTGGTTGCTTTTATAGCATACTACATGCACTTTTAGCTCGTCTACCAGGATCAAGGTAACATCAAAAGGGATATAAGCTGATATAGTAAAAATGTCATTTTTTTGTATCAGATCCAACTGTGTTGCTATACAGCGCCATTTTTATCGGTAATAGCGGAGTTTTCCAGGAGGCAACAAAAAATCAATCGCAGATTCAATTTGTTTGTTGTGCTGTAAAACATGGAATAAATTAGCCTGGTTATTACTTTAGAATACTGTTGCATTTTCTGTACTAAAAATGAAGCTGAGGAGTTTGTATTAGATTTTAATTCAGTAAACAATCTTGTGGCACAATTATATCATTAAGTACTTTAAATATATCACTTTAGAGTAATTTAATTACTTGTCAAAACGAAAAAAAGTAAATCAAATTATTTGATATTGTTAGCGAAGTGCGCCTAATGACAAGCTTAGTTTAGTTCTTTCACTGGTCACCCTTGGAGATTTATAGCATTTCCTTTGCCAGTTATGACATTATTTTAATTGCTTTTTTCTCTTTTCTTTTGAAAAGTTTTTATTGACAGCTATAGAATTCATCAAAGATTAGCCAGGTAGCTAGCTATTTGAAAAGGCATTCAATTTTATTTTGTTCTTAAGTCTTAAAAAGTCTTTAGCAAAGTACATGTCGAGAAAGTGTCTGCATTCATCCCAATTAACAAATTTTGTTTGTATTTTTTTATCTTGATTTTCTCCATAAATTAAAAATAGATTTAAGTCTTTATGAATTTCAAGAACATACTTCTTGTCAATATGTCCTACCCAGAAAGCACCTTGTTCTTTGCTTACTTTGCTTATTTCTTCAATTGCAAGATTAGTCTCTCTACTTGTTGCGTTATTAACGGATTTGCCCCAATTTTTCTCTATCCAAAATTTTGTAGACATAATTATAAAGTTTACCTAAAATTATATAAAATATATGGATATCCGTACGTTTAGAGACAATTAAAATTGCGTATACCTAATATAACAGTTATATATTAATAATTTTGGGGGCGTGGTTTGCATTGTATTTTCTAAGGCAGAGGTATGCTTTGAAAAATGCCGTTTAATTTCTTCGTATTTCACCAAGATAAAAGTAAGTAAAATACAACTATTTGTTAAGATTGTTTTCACATTGAAAAAAATAGGCTTTTTAATTGTTTTGGGTATATTTTTTAACTAAACCGGTCTCTTAGGCTACATTGTTTTTCTATAAGACCAGGATTAGGAACGTCAATTTCTCCCCAGTACTAGAAATAAAAATTTCTGTATCGCTGAAGTGATTCATAAAATTCATTTTAATGAGGTAAAAAAAAACAGTTTTAAAAATTTTGAGGATTATCAATTCATTTTCTGTCTTGGAATATTAATTTCATGTTCTGAAGGATAAGGAGCGCGATGTGTCATGCTTACATCTTCTCGTATCTGTTCGTGTACTTTGAATTGTCTGTCATTGGTATTGGAATATCGCGGGTCAGGGATGAATGGCATCTTGGCCATTTTGGTTATGGTAACTGTTGGAAAATGATAATCTACTTCCACGATACCCAAGAGCAGGTAACAACCACCACCCAAAAAAGGATACTGAGCCAGACTATCGGGAAAGTGTACAGTATCGAAATAATCTCCTTTGTTATCTATCCAGGTTCCAAAATACATCGTGCCTCTTTTGGTAGGAACGTGTTTTCGGGAGATCAGATAAGCGAGCATTTTTACTGTTTTTTTATGATGAACAAGTAAATCCTTGACTAGTACAGAACCTCTGTATTGGGTTTGCAATAAATCAAAAGGAGTGCAAGATACGGGGAAACTCAGCAGTTCAATTTCATCAAAGGCATCTTCAAAAGCCGAGCGTTCCAGTACAGGTAATTTATATGTTTTGACAGGTTCCTGCAGTAGCATCAGATTTTTGTTTTCAGGTTTGAAATTCACCAGTATGAGTCGGGCAATTACCAATAATTGATTTTTGGATTGTCCTGTAAATCGGAAGGCGCCGATGAAAATCAAGATTTGGATGCCTTCAATACCAATGGGAATACGATTGATGAAGTTTTCCAATGATAAGAAGTCACCATGGGCTTCGCGCTCTTTAATAATTTGTTGGGCCAGTTTAGTTTCCAATCCCTCAAGATGCATGAAGCCTAAATAGACATCGGTGCCGTATAGTGTGGTTTCGTAATCGCTTTTGTTGACGCACGGATTGTGCAGGGTCGCGCCTGACATCTTCGCTTCATGCACATAGACTTCAGTTCTGTAAAATCCTCCCTGATTGTTAATCACTGCTACCATGAACTCCACAGGATAATGTACTTTGAGATACAAGCTCTGATAGCTCTCTACGGCGTACGAAGCAGAGTGCGCTTTGCAAAAGGAATAGCCTGCAAAGGATTCAATTTGGCGGTATATTTCGTGACTGAGTTGTACGGAATGTCCTTTTTGCAAACAAGAGGCGAAGAAATTATCCTTTACTTTTTGCAAGGCAGCAATAGAACGCCCTTTACCGCTCATAGCACGACGCAGGATATCTCCATCGGCAGCAGGCAATCCACCATAGTGTAAAGCAATTTTAATCACATCTTCCTGATAGACCATAATACCGTAGGTTTCCCCCAGCTGTTCTTTAAAAACGGGATGAAAATATTCGAATTTATCAGGATGGTTGTGGCGGAAAATGTATTCTTTCATCATACCAGACTGTGCCACTCCGGGACGGATAATGGAAGATGCCGCCACGAGTATCTTGTAATTATCACAATTGAGGCGGCGCAGTAGTCCACGCATAGCGGGACTTTCAATATAAAAGCAGCCAATGGTCTTACCGGTAGCTAAATAGGTATTGCATAGAGCCTCGTCTTTAGAAAGCGCCGTATCGCGAATATCTACTGTTATGCCACGGTTTTTTTGGATGAGCTTCACACTGTCATCGATATGACCAATACCACGCTGACTTAGAATATCAAATTTTTCAAAACCAATATCCTCGGCGATGTGCATATCAAAGAGTACAATAGGAAATCCTTTTGGGGGCATTTCCAAAGGCGTATAATTGGTAATGGGCTCTTCGGATATGATAATCCCACAGGAATGCATGCTGCGCTGGTTAGGGTATTTCTCGAGTAACATTCCATACTCCTGAACGTACTTCACGATCGTATTGGTTTCATGCAGTGCCATGGGATTTTTCGCCAGCATATCGAGTTCTTCTTTAGGGAGTCCGAATACTTTACCGACTTCCCGAAATATCGAGCGGTATTTAAATTCTACATTAGTCCCACAAAAGGCAACGTAATCGGCTCCATAGCGTTTGAAAATATATTCGAGTATCGTATTGCGCTCTTTCCACGACCAGTCAATATCAAAATCGGGAGGAGTTTTTCGATTGAGGTTCAAAAAACGTTCGAAATACAAGTCGAGTTCGATAGGGCAGATGTCAGTTATACCCAGACAATAACTTACGATACTATTGGCTCCGCTACCTCTGCCGATATGCAGAAAACCACAACTGTTACTGTACTGGATGATATCCCAGGTGATTAAAAAATACCCGCTGAATTGCAATTCATCGATGACTTTTAGCTCTTTTTCCACACGCGCCTTAGCCACGAGGTTATCAGCTCCATAACGCCACAGCAATCCTTCCAAAGCCAATTGGGTCAATAAGGCGATATCGGTTTCTCTTCCCTGGGTATAAAATTTTTTATTTTTAGGTGTCTTGAAATCAAACTCAAAATTACAGTCTTCAATTATTTTTTGGGTATTGGCTATAATCTGGGAGTAGTCGCCAAATTGGACTAGTAATTGCTCCTCAGCAATCATCACTTCTGAAGTCTTGCAAATATCATCTTCAGTTAGTTTGGATAGAAGCACATTAGTATCAATGGCTCTGAGAATCCGGTGTAAATTGAATTCTCTTTTGGTTCGAAAAGTAACGGGTTGCAGGATGACCATTTTATGCAGCAGTGCTTTCCACTGGGTATGGAAAAGTTTGGGGAGTTGCTCGGAGCGTATGGCTATATATTCATTTTCTTTTAAAACATCAGGTATATTCTCCAGTGGATATAGCACTACTATATCTTCCCAATTCGGAGCAGAAAAAGGCAGCGGAGTCCCATCAAAATTATGCTGGGTAAGAAAACGGTTCATTTGACCGAGCCCTGAACGATTCCTGGCTAATGTGATATAGCGAAGTTGCCCCTCACAACGTAATTCCATGCCCACAATTGGCTTGATGTTAACCTCCTTACAGGCTTTTATAAAATCATAAATTCCTGTTACGGTATTAATATCGGTGAGCGCCATTGCTTTTACATTGCATGCCACAGCCTGCTGTACCAGCTCATTGAGTGGTATGGTTCCGTAGCGCAGGGAATGAAAAGAATGACAATTGAGGTACATCGGATAGTGTATTAAAAAAGTAGTATTTAGAAAAAGTTAGCTTAAGAATTTTATATGTTCCGTTTTAAAATTTCATTTTTTGTATTGGGTTTAAAACTCGCTCCGGCGCAGCGCATGACGGCATCAAAGCCGTAGCGACTTTTCATTTTGTCCATAGCCTGATAGAGTGAGAGCATTTCCTCGGTATCCTCAAAGAGGTTAATCTGATAGGTACCGCGAACGAGTCCACTGAACCGAATTCCAATCAGGCGTAGGCGCATACGACGCTGGTAGAGTTTATCAAAAAGATCAGTTACGTTTTTGGTCAGGGTATGATCAGCCGAGGTATAGGCAATACGGCATTGTTTGGTTTCGGTATCAAAGTTGGCGTAGCGGATTTTGATCACTACAGTAGAGGTTAGCCACTGCTCGGAGCGCAATTGAAAGGCCAATTTTTCAACCATACCAACTAAGATGCGTTTGAGTTTTATGATGTCAATGGTATCCTGGGAGAAAGTATGTTCGGTTGATATGGATTTACGCTCTGTGTAGGGTTCCACCGGATTATTATCGATACCGTTGGCTTTCTTCCAGAGTTCCGTACCATTTTTGCCAATCATTTGCTGTAAGACTTCTGAAGGCATTTCAGAGAGCGTCTGAATGGTTCTGATCCCAATTCGGGAGAGCAGTTGAAAAGTTTTATCTCCCACCATTGGAATTTTCTGAATAGATAATGGATTCAAAAAAGGCTGTACCATATGTTCGGGAATCTCCAGATTCTGCTTTTGTTTTCCTTCTCCAGTACCAATTTTTGAAACTGTTTTGTTCACTGATAAGGCAAAAGTTAGCGGCAATCCTGTTTCTTTGGTAATGGTTTGGGCGAGTTCACTCGTCCACTTGTAGCTCCCATAAAATTTATCCATACCAGTGATATCGAGATAAAATTCATCAATACTTGCTTTTTCTACTATGGGAGCTTTCTCCTGAATTATTTCTGTAATGGTATGTGATAAAGTGGAATATAATTCCATATCGCCTTTCATTACTTTTGCCTGTGGGCAAAGTCGAAGTGCCATCTTAATAGGCATGGCAGATCGCACTCCAAAAGTGCGTGCTTCGTAGGAGCAAGAGGCAACCACGCCACGGTCTCCACCTCCAATAATTAGTGGCACTCCGTTTAACTCTGAATTTGTTAACCTTTCGCAGGATACAAAAAATGTATTCATATCGATATGTACAATTGACCTTCCCATAATCTTCTTCCTTTTATACGGAACAAAATTAGTACAGATTATATCAAAATTATCTATCTTTGTTGTTACAAATTGTAACAAAATCAACATGTCTTTATTTTCCGATAACATCAAAAGTCTTAGAGCAAAAAGGAAGATTTCTCAGGAAAAGGTGGCTGAGAGTCTTTTAATTACACGGGGAAGGTATGCCAAATACGAAGATGGCACCTCAGAAGCACCGTATGAAATTCTAAAGAAAATAGCGCATTATTATCAGATCAGTATCGATCTGTTACTCTCTGTAGATGTTCGAAAAATCCCAATAGATGATTTGCTAAAATTGGAAAACAACAGATTGTTGTTGCCCATTACCGTTGATGCGGCAGGAAATGATTTTGTAGAAATCGTGACCCAAAAAGCAAAAGCGGGTTATCTAAATGGATATGGAGATCCTGAATATATCGAGAGTCTGCAACAAATGGCGTTGCCTTTTTTAGGACCAGGTAAACACAGAGGTTTTCCTGTGGAAGGGGACTCTATGCCACCACATGAAGATGGGTCAATTATCATTGGTCGTTATGTAGAAAGGCTGGGAGAGGTGATGGATGGTAAAACCTATATCCTGATTACTAAAAATGAGGGTATGGTATATAAACGCCTGAATAAAAACAAAAAAAATGCACTGGTTTTAGAATCCGACAATCATTTCTATCCCAATTACGAAGTAAAGGCTTCTGACATTCTGGAAATCTGGGAATATGAGTGCAACATCGGACGTACAGATAAAAAGCAGGAGCTATCCGAAACCCAAAGTATGAAAGAGTTGCTTTTAGAACTCAAAAGAGATGTTCTGGAACTTAAGAATAAGGCATAATTTTTTGATACTTATTATAGCAGCTTTTTCCTTTCTATTCTTTCTTTTGCTTCACTTAAAAGCAGGTGTATTTTTTCTTCAAACTGTTTTTTAGGCGGCAAATCGGTCCAATATTCAGCCACCATAATGCCGTCTTTATGCATTTCAAGTAACTCTATTTGCTCTCTGCTACTTTCGGCACAAAGGATTAAACCTATTGGTGTTTTTTCACCTTCTTGTTTTTCGTACTTATCTAACCATTTAAGGTATAACTCCATTTGTCCTTTGTGCTTGGCTTGAAACCGCCCTAATTTTAATTCTATTGCTACTAATCGCTTTAATTTTCGATGATAAAAAAGCAAATCTAAATTAAAATCCTCACCATCTATAATCATTCTTTTTTGACGTTCTACAAATGTAAATCCTTTGCCAAGTTCGAGAATGAATTTTTCTAAATCGTATAAGATTGCTTGCTCTAAATCCTTTTCCAAATAGGCATTCCCTAAATTAAGAAAATCCAATAAATAAGGATCTTTGAAGGTGCTTGGTAAGTTGCTTTCTATTTGAACTGTCTGTGTATTTGCTATTGCAGTACGCTCAAAAGTTTTAGCAGCAATTTGTTTTCGCAAATCTCTAATACTCATTAACTGATCGATTACTTGATGCGCATAGAATAATTTGGCTTCTGTTTTCTTCAGAGGTAATAACTCTATAAAATGAGACCAGCTCAATTGTTGTGATAATGTTGCTACAATTTGCTTGTCTTTAAATTGCTCTGCGAAACGCAGCATTCGTCTTACGTTTTTTTCGGTAAAATTTCTACCATACTTATTTTCCAATTGTGCCGACACTGTCGGCACAATTTGTTTTCCATATTCAGCACGCTTATTCTGTAGTATGGTTTCATTTATACGAAATCCAATTTGCCAAAAAAGTAAAGTTAAAACACTATTGTTTTGCATAATTACTTGCCGCTGACTATGTTCAACAAGTTGAGATAACTCATGGAATAAATCTGCTTCAATAGCAATTATATTTTTTGTTTCTTCGGTCATATTAGTTTGTTTCGTGTATATTAGTTAAAAACTATTATACTGCTTTGACTTGAGTTTAGATTATGCAATATAAAATAGTAATTTTATGCCAGATTATCATACTATACAAACATAGTGAAAATAGCGAAATGGTAAAAGAGAAGGATGAACAAGGAAATTTTACTATGCAAGAATAGCCATAATAAAGCAATAGTATATGCATCGAGTTGAAATCTTTCCCATGCTAGTACTAACTTTTGATTTGTACTGTCCATAAATTGTTTTTGCATTATTATTTCTATTTTCAAGTTTGCTCAATTATTTCTTGTTTTTCTTTATAACCAGATGAACGAGTTTTGGGTCATGGAACAATCGATCCATTTCAGAGTGAATTATATCCTCTATGTCTTGTTTTATTTGTAAGTAATTGCGTTTGACCATAGTGCTATCGATTTTGCGAATAATGGGAATATCTTGATAACCATCCTCTTCTTTTTTGAGTGCCTGGTGATCGTTTATAATCTCAGAATGGAATATTTTTAACTTGATTTTACAATCTGGATCATCGGCTACCATTCCCACAAATTCACCTGAACTTAAAGATGAAATTTTAGAGACAGGGATAGCTGATTCCAATTGTTTGGAACGGCTAATCGATGTATCACCGCTATTGATGGAGAGGCTTTCTCTATCCTGCATAATCTTTCCGAAACGTTCGGATAATTGTTTGGCAGTATCCCCAGTAACCTGTCCGCTGACGATGTTTCCTGTAATATTCATAATCACATCTGCCTGTTCTCGCCCATAGTCCTTGCGCAATTGACTAAAGTCCTGAATGCCCAAACAAGTTGCTACTTTATTGCTTCTGGCAGTAGCGATTAAACTATCCATATTGTTGAGGTAGATTGTAGGGAATTCATCAAATATCAGACTACTTTTCTGTTTTCCTTTTTGATTGACAAGCTTCACCAATCGGTTTACATATAGTGATAATACTGCTCCGTAAATCTGTATTTTTTGCGGGTTGTTTCCCATGCAGACAATCTTAGGTTCATCGGGATTATTGATGTCCAAAGTGAAATCATTACCTGATAAAACATAGTATAATTGAGGAGAAGAGAGTTTAGCCATTGCTATTTTCGCTGAAGCAATCTGACCTTCGAGTTGCTCCATAACATCATTTTGGTAAGCATTAACAAAAGGATTAATGAGTACTTCAATTTCTTTTTCAGTTCTAAGCAAGGTAAAGAGGCTATCATAATCTACCTGCATGAGTTCTATCACATGGGGAAGTGTACAGAATTCACCGTCCTTGTATTGTCGCAAATACCATATTATGGCTGAGAGAAAATTAATAGGGGACTCTACAAAAAAGTCTCCCTGACGCTTGATCCATTCCCTGTTTAATCCTAGTAAGATAGTACGTGCAGATTCGGAAGCATCGGTGATGTCATGCATAGCAGAAGGTTCCAATGGATTACATCTATTGGAACGAGTCAGATCATCAAAATTAATAACATAAAATTGAGGTGATTTTGGATAAAGGTGTCTGTATGTAAGCCAGGCATTATAGGCTATTCGGGTAAGGTCATCAAATTTGAAATCATAGACAAACATGGTGAACTTTTTACAGATGTGCTGAGTCAGTACATGACGTATAATAAAATAGGATTTTCCAGAACCAGGAGTACCAGCAACTACCAATCCGCGAAAAGGATTGATGATGTTTATCCAACTGTTCCTGAGCTTATCCTTTAAATGGTATCGAGCTGGCAGGTTGATAGAATATTCATTTTCTAAGCGTCTTTCTTCTTGTGGAAAGGTCTCATTTTCGGTATTAAAAATATCCTTATCATTGAGTCTGTTTTTTATAATACGCGATAATAGTGTACCTCCCGAAAGCATCAGCAGAAAACCGCTGGAGGCAATGGTAATATAGGTTATTGCCGCTAGGGCTATTTCTATTTTCAGGTATAAGGAAAGATGACTTATAAAGTAAATTAGGGCACCGGTAATTATATAAATAAAAGCGGTTTTGTAATTTAGTTTTTCATTTTTTCGCCCTTTAGCACCAACTAAAGAAATTATCAGAAAACAAAGCGCAAAGAGTTTGGATTTGTAAAAATTACTGAACAATCCAGTATTATGAATATTGCTCATAATGGTATCACTGAATCCACTAACGAGGTGCCACTGACGAAAAGCTCCATAACAGTAATAATAAAAATGAATGCCTAAAATCGTAATACTGATTAGTCTTGTCATGTCCAAGATTTTTCTCAGTGCCTGTTCGTTTTCTCCCGTTTGCATTGCCATAATTTTTGGTGTGTTATTTGTCTAACTTAGAGAAGCAGACTACAAATCCAAATCTCTTTGAATTGTAATACTGAAGCAGTATAAAACTAGAAACAGGGTTCGAGTTCTGTTGGAGACTTTCTTTTCATTTATTTTGTCATTTCCAGATCTACACCTCTTTCTTTAAGTAGAAAAGGAATGGTGATGAGGTATTTTACAAAGGTACTATGTATTTAGATTATTATGATGGTCATAATATGTCCATCATAATAGGTATTATTTGTATTTCAGCAAAATATTATATTGAATATTGAAATTAAAATCTTATACGCACAGAGAAATGTCTTTTATGCACTGATTCCTAACAAGGCAATGGCTATATCTCTTGTTGTGTTTAGTATCAATGGTTTACTTAGTTTTATAATATATACAAAAAGGGAAACAAGGTCTGATAGTGTTCCCATCAATCTTTATCTTGTTTGATAGTAGCTATTGTATCATTTTTGTGAAGAGTTAAATTTTATGCTTGGTGCGATAGAATTTTTATTTAAGATTATACAATTTAGGATAATATTTTATTATTTGATGATAATATAATATTTCTAAGATCTTATGAAATATTCTTTTTTTGCTTAAAAATTAATATGAATAATCACATATTTAAAAGCACTTCAAATATGCCTTAGATAATCAAAGTTTGAAGTAGATATTGCAAAATAGATTTATTTCATCATTTTACTGTCTTTAAAAAAGTACTCATATTCTCAGTTTATTTTGAAACCTATATTAATGACTAAAACGCGGATTATTTCATGAAAATACAAACTTTAATGGTATTAATATTTCTTTACACATCGGGATATTCACAAGATATTTTTGAGTACGAGAAAAAAATAGCAGATATAGAAAAATACGATTCTACTGAAATTGAGATTCAACAGACAGACGAAAAAATAAAACTTTATGGAACTTTAATTTGTCCTAAAACAGCGTTTAATAAGGTAGTAGTTATCATACCTGGTTCAGGTAAAGATACTAGAAACAGTCATTATGTTTTAGCAGAGGAATTGTTAAAGAATAATATTGCTGTTTTTAGATATGACGAAAGAGGGGTTGGAAAATCTGAGGGTAAATATAATACAGTTTCTTATTGTATATCAGATAAGATAAATGATGTTTTTTTTGCAATGAATTGTATCAGAGAGATATCATCTTTAAAGGATAAAAAAATTGGTGTAATTGCGCATAGTGAAGGAGGTTTAGCAAGTATTGGGGCAATAGAAAAAGGAATGGATGTTGATTTTTTAATCCAATGGGCAACTCCTGTTGAGAAGCATGGTGCCTTTTTAAAATATCAATTGCAAATGGGAACGAATTTACAAGAGAAGAATCTTCAATTTTCTGATTTGGAAACAAAACTCAAGGTCATGGGTTTAATCCATGAAATCGTTAGGGAATATAAAAGTGACACTAATGAATTATTAAGAGAAAAAATCAAGATTTCATTAAGTGAAAAGGGGTATAAGAAAAAACAATTTGAGTGGTATATTTCTTTTCCTGCATCCCTGGATCTGTTAAAAAAGGATTACGAAGAAACTTATAAAAATCTTAAGATAGCTACATTTTATATAATTGGGAGTAACGATAAATCAGTTGATCCAATATCCAATATAAATCTTTTGAAAAGTTTTAACAATCAAAATATTGAAATAAAACTTTTTAATAATCTTAATCACTATTTGACTCAAGAGGAGATAAAAGGAATGAACTTTCATTTATATGAAATAGATAGTTTAGCTCTAGATCAAATCATAATTTGGATTAAAAAGGTTCAGTAATATAGTTATTGTAATGAAAAAACAAATAATCTACAGTCCTTTTAATGAGTTTATATTGAGAACTCCATTATTGACGATGAATGAAGTTGAAACTTTATCAGTTGAAACTTTAAAAGAGTTATTGCAAATTCCATTTATATCTGAAGCTATTTACATCGCATCGCATGAACTTCATAGCGAAATGATAAAATATCTTAATGGAGGCAAAATGGAGAATCCTAAAAGAATTGAAAATGCATTGCTAAAATACATTTCAAGGATGGGATACAGATGTACTCCCTTTGGATTATTTAGTGGCTGTTCTATTGGTTCAATTGGATTGACTAATAAAATAGAGGTCAATGAATATGTCTCTCATGTTAAAAAATCAAGGATAGATATGAATTATTTATGTTCTCTTATTCAGAATATAGAACTTGATTTGGAAATTAGAGAGAATCTCACTTATTATCCAAATACAAGCTTATACAAAATAGGTGCCGAATTAAGATATGTGGAATATACGTATATAAATTCTGAAAGAAAACATTTTACAATCTCAATAGATAATTCAGAGTACATAGATAGAATCATAGCGATAGCTAAAAATGGAGCTACAATTACTTCTCTGGCTCAATCAATTGTCGAAGATGACATCACACTAGAAGTTGGATTAGATTTTATTCATCAATTAATTGATAACCAGGTTTTGGTAAGTTCATTAAATCCAAGTGTTACAGGAATTGATTTTTTTGAAAAGATCACAGCTAATTTTTTCAATCACGCAGATGATGATTGGAGTGAGTGGGCAAAAAAGACTAGAGGTATTTTATTGCAAATCGACAATGGAGGCAACTCATCATTTCTTGATTTATACAAAGAGCTGAATAAGTTATTATTATTAAAAAACAAAAATGCAAATGAAAAATATTTAATACAAAAAGATTTATTGATAAGCTGTAAAGAAAATTCAATTCACCAAAGTATATTAAATTCTGTAAATGAGGGGCTTAAGGTTATTAATAAGCTGACTGATTTTCAAAGAAATGAAAATTTAGAGAATTTTAAAATGGCTTTTCATTCGAGATATGAAACTGAAGAAATCCCACTTAGTATAGCACTTGACACCGAAACAGGGATTGGATATGGAAATAGCATTAATAACAGTGGTGTTGTATCCCCTTTAATAGATGATTTATTTATTAATTATAGTAATCAATTACAAAGTGCAGAATATAAATGGAGTGTAATTGATGAAATTGTTTTTAATAAATATATCAGAGCGATTGAAGACAAAAAGATGCTTATTGAAATAACAGACGAAGATTTAAAAGATTTGAAAGAAGACTGGAGTGACTTACCAAGTACAATATCGGTAATGACTAGCATTTTTTCTATCGAAAATCCAGAAATGCCTTTAGTTTATTTGGATTTTGCCAGTGGTTCTTCTGCTTCAAGATTATTGGGAAGGTTCAGTTACTTAAGTGATACTTTCAAAGGGTATGTAGATAATATAATGGATTCTGAAAATAGAATAAATGAGAATATTGTTTTGGCTGAAATTGTTCATTTACCAGAATCAAGAACAGGAAATATAATTCACAGGTCTTCTGTAAGGGATTATGAAATACCATATTTAGCAAGTAGTACTTTGGATATAGAAAATCAAATATCGGTAAATGATCTATATGTATCAGTGAGGAATAGTAAGGTTATTTTGAAATCAAAGAAATTAAACAAGGAGGTGAAACCAATGCTGTCAAATGCTCATAATTATTCACATAATTCCTTACCTATTTATAATTTTTTGTGTGATATGCAAACACAGGATCAAAGAAAGGCAATTAATTTTAAATGGAGTACAACGATTAAAGATAAAGATTTTCTCCCAAGAGTTGTCTATAAGAATATTATTATCTCATTAGGGGAATGGAAAATACGAAAAGCAGACCTTACTAAAATGAGAACCATCGATTCAGTTAAAGATTACTTCAGATTAAAAAAAATACCAAATAAAGTACTATTAGCAGATGGTGATAACGAATTATTAATCAATTTGGAAAACGACTTATATATTGAAATGTTCATTTCGATAATTAAAAGAAGGGATTCAATAGTTTTAAAAGAATTTCTATTTGACACTAATAACTCTGCTGTTAAAAGAAATAACTATTCGTTTACGAATGAGCTAATTTTTTCCTTTTACAAAAACTAATAAGCGTGCAATATTTTGAAAAATAATATCACAAGAAATTTCATTTTAGGCAGTGAATGGATGTACTACAAGTTTTATTTAGGGGATAAGACCAGTGATACATTTTTGATAAACATCTTAAAACCTTTAATAGAGATTTTCATAGATCGAAATTACATTGACAAATGGTTCTTTATTCGTTATGCTGATCCTGAGCCCCATTTACGCGTGCGCTTTCACATTAAAAACACAAGATATATTACAGAAATTAATGAACTATTATATCATGAATTAAAGTTTCATATGGATACTAAAGCGATTCATAAAGTTCAAATTGACACTTATAAAAGAGAACTTGAACGGTATGGAACTTATACCATCGAAGAATCAGAATCACTTTTTTATTTGAACAGTGATTTTAGTTTGAAGCTTATTGAATATACTGAGGATACTAAAGAGAAATGGCTTCTGGGAATGAAATATATTGATGTCTTTTTAAATGATTGTGGATTTAATTTATCTGAAAAGAGAAGGTTATTTGAATCTCTAAAAAATGGTTTTTCATTAGAATTTGGAGCAAATAAATATACGAATAAACAATTAAATGAAAAGTATAGAGAATCTAGGGCTTTGATAATTTCAACTCTTGAAAATAGCGATGACTACTTTGACATAATTATGGCTCAACATACAGAATTAAGTAGAGATTTTATAAAAAGTATTGTCGATAAAGGAAATTCTGTTGATTCATCATTTAGTTTTAATAATACAATTGATAGTTTTATTCATATGCATTGCAATCGACTTTTTCAAACTAAACAAAGAATACATGAGTGGATTTTATACGATTTCTTGTTTAGGTATTATGATGGAAAATTAGCTAGGAATAAGTTTGATATAAACAAAAAAGCATAGGAGTAAGCCGAAAATCCTGACTTAGAGTAGGCAATTATTTTAATACATTTTATAATGAAAAAATTAAATTTAAACAAGAAAACTATTTCTGCGTTAAACCAAGCAGAAATGAAAAAAATTAATGGTGGTGGACCAGAGGGATTCTGTCTTGCAAGTTGTGCAAGAGGTTCTGCTAGAGGTAAAGATTGTTGCGATTCAGGAAGAATTGACATATCAGCAGGAACTGTTGGAGGTAACTGCTAATTTGTAGTTTTCGTTTAATATACAAATGGTTGTTAATGTAAAAGTTAACAACCATTTATACAAAGGAATAAAATGAAAAACATCGAGATTATTCTTTCCCAAATTGAAGAAGTGCTTTATAATAAAGCTGTAAAAATGCAAAATCCTGTCATTGAACAAGACTTGGGAGCTCTCTTGTTTTTTGCAACTTATTACAACTATTCTGGAGAAAATATTTATAAACAAAAATCACTTATATTATTAGATAAACTCTTCGAGGTTTTTTCTGATTTCGAATTGCCTACTGGTCTTTTGGAAGGTTTTGATGGAATTGGCTGGGTAATACATTATTTGAAAAAATGCAATATCATTGAAAGTGAAGAGCTTATTGACGATTTAGATTCTTACTTAATTCAGTCTATAAGATTAAATATTACCAATAATAATTATGATTTACTTTATGGAAGTATTGGAAAAATACAATATTTAATAAACTCAGATAGATGTAAAGAACTATTTGTAGTAGAGTTAGTAAATGGAATAGTTGAAAAACTATATGAGACAAAAGTTGAGATTAATGGCTTAATTTACTGGCATGAATTAGATAGTGAAAAAGTAAATCTAGGACTGGCTCATGGATTGCCAAGTATACTACTTTTTTTACTTCGCCTCAAAGAATTGGGGTATCAAAATCCCCTAATTATAAAAATGATTAATGGAATTTTAAGAAGCTTCAAAAAATTTAAGAATAAAGTGCCAAACATGTCATCTTATGGTGTATGCTATCCAATATCCAAAAAATTAAATTCGCATTCTAGATTAGCATGGTGTTACGGTGATTTAGGTATTGCATATGCTTTGATGTATACAAGTAAAGTGCTAAAAAGCAAAAAAGTCGAAGAGGAATCAAAGGAAATGATTAATCTAATTTTAAATAGAGGAATTAGCGATTCAGGATTAGTTCATTTTAATGACTATTCTTTTTTTGATACTGGCTTTTGTCATGGTATCTCAGGTATTTCTTATTTTCTCTACAAGTTTAATGAATTACTTCCGAGCCAGAGTATTGAAGATAGTTTAGTCTATTGGGAAATGGAATTACTAAAAAATATTGATACACAATTAAGCATTAACACTCCAATTTATTACCCTAAATTTCGTCAGGATTTAGATAAAACCTATACAATTGATAAGGAAAATCTTTTAAATGGAATCTGCGGTGTTGGATTAGTATTACTATCCTTAAAATATAAAAGAGCAGACTGGAGCGATATATTCTTGTTATATTAATACAGATGGAAATAAACTCATATAAAAGGATTAAAACAATTGGATAGTAATATGAATAATGAGATTAGCAACTTTTTGTATTTGACTAAGACCTATTTAGAGAATGCTAACATCTATATTGATGAAGATTATTTAGAGATAAATCTTTTGAGTAATTCTAATTTTCCTGGGATTGTTTCAATTATTCAAATTTTAGATTTGCTAAAAATTAGAAGCTCAATTTATGAGATTGAAAAAAATAAAATAGGACTAGACGAATTACCCGATACTTTTCTAACTATGGTTGTGGATTTGCAAAACAAAAATACATTGGTTATAGCAAAGAATAAATCAGATAGTATTGAAATTAGGTTCAGCAAAAGCGTAAGTAGAACTGTCAGTTATCAAGAGTTTTTTGATCATTGGTGCTCTTTGGTTATTTTGATTGATGATAAAGAATCTTACCTGCCATTTCTTTATAATAAGGTCGTTTTTAGTTTTAAAGCATTCATGTATTATTCATTTTTTATTTTTTTGGTTTATTTTTTCATAAAACTTAATCCTTCATTATATTGTTTTTATCATTTTATCCTCAGCCTTTTTGGTTTATTTATAAGTTATCTTATTTATTCAAGTGAAGTAGGATATAAATTTCACATCATAAATAAAATTTGTACACCATTTAAAAAAAGTAATTGCGAGGAAGTTGTAAATTCTAAAGGAGGAGTAATTTTTAAAAAAATTAAACTAAGTGATCTTAGTTTAGTCTACTTTTTCTCTTTGGCAATAACTACATGTATGATGAAATATTTCGATATTAACAGTAGTGGGCTGCTAACTATATTAAATATTTTAACAATACCTCTAATTTTTTATTCCTTGTTTTATCAATTAAGGGTGCTTAAAAAATGGTGTCCTTTATGCATGATAATTATTACAATATTATTAATTCAAATAGTTATAACGAATGGGGATGTATCAAATAGAGCATTACAATTTAATATTGAATCTATTTATACATTTCTAGTTATGTCTTTATTTTCATGCATCGGTTTTAACTATTACAAAAAACAAGTTTATTTAAGACAAGAGTTAAAAGACATCAAAATTAAGCACAATAAATTTAAACAAAATTTTAGTTTATTTCATTCGGCGTTAAGCAGTAGTAAAGTTTTAACCTTATTTGATTCTGAAATTGAAGAGATAGTCGTTGGTAACAAAGATTCTAAATTAAATATTACAATAGTAATAAATCCTTTATGTGATGAATGTGGAAAAACACATCTTATTTTAAATGAAATTATTCAAAAACATTACGATGAAATCACTTTAACAATACGGTTCTACCTTTTTTATGATGATGTAAATGATGTTGAATTCTTAATCTCTAATTATCTTCTCAACATTTACAAATTAAAAGGGGAGAACGTTTTTCTAGAAAAAATGAATGGTATGTTTGAATGTAATGATAAAGATAAATGGATTTCAGAAGAAACCAAAGATACCCTATTAGAGAAATCGGAAGGTTTTATAATTGAAAAAGAATGGTGTAATCAAAATGAAATTAATTTCACGCCTGCCATAGTCATTAACAATCATTTATTCCCGTCAGATTTATATGAAATCGCAGATTTGGATTTCTTTATTGAAGATTTAATTGATTTAAATCAAACGCAGTGATATTAATAATTCTCAAAACCGTACTCAAAAAAAATAATAAATGACTGATTTTCCGTTTTACAAGCAAGTTGATATAAAAGATTGTGGGCCAACTTGTTTAAAAATAATTTCTAAGTTCTGCGGAAAAAATATAGATATACAATTACTAAGGGATAAAGCTGAAACTACTCGAGTTGGGAGCAATTTATTAAAATTAAGCGATGCTGCCGAAAATATTGGCTTTAGAACTTTAGGAGTAAAACTTTCCATTATATCAATGCAAGAAATTAGTTTGCCTTGTATTCTGCATTGGAATAAAAATCACTATGTTGTGCTTTATAAAATTAAGAGAGGGGTTTATTATATTTCTGATCCAGCCTTTGGATTGATAGAATATAACCAGAAAGATTTTATTAAGTTTTGGATAGGTAATAATGCTGATGATTCTACTCAGGAAGGGATTGCATTATTATTAGAAGCCACTCCGAGATTCTTTCAATCAGAATTTGATAAAGAAGATAAAAAGGGTTTAGGATTTGGACTATTATCGCAATATGTCTTGCGATATAAATCATTCCTAATCCAGTTAAGTATAAGTTTATTAGCTAGTAGTTTATTACAGCTAATTTTTCCATTTCTTACCCAGAGTATTGTCGATGTAGGGATACAAAATCAAAACATTCATTTTATTTATTTAATTCTGTTTGCGCAATTATTTCTTTTTGCAGGAAGAACGGGATTAGAACTTATCAGGAGTTGGATATTATTGCATTTATCTACCAGGATAAATATTTCTTTAATTTCAGATTTCTTTATCAAATTAATGAATTTGCCAATTTCGTTTTTTGATGTCCGAATGACGGGAGATATTATGCAGCGTATAAACGACCATCGTCGTATAGAAAGAATTCTTACCACATCATCATTAAATGTATTGTTTTCAGTCATTAATATGATAATTATGGGAGGTGTTCTGGCATATTATAATCTTCAGATATTCTTAGTGTTTTTTGCGGGAAGTATATTGTATTTCGGATGGATAACTTTATTCTTAAAACGAAGAGAAGAACTCGATTATAAGCGATTTTCAGAAGTTAGTCAGGAGCAAAGCAAGGTTATGGAGCTCATAAACGGAATGCAGGAAATAAAACTGCATAATGCCGAGAAGCAAAAAAGATGGGGATGGGAGTATGTTCAGGCAAGATTATTTAGAGTTTCTATAAAAGGACTAGTCTTAGAACAGACCCAAACAATAGGTTCGTCTGTGATTAATGAATTAAAGAATATTTTTATAATTTTCCTTTCGGCAAAACTAGTAATCGATGGTCAGATTACTCTTGGGATGATGCTTGCAATAAGTTCTATCGTTGGGAGTTTAAATGGTCCGATTACACAGCTTATAGAGTTTGTGCGCGAAGTGCAAGATGCAAAAATATCGTTGGCAAGATTATCAGAAATTCATGATAAGGAAGATGAGGTGCAGCAAGAAGTACATCAAACCCAAGATATTCCACAAGACAGTGACATAATCATCAAAGATTTATCGTATCGCTATTTAGGATCAGACATTCCTGTTTTAGATGACTTAAATTTAGTGATTCCTGCCCATAAAGTAACTGCAATTGTAGGCGTTAGTGGAAGCGGAAAAACTACTTTAATGAAGTTATTACTAAAATTCTACGAACCAAATAATGGCGAAATTAATATAGGGAATACACAACTCAAAAATATTTCGCAAAAAGCATGGCGTAACAACATTGGAGCAGTTATGCAGGAAGGATTTATTTTTAGTGATACAATTGCTAATAATATAGCAATTGGAGTCGATAAAATAGATAAAGAACGATTGGTATATGCTGCCGATGTGGCCAACATAAAAGAGTATATCACTAGTTTGCCTCTTGGTTATAATACCAAGATAGGATCAGAAGGAGTTGGAATGAGTACAGGACAAAAACAACGATTATTAATTGCGAGGGCAGTATATAAAAACCCCGAAATGTTATTCTTTGATGAAGCAACTTCAGCATTAGACGCTAATAATGAAAAATCAATTATGGGGAAACTGGATATCTTCTTCAAGGATAAAACGGTTGTAGTAATTGCGCACCGATTGAGTACAGTTATGAATGCAGATCAGATTGTTGTTTTAGATAAAGGAAAGATTATCGAAATAGGAAGTCACTCAGCATTAGTAGAACAAAAAGGAAATTATTTTGAATTGGTTCGTAATCAATTGCAATTAGGAAATTAAAACATGGCAGAAGACAATACAAAATTTGAATTAAGAAGCGAAGAAGTTCAGGATATCCTTACAAGAGTGCCACATTGGATGATACGATGGGGGACAGTTTTAATCTTTGCAATAATATGCATGCTGTTTTTTGTTTCCTGGTTTCTTAAATATCCAGATGTCGTTGGTACAGAAATAAGTATTACAACTTCTATTCCTCCTGAGAAATTAGTAGCCAAAACTACTGGTAGAATCGAAGCAATTTTAGTAAAAGATAAAGCGAAAGTGTCCAAAAATACGCCACTTGCAATTATCGAAAATTCAGCTAATTATAAAGATGTTTTTGTTTTAAAAAATACAGTAGACAATTTTAATATAAACGACAGGAATAAAGAATTTCCATTTGCTTCCCTAAACAATATGCAGTTTGGAGAGATGGAAAATGCTTACGGAGTATTTCAAAAAGATTATGCAGCTTGGAAACTTAATGCAAGTTTGCAGCCTTTTCAGGTTGAAAATAATGCTCAAAAATCAGAGCATACCCAGATTGAAGAGCGATTGGCTATTTTGCAGCAGCAAAAAAGTATTAATGAAAGCGAATTACAACTCCAAAAAAATGATGTTAATCGTTTCGAGGCCTTGTATGCAAAAGGCGTTATTTCGACTCAGGATTTGGAAAATAAAAAGTTGAGTTACCTTCAGGCAGATAAAAATTATAAAGGCTTACTTTCTTCAATATCGCAGTTAAAATCGTCTCTTATAGAAAACTCCAGATCAAGTCAGGGTACTAAAATAAGCGGAACGAAAGAGGAAGTGAATTTAGAACGGAACTTAATGCAATCTTTTTATCAGTTAAAAAAAGGAATCAAAGATTGGGAATTAGCTTATACATTAAGATCATCAATTCCTGGTGTTGTTACTTTTTTGCAAGTTTGGACAGAAAATCAGACTATTACTTCAGGAGAGAATGTTTTTTCTATTATTCCGGATACTGAAAAAGGATATATTGGCAAAGCCAAAGCAAAGGCTCAGAATTCAGGGAAAATTAAATTAGGACAAAAAGTTAATATCAGATTATTTAATTTTCCAGACAGAGAGTTTGGTGTAATCAGAGGTAAGGTCGAAAATATTTCACTTATTCCAGATAAAGATGGGAATCTATTGTTGGATGTATCGCTTCCTCAGGGATTAGAAACATCGTATAATAAGAAAATCCCTTTTCAACAAGAAATGAAAGGTAGTGCCGAAATTGTTACCGAAGATTTACGATTACTCGAAAGAATCTTGTATCAGTTTAAGAGCTTGTTTAGACAGAACTAGGTTAGAGTCCTGTTCCCGCTAGGAAGATATAAGTTCAACAAGATTCCAATTAGTAGCGGGAAGCATTCAAATATCTAACCGATTTGTGTATGATTTTAATGAAATTTTATCTGCATAAATAGTAATAAAAACATTCCCTATTTTCGCTTCTAAAATGTTAAACTATGATATAAAAATGATGTCATTTTATTACTCTTTAATTAAGTTTGTTAAGACCACATCTTATAATGCTTTAAAATTTAAATTTTTAAAAATGAGAGAAATAATATTAGGAAGTGATTAGTTAGTTATAAAAAATTAAAATTTTTGACACGAGTATTCCGCTCGCAGTAGCGGGAGAACTATTTCATATTATTCTTTTTCTCCTATTATATCATTAATTACATCAGGTAGGGAATTTATTAATTCTGTATAACGTTCTAGAATAATATTTACGTTTTTAGTCATATAAACAACTTCCATTTTGATACCTGCAATATCATTTAAACAAGTAGTAATACTTTTGGCGAGTAGAAGAGTTTTTTCTTCAAATCGATAATGTGCTAAGTGTCTGATGCTAGGTATGAAAAATTCATCTCTCAACTTAAATGGATTGTATCCACCATCTTCTATATGAGGTGCAATTTGAGCAGTATATAAAAAACTTAATAGTGCTGTTCTTTCATCTTCGAAAATATTTACACCCTCTTTTTCATAATTCAAATTATACATTCCGTATTCTCTGAGAAACTCTTGTAGATGATTATTGAAGGACTGAACGTGTCCTGATGTACCAGTCGTATATGACTTGAATTTTTCGCTAATAAGATTGTGTTGATGCTCCATTATTGCAATGTGACCGTGAGTATAATTAGATATGCTCACTACTTTTTTATATGCTTTTTCTTTTTCTTCTTGACTATCGAAAATTCGTTTGTGTAATGGCTTAGCATTTTTAATTTCAATAAATTTTATAAATTCATTTTTGTCTAATGATTTGAATACATCGCCATTTAAATTAGTCATTGCTTTTATTTCAGGAATAACAAATTCAATACAACTCAGGCTATCTCTAAATGCAATTAAATCAGTCATTTGTTGACTTAATGGGACTTCTGTACTTCTTAGTTCAACAACCCATCTTTCACCATTTCTGATAGTTGCATTTCTTTTACTGATCAAGTCAATTAATCGATTTATACCTATACCGAGAAACAAAGTAAGTATAGGTAGAGCATATTTTGCCCAATCTGTACCAGTAACTTCTTGCTTAACAAGTATAATATTGGTATCCTTTTTGGAATCAACCGGAACAACAGTTGGTTTAGTTTTTACAGTTGCTTTGATTGTATCTTTTTTGATAGGAACAGTGACAAATTTTGTAATTGTAGTATTTTGCTTAGTAACATCTTTTTGTTGAGCACAACAAATTGTTGAACATGCCAATGTAATTAGTAGATATTTCTTCATAAAAATTCTGTTTAATACAATAATACAATATTTTAAAATATCATTTTCAGATGTTTAAATCAATATATTATTTTATATAAGTGCTATTATTAAAAAATCAAAGTTTGATACTTGACTAATTTAGAATTGAAAGTATAAAGAATATTGATAATGTTGATTTCCTATTTTTAATTTGTTTAAAGTTACGTGCTTTAAAAATCTATGACAAATTGAGTAAGTTCATAATTACACAAACAAAAGTCCATTTACATAAAAACCCATCTGAACAGATGGGTTTAGTACTTTAAAATAAGTTCTTAAAAATCTTGATAAGACGCTTAATGTCTCCTCTGGTCAATATTAAATCGACACTTAACTTAAGTTCAAAAAACTTCTTTTGCTTAATTTTTTTCATTTTAAAAAAAAAATTAATGGTTAAGCTGTATATATCATCGAGAAGCTTTTCCGAAATACAAGCTCTAATTATTACAAAAAAAAGCGAATTATTAGAATAGCTAAGTTTAAGTGCGGACAGCTCTAATGCCGTAGGGAACGCCAATCATAAAAGAAAGGAAAAAACAACAGACACAACAAACATAATCTACAAAGTAAAAATAAAACACAAAAAAACACACAACGTACGTGATAAATACGTACATTTGCAAAACTGATACGAGATCTAAATCTTTAAAAGACTAAAGAGATTCGGAAACAAGTCTAGAGAAATGTCATAAATACAACTCATAAAATAAAGAAAAACCTTAAATAACTGGTAAGAAAAATTAGAAGAGAAGAAAAGACGACAAGAAAGACAAATAGAGGACAATACTAAAAATAAACTATTCACTTAAATCTTGCTAAATCAAAAAGTTATAAAAAATTAAATCAAATCAAATTAAATCAAATTAAATCAAATCAAATCAAATTAAATATAATCGAATAATAGCTATAATATGTCAACAATCATTAACGACCGAATTGATGTTCGTATCAGTAAAGAACATAAGGAGTTGATTAAGTACGCATCAGTCCTGAAAGGGTTTAAAAATGTAACAGAATTTGTTGTTTATTGTATTAATACCGAGGCAAACAAAATCATTAAAGAAAATGAGACTGTTTTAAAAACCTACGAGGATAAGAAAATATTCATGGATGCTATTTTAAATCCACCAAAGGCTAATGATAAACTTAAGAGGGCTCAAGCGAACCATTTTAAATTTATTGAACAAAATGAATCTAAAGATTAATGTCCTTACGGAGGATCACGAAAGAAAAAAATTTAAATGTGGTAAAGAATTATTAGATAATTATTTCCACAAACAAGCGGGGCAGGACGCCAAAAGAGATTTGTCAGTTTGTCATGTTTTAACAGACATTGATTCAGATAAAAACAGAGTATTAGGTTTTTTTACATTGACAACAAGCTCAATTGCGTGGGAAGATTTTCCACCTGAGCTAACAAAAAAAATGCCGAAGTCATATAGTGTTCCGTTAGCCTTATTAGGAAGGTTAGCTGTAAATGAAAGTGATCAAGGAAAAGGACTTGGAGAGATTTTATTGTTTGATGCATTAAAAAAATGCTTAGAAGTATCAAAAAACACTATGGCACTTTATGCTGTTATAGTTGATCCATTAGACCAAAAAGCGATTGAATTTTACGAGAGTTATGGATTTATTATGATACCAAGTACAGGAAAAATGTTTCTGCCAATTAAAACGATTGAAGGATTATTCCCCAAACAATGATTGGAAGAAGCATTTTAACTTTAGAAGAATTAAACAGTTTAAAAAAGACAGCTTTTAGCTGTCTTTTTTAATTTTAATGAGCAAAAAAAATTAGTTTAAATCTTCAGTTGAAAAAAGTTTAGAAAAAAAGGCTCGGTCAAATTTTACACCCAGACCAATAATCGCTTTTTCCAGTTCAATTCTTCTATCATGGTTTCAAATAAAATTATAAATTTTCAGATAGAGATATCATTAAAGATTGATGAACAGTTGGTTTGTTATTTGGGATGTTTGGTAAATCCAAATAAAGGGCTTAATTTAGAACGAAACTGTCTTTTGTAGCAGAATGTTGTCACTAAGCTTAATCAAAATATGTTTAAACTAAAATACTAACTAATAATTATAATTATGCAAATATGTATTTCTTTACTCGAATCTTGCGTTAAAAAAAATGGAATGACAATTAATACTAGTATCGATATTAACTCGCCTGATCCATTATTACAGTTCACAAGAGGCGAAGCTAAAGAAAAGGGCAGTAGAGCTGAATTCTTACATTTTAACCAATTAAAGGAAATATTAGAAGTAAATGATGTCTTAGGTGAAAATGGTTCCCTGACTCAAGAAAAAGATGGTCTTAAATCTGATTTAAATAGTGGAATTGGTAATCGTAATAATCGAGAAGAAAAAATGGAATCTTTAGTATATGACACATTAGCAAAATATATTATTCAAATGCTTAACGCTAGTAAAGGAATTATTCTTTTCAATAAATTAATTCCGTTAGAAAACCACAAAGAAGTCTATTTTAAAACAAATCAATAGTAAATGACTACGGCCAACAGCTACTCCAACGGAATTGGATATTTGGCTCATTAGAAAGTGGTATGGTACTTAGCGAGATTTGGCAAGTCTGAATAAAAAAGGGCTATATTATAAATAGTAATATAATAAATAAACATATGATTTGGACTGATGATGAATTCGCTAGAGAAGCGATAGTGTTCTTCAGTAAACACGGAAAATATTTAAGTGCCAAATATTCCTTCGATATTGAAACGGATGCTTATAATTATGTTCGAAAAAGTAGTAATTTTAAATATAAAGATCACGTAGAAGCTGGTGTATTAGTAAATTTTCTAGTTAAATTTGAATATATTGAATTTGATAAACGAATAAATGACGTACGTTATCATAAACTAACAGAAAAAGGAATTGAGTTCATAGATAATATAAAATGAGTCGAACCGCTAGAGTACCTAAAGTGTTGCCTAATTTGCGCCCTAAATAGATAGCTAGCCTTAAATGAAAAGGGGAAAAAAGGCGCTTACAAAGCGCCTTCATCTGCAAAGGAATAATAGGATTCGGTAGTTATAATTAATGAATCTATTAATGTTATATCAAGAAGTCTTCCGACTTCTTTTACTCTTCTAGTTACCTGTTTATCTGCTTCAGAGGCTGTAAGGTTTCCTGAAGGATGATTGTGAATCATCATAAGTGATGTAGCATTTGCTTTAAGAGCTGCGGAGAATATTAATCTAAGGTCTACAACAGTGCCTGTAACTCCACCAGAAGAGATTTCATAAATTCCAAGTGCTTTATGAGCGTTATTCATAAGCAATACTTTGAACTGTTCAAAAAATTCTATCTTATTACTATCCCAAGCTGAGAGAGCAAGGTGGTATGCATCTCTGGAAGATTTGATTTGTGGTCTTTCAGAGGCTCTTACTTTTGTTTTGTAAATCAGTTCAATTTCAGATACAGTCTGCCAGTTTTGATTTAAAGTTTCCATAATTTCTATATTTTATTAATTATGGAACATTCATCGGGAATCGCTTAGCAAGCGCAAAAAGCAACGCAATAAAGCAGGAATTTTTTGCTGTATTTATGGGGGAATTTTTTGCTAGCGCCCGCAAGCGGTTCTCTAACTTTGTGACAAAATTAAATAAGATATTAGAAGAATAAACAATCATTTGATAAATGCGTCTCAAAAAATACGTCTCAAAAATTATTTGAATTAATAAGGTTTGAACCCACGCGGTCACTAAAAACAGAAAAGATTACAAAGTATTACACCGGCTTGCTTTGTTTTTGAATGTGAAGGCAGAAAGATTCGAATCATTACTACTAAAAATAATTCGCAATCTTTAACTTTTTAAACTTAATCTGATAGTTTGAATTGAATTTTAATAGATACTTACTTCTTTAATTTATATCGAATTTTTATACAAAATATCATCTGAAAATTATCATAAAAGTATGAGAAGCTATAAATTTGTAATAATATTTTCCATTTTAAGTAAAAATTCCTGCGTTTGTTTTACATCAAAATAATTTTGTTTCATCCATTCAATTTGAAATTGAACTGGAAGATATATTCCCCATTTAGAAACTTTTAATAATTCGGGATCTTTTTCTAATTCTTCTGTTATCATTTTATCAATAACCTGAACGTTAGTACTTAAAAAATTTAGCTTAGATAAAAAGTCATCTTTAGAAAGGTAAATATCAAATGAGCTTTCCATATCTTCTAATGAGTTTTTTATGTCTAAAATATTAAAAAGAAATTGTAATGTTCTGTTTGTCTTTGTTCCTGTAAAAGTAGAGAATACAAGTTTTTTTTCTGAAACCAATAATAGTCTTTCTGATTCGATACTTTTTATTGTAAAAGTTGAAAAATCACTTCTCATTTCGTCTAATTCATCAGCAGATTCTTCATTGAGTTCAGCATAAACTTTATCCTGATAAAGTATCTCAAACATTTTTTGTCTAATTACAGCATGAACAATTCCGCCATCACCAGAAAATATGGGCTTTTTACCATCGTTTGTTCGTATAACTTCTATTTTTTTTGACTTGAGATCAACAAACACAATCTTCCATATTTTTGCCGCCAGTAGAATATTTTCATTTTCTATAATTTGTGAACTTAACGGAATTTCACCTATTTTAATACCTGCATTTACTACTTTAAAATTGTCCTCAAGTGTAAATGCGCTGTAGAAATCTCTGTCATTTACAATTTTTTCGCCTTCAATTCCTATTATTACTTCGTCTCTTAATTTTTCCATCAAATCGATCTCGATCAAATGATTTAAGATTTTTTCTATATCAGAAATTTCAATGTCATTGAATGCAAAGTTTTTCTTTAAAAGTCTCACCAAATCAGTATACTTAATACCGGAATGTCCTTTTGTAATCGACAAAGCCTGATGCAATAAAAGATCATAGGCAAGACTCATTGATTCTTTGGGTTCTATAAAACCATCTTTATACAAATGCCAACAGGCAAGTGATTGGAGTAAACTCCATTTATTTGTGGCATATAATAACAGAAAACTTTTAGCACCATCTCTTCGTCCGCTTCTTCCGATACGCTGAATTAAAGATGCAATACTGTATGTGGCATCGATTTGTACAACCTCATCTACAGCACCTATATCAATACCAAGTTCTAAAGTTGAAGTACAGGAAATGCAAAAATTTTGATGGTTATTACTTTTAGCAAAAGATTCTATGTGCTCTCTAACTTCTTTATCTACAGACGAATGATGTGAAAAATAATTAACATGTCCTTTTACCCTAACTGAAATTTTCTTTAATTGAACTGCAACAACTTCGGCAAGTCCGCGGCTATTAGGAAAAACAAGGACTTTGCGATCTTTAGTTTCCTGGTATAAATCATCTATAAGAGCTGAGGGCAAATCATTAGCGTCTTTTTGGAAATACCTGAAATTTGCTTCAATTTCTTTTGATGCACTATCTCTTAAAACTGTGGTTTCTATAGTATTACCCGCAAATTTCTTTGCTTCGGCATAATCTCCTAAAGTTGCCGAAAGACCAATTATCCTGAAGTTATTTTCATTTACATCTTGTAATCTGGACAAAAGAGATTTTAATTGTACGCCTCTTCCTGATCCGATAAAAGAATGAATCTCGTCTATAATTACAAATTTAAGATTGGAAAAAATATGTTTTACATTATAAGGTTTATTGACAAACATGGCTTCCAGTGATTCCGGTGTCATTAAAACGATTCCTGTTGGATCTTTTACTAATTTTTCTTTTGAAGTTTTATTGGCTTCTCCATGCCATTTGACAACATTAACTTCTAAGTTTTTACACAATTCCTCAACACGAAAAAACTGATCGTTTATCAAAGCGATGAGTGGCGAAATATATAAAACCTGAACGCCTCTTTCGTTGAAATTTACCTGAGATAAAACAGGCAAAAAAGCTGCTTCGGTTTTTCCTGAAGCTGTTCTTGATACCAGAATATAATGCTTATCTGTGGTTAAAATTCTTGTAATTGCAGCATTTTGAATGGGACGCAATTCTTCCCATCGTTTATCACGAATGTATTTTCGGATGGGTTCTGATAATAATTCATACGCCATTATATTTCTTCAATGCTATCGATTAAAACATCGTCAGGTCTTTCATCTGAAATTTCGATATCTCCGAATAATTTGGATTTATCTAAATTTGGATTTTGTCTTAGAATGTTTAGAATATTTAAGAAATCTCTAATAACCTCGCGCGGAGTTAAAAACTCAGACGCGCCTGGTTTATTGAACATTTCTTCCATAAAACTTTGTATATCATCTTCAGAAATATTTGTTGTGACTTTATAATTGTAATCAAAAATTGATTTTAGCTTTATAAGTAATACAAAAACTTCATTATGATCCAGAGGTAATAATTTAATTACGGGTTGTGCAAAATCTCTAATTTCAGCGGTTTCAAACTTATTACTTTCTAATCTTGATTTTAAAGCATGATAGCTGAATAATCCTCTGCGTTCATTTTCGAGAACTTCTTTTGTTCCTGCAAAATTGAAAAATAAATTACTGACTTTTCCCTGAAAACAATCATTATAGATACTTAAAATCTTTTCGTAATTTTTCTCTCTCATTACTGATGTTGAAATTTTATAAAGATTTATTGCTTCATCCAGATTGATCATAAAACCACTATATCCCATGCTTACAAACAGTTTACAAAAGTTTTTGAGCATATCATAATAGTTCAGGTCATTTATAATTTCTCTTACTCCCAGATCTTGTTTCGCTTCGGTTTTTGTACGGTATTCACCTTTAAGCCACTTTAAGGCATTTCGTCTTAATTGTTCATCATCTTTAATGTAACCTTCGTAATATTTCATTATAACGGTTCCAAAATCAAAACCTCCAACTTCGGTAATTTCGTTGATGGTTTTCATGATGTTATTCTGAATGAGGCTTAAATATTTTTCATCTCTAATATTTTCTAGTGCAATATTATTGTCCTGAGCCGTTTTTGAAACCACTTGTTCTATCCATTTTTCCATTAAAGTAGGCAATGCTCCACCTTCAGGTTTTGTCTGGATTGCAATATTATCCATAATAGCGGAATACAATGCAACGCCTTTCCCGTCATTAGAATAAAGCCTGTTATCTGGAGTAAAATCAGCATTTGTGACTACAAATTTTTGTTTCAAAGCAACAGTATTTAGCAAATGAAGCATAAATGATTTTCCGGATCCAAAATCACCAATCCAAAACTTCACCATACTATGTCCGTTTTTCACATCTTCTAACGCGTTTACAAATGCGCTTATTTCTTCAGACCTTCCTACGGTAATATGCTGAACGCCAATTTTGGGTACTACGCCTCCAATTAATGAATTGATAATTGCTGTGGCTTCTTTGGGTTTAATATTCTCTATCATTTTGCTAGTATTCGGTTAAAATAAATTTCGTTTATAATGTAAAATTCTTCGTCTTCTTCAATTAAAACATCGTCTAATGTTTCATAACAAATTTCATTAATGCTTTCGATCAGTTGGTTTTTAAACATTCCTTTTGATCTTGCTACTATTTCAAAATCTGCCTGAAGAATAGAAAGATTTGCTTTTGAAAAAAGGTCCAGAATTTCTTCCTGAATTTTTGTGAAATTTATTGATTCTTCAAAAGAGCTTGTTTGGGATTCTTGTGATTGAGGGATTATTTGCAATACCATTTCATTTACTACGGGTGTTTCAACTTCTGGTATTTCAACTTCATCTCGCAAATATTCATTAAGCAGTTCAATGGTTCCGGAATGTTTATTATGAACTTCCCGAATTGCATTTCTGTCTAATTGTATTTTTTTTCTTTTGGCAGCATATACACCTGGAATCGATTTTAATGCTTTTTCTAAATTTTTATCTTGTACAAACTCATTAATAATAAGCTGAAAATCATTTAACTGATCGCTAGTTTTAAACAGATTTTTTTGCACTGTTGTATTCAATGGTTTATTATCAAATTTTACCGAATTGAGGTCATAATAAATATAGTAGATATACAAAGTAAGCGCAGCTTCTTTATCGTGACTTGCAATAAACTTTGAACCTTCGTAAAAAATATTTTCAACCGAAGGATTATTTTTGTTTTGATTTCCTAAAGTAATAATCTCCTGAATAAATGTTTTTGAATCAGTTTTATATTGAATCGACAATTGATCAAACTTGATTTTCCATCGTGTTGTATTTTGAGTATTCAGTTCAAAATCAGTTTTTTCATCCGGCTCATTTATCGTGGGAAGATAAATTTGCATTATCTTTTTTAATTTTAAAATAACCCTATTATTATATTCTTCAATAATTTCATTTGAAGTGTATTGTAAATCAACATTCAATTTCCTTTTATGTCCGAAATTCTCCCGAACAACATTTTCACAGTATTTAAAAATATTAGAGTGAAGTTCATTCACAATAGTTTCTACCGAATATTTGTAATTACTGCTTCCTTTTCTGTAATTATAATGTTTATAAGCAATGCTGTCCGCCAATTTATCAAGTTCAGCACTTAAAGATGAAGATTCTTTTTCATACTTTTCTTCTATCTTTTTAATTACGTACAAATAGAACTTAACAACCTCTAAACTGCAAAATTCGATCCTGAAAAAGTTGTTTTCAGGATTCCATAATTTGTTTAGCAATTCTACATCCTGATCGCTTAAATTCAATTTTGCTCTAAATTGTGCGCCTAATTTTAAATAATCGTATCCAGCATAATCATCATAATAATTTTCCTCTTTCCTGATTCTTTCAACATCATTATGAAGACCATGTTCTAGTAATTTTTTAACCAGATTGGATACACAATACGATTTAGTTTTAGGATGATAAGCTCGTAATTCTTTTAATTGTTTTTCAAGCCGAATTATATTTTTGTGATTATCATATTCATTTAAAAGATCAAAAAGCAAAATAAATGCGTAGTTATTATTGCCTTCAAGATTTGTATAAATATTATTTAGAAAATTAAATTTATAAGTTTTATAAAAAACACGCTGCTGGCTCGTCGCAGAGTTAATTTCAGAATATGAATATACATATTGATGTCCCCAATACGGAACACTAGAGTTTCTTGATAAATTATTTGAAAGGCTATAGGATTCACCTGTAACATCGATAATAGAATTATCCATATATTCTGAATTTTAAATATTGTCAAATATTAGTACTTTAACTTTCATTTTATTACGGAAAACCATAATCTAGAATAGTATAAAAATACCATTCCTAAATTATAATGAACTAAATATACCTGTTTTTATTAACTTAATATCAAATTTAATTTTGTTAAAATATGATAGATATTTTTAAATTGCTAATTTCAAATTGACGAAAATGATTTTTTTAATATTAATATGTGAAAAATATGGAATATTGTTTTAAAAACAACCATAACATAAAATTGAAAGGTATCAAAAAATACTAAAACCACTCGATATGAGTGCCTTTTGATGTGACCTTGATGGTACAAAATTCGAACCTTTTTTTAGAAGATTTAAAGATTTTAAATGATGTGTAATTTTGCTATTTAAATTTAATATCACTATTTAAAGTCTCATTCCCGTACATCAAAGTAGCAAGACCACCGAAATTTGCACTCATGTTAGTCCGAAAAGCCTTCAATAAGTAAAACTCCATTTGATCGTTTATGAAATAAATATCTTATTTTTGAAAATAAAAACACTGACATTTGTCAGACATAGCGACCCAATTTAGGGTAGATAAGTCGGACATGATTAGACATATATATGAGTTATGGTGCATTTTGAGGAAACCAACATAATATGTTCTGCACAATTAAGCATTGATTAGAAAATATGACAATCCGACATTTAATATTTATAGGAATCTAGCTTTTGACTTTGACATCATGTAGGCAATCTATAAATCGAGAGATTACCGATTTTAAATACTATGATGTGCAGGAATCGGATACTGTAAAGAGTGATTCTTTTATAGCCGTAACAAAGAAGATTACATGCAAGATGGTTCAAGAGTAGCATATCTTGACTTTAAAGGAGATACAATAATACCATTCGAACGATATGCTTTTTTTGGAACTGATACTATTAATTCATTTTGCCTCAGTTATCGAACATCCGAATGATAGTGTTTATGCCAGTTGGTTCGAAAATGGACAGGCAGAAGTTACTTTTAAAGCCAAAAAATATTTAGGTATAGAAGAACATGAGCATGTAGAAAGTGATGAATGGTTTAATATTGATAGAAAAGGGAATAGGATAGAATAAAAAAAACGCACCATAACAGCTACTACAACGGATTTGGGCAATTGGCTTACTGGAAAGTTGGTTGTGTGTCAGAAATATTTGGCAAAACCGAAAGTTTAGGCTAATTTAGTCCCAAACTGCTTGTAGCGCGAGAGCGTTATCAGCAAGCAGACAGCAGAATCAATAATCTATGGCAATAAAATACATTAAAAACATCATTTTTTCTCAAGTAGAAGTTACTGGAATTTATCGCTATAAAGATGAATTTCAGATATATCCAATTAATATTGAAAATGCACCAAAATCAAAAAACGCAAACCATTTTCCATTAATTATTGAATATCAATATAACGAAGAAAATGTTAAAGAAATAAAAGCCTTTGATGGGAAAGAGGACGAAAGTGTAAATGAAATGATTTCAAAAACCAGTCATCAAACCAATAGATTAATAGAAATCACAAACTTGCTTTCTACAATTTCAAATTTTAGATTCTTCTTCTATCGCAATGTAGTTATGTCATGGACAATTCCAATTCCAGAAGAAAATAATGCAGAAAATAGAGAAGAAATAAATAATTATTCAAGTAACTGGTCGGCACAATTATATTATTATAAGAATATAGTTAAAGACCTTCAAATAACTGCTTTTAGTACTCCTGAATTTAAACAAATAGAGCTCATTCCTAGAATAGATTATTATTGGTACGAGCCTATGTATGGAAATAAAAAAGAAGTTGATTTTCCAAACAATATTGATAGAGTAATGGAAAAATATTTTGCTCTTTCAGCTGATGAAAAGAAAATTTGCAATTCATCGCTTCATCAATTTTCAAATGGATTGGATCTTTTCAAAACAATGAAAAGCCTATCTTTTTTTTCTTTTGTTTCATGTATTGAAACATTAGTTAATTATGAGTTCAGAAATGATAAAGTAGAATTTCAATGTAACGATTGTAAATCTATTAAATCATCAAGTCATACATGTAACAAATGTGGAAAGCCAATATGGGGTATTTCGGCGAAGTTTAGAGAATTTTTATTTAAATATGTTGCAAGTAGCATTGATGCAAAAAAATTATACAATAAAATCTATACTATAAGGTCTCAAATTACTCATACAGGTTTTTTATTGTCTGGAGATAATTTTTTAGATTGGGATTTCACAGATAAAACAGAAGCATTAAGCACAAAACATGCAGAAGCAATGCAACTTTGTAGAAGAAGCGTAAGTAACTGGTTAATCCTTAAAGAATAAATGCCTGCTGGTAACAGCCACTACAACGGATTTGGGCATTAGCCTTAATGGAAAGATGGTTTTGTATTAGGAAGTTTTGGCATAACCGAAAGATTACGCATTTTTAATCCCAAACCCGCTGTAGTGCCAGAACGTTTTGTAGGCAATCTGCCCAAAATCGCGAATAATATTTAGATTCAAAAATTAAATTTATAATATTCTAACTTAAATTATATACAATGAAAAAACAAGAAATTAAAATTCTATTAAATCAAATTGCTCTAAAGAAAGGAATAGGTTTTACACTTACAGATTCAGTAATTGAAAGCCTTGCAGAGAGGATTTCAAATTTACAAGAAACTGACAGATTTGGAGTCAAAAGTATAATTGATTCAGTAAGTATTTATGTAAAAGAATCCGTAGACTTTACGGATACTAATTATTTAATTGATCAAATTGTTGACATAGTTAATAAAAAATAGTGGAAAGCAATTTAACACTGAAAATTATTGAAGCTAAAGATAAATTAGATAATAATTTAAAAGAATTTTTAATTAACTATAATACAGAAGTGGATTCTAAAAACATCCAACTTTTAATAAATGAGTTATTAAGTGAACATACTAATGTAATAAACATTATAAATAATTCAATTGGACAAACTCATCAAGAATATGATTTTTATTATAATGCGGATATAAAAAATGACTATGTAGCAACCATTGAAAGCTTTTTACCCATATCTTTTAAAATTTCCGAACTTATAAATGCAATCATAAAGAAACATAATCTTTTAGAAGTCCAACAAACTGAGAACAAATACATCACTATACAAAAGCTAGTAAATTCATTTTCATCTAAAGAAAATAGAGAAAAATTTTTAAACGAATTTAATAGTCGAAATATAAATATTAATGGTTTTAATCAAAAATTTAAAAGAGTGAAAAATAAGGAATTAAGATTGCAGTTATATATTGGAATTCCAATGCTTCTTGCAAGTGTTGCTTTAATTTTTAGTGGCGAATATTTTTTAGGTAAACCTTTCAATGGAATCCAATTAATTATGCTGAAAGCTTTAATTGCTTTAACAATATCAATTGTGGGTTCTTCATTAATAGAAGGCTCTGTAAAAACAAACTGGACAATACAAAAAGGATTGACGATTAGAGCAATTGGATGGGTTGCGGTATTTTTATTAATCTATTTTCTGAATCCAGCAAATCCAGGTGACGTCCATTAAAGACTGCCTACAACAGCTACTACAACGGATTTGGGCAAGAGGCTTAATGGAAAGTTGGTTTTGTATTTGGGAAGATTTGGCAAATCCGAAGAATGGGCCTAATTTAGTCCCAAACCCGCTGTAGTACCAGAACGTTACCTGTAATTTTACGGACGACCGGAGGAAGATCAGAAACTCGGAAAAAACTTTGGGGAGAGAGTTGAAAAGCCAAACAAGTAAACACAATTAAAATAAATAATTTAAAAAGGGAATATGCTATTTTTTAATGTTTGACAAAAAATAAATAATTATGAACGAAAAAAATAAAAAACTACTAATTCTAATTTTAATTTCATTTGTTTTTTTAACATCACTTGGTTTCAATATTTACCAGCAAAAACAGATAAAAGAACTTCGTTCAGACCTTGATTATTGCGAAAGTAAAAAAAGCGATTTAGAAAATACAGTAACAGATTTAGAAAACGAACTTGAAGAATGTAAATCTCAAAACGACGACTATGAAAGTCAGAGCAGTCATCAATCTTCCGACAATTCATATTTAGAAAGTGACAACAGCAACTTAGAAAACGACAATGACGATTTAAAAAGCCAAAAAGAGTATTTGGAAAGGAAAGTTAGAAGTTTGGAAAGTGAACTTGAAGACTGCCAAAGGAAATTAAGAGACAGCAATTAAACAATACAACCTAATGAAACAAATAATTTTACTCTCAACATTGTTTTTACTTTTGACAACAAATGTAGAAGCTAAATATGTTCAAACTTGTGAAGTGAAATATATGACGCAAGACGGTTGGTCAAAAAAATATACTGTTGACGTTACATTCCTATCTGGATCGGAATTAAATACAGCGACAAATACTTACAAATATTCTTCTTATTCTGTTTATGCAATAATATTTTGGGGTGAAGGAAAAGCTACTATCATTAAAGTTTCAAACTATCTATCCTGTGCAACAGAAGTTGACAAAAGTTGTATAACCAACACCTATGGCGACATAAAAGGAAAAGACCAAGATGAAGATGAATGGAAAATTTGTGTAAATAATTATTGCTACTAAACGAATAAAAAAAACTACAGCTAACCGCCACTACAGCGGATTTGTGTATTTGGCTTAATTGAAAAATGGTCTTGAATTTAGAATATTTGGCAAATCCGAATAATGGGCTTAATTTAGTTCCAAACCCGCTCTAATACCAGAATATTGGCAGTAATTATTCCGGTTAATGGAAGAATCTTACGTAATTTTCAATATTTAAATTTGAAATTAATATAGAAAAATATTACATTTGAATTTCCATTTCCGAGTAAATTTGAATGAGAGTTTATTCTGAGCTGGCAGAGTGGTTTATTGCGCTTGTCTCATAAACAAGTAGACGAGTAATTGTCTCTCGGGTTCGAATCCCGATCTCCCCGCTATTTTTTTAGTTATGGCTCCTTCGGGAGCCGTTTTGGGTTTTATAAACTTCATAATTTCAAAAAATATTTACTATGGCTATTTGCAAACTTTGTAAAAAAGATAAAAAATTAATTGATGCTCATATTATTCCTAAGTTTATGTTTAAAGGAATGAAAGATGAAAACAATTCATTTTACGAAGTTGTATATAATCTTGACGAAAATAAAACTGCAACAAAGAAAACACAAAAAGAAGATTTTGATAAAAATATTTTATGTTCAGATTGTGATAATGGAATTTTAGGCGCTTTTTATGAATCTTATGCAGTGAAATCATTATATGGGACTGATTTAACTGAAGATATTAGCCCAAAATGTGAAAATTATATTAATCCAGACGATGGTGCAGAATATTCGATTTGTAAAAATATAGATTACAAAAAAATGAAATTATTTTTGTTATCAATTTTATGGAGAGCAAGCATCACAAACAGACCTTTATTCAAAGAAATTTCATTAGGGAAAAAACACGAAGAAAGAATACGAAAAATAATTTATGAAGGAATTGATATTGATGAATTGGAATATCCAATAAATATTTTGTCTTTTATGAGAACTGAAAATGACTTAAGAAACCTAATAAGCCAGCCAAAAAGAATAAAGACAAAAAGTGGACTAAATGGTTATTTATTCTTAATCGACAGTTTACAATTTATTTTTTATGTCAACTCAATAAATCATAAAATAAATCATTCAATTGAAAAATTAAATTTAAAAAAAAATAAAATGATAATCATACATTTACCAAATGGTTCTGAAAAAGAATTTATTATAAATATGATTAAAAGATAACTACTGCCAACAGCTACAAAGGATTCGGGCAATTGAATAATGGAAAGTTTGTTTTCTATTTGTGAGATTTTGCCAAATCCGACTAATGGTCTTATGCATATTTTAATCACCTTGATAATCTCTTTCTCCTTTGCATCTTTTTTTTGTTTTTTAATTGATATGATAGATAATTATTGATTTGTTCAGACTGCATTAAATTATCAATAATCTTATCTAACTGTGGGACCATTGCAAAGTATTGTTTCTCTTCCAAGATAAGCACATCCAAAACTTTCACCATATCAGGAATAGTCAATATGTTCTTTTGTTGTTCCAAAACATTAATTAATGTTTTTTTAGAACGAAGCCTTTCATAAATCTGATTTCTTTTTTCTTCACCAGCAACCTTTAATCCGCATCGTTCTTGGATTGCTTTTGCGCTGTATTGTTTCCCCAAGCTACTGCCATTAAAGACATTTTTTGTTACATGATCAACATAGGTTATGCCATAGAGCAAACCTTCTGAGTTTTTTCTAAAAAGGGTACTGATACCTTCTTTTTCCAATCGTTTTGATAGTTCGGTTAATGGCAATGTAGGTTCTCTTAATAATGCCATATCAATTGCACTTTTTACCCTTGATTTATCGGACATATTTCTAACTTCATTGTTCTTAAATTTCTCTTCTAAGAATTTTAGAGTTGGTCTGGTATAAAAACTACTCGCTTTAATTGGAACACCTATTGGTTTGCCTTTTGCGTTTAATATATGATAGACTAATCCTCCAGCTAAAAACATTTTTGAATTCTCGCTACCACGGTCAGCCATTACATTGTATAGTTTAAGGACTGCATTGAGTTCTGCAAGACTCTCATATTTATAATGGTTCACAACCGTATTGAGAACATTAAATATAGCTTTCTTCGATTCAATCTTTCCATATTGAATGCTTCCCATTGAAATAGGTTCTAAACTAAATTCCTCATTCTTTTTTCGTCCTTCTGCTTTTACTAGCCCAAAGTGCTCTTCAATTTCTTTTCTTGCCGGTTCAGATTTTCTCATTCCTATATTGTGCAGATCGATTCGTTTTCCATCTTTCTCAATATTTATGGAAACTACATGGAGGTGCTGGTGCTTCGTATCGCTATGTTGGTATACCAAATAAGGCTGTTCCCCAAAGCCTATTTTCTCCATATACCTTTCTGCAATAGCTATTAGTTTTTCTTTGGAATGATTTTCAGATGGATCAAAATTCAATGATATATGTAGCGTATTGCATTTTACATTTTCATTTAATTCTACTCGTTTTATAAAGCGATTAAGCTTCATCGTATCTGTCATTTTATCGATGTCAGTAGGGAAGTTTCCAGCTGTAATGCATTCGGCAGCACCCTTTTTTACTTTGTTCTCATTGTAATAAAAAACACCACGGATTGAATGAGTTGATTTTATGATTGCAACCATTTGTCCGTAATTTTAGAGGTATGTCTTTCAATCAAATCTATCTTACTTTTAAAGATTTGTTTCTCAATTTCATAACGTATAATCCAGGCTTTAAATTCATGAATTTGTTGCAGCGTGTGCAGTTTTTTTACTGTCTGATTTAAATTTATTCCAATAGCGTTTAACTCCTTACGAAGTACTATTGTTTCTTCTATAAAATCATCCAAAGATTGATTCCTGTAGCTGGTTGTAATACCCTTGTCGAATAGGTGCTTACGCAAATAATCGCTAAGCTTACGGCAAGTACTAGCTTTCCATTTCTGCTCAATTTTTACATATTCGTCCACCGTCAGTCGCAAAGTAATCTTGCGTGTTCTGTTTGAATTTTCTCTTTCCATCATCTTTCATCATCATTGTTATCAAACTCTTTTTTATCCTTTCAGTTTCACTGCACCCGAGTTCCGAGGACAGTGCAGCAAGATCTGGTTGTCCGACAACCATACATCTTGCTGATGACAGGAACGTTGACATCTTTTTAGCTTTTCTTAATGTCTTTTAGAGATTCTAATCTTTTAGAATTCCTAAGCACTATTCTATTTTTGTAACTTCTTTTATAACTGTGATATAGTGGATAGTTATAAAATGAGTTATTACGATATGATAAAATCTTCATGGAATATTAATGAATCTTTTATTTTCAGTAATCAAGGAAAGTGCGCATTGTTTATAATTAAAACTAGTACAACTAGACAATTACAAAGCTGAATTTTTTTGCCAATTTTTTATAAACAACCGTGCTCTTTCAAAGCAATACATCAATTTTAAAACAACAAAATCCTGACTGTTTAAGGAAGGTTTTTGGTTGTTACTTTTGAAGGTAGGAAGTGCTATTACATCATCGGTTTTAGAACTACTTAATTTCCGTAGAATAATTTTAATTGGTAAATATAAAATCTATTATTTGAATCTAGTGTACCTGTAATCTTTTAGGATCTTTTATCACAGCACAAAATTATGTAAGTGAGTTGGATTCTGCCTATCGTGGACATATTATGACCATGATACTTTAAGGGGAGCTTTATACCTTTACGAGATAAATTATTAATTTAAGACGTGAAGATTATGACAACAAATGATGTAGCCAAGGTTATAGATACTGTACTTAGTATCCCTGGCATGAATGAGGTAGTGAAGATTGATTTGAAAATTTCACGAAAAAATGCACTGTTATTAAATCATATAATTGAGCGTGGAATATCCCTTAAAGTGGATTCAAAGCCATCAATTTTAATGACTAGTATCCCGCAAGAAAACCTTCAGGAATTAAAATTTTTTGGAGAGGAATGTTTGCAAAAAGCGGGGCTTATAGAACTCAGAGAAAAGCTTTCTATTTTAACTAGTGAATCAAAACAATAGGAGGATTGTAGATAACCTAATCCTTTTTTTGTTCGTAATTCAATTTCAACACGCCATTTTTATCTGATAAAAAATGGCGTGTTTTTGTAAACTATTGGCTCGATTTTGATATGCAATTTTGATTTTGGTGAACCTACATTTGCAACTGTTTCATCGATTTCTCTTATCAATCTAAATTGTGCCACCATGAGATTATATAAAAACGCAAGAAAAGTTTTTTTAGAAATAGTATGCCTACTATATGTTTTTTTACTGGTTTACGCTGCTGTGAATAAAGGACTTGATTTTGAAAACTTCAAGGTAGAACTAGGACAATCTCCTTTACTTAGTGCTTTTGCGGGTTGGATTTCTTGGGCTGTACTTATTGTTGAATTTTTGATTGCGATATTACTTCTTTTTCCTAGTACCCGCATTAAGGCACTTTATGCTGGATTTTGTTTAATGACCATGTTTACAGCCTATATTTTTATCATGCTCAATTACAGTTCCTTTTTGCCTTGTTCTTGTGGGGGGATATTAGAAAAAATGAGCTGGCAGGAACATTTAGTCTTTAATATCATATTTGTTGTATTGGCAGGACTTGGACTATGGCTCAATCATTCTCAAAGTAGCCCAGGAAGAAAAGCGAAAAAATTTCTTTCGTATCCCGTTAAGTTAGTTTTGACTTTTTTATGTAGCTGTGTTGCTGTCATAATTTTATTTCTTTCTTCAGAAGAAATCATGCACCATCAGAATCCTTTTATCCGTCGTTATCCACATCATCCTGTTACGCTCACTCATACGTTAGATTTAAAGTACAATTCCTATTATTTTGCTGGAGCAGAGGAAGGCAAATTATATCTCGGAAATTATACCGTTCCAATGTATTTATTATCTATTGACAGTAAACTACGGCAACAAAAGATTCGAGCGACATTTAATCGCGACAGTTTTTCTTTTAAGTCAATTCGAATGGCTGTTCGTCCTCCTTTTTTCTATATCATAGATGGAAAATCCCCCGCTATTTTTAGTGGTCGAACCAGTAATTGGAATGCTCAATTACAAAATCCAAGACCTCCTTATTTTAGTACTGCAATACCAATGGATAGTAGTACAATTGCCTTTAGAGGAATTAGTAAAACGAATAACAACAATATACTGGGGGTTTTCAAGGCTGGGACTCAATCAAAAATAAAGATGGCACCACAATTATTAGAAATGCAAATCGATGGTGTTTTTGATACAGATGGGATGTTGCATTATAGTCAAGAAATGAAAAGAATCATCTATCTCTATAGTTATCGCAATGAGTATATAGTAGCTGATGCAGATGGAGAACTTGACTACCGGGGCAATACGATTGATACTGTATCGCAGGCACAGATAAAAATTGCCTACCTCAAAGAAAAAACGGAACAAACAATGGCAAAACCAACGTTAACGGTCAATGCAAGCAGCAGTGTTTGTGGACATCTACTTTTTGTTAATTCTAATGTTCCGGGGCGTTACGAACAAAAAGAAGTTTGGAAACAAGCCTCGGTAATTGATGTTTATGATTTAAACAAGAATGCTTATGTATTTAGTTTCCATATATATGGAATCGATGGCAAAAAGCTTCGCAATTTTCTTGTTACCCCAGCCTATGTGTATGCTCTTATCGATACTAAATTGGTAGTTTATCAATTGAACGAGAAACTAAAAAATGAAATGAAACGTGTAGCAGGGAAAAGTTTTTAATACACGTAATGAAATACTAGCGCTAAGTATCAGGAACTAGATCGAACACCTGTAGAAAAAAGTAGATCGCTATTAATCTTAAATTATAATATTATGAAAGCAATAATTTTAAAAAAAATGATGCCAGCTGCAGTTTTTGTATTGGCCATTTCAGGTGCATTTTTAACCACATCAATGCAGAGTGACGCTAAAGTAGATGATGACTTTATTTTCGGGTATGTTACTGACCCATTAGCTCCTCAGGCCTGTAGTATTCAAGTAGTATGTAGTGACGAAGGAGACGACGTTTGTCGCCGTTTTGATGAAACTGGACCTCAGGCGTTTGGACGTGGGGCTAGCCCAACAATTTGCCCAGTAGAAGTTTACCGTCCCGAATAATCTTTAAAATACCCCTTAAAAAGTGCAATGCAGTTCTTCTGGAACTGCATTGCTATTTAGTATAAGTTACTATTTAAGTCCTTTTTCTATCCATGACGCTGGTGGCATATCTTTTAAATGATAATCAAACCACTGATGCAATCGAATAAAAAGATCTTTCCTATTTTGATCATTACTAAGGTTATGTCTTTCTTTGGGATAAAGTAGCATGATATGTTCCTTTTGCAGACGACGTAGCGCCAGATAAAATTCTATACTTTGATTCCAGTTTACTTGTTTATCGTCACCTCCAGTCCAAGATAGCAATGGGGTTGTTATATTCTTTACATGTACAATCGGGGAATTTCTATCGTAGCCTGTTCGATCCTCAAAGAGGGATTTTCCCATGCGCCATTGTTGACTCTCAAAGCGCCACATATCAGGCCGCCCTGTGGCCCCTACTGTAAGATAGAAACTTGTCAAATTTGTTGCAGCTGATCCAGCGACGGCAGCAGCAAAAAGGTTGGTCTGTGTGATGATAAAATCTGTTTCGTAACCACCAAAAGAATGTCCAATGAGTCCAATTTTATCAGGTAGAACAAGCCCCTTTGAAATCACTTCGTTTGTTGCTGAAACAACGCAATCTGTTGCTGATATTCCAACATTACCAATTTCATATGAAATATCGGGAGCAAGCACAAAATAACCTTGTGTGGTAAAAGTGGATATATTAAATACACCATCTCCAGTAAATTGAGAAGGGTTGATGTATTTATTGTGTAGGCTCTGAGATAATTTCTCATAGATGTAAACAATCATCGGGTATTTCTTTTGGCTAGCATGGGCCGCTGGATAATACAATATCCCTTGCAAGGATTCTCCTTTTGTGTTTTTATATTGGATTAATTCTGATTTTCCCCAATAAAATTGTTGTTGTTGTGGATTACTTTGTACTATTACTTTAGGTGCTTCATCAGTTCGTTTCCGTAACATCAATCGTGGGGAAAGATCATAACGTTGTTCCCTATACACAAAAGTATCTGTGCTGGTAGCTAATATCAACTGATCTAGGCGTGTATTACTAGAAAGGACTAGTTCTTCATTGGCATGAGGAGACCATTTATAATAACCAAAGGCACCTTTTTTGTCTGTTGTTTCCAATAATAATCCTTGATCAAGATCTATGGCATCATGAATCATCCCAGTATAATTTGGTTTCTCTACTGTTCTATTGGAATATCCAGCTAATCGAAATCGGGTTTGGTTTTCTCTGCCTTGTGTCAACCTACGAGAAGAAATCCCATCGGGGCTTATCGCCCATAAATCGTATGCATCACAAAGGATGATCTCTTTATCATGTGGAGTCCAACCTAGATTGGAAAATGCACTCTCGTTTTGAGGGTATTCTCTTTCGTTATGCCGAAAGGCTTGTTTACTATCTTTAGTAATGTTGGTATGTGTCTTTTTAGTAATGTCATATACCCACCAGTTTTTTTTCTGAAAGTAGGCGATGTATTTCCCATCAGGAGAAGGAGTGGTGTATAGTACATATCCAAGGTGTTTTTTTAAGAACAATTCCTTTTTACCTGTAGCTATATCAACGAGATAGAAATCCCGAGGTCCATCATAATCGTATTGTGGTTCATATTGTTTTGTGTTGGATATAATAGCATATTTCTGTTCACCTGTGAGCATAAATTGCGGCAAAGTATCATTGGAAATTAGTTGGTAAGAATCCTTTTTAGGACGCCATAGTGCAAGATGGATTTCTTTAGATGCTTTTTGTTTTTCTTCCATCGGATAAATCCATTTGGCGTTTCCATTCCATAATTGCACATCAGAATCTTTTAAAGTATCTTTTGATCTGTTATTTTGCTCTACAGTAAAAAAAACGCTGTCCATGTCATCTGAGATTTTTAACTCATAACCTCCTGTTGAGATAAAAAGGGAATCTCCTAGAAATCGGTGTTGGATTTCAGTACTAGGGATGTATAATTTTTTTTTGGATAATGTATAATAAAAAATAGTATTTCCGGTGCCCATTACATCCGTTGACTTTTGGATAAAAGCCAAAGCTTCTGCTTTTTTTTGCCACACCAGATTAGTAAAAGAAGTCCATCCACTTTGAAGAATCGTTTTTCTGTTTTTTTTAGAAAGTTCTAAAAGAGCTACGGTATGCTTATTATCTATTGACGTTGTGTAGAGTAGCATTTGGTTTGTAGGATCCATTAAGAATTCATGTACTCCTTCAATGCGTTCTTCTATCATTCCATTGGGATTACGAATCATCAATGCATTTCCTTTTGCTTTTTCGTTCAACAAAATCAACAATCGGTTTGCTTTTGCAGCATAAACATAATGGCTGACACTGGATACCGTTTCTTGTTTACCCGTTTTTAAATTTATTAAGTGCAATTCTTTGGTAGTTTGGCAAGCAAACCAATCAGGAGTTATAAAATCCCCCGCGAGTCCTAAAGGAAAAGCATGTGTTTTTAATGATTTGGTATCTTTTATAAATAGGGTATCAAGACCGCTTTGGTATGACATGGTATAACTAACCCACCGTCCGTCTGTGCTCATTTTATCAAGACGTAGTTCTCCCCATCTGGGATAATCAGATATTGTTACTGTTCTCTTTTGCAGTACCTGCCCCCAAAGGGAGCAGGCAACTAATTGCAAAATAAAAACTAAAAAAAAGGTTGGCTTTCGCCATGGCAACATAACTGTTGTTTTGGTTTGTACTTTCATTTTAATGTTTGGTATTAAAATTTAATAACCAGGATTTTGAGGTTTAAGATTTGGATTAAGAGTGAGTTCACTCTCTGGGATTGGCAAAAGGCTATCGGTTGTGTTCCAACCAGGTTTTATAGATAAAACAGCATCGAGTTTTCCTGTGCGTTTAAGATCAAAAAAACGATGCCCATATTCAGAAAATAGTTCTTTTCTCCTTTCCTGAAATATTGCCTCAAGAATCTCTTCTTTAGAGCTTGCTACTATATCGGAGAGTCCTGCTCGTTTTCTGATTTTATTCAAATCTTCTTTTGCTCCTGTAAGATCTCCTAGTTCTGCTCGGGCTTCTGAGCGGATAAAGTACTGTTCCGTCAAACGTAAAACCATGGAATATTCTTTGGAAGTTGAGGTGTTTCGAGGTTCTTTGTACTTATACGCATAATACCATGTTCGGGTTCCATTACTTACGGAAGCTATCCAAGCAGTTTTACGCAGATCATTTACTGCAAAAGAATTCAACAGAGACTCGTTAAGTGCTACCAGTGGTGGTGGTCCTGAGGTAAAAATAAAAAAAGCTCCTTCGTCTGTGTTCTTACCTGTAAGAGCAGGCATAAATTGCCAGATTGCTTCAGTGGAGTTTTTTAAGAATACCTTATTTAAATTGTTTTCAAAAACATATACCGAATTGTTTTCTATCACTGTTGTGGCTGATTTATTAGCATCATCCCATTTGCCCGTATAGAGATAAACCCTTGCTAGGAGTGCCTTTACTACAAAAGAATTAGCACGTACTCTTTCCGTACTGGAGTACACAGGTAAAAGGAAGTTTTCTGCAGTTTTTAAATCAGTTATAATATGGTTGTAAACTTCGCTTTTAGGCATCCTTGTTACTGTACTATTAACCCTATAATCGGTAGTTTCTATATAAGGAATATCTCCAAAAAGCTGTAACAAATAAAAATGAAGTAAGCCCCGTATAAAAAGTGCTTCTCCCTCTAATTGCGCCTTTTCTTGGGGACTAAAAGTAGATGCATGAACGCCTTCCAATACTGCATTGGCAGCATAAATTTGATTGTAGGAGTTGTTCCAAAAAAGGGCTACAGTTGTGTTGGAGGGTAAAACCTGATTGGTGTAAAATCCAAAAGTAGCACTTGTAGCAGAACCATAAAAAGTAAGTTCATCTGTATAATTCCCCAACTGACCCGAGAGTCCTACCAGGGTGCCAGTAAGGAGTCCTTTGTCCCTAATCTTGGAATAGATATCTGTCATGGCTGCATTGGCGGTAGTATAATCTTGAAATACAGTCTTGTCTGTAAGTTGCGATTTTGGAAGATCTACCTCCAGAAATGAGTCGCAGGCAGGCATGGAGAATGTAAAACTCAAAAAGAATATTTTTTTAACTATACGCCAGCAGTGCTTTTTTTTATATATCGTTTTCATACTATAATTGATTAAAAAGTTAATTGGATTCCAGCAGTAACGATTTTAAGAGGAGGAAGATACCCTCTGGTTGTAAATTCAGGATCACCATCATCATAGGGAGTAAAAGTCAAAAGATTTTGCCCTTGTAACATTATGGTACATTGTATTGCTTTAGAATTTATCGGAACAGCATAGCTCAAAGCAACTGTTTTAAGCCGCACATAAGAGGCGTCTACAATAGTAGCGTCGCTTGAGCCATAACGAGATTGTGCTGTAACAGCATTAGTATTGTTTCCCGCACTATAGATTTGATAGGAACCTAAATCTCCTGATTGTTGCCAGTTGTTGATCAATCTTTCCGGTTGATTAATCATCAACCCTGCAAGACCACTGGCATAACTTTGGTTGCGTTGTTTTACAAATTGAAAAAGAAAATCTAGTTTCCATTGTTTGTAGCTCAATTGATTTTGCAATCCTCCAAAATAATCAGGATTAAGATTTACTACTGTTTGCCTGTCATCGGGAGAAGATAATTTTCCATCGTTGTTCTGGTCTTCAAACTGATAGGTTCCTGTTGTAGGGTCAATCCCAATGTACTTGTATCTCAAGAGGATATTAAGAGGTTCTCCGATGCGATACGTATTTTTGTAAGTGGAACTATTTAAATTAGGAAAAGCTATAAGCTCATTACGAGCAATACTCACGTTGAAGCTACTAACCCAATTAAAGTGTTTATTAAAGAAATTAACGGTGCGCAGGGTAAATTCTAGTCCTGTATTTTGTACTGTTGCATCCAGATTGGCTTGGATTTGGGTAAAACCAGTTGTTCCAGGCAGCGGAATTCCGACGAGTTGATTCGAGGAGCGGTTTTGATACCAAGCTCCTGTAAGGAAAATGCGATCGGCGAAGAATCCCAATTCTATGGCGGCTTCCCATTTTTTATTGATTTCCCATCCAAAATCAGGATTAAATAAACGTGTAGGTTGTAGCCCTATACTATTTTGATAATTGATTCCTGAGGAGTTGTAGGTATTTAAAAATTGGTAATCTCCAATTTGATCGCTCCCTGTAGTTCCATAACTGCTGCGCAATTTTCCAAAACTGAACCAAGAACTGCCTTTAAGAAAGCTTTCATTAGTAAATAACCAAGCCACGCCAATAGCACCAAAATTTGCATATTGATTTCCCGGACCAAAACGACTCGATCCATCCCGTCTTGCTGTTAAATTCACAATATAACGATCGTGCCAATTGTAATTAATCCGGCCAAAAAACGCTTGGTATTTATAAATAGTCTCATCACTAAGAATCACTTGGCGAGTGGTGGCGGATGCGAGGTCATGAATCAGACTATTCGAGCTGAACCCACTTCCAGATTGAAACAAGCGTGAAGTGGTTTGTTGTTGAAAGGTTCCTCCTAGTAGAATACCAAGTTTACCACCACCAAATTTCTTTTCCCAATTAACTTGTGGTTCTATAATCCAGGAACTACGCTTGGTATTGTTGAGGAATATATTAGAATCGACGCTAGTGTAACCAAGGGATGGATTATAGATTGTGGAAGGAGTAATGCGACTTTCTACATGTTGTAAATCACTATAACCAAAGCTACTTTTTAGGACCAAATCAGGTATAATTTCATAGGATAAAATAGTATTTGCTAGTAGGTCTTTGGTTATGGATTCTTGTTGGGCAGGTAAGTTTCGTAATGGGTTTTCCCATGTTCCTTTCTCCCAGTTCAGATTTCCTGCTGCATCATACAAGGCAGGAGCATTAGGAGCAAGAGAACGAGAATCATACGTAAGGTCATTGGCAGGGAGGTCGTTATTTTGGGCAGTATATCCAGAGGAAAAGACTAAACGAAATTTTCCATCTTCAGATTGATGATTAAGGCTGAACTGAGCCCCTCCTTTTTTATATAAAAAATCACCTGGGAATACAGTTGATTCTGTGTGATAGTTTCCACTAAGAAGAAATTGAGTATACTTAGAACCACCTGAGATGGTTCCTTGCAAATCTGTAATTAGAGCAGTGCCACCTATGAGTTCTTTTTGCCAATCGGTATACCGATTTTGATCCCATGTTCCATTGATGTCGTAATCACTCGCTGGGTAGGTAGTAATTCCATCATTAACAAAAGCTTGTCTGCGCATGCTGAGATATTGCCCAGTATCCATGAGTTTCATGAACTTGGTAACCGTTCCAGCGCCTGAAGAGGCCGTGAGGGTAAACTTTGTTTTTCCTTCTTTTCCCTTTTTTGTAGTAATGAGTACCACACCGTTGGCACCACGTGAACCATAAATAGCGGTTGCATCGGCATCTTTGAGTATTTCTATACTCTCTATCGCATCTGGATTGATGCTATTAAGTGGGCTAGTAGTAGTGGGAAAAACGGTTGAGGTCTGTGCGTAGCCGATGGGGTCTGAGGCATAAGGAACACCATCAATTATATATAGTGGAGCGTTTGCATCACGGCGTATGCTGTTTTGTCCTCGTATTTGGATTTCGAATCCTCCACCGGGAACTCCTGTGGTTTGGGTTACGTTCACTCCAGCCATCCGTCCTTGCAGTGTTGCCAAGACATTAGTGACAGGCTGGGTTTCGATGTCTTTGGCTGTGATTCTGGAAATACTGCCCGTACGCTCACTTTCCTTTACGGTATAATATCCTGCATTGACTCGGACTTCTTGCAACGCCATAGTATCGTACTCTAATTCTATGTTTATGGCTTGCCGTCCTTTTATTGGGATTAGGGCGGTTTTGAAACCTATAAAAGAAACGATTAAAGTATCAGATACAGCCGCAGCGATACTATACTGCCCGTTGTAATCGGAAATAGTTCCTGAATTCGTTTTGCCTTTTAAGGCAATAGTAACACCGGGTAAAGGATTTGTACCATCGGTAATGGTACCATGTACCAAATTTTGTTGAGTGTTGGACTGCAGTTGCCGCAGTACACTTTTTGCTAAAACAGGGGTAAAAGACAAGAAACACCCGAAAAAAAACAGGCAATAAAGAGCCTTACTACCCTTGTAAAATGAATAATTATTCATAATATTGGGTTAGTTAAGTAAAACGTTTGTTTTGTTTGCTACGGTCCTCTATACTAGTTTGGTGACGAAGTAGAGGGCCATTTTTTATGCGTTAAGTTAGGTGGAGTATGGTATCGACTACCAGTTTTGTTGAATCATAGGCAAGAGATTTTAATTAGTTGGAAACTATTAATGCAATTGCAAGCCTAAAAAACAATGAAGATTTGGTGCTATGAATGAAAACTGAAGGATTTGCTAAAGAAATAAAAAATGGCGCAGGTACTCAGCTTATCGTATCAAAGGCACTGGCGGCGCCCTACCACAAATAAGTGAGCCCACGCCAAAATAGACGTGAGCATCTTACTTATCCTCTCGTGGTATTTAAAACGCCAGTTTTTTGATACGAGATTCAAAGCGAATGCTTCAAATATTTTTAATGAAGAATCGCAAAATTAATAAAGGATACTGACTATTACTATAATAATTGTATCAAATCTTATTCAAAGATAGTAAATAATATTTGTAATCCAAGTGGCTTACAGAATATTATGAAAAAAGATCAAAATTGCAGTATGGCAGAATTAACAAAAGAAGATATTGTATTGCAAAAGAAAATTGCAGAGAGAATAAAGTTTTTAAGATTAAAAACAAGTCCTTCTCAAACAGACTTTGCTAAAAAACATGATATAGACCGCCAAACTATTAATCGTTGGGAAAGTACAAACGATAAAAGGGGAGTAACTATATATTCTATTCAAAAATTTTGTAAAATGTTAGATATAACGTTGAAAGATTTTTTTGATGATGAAAGATTTAAAGATGATGCTTAGGCATCATCTTTAATACTATACTAAACTGTGAGGAATAGTAGTTTTCTAAATATTCTACTCCGTCATAAATAACTAAACAAACTTATACAGATATTACAGACAAGGGTATCAAAGTTTCAACTGAAAATCAAATAACAAAATGATTATAAACAAAATTGAAATTCTGAATAAGATTTGTTACACAGAACTAGTTTATGACAGAATAAATAAAAAACTAAGTAGTAACTTAACAAAATCTGAAATTGAAACAAAGCTTTTTGATATCATAAAAAAAACGGAAGAAAAATTCTTTCATAAAATCGGTAAAAATTATTATGTTTCAAATACTGAAAATGACATCAGAATTACGGTAAACTCATATACATACAGAATTATCACTGTTGACCGAATTACTAAAATCAAAAAAAAACTATCGGATTTAAAATAATTGAAACAAACACTATCACAATTATTATAGTGATTGTTAAACTCTTTTAAATTAAAAAAAGTGAAACTGGTAAACAACCCCACTTAAATAATCTAAGTAGGGTTTATTTATTTTACCAAATTACTTTTTAGCCGCTTCTACAGAAACTTTTCTAAACTCTTTTAAAAGTTTCTCAATTTCTAAAGTTGCTTTACGTGATCTTGGTTCAGCAGCTTTTACACCTTTCTTGATTAGTGGCTTAGATTCTGTTTTAATCTTTCTTACTCCATAACAAACCATAATCTTTCTGATACGATTATGTTACTTAATTCAAGTAATAAATTATTCTTATGCAATCCATAAATCTTTTCCAAGAAAGTAATTTAGATTCCAGATTGTTCATTTCTTACACTCATAAGTGCCCAATTTATGATTACTTTTTTCCAAAATTAAGTTATGAACGCTTCACTTAGCTTATTTATTATCACTTATCTTACTATAAAAAGATTATTTAGATAAAATACCATGTAGTAAATTTTTTATAAAATCATTAAAAGTGGGTATTGCTTAGAGCAATGGGAAGGGTTAGTTTTGGAAGATATTTTTTAAAATGATAATTCTCTTTTAATTAAATATAAAAACACATATCACTACAGTTTATTTTGCAGAGCATGTACACATAACTCTAGGAACTATTGTAGAATATATCGAAAGAGATTTTAAATCACATACCCATAAATAAGAATAAGTCTTGAGTCTAAAAAAAGAATGAATATTGGGGACATTATAGACAAATATGCTAAAATAATAGTGGTAAAAATCTAAATCAAATTATGAGTAGAATAAGAATTGTTGGAGGCACAATAACAACAACTACTGGTGGAGACCATAATATCTACTCTGACGGCAATATTGTATATAATTCAGCTAAAGCTATTACAGAAACAAGTGATGTAGGAATTAGTTATGGAGAGCCTAAAAACGCACCTAAAATAAGTAAATTTAAAAAAATATTTGATATTAAATGGATGTGTGCTGAGATGAAAAACCAAATAAGTGCTGCGAATATTGGAAATAAAGTAAGTCTTTTGGTAAGAACTCGTCACTATGAAAAAGGAGAAACTGTTAGTTTGAAAATTAAAGAGATTGACGACAAGGAAATAAAAGGAGGAGTAAAAGAACTTATATTTACAGGAATTGTAAATGAAGATGGCTTTGCTGAGCTAAAAGAACGGTTAGAAATTGAAAACTAAAATAGCTCGATGGGAAGAACATTTTATATTGCAGAAATAGATGGTGATACACGCTTTCAGCACGTACGTTTAAATATAATAGAATCTGGGATATATATAAATCCAGGCATTGCCTTTATGGGATTTATGAATCAAAACTTTTATTTTGTCAATGATGTCAAGAAAAAAGTAGGACTTAATAATGTAGAGATTGGATATGTAAAATATTTGTACAAAATAAGAAACGCGTACAAAAACAATACTGAAATATCATACACTTATTTTACAGGACCAAATGGGTTTCACATAAGAGAAAGAGTTTTTATTGCAGGAAAAATATTTCCAGTTTTAAATGCTGTTTATAAAGGAGAAAATGCAAATCCAAAAAGAATAGAGATAAGAAGCTGTAATTTTACGGAACTTAGACTACTTTTTGGAGAGCCTGATTACTCGAGGTACAGTATAAACTACATTAGTATAGATAACGATAAAATTAAAATATTTTTGCCAAAAGAGGAAATGGGAATAAATTATGCCACATATTTATTCGATTTTTTAACAAATGGCTCTGAAATGCAAAGAGTGGCTACCCATGGTGAATTTCCGGATAAAGAAACGTGCGAATTAGCCAGAAATTGCACCCTCTATACAGATGCGCTTCCACCTGGTTGCTGGCTAACGAGTGATAGAGAAGATAACAATGAAGTATGGAAAAAAAGTTGTGAGTATATCCTAGAATTTAAGCAAACAGGGATTTTGGCACCTTTTTCTCAAATTGCAGATTTCTACAAACATGTAGATGATAAATTACCTCAATTTGGGCATCATATAAGATGGACTAAAGGAGCTATTCCTTTAGTTAGTGCGTTACAGGCTCTAGAAGGAGGCGCATCATATATTGAAAATAGTGTAGAGGCAATATTAAGTGAATTGAATGTGGGCATTTGCGATTATGCCATTACTCAATTTTATGAATTGTTTTACGGGAAATATAAAGATGCTCCCCTAACAAACGATGCAGATGCTTATGATTTTGATTTACAATTCGTAAAACACGAACAAGGTGTGGTAGCTCCTCCTATTTATGCTAAAACGACTCGAGAAACTATAAATGTATTCCAGGCTATGGCTGACAAAGACCCTCAAGGGGATACAATGCATATTAAGGATAGCTGGCACGGATTAGGCTCATTAGTTATTTCTATTTTTAAAAATGTAGCCCCAGAGTTTGACAACCCTTGGAATGGAGATGTAACTGATTCTGGCTTCAGAACCGATTTACCTTTGCTGATGCTATGGCTGGATCGACATAAACCTACCTCAAAATCATTTAGAGATAAAGTAGATGCAAATGGGTATTTAAAAGAAAAATATAAAAAAATAATTAGAGATAATGAATATGAAAAGAAATAATTTTTTTGTAAAAATATGGCTAGTTCATTTATTTGTCTATTATTTAACTGCTAGTGTTATAGTAAAAGGGAATTTATTAGACAACCCTTTGAGTTCTAAAAAAATGTTAGAAATAATTCAATTAGTATTAATTTCTCCATTTTTTGGGATTATGGGTTTTTTAGAAGATATACCATTCTTTATATTACTTCCTATTTCTATAATGTTAGCTTTAATTTTTACTAAGTTCAAGAAAAGATGGTTTTTATCTTATTCATTATCTTTATTTATTTCATACTTTATTGATTATCTCTATCTTTTTTATAATCATAAACAAACTAAAGTTTTATTTGATGATGGATACAATATTTTATTTGTTGTTATTCCTTGTTTAATTGTTTCAATAAGTGTTAATTGGTTTTTATTTAAGGATAAATATAAAAATATAATTATAGATAATGATTATACAAAAAAATGAGCCACTTATTAACACAACAGCTAAATTGTAGATTTCTCACATATCCATTTATTATTTTACATATTTAAACACATATAATCTTGTTAGTAATATTATATGGAATGGAGTTTTTCTGAAAAAGAAGCTTTGATAATGTCTTTACGATCAACAATTATAGGTCTTATTAGTTTTTTTGATGGTTTACCTTTTTTTCTTGTTTTTCCAATTATTTTAATGTTGCTACTTTATGATTATGGTTTTAAACGAAAAATACACAAATCCTATTTGGTTTCATTGTTAATTTCACATCTATCATTATATCTTTTATTATGGAGTAGAAATGAGCATAAACACTATTTTTCTACTAGATTATTATCAGAATTAGAAGCTCCAGAAATTAATGTTCTTTTTTTTTTGCAATACCAAGTTTAGTAATGGCTTTGTATGTTAATTGTTTTTTATTTGGGCGGTATGAAAATCTAAAAAAAATAATTGATTACCATTTTTTTAAGGCAACTAGGATGTGGTAAATGATTATTTAAAAAAGTAGTATAAAAAAATAATTAGAGACAATTAATATGAAAAAAAATAAATCAGGTACTTTTCGAATATGGTTTATCCATATATTACTATATTATTATGTATATGCAATTATTCATTTTTCCATACAAAATTATTATTCATGTGGAAACAACTTCACAATATGGTCAATATTAGTATTATTAGCATACCCAATCGCAGGAGTATTAGGTTTCTTTTACATGTTTCCATTGTTTTTTCTATTGCCTATTACCATAATGCTTGTACTATATAAATACATTTATTTTAATCAATTTTATAAATCATACTTAATCGCTATATTATTTTCACATTTTTCGCATTACATTTTTTTGGATATGCATAGTCCGAACTTATATTTTACGGCAATAATAAATTCAAGAATCAAAGTTCATAAGGTCAATAATTTATTTTTCATTGTTCCAAGTTTAATTGTGGCTTTGTCTGTTACTTGGTTTTTATTTGAAAAGTATGAAAATCAAAAAAAGGAATAATTGCCAATCATTAAAAAGTAAATGCATCTATAAAAGAGTAGTGTAGAAAGACGATAAGAAATATTGATTATGAAAAAAAATGAACCATCAATTAACAAAACAGCGAAATTATGGATTTCACATATATTGGTTTACTATTTTATTTTTGTGTGTCTTTCAAATCTTGCGATGAAAAGAAGTTTCTTTTATAAAGAGTCTTTGGATACTCTAGCTTTCTCTCCTTTGCTAGGTTTAATGGGATATTTAGATCATTTTCCCAGCTTCTTCATTTTTCCAATTATTTTGATGTTAGTATTCTATTATCGTTTTTTTAAACAAAAAATATATAAATCGTATATAGTTTCATTGTTGATTTCATACTTTTTATTATATCTATATTTGTTTAATATAGGAGGACTCAAATCAGATTTTGTGGATGTAAATATTTTTTTATTTATTATTCCAAGTTTAGCAATAACAATGTCAATTAATTGGTTTCTATTAGGGCGATATGAAAATCGGAACAAAAATAATTCTGTTCCGATATAACTAATTTTAGATTAATAATCGACTTTCCCTAGGAAAACTCATTAGATACTTATTTCTTAGATTCTTCCACAGAAACTTTTCTAAACTCTTTTAATAGTTTTTCAATTTCTAAAGTTGATTTACGAGCTCTTGGTCCAGCAGCTTTCACACCTTTTTCGATTAATGATTCAGATTCAGCTTTAAAAGTTTCGAATTCTGCATTGATTTTTGATACTAGATCTTTCATGATATGTTTTTAATTTAAGAGCCCAAAAATATTCTTTTTCTTCTTAATACATAAATCATGTGCAATTAATTTTACAATTGTTGCTTTTCTAATTCTTTTATAAAAAAAGTAGGAGAGATTTCAACTCTTTGCTGAAAGGCATTTGTAAAGCGTTGTGTTGAGCTAAAACCGGCTTCTTCAGCCAATGCTGCATTACTAAACTTTCGTACAATTCTGTTTGTTTTTAGGAGTTCTACTAGATAGTCAATTTTCAGGTCATTGATATATTCTACAAACTTTTTACCTCTATAATGGTAAATGATTTGAGACAGATACTTGGTGTTAGAGTCAAAAGCTGCTGCAAGTTTTACCAATGTCAAATCTTGTTCCAAGAATTTCTTCTCTTGTTCAAATTTCTCTAATTGTTTTAGTATTCCAGCTACAGTATCAGGGTTTATATTTAATGTGCCTGCAGATATCTTTTTTAGTCTTACATCATCTTTACTGTTTTTGCTTTTAAACATTAGTTCAGCAAATTTTTTTCTAAAATTTTTTTTATTTCGGATGTTTCTATATGTTAAATAAGAAGAGGAAAGAATAAGAAGACCAATAACACAAATAAAAATTATTTCAGTAGATTTTCTTCGATTAAAAGAGCTTTCGAGTTTCTTCTTTTCTGCAAGCAGTTTTTTCGTATCATATTCCTTATGTATTTTTCCTGTTAGGTATTTATAGGTACCGTTGGAAATACTATCTACTTTAAGCAACTTATTGATATAGTATAACTCTTCTTTTGGACTTTTCTTTCCAGCATAATAGTCTATGAGTACTTCATACATTTCTCGAAGATCGGGGCGAATGTAACCCTCGTCATCAAAGCTCTTATCTACTTTACGGAAATAATGCAGCGCCTGATCTGTTTTGCGCAATTCCCAATAGCTTTTTCCTATATAATAATTCCCTACACTTTCATTAGAAAAATCTTTGTTCTTTCGAATACCAATGAGTCCGCTTTGAATAGTTTGTATTGCTAGGGCATAATTTTTTTTGCCATATTGATTAATACCTTCTGAGTGGATAAAATAAGGTTCTGCTTCTCTATCATTACGTTTCTTTCCTTCCTTTAGTCCAATACTATTTATCTCACTGCATAATCCATAATTCCCCAATCTATTATTTACTAGTCCCAAGGAATGGAGCGAATTAAGATATCCTTGGTCATCATTATTCTTAAAATAATCTACACATTTCTGTAGTAACACTATAGCTTCATCATATGAACCTAGATAATATTTAATAAGAGCCATGTTGTATTTTACTTTGTAAAACAAGTAAGTATCGCTAGTCTTTGCTATAAAATTATTCGCCATGATGTAATTGTCTAAGGCGGCACTATGTTCTTTTTCTCTATAATAGACTATTCCTTTGGAGAGATATGCTGAGCCAATAAGTACATTATCTTTTGATTTCTTGGCTGCATAAATCATACTATCGGCATAAGCTAATTTATATTTTTCATCAGATTTTAGCAAAAAATAGTTTTTATATCCCAAGACAATCTCCTTCCAATTCTTTTCTGTTTTGGCTTTAGCCAAATAAGAATGAATATATACTGCGGCTTTTGAGGGGTTTCTTTTAAAAATATCAATCTGCTCGTCCAGATAAACATATTCTTTGTTTAGCAGGGAATCGGGAATAGGAGTGTTTTTTTTCTGGGCAACAACTACTTGAGTTGCCCAAAATAGTAATAGGATTATATATGTAATAGCCATAATAGATAGTGGGATAAGCAAAGTTAATTTGTGAAAAAAATCTCCTTGATTGCCCATTAAGATATCATGAGATTAATTGTGATGTTTAGACTTTAAAAATAATGTAAATAATTGATTAATAGTGTATTGTTTGTGAGAAATAATGTATGGATTTCGTGGAAATCCATAGTGTAAGTAATGGAATTCGCTAAGTAATCTCTTGTAAGAGTTAATTTCTGCTTATAGATTTGCTTCGAATTCAAAAGCAAAAAGTTTGGTATCGTACCAAATAAAGTTCTGCTTACCCGGGTGCAATGAATTAGACAATCTAAAATTGTTTGGTAATATCTAACACACCACGAATTATGAAAAATACAGTATTATTAATTTTAATCTTTCCGTTTATTGCTATTTCCTGTACTAACGATGGGAATGTAGATGATTTGTCAACTAATAAAAAAGTCAATTTTAAAAAGCCAAAAATGATTTTGCAAGGGCCTGAGAATGATGCAAATCCGTATGATAGTATTGGGAGGCTCCATAATGAGGTTCTGGAAATATATTTAGCAGCAAACTCTGGTAGCATAACAATTGAGGATATCATGGTGCAAATACAATCAATAGGACTTTCAAATACCTTTAATATCGTTCAGGATTGTAGTGCGCCAACTTCAATTAACATCATTAATACAATTCTTAGTGATCCACTAAATAATGGGGATACTATTATAGAGAATTCAGTGCTATCCCCTCAAGCTAAAACAAAGATCAAAATATTCTTGAATTCCTTGGCAATGATACAAAGTAATCCATACGACGATATCTATGAATCTATAACTACCTATGAAAGTGAGATTATATCGAATCATTTATTAAACAATGTAGACAAAAGAGTTATGCTAACTACAGCATCCATTGCAAGATATTCGATATACTATGAAAAGAAAAAAGACAGAGATTGGGATAGCTCATATGGCAATCATATAGGTGGTATAATAGGTGCACTTGATCCTTCGTTGTCTCCTGTGATTATGGCACTTGTTATTGGTCTTGCACAAAATAACCTAGTTATTAATTAATAATCCAGAACACAAAGCACAAAACTATTATCTCATTATAATACATCCTTTATTATGAGATAATTGTTTATCGTAGAACGGACATATGATTATTGTATTGGTTATAGAATATAATTTCAATGAGGATTTTATTATATCATTTAGACTTATCACATATGATTAAAGATTTTATCAATAATAGTTTTGAATTCGATAAGAAAGGACTGTTTGTTTCTTTTGTCAAGGGGTATGATGCTTGGGAGATAAACAGATCTTTCAAAACATCAAATTTCACCTTGCTTTTAATTCGGTCAGGAAATTTAAAACTTCAACTAAATAATAAACTTCAACTACTGAGTGCACATGATTTAGTTTACATACCTAAGAATACGTTTTGTAATATAATAGACAGAAACGAACTATTACAAGTATGCATCATGATTACGGAACGAGCTTCTTTCTCCTCTTCTTTTAATAGTAAAAATTATCTTGGAATTACACTTAACACTACCGATTTTAAACTAGTCCTACAGCTTTTTAAACTAGTAGATCTTAAAAACAGAAACATAACCTATTCCATTTATAATAATGAGTTAATGAAACACTCTTTTAATCAGTTTTTGTGTGAGATTAAAATCATTTATAGTAAGTACCGTGATAATGGAGCGCTTGGTATGACTCGGAAAGAACTACTTGTAGCGCAATTTATAAATTATATTGTATTACATAGCAAAGAAAGACACAGTGTGCAGTTTTTTGCAGATGCCCTTTGTATTACCCCAGGATATTTAAATAAAATAGTAAAACAAATTACGGACAAAACGGCTAAAGATCTCATCTGTGAAGGATTGCTTATTGAAGCGAAAATATTATTGAAAAATTCACAAATAACGATTTTCAATATCGCGGATGAATTAGAATTCAACAATTATTCTTCTTTTAGTACATTTTTTAAAAGACACACTTCCCTGTCACCCTCCGAATATCGGTCACAATTAAATCCCCATTGAATATAAATATGATTTGACTGGGTTAAGAATGTTCTATAAGTATTGATTTAGAGTACTGTCGATTACAAGTCGAGAGAAATATTTACTAAGTAAAAGTAAAAAAAATGACTCAAGCCTATCTTTTAGAATGGATGGATTTAACGGTTACATCAACCCTTAATCCTAATAAAACGGATCTTACTATGATTACTCAAATTCAATCACGAGCGATTATTAAGAAAGCGACCCAGCAAACATTTTTGATTCAGTCACAATTTACTGTGCAGGTTTTTTCGCTTACTAACGAGAAACAAATTAAGATTCTAGTTGGAAATTATTATTCATCATTATTATTTCTTTTGGATAAAATCACAGAAATAAATAATAGTAATGAATTGCATAGAGACAATCTGAAAGAAGTTACAGCAAGCTTAATTTCTTGTTTAGATGAATTAATAACTTTTATAGAATCAAGATTTGCAAACTATTTAGATAGCAACTTTGAAATTATTAAAAGGAAGTACGATGGCCCCACTAAAATGAATACCCCTTCTAATAAAGTTTTATGTAAACTTTCAACAGATCAGACGGCGTTAATACTCAGGGCATCTGATGAATTGAAAATTCTTATTTCAAAATCAATGAATCATTTATTTAAAACAATTGTTCCATTTCTGTCCACTCCAAATAAAGTAAATCTTTCTTATGATGCGATGCGAAGCAAAGCATACGTAGCCGAAGAAAGAGATAAGGAGATAGCAATTGAAACATTGGAACGAATGATTAAACAGATTAAAGAATATTAGCTATATACAGATAATATAAAATATAAAAAAAATGCCACTTTATTTTCCATTTTTAAAACTGGACTGATTGAAAAATAAATTTGATATTTTTTTAGATGGTTCTCCTTTTATAATTAACCAAAATATATATTAAAAAACCAATGAACCAAGCCGCTAAAACAACGATAAAAAAAAATGCAATAATTGATGGATGAAGATAATTTGGTTCATAAAATAATCGTTCTAAAGTCGTAAATTTTTCTTCTAAAGCCTTTCTGTCAAAGTTATTATTGATACCGTTAAGTAGTTCATTATTATGATCTTTATAATAGTAAATATCTTTGACAAGCTTTTTAGGAACGATATGAGTCTCAATCTTATACTTTTTAAGTAATGTATCCAACTTCTGAAAATTAGATACTAGCGAATCTTGTTTGTATTTATAAATCAGCTTATATCGTTTTACTGCAGCATCATATTGCTGTTTCTCTATCGGAATTCCTTTTACAGGCATGTATAAAGAATTATTTTCTATAAATATGCAAATATCGCCATCATATCTCGGGTCAACTTCTCTGCCTTTATAGATAATTTGGGTACTATCTTTTATGACATTCTTTTTAATTATTCGCTCTAGAAGTTCTTTTTTACCAAAACCAAAACTATCCAAAATAGTATTAGTTGCTGCAGAAACTTTATTTAAATCTGTGGTCAGTACTTTCAAAGTATCAATACTATAGTATTTATATGCAACATTAAAATATTGATCCGAAACCAAAGTGCTATCTACAACTTCAATAACTGGATAGGGTTTGGGATATAATATGTTGACCGGATTGAATAATTTCTCTGAACTGTAAGAAGTATAATTATACAAAAACGGATTTAAGACATTCAATAGAGTTTTGTCTTTGTTCAATTTTGTTTCAGACAATTCGGATTTTAGTTTTGCATTTAATCCAAAACTATAGCTTACAAAAAAAGAAAAACTCAAAAAAGAAATCAATAGTAACACACCACCAATTTTAAGCAAATTACCAAAAGAATAATTTTGTTTCGTATGATTTTTTAGTAAAAATATTAGGAAGAAAAGTAAAAACAATCCGCTTATAAAGAAGTGAGAAATAGATACATCGTCATAAAACTTAAACCTATAAAATTCGGTATAAATATCGATACTTTGAATTCCTCCAAACTTAAAATAACCGTATAAAAAATAGCCCAAGTGGATAAATAATAGTACAACAATAGACTTTATGAAGAAGTGGTTTAATTTTTTATCCATGTTTTGTTTTAAGGAATTACTCTCAAATATAAAGAATACATTTTAAATATCAATTCTTTAAATAATTAAGTATTAAGAAGGGACTAAGAATCTCTACAAGAAATAAATACATAGTTTTGCTATATTGCCGAGCTACTAAAGGATATTTTTTATTTCTCCTTTAAATGCGTCTTTATCTAAAAGAGATTACTTTCAGCGTCCTCTTATAGAGCTATTTTATTTTTTTCTACATTTTTCTACATTTTTTTTCTTGATTTTACTGAGGGTACAGCGGGGTACAACGGGGGTACGACAAAAAGCTGGACTTGTAGCAGTTGGTTGTCTATTGTTTCTTTGCCCTGTAATGATGAAGTCCCAGATTTGGAATTATTCCATCTACTGGGATTGTGAGAAACTAATGTAGAACGATAAAATGAAGAAGGTATGTTTACAAACATTTCATGGGGTAATTACATAGTTGTAGTTATGCTGCTATTGGTAAGTTGGTATTTATTTGTTGGATTTCGATTTTATTTTGATGACCTCAAAGAAATGATATCTGGAAAGCGGAAACTTCAATTCCGCAGATTAGGAGATCCAAATTACGGAGACTTCCAATCGGAATTAAATTATCAGGATCCACCTGAAAGAAATTTAGACCAATCTTCATTTGGTGAATTTGACGCTACGTTTCAGATCGTTGATACTCTTGTAGAACAGTTAAAAAACTTTATCACAGATGCTAGAAAAAGAAAACTAGCCAAACAAGAAGTATTGGACTACATCCAATTATTTTTTAAGCAATATCCTGCTGTAAAAGATTCTGCGTTTCGCTCTTCTGTGAGTGAATTTATTGTAACAGAATGCCAAACACTAGATGCTATGGCTATTACTCAGGCAGAAGTTGAAGAGTTATGGAATTGAAAAATTAAACAACATAGCGGAGGAAATACCCTTGTCCGTCCCGGTGCGGTATGGCTTATGTGACATGAAAGTGGAGTTGTGACAACGGCAATCTCCTCCGTTTTATCAGAATTTTTAAACTTCAAAAATAATGAGAGATGAAAAAATGGAACTGGAATTTGAGAAAGTTTATTGGGCAAAAACCATCTGTTTTCTGTACGCTTCTAGTACAAATCTTTATGGTAATTAGCTATGAAGTTTACGCCCAGGATGGACTTGCAGGAATCAATGAAGCCAACCAACAAGTACGAAGTTATTTTGATGCAGGAACTGAACTCATGTACGCCGTTGGAGCAATATTAGGGCTTATAGGAGCGGTGAAGGTGTATCAAAAGTGGAATGCAGGAGATCCTGATACTGGTAAAGTGGCAGCCGCATGGTTTGGAAGCTGCGTGTTTCTGGTAGTAGTAGCAACGGTAATCAAATCTTTCTTTGGAATTTAATCGTATTGCATCATGTCAAATAGTGTCTATAAAATAAACAAGGGAATTAACCAAAGTATAGAATTTAAGGGGTTAAAAGCGCAATACATCTGGTATCTGGGTGGGGGAGTCATTGCTTTGATGATACTGTTTGCCATATTGTACATAGCAGGTTTGCCATCCTTTATTTGTGTAGGAATAATTGGTATTTCGGGAACATTATGGGTTTTGAAAATATATAAGATGAGCCATAAATACGGAGAACATGGAATGATGAAAGCCTTAGCGAAACGACAGATTCCTAAAGCTGTAAAATCTCAGAGTAGAAAGATATTTATGATGCGAAAATGAGATTTATTTCAAAGTAAAGGACTGGTAGGTAAAAAAGAAGAAGATGGAAAAGATGATAGATGATATTTTACCGATTATGGATGTAGAACACGATTGCATTCTTTCTAAACAAGGAGATGTGACAGTCGTATTCAAAGCAGAATTACCTGAGATATTTACGTTGTCGGATCAGGAATATGAGGCATTCCATCAGGCATGGCTCAAAGCCATAAAGTTGCTTCCCAAGTTTAGTGTGTTCCACAAACAGGATTGGTTTATAGACAGTAAGTTTGAGCCGGATTTCACAAGTGAAGATTCTAGTTTCCTGACCCGAAGCAGTGATCGTTTTTTTAATGAGCGTCCATTTCTGGATCATTCGTGTTATATTTTCCTGACCAAGAAACCAGCAGGAAGGAAAACATCCAGTTCTTTATTTTCTAATTTACTAAGAACCTCTATCGTTCCAGTAGAAACATTAAAATCACAATTACGTCAGGAATTTATCGATAGCACCGGACAATTTAAACGCATATTGGAAGACAGTGGTTTTGTCAAACTAACTCGTCTGGGTAATGACGATCTACGAAGCCACAGCAGAAAAATTGGGATTATAGAAAAGTATTGTTTCCTTTCTGATGTAGCAAACTCATTTATTTTTAAGGATATTGCTTTCGATGAGGGCTTGCAGGTCGGTGATAAGCATTGTCAAATTTATACTTTAGGTGATGCCGCTGATCTGCCAGCTCTTTGTGGTTCTCGAATTAATTATGATAGGTACTCGACAGATAAAACTAAGTTCAGTATCGGATTTGCTTCCACTCTTGGTCAATTGTTATCGTGTAATCATATTTACAACCAATATATTTTCATAGAGGATTTCCAAAAGACACTGCAAAAATTAGAGAGCAAAAGACTACGGTTACAATCCTTATCAGCTTATAGCAGAGAGAACCTTATTGCACGTGATGCGACCAATGATTTTCTTAATGAAGCTATTAGTCAGCAGCGTTTACCTGTCAAAGCCCATTTTAACGTAATGATTTGGACAGATAACAAAGAAGAACTCAAAGACCTAAAGAATAAAGTTTCTTCAGCTCTGGCACAGATGGATGCAGCAGCTAAACAAGAAACAGTGGGAGCGGCACAAATATTTTGGGCAGGTATTCCTGGAAATGCAGCAGACTTTCCCATGAACGACACCTTTGATACGTTTACAGAACAAGCTACTTGTTTTTTGAATATGGAAACCGGTTATCGCTCTTCTTTTAGTCCGATTGGAATCAGATTAGGAGACCGTTTAACGGGCAAGCCTATTCATGTGGATATTAGTGATGAGCCTGTGAAAATGGGAATCTGCACCAATCGGAACAAATTTATACTAGGACCATCAGGAAGTGGAAAATCCTTTTTTACTAACCATATGGTTAGAAGTTACTATGAACAAGGGACTCATGTCGTACTGGTTGATGTAGGACACAGTTACAAAGGATTATGCGATATGGTGGGCGGATATTATTTTACTTATGATGAAAAGAATCCAATTCGGTTCAATCCATTTTATATCAGTGAAGGCGATATGCTCGATACCGAGAAAAAAGAAAGTATAAAAACATTGTTATTGGCTTTATGGAAGAAAGACAATGAAACTTTCAATCGAAGTGAATATGTAGCACTGTCCAATGCGTTGCAATTGTACTATGAAAAGCTAGAAAGTAATTCTGATTTGTTTCCTTGTTTTGATAGCTTTTACGAATTTCTAAAAAAGGATTTTGTAGGCATATTGGAAGGTGATAAGGTGAAGGAAAAGGATTTCGACGTGAACAATTTCCTGTATGTGCTTCGTCCTTACTATAAAGGAGGTGAATTTGATTATTTGCTCAATGCCACCGAAAACCTGGATCTATTAAAAGAACGATTTATTGTCTTTGAACTCGATAATATCAAAGACCATCCAATACTCTTTCCTGTGGTAACCATCATCATTATGGAAGTGTTCATTAGTAAGATGCGTAAACTAAAAGGGATTCGAAAAATGATACTTATTGAGGAAGCATGGAAAGCTATCGCCAAGGAAGGTATGGCCGAATATATAAAGTATTTATTTAAGACAGTACGGAAGTTTTTTGGTGAAGCCATTGTAGTCACTCAGGAAGTAGAAGATATTATTTCCTCACCAGTAGTCAAACAAGCCATTATCAATAACAGTGATTGTAAGATACTATTGGATCAGAGTAAATACCAAAACAAATTTGAGCAAATACAAGAACTGCTTGGACTTACTGAAAAAGAAAAAGCACTCGTACTCTCGGTAAATAAAGCCAATGACCCTGATAAAAAGTATAAGGAAGTGTTTATCTCACTCGGAGGAATGCAATCAAAAGTATATCGCACAGAGGTATCTCTGGAAGAGTATTTAGCCTATACCACCGAAGAAACTGAAAAAGTAAAAGTGCAGGCTTATGCCAAGAAATTTGATGGTGATATCAGAAAAGGTATTGCTGCACTTGCTATTGATTTGAGAAATGGAAATTAAATTAGATTGATTATGAAAGCAAAAAAGAAAATTACAATTTGCCTGTTGTGCTTTTTACTGGTAAGTGTTCCTGCATATCCAGGAGAAAAGGTTGCAGCAATACCAATTTTAGAGATGGTTAAAGCAGTTGCGAAAAAGGTAATTAAGGCTATAGATCTTAGAATACAGAAACTACAGAACAAAACAATCTGGTTACAGAATGCCCAGAAAAAAATAGAGAATATTTTATCCAAATTGAAGTTGGATGAGATTTCTGATTGGACACAAAAACAAAAGGATCTTTACAAGGATTATTATGAGGAATTAGCAAAAGTCAAATCAATTATTACCTATTACCAACGCATCAAAGATGTTAGCAAAAAACAGGTTCGGTTGGTTGATGAATATGAAAGGGCGTGGAACCTATTTCAAAGGGATGCTCATTTTAATGCAAGCGAATTGGATTACATGCACAGCGTATATTCTGGGATATTGAATGAAAGTCTAAAAAATATAGACCAAATATTTTTAGTCCTTGATTCTTTTACTACCCAGATGAGTGATGCCAAGAGAATAGAAATAATTAATGCTGCAGCTGATCAAATCGATGCCAATTATGATGACCTGACGCTCTTTAATAGACAGAATATAATGCTCAGTCTTCAAAGAGCCAAAACACAGCATGATGTCAAATCGCTCAAGAAATTTTACGGAATTCCGTAATAAATCAAAAAACCATGAAAAAAATATTTTTACTGTTAGCCTTCGTGGGATTCATAAATGGAAATCTTCACGCACAGGCAAAGCAACAAAAGATGCTTCTACAGCAAATCGCAGCCCTTCAAATGTATATCGGATATGCTAAGAAAGGCTATTTGGTAGCGCAAAAAGGACTAAGTACTATAAACGATTTCAAACGTGGAGAATTTAATCTTCATCGTGATTATCTCACTTCACTCAAGCAGGTCAGCCCAAAGATAAAAAAGTATGCAAGGGTTACTGAAATTATAGCACTTCAGATAAAAATCATAAAAAGTTACAAAAGCTTGTACGAGCAAATCCAGCAGGATGATTTATTTCACGGAGATGAAGTTGATTATATCAAAAGAGTATTTGAGAGGTTGATTGAAAATTGTGATACTAATATGGATGAACTATTGACAATTGTTTTAGAAGGAAAATTAGAGTTGAAAGATGACGAGCGGATCAAACGAATTGATATAGTTTACCAGAACATGCTTGATAGCTATACCTTTTGCGAAAGCTTCGGTAATCAAACTAAACTGATGGCTATATCAAAGGCAATGGAATTGAAAGATGTGAAAACCAGCCGCTCAATAGGCGGTTTTAAAACTATTTCACCATGAAAAAAATACTGATTATAGGAATTGTATGTATTGTTTTACTGCTCCCTTCCAAAATCGCAGCTCAAAAACAGGAGATCCAGCAATTGATTTTAAACATAGAAAAGTTGAGCCAATTCAAGCAGATTCTTAAGGATATGAAGAAGGGGTATGAAATGCTCAGCGGTGGTTACAATATAGTTAAAGATTTATCCAAAGGTAATTTCAGTCTGCATGAAACATTTCTTGATGCGCTTATGCAAGTCAGCCCCACAGTCAGAAATTACAGGCGTATTGGCGATATAGTCAATTATCAGATGCAGTTGGTAAAAGAATATAAGTCCGCCTTTGGTCGCTTTAGAGACAGTGAAAATTTCAATGCTGAGGAAATTGCTTACTTAGAAAGAGTGTACGATAATTTATTTAAACAGAGTCTTAGAAATCTTGACGAGCTTAATACAGTTGTCACAGCAAACAAAATGCGAATGTCAGATGACGAACGATTAGCATCCATTGACAAAATATATGCAGATATGCAGGACAAGCTTATGTTTCTCAGAAACTTCAATAACAATACTTTAGTACTGGCTTTGCAACGTGCTAAGGAGCGTAATGATGTAAATACAATGCGCAGCATGTATAATAAATAACTAAATATTCATTGTTATGATAAAGATAAATAAGGGAGCATTATTTGTTTCGCTAGGTTTTTTGTTGCCTTTTGTTAGCCAGGCACAGGGAATCGCAGACGATATGAACAGCCTGCATAGCGTATTAGATAAGTTGTATGATGAGATGATGCCTTTATGCAATAACCTACAGGGAGTAGGACAAGGACTTGCTGGTTTTGCCGCTATTTGGTATATCTCCTCTAGAGTTTGGAGACATATAGCCAGCGCAGAACCTATAGACTTTTATCCGCTCTTTCGTCCTTTTGTGATTGGATTTTGTATAATGATTTTCCCTTCGGTATTGTATATGATTAATGGAGTGATGAAACCTACTGTAACGGCAACTGCTGCAATGGTGGAAGGATCAAACAAAGCTATTGAACGATTACTCAAAGAAAAAGAAGAAGCACTCAAGGGAACTGATCCGTGGAAAATGTATGTGGGTTCAACAGGAGAAGGCAATCGAGCAGAATGGTACAAATATACTCATCCTACTGAGGATCCTACTAAAGAAGGAATGCTTAGTGGTATTGGAAATGATGTCAAATTTGCCATGTCTAAAGCTTCTTATAATTTCAAACATTCTGTTAAAGAATGGATGAGCGAAGTACTTCGGGTATTATTTGAAGCTGCTTCGCTTTGCATCGATACACTACGAACGTTTCAATTGGTGGTACTGTCTATTCTAGGTCCGTTGGTTTTTGGAATATCAGTTTTCGATGGTTTCCAACATACTCTTACAGTTTGGTTGGCGCGCTATATCAATATTTATTTATGGCTTCCTGTCGCCAATATATTCGGCAGTATTATAGGTAAGATTCAAGAGAATATGATAAAAATCGATATTGGGCAAGTCAATGAAGAGGGGGATACTTTTTTTAGCAGTACCGATGCTGCTTATTTAGTATTTATGATTATTGGGATTGTGGGCTATTTTACCGTTCCCTCTATTGCTAACTATATTGTTCATGCAGGCGGTGGTGGTGCATTGGGACAAAAAGTAACTAGCATCTTTAGTAACTCTACTAGTTCCGCGATTGGTACAGTTTCCCAAGGAGCTGGTATGGCAGCAGATGCAATGGGCAATGCCGCTGGACGAATATCCCAAAGTATGTCAAGTTCTGGTAATACATCTCCTTATTTTAAAGATAAGGAAAGCTACATGGGGAATAAATTAAAAGGCAATTCCTAATCTCTAAATAAAAGTATCATGTTTAGTAAAATGAAAAATATTGACACTGCCTTTCGACATGTTCGAGGTTTTACGATGCTGGTAATTATTGGTTGTATTTTAATTAGTTGTTTTTCGCTTTACAAGAGTTTCAGCCTAGTGTCACAAATGCAAAATAAGGTTTACATATTGGCTAATGGCAAAGCATTGGAAGCTTATGCTTCTGACCGGAAAGACAACATACCCATCGAAGCACGGGACCATGTAAAGACATTCCATCAATTCTTTTTTACTCTTGACCCCGATGATAAAGTAATCAAAAGTAATGTTACCAAGGCGCTTTATCTGGCTGACGAGAGTGCAAAACGAATCTATGATGATTTAAAAGAGAATGGTTATTACTCAGGTATCATATCAGGCAATGTCAGTCAAACGATAAAAGTTGATAGTATAACAATAGACATCAATAAATATCCCTATAAATTTCGATGTTATGCTACCCAAAACATTATACGTACTACCAGCATTGCTTATCGAAGTCTGATTACTGAAGGTAATCTTCGTAATGTATCGCGAAGTGATAATAACCCGCATGGCTTTTTGATCGAGCGTTGGAATACGATTGAGAATCGGGATTTAAGTACTGAAAACAGAAAATAATAAACTACTGATTATGAAATTCTCTGATAAAAGGAACAGCCTATGGCAAAAGTTTGATGAGATGAATCTACGAATGCAAAATATGTGTGCACATTGGTTAGAGCAAAAGACATCACATTTTTCACGATTAAACTGGATTGTAATTCTGTTCAGTTTTATAATATGTACTGGTAGTTGTAGCATCTATTTGATTGTAACTAGTTTTTCAAATAATACTACTAAAAATATTACTGTAATTCCAATTATGAAACCAAACAATTCAATTCCCTTAGAGAAAGAGACCATCCCATTAAATGGAATAATTAGGAATAAAGCTGAATTTGAAAGAATTATAGAATTCCGTAGGTATTTAGATAGTCTTGGCCGCAGTCCAACAGGAAAAAAAATGTATGACAGTATTGTACAATACCATCCAGGACTTTTGGACAGTTTAGCGATACTAGAAAACTATTATAATTCAAACTTTTAAAATAGATATCATGGAACAAAAAGAAAAATCATTAAAAGTACTAAAGCAACGTAAGACGCTACTGGTATTGCCAGTATTAGTTTTACCATTTTTAACTGCTATATTTTGGGCATTGGGTGGCGGAAAAATGGATGCCGCTAATGTAGCAATGCCACAACAAAAAGGTTTTAATATAAAACTACCCAATGCAAACCTTAAAGAAGGACTTGCGCTAGATAAGATGAATTACTATGATCTGGCAACTCTTGATTCAACTAAGCTAGATGAGCTTATCAAGAAAGATCCTAACTATTTAAGTCAACCTTTCCAGATTGATTCTATCCAAGATAGTAGAGCTATTACTCTAAGAAAAAGACGAACGGGTTTAAATACATCAGTGCATCTAGATCCAAACGAAGAAAAAATACATCAGAAATTGGAAGCGCTTCAAAAAGCAATAAACGCACCTGTATCAGTACCAGTTCAAAAGAAGGATTATGCGAAATACGTAAAATCAACAGAACCTTCAATTCATTCCAATGATGTAGACAGGCTGGAACAAATGATGCAATCTATGAGTGATGGGCAGGATAATCCAGATGCGGAATTGCAACAACTCGGAGGAATGTTGGAAAGCATTTTGGATATTCAGCATCCTGATAGGGTACAAGATAAACTTAAAAAGGCGTCTGAAGCTCAGCGTGGTCAAGTATTCTCTATTTACACTAGAGCACAAGAAATTCCCGTTACCTCTTTGCAAAATGAATCATCAACTATCTCTGAATCTAGATATAATAGATTTTACTCTATAGATGAACTAACAATTAATGATCACGTACAAAATGCTGCGGAGGCTGTTATTCACGAAACACAAACCATTGTAAACGGAGCCACAGTGAAATTGCGACTTCTGAATGACATTTTTATAAGTGGCGTTAAAATCCCAAAAAACAACTTCATGTATGGAGTAGCTTCCTTAAAAGGAGAAAGACTAACTATTAAAATAAACAGTATTAGATACGACAACTCCTTATTTCCAGTTGATTTGTCTGTTTACGACTTGGACGGTCTTATTGGGATTTATATTCCAGGAGCCATTAACCGTGATGTCGCCAAAGCATCTGCTGACCGTTCCATGCAAACTTTAGGCGTTGCAAGTCTTGATGACTCTTGGGGTTCACAGGCAGCTGGAGCCGGAATTGAAGCAGCTAAAAGTCTGCTGAGTAAGAAAATAAAGATGGTCAAAGTGATTGTAAAGGCTGGCTATCAAGTGTTACTTCGTGATGAGAAACAAAAAGATTCCAATTAAAAACTAAAATGAAACAGATGAAAAATTTTAATTTATTAATGATAGGGTATCTATTATTTATGAGCATTGGTGTATTTGCACAAAAGACAAGTAGAAATAATCTATCTAAAATTGAGTCCGATTCTTTACTGATAGCATACTCCAAAACGACCAATATTGTATTTCCTTTTGCTATTAAAAGCGTAGACAAGGGAAGTCAAGATATACTGGTACAAAAAGCAAAAGGTGTTGAGAATATACTTCAAATTAAAGCAGCTCAAAAAGGATTTTTTCAAACCAATCTTACTGTGGTCACAGCTGATGAAAAATTGTATTCTTTCGTATTGAGTTATAATGAAGAGTCCCCACAATTGAATCTCAGTATAAACAAACCAAAAAATGCAGTGCAGGAAGTTTATTTCTCTGATGACATTAGAAACGAACAAGATGTCCAAGAATATTCCAAATTGGCTTTTTACGACAAGAAAAAACTGCGAGGAGAAAAAGAAAGCAACTATGATATAGATTTTGTACTCAACGGAATTTTTATTCGTGATGCCGTAATGTACTACAGAATAAAAGTAACAAACAATTCCAAAGTCGATTATGATATCAACCAACTTCGTTTTTTTATTCGAGATAGCAAAAAAGTAAAACGAACAGCTTCACAGGAGATTGAAATTACACCAATCTATGTATTGAACAATGTAGTTAAAATTGAAGGTGAAGCAGAAAACACTTTTGTATTTGCACTTCCAAAATTCACCATTCCGGAGAAAAAATACTTAGCGATACAACTCATGGAACAAAATGGGGGTAGGCATGTGGAATTGCATGTTAAGAACACAAAGCTGGTACAGGTTACTGTACTTCCTAAATTATAATTAGTAATCATTTAAAAAATTGAGTCATGAACGAGAAAAATTTTGAATACTTAAAAGACCAGATTAAGTACACCGGTTTCGGTGAAACACTGGAGAATGAATTAAAAGAAAAATTGCAGAAGGAAGAACCTAGTTTTACTTTGAATCATATTGCTAAATATGGTGAGGATACTGTTATGGCTACCTTGAATTTTAAAAAATCGGAACAAAGTGATATGTATTTCTTTAACTCTTATAAAGTAGAATTGCAAAAAGAAAACTCTAAAGAAGTTTTGGAACAAACCTTTTATATTAATAAAGGCAGCAACATTACCATGAAAGAAGCTTTTAATCTTATGGAAGGAAGATCAGTAAATAAGGATTTAACCAATAAAGAAGGAGAACTATACAATGCGTGGGTGCAAATTGATTTTAAACAAACTGACGACACCAATGGTAATTTTAAACTAAATCAATACCATCAAAATTATGGTTACGATTTGGAAGCAACATTAGCCAAACATCCAATTAAGGAATTGGAAAATCCTAAGTACAAAGAAGACTTAATGGATTCTTTGAAAAAGGGAAACCTGCAATCTGCTACTTTTCTGAAAGAGGGTAATGAAATCAAACAGTACATTGAAGCCAGTCCACAATTCAAAACTATCAATGTGTATGATAACAATATGCAGCGTATTGATAACCGTCATTCCAAAGAAGAAAAGCAATCCGAAACAGAGCAGGTATCTGAAAAAAGAGGCGCCAAAAAACAAATCCAAAGTGCTGACGAAGATGGACCTGAAGCGCCAAAGGAAGCTAAGAGGAAAAGGAAAAGCCAATCCATGTGATCATGAATGAACAAGTTCCCGTTAACAGAGTTGAGATGGAATTAAAGCAATGGCGTTCCAGGGAGGAGCGTTTTAGTAAACTGTTTAATTTCAGTCTTTCCAATAATAGATCGCTGGTTAAAGAAAAACTACATCATTACGAACGCATTGGAACAAAGTATAAAGGAACTAGAAATATTGACGAACGTTTTGCTTTGCAGATGCTCAAGCAGGAGAAGAATAAGATATTAAAGCAACTTTATCCTAATCAATTAGTACGACTTGTTCGTAAACTGGTCGTTGCACCACTTATAGATCAAATCGCAGTACGTAGAAATGAAAAAGAAGAGCAAAAGAACTACCAATCGCTGCACGATCAGGTGCAGCGTATTGGTTTTAAAGATTTGTCAAATCAAATCGATCAGCAAATAAAAGAGGGTCAGGAGCAATTTACTATTCCGGTTTCCTATTATGTTAATGAAAAGGAACGTCTGCATCATGAATTATCTTTTGCAAAAGACCAGAGCGGACAGTATCAATTTGAAGGTTTTAAAACTACTTTGCAAAATGAATCATATCCCGAAGAAAACAGGAGTCAGTATTTCAAAATACAGGAAGAAAATTCTATTAATCCAACACAGGCATATAATTTATTAGCAGGACGCGCAGTTCAAAAAGGCAGCTCTTGGATTCAATTAAATTTAAATGATAAAGATGCGAACCACAATCATCGCATCAAAGAATTTCGTCATGATTATGATTATAATCTAGAAAAATCGATACAGCAACTACCATTAAAGGAATTGTCAAACAAAACGAATACATATAAATTACAAGATGCTTTAAGAGAAGGGAACAGGCAGTGCGTAACCTTACTTAAAAACGGGAATGAACATCAATTTTATATTGAAGCAAATCCTCAGTTTAAATCGGTAAATATTTATGATGGGCAGTTGAAGAAAATATCGATGACAACGGCTTTGAATGATAAAACTATAGAAACTGTAAAACAAATAGTAAAAGAGAATGAGAGACCACAAAACAATCATTCCAAACGAAATGGAATGCACATAAATTGATAAACTTGGAAATAATGAAAACGCTACAGCCTTTATGTGATTTCTTTAAAGCAATAGAGAAAGATTACAGAATTAGTATCACTCATATTGGTATATATGCTGCATTGTTGCAATATAGAACAAGTAAAGGGGATATTAATCCTATTGAAGTGTATCGCTATGAAATTATGTGGATAGCAAAAATAACAGGGCCGGTCACATACCACAAATGTATGCGTGAATTAAACGAGTATGGATATATTAGGTACGAGCCAAGTCGTAATAGAAAGAGGAGGAGCAAGGTTTATTTTATTTTGCTTGAAGATTGTATTGCTATATAATTTTTTAATAATTAGGTATTATGGAAGAGTTTACATTTGAAGATTTGCCAAATATCATGGGAAAATTATACCGAAAAATGGATAAAATTGAAAGGCTTCTTAAAGCCAAAAAGCGTAGTGATAAAGATAAGAACGAAGAGTTACTGACTATTGAAGGAGCTTCCAAACTTCTAAGTTTATCTGTAGCCACTATCTATACTAAAGTCTGTAAAAATGAAATACCAGTAAATAAACAAGGTAAACGACTTTATTTTTATCGTGAGGAATTACTTGATTGGATTAAATCCGGACGAATTAAAACAATTGCAGAAATACAAAATGAGGTTGAGGCTAAATTCAATTCTAAATTATCTTCCAAATAAACGGAACATATGATTTTCATTTTACACTATTAAAAGGCATCATTTTTAAATGATGCCTTTTTGTTTATTTACTTTAGTGTAATTCTTTCAGTAGTATCTCTTTTTTTCTGATTGATTATATGCGAATAGATTTGCGTTGTTTTTACATTTTTGTGCCCTAGCATTTTTGATACAGTGAAGATGTCTGTCCCTGCAGCCAATTGCAAAGTGGCATAAGTGTGGCGAAAACAATGAAAAGTAAAATGTTTGGTAATTCCTGCATGAGCTAACCATACAGGTAAAACTCGATCTACGTCCCATTTTTTTAGTCCATGGAACACTTTTTTATTAGGTTCTCCTCTTTCGCCGAATGTTTCGTATGCTTCATTTGATATGGGCATTGTTTGTAAACCTTCGGTTTTCTTCTGTTTGAATCTGATATAATAACCATCGTTTTCAATGTATTCTATTTCAGACCATTCTAACTTTGCTATATCTGAATATCTATTTCCAGTTAAAAGAGAAAACTTCGAAATTTTATATACGATGTCTTTGGAACAAGAAGTTGTAAAGAGCTTTTTTGCCTCCTCTAGGGTCAGAAAGTTACGTTGAGACTCCTGTTCTTTAATAGATTCGATACCAGCATTTATATCAGTTCGTAATTTTCCTTCTTTGTAAGCTCTTTTTAGAGTAGCTTTAATCTTATTATGATATGATAATGCTGTATTTCTAGATAATGTATTTCCATTTTTTCTTAGGCTCTTGGCTTTTAAGAGATAGTCTTTAAAATCGTCAATAAATGTTACAGTAATTTCCTTAAAAGATATATCTCGACCTTCAAGAAAGGCTTCGAAATGAATAATAGAACAGTTCCAAATCTGGTAATTATTTCCCTCTTTTTTATCAGACAATTTTTTGAAATATTTCAAGAATGACCCACGACCAATTTTATGTAATTCTAATTGCTCTTTTTCAAACTGGGAGTACACATCTTCTTTACGTAATTCATTTAGCCTCCTTATTTTGATTAATTCCGCAGTATGCTGGTTTTCTATATTAGAAATTTTCTGAATCTGGTTTTTAGGTTTGTCATAAAGATACAATTTTAGAAATTCCCGTCTGATGTACTGGTTTGTTTCGGTATTTAATATCGGTGGATAAAAATCCAAATAAAGTGATACTCTTCCGTTTGATATCGCTTTTTGTCTCAATGTTACATTACTCTTTTTCATTTTCTCTTGCATTAAATATAATATCGATATCCTTTTTTGCTACATAATTAAATTTACCTACTGCGTACTTAGCTATTCCTTGCCTTTGGATTAGCATATAAAGAGCTCCTGGTGATATACCAAATTTTTGCTGTATCTGTGTTATAGTATAGCAATTTTCTAATCCAGGAAATTCCTGGACAGGACGAAGTATGGACTGATCCAGGGGTATAGAGAAGAAGCTATCCAGATCGCATCTTCTGATAACAGTTCTAGATCCAAATTTGGCAATATCAAGTTCGCCGCGCTCGATGAGCCTGTAAATAGTCCTTCTGCTGATGCCGAGCAAATTACTGGCCTGATAAACATCGATATAATCTTTGGTCTTAATTACTTCAATATTTGGATTTTTGGCAATTTCCGTCTGTCTGTTGCTTTCTGCAATTTTTGACTGCCTAGTCCTTGATTTGTAAGCCTTTGAACTGCATTTAAGCGAACAGAATTTTGTCTTTGTTGTCTGTGCTGTAAACTCATTTTGGCAGAATTGACAGACTCTTGTAATCTTCATTTTTGAACTCATATAAATGTGACTTTAAGTGTCCCACTGTGACTATGTGTGTCTCTATGTGCCATCATTTGGCCAAAAAAAAATATTTTTTTGTACCTCGTTTTTTGAGGTACAAATGGGGTACAAATTTAAGCAAAATAAAACATAACAACTAAAAGAAAGGAAAAATAAAAACGAGTTAAAATATTGGTTATCAATACTTTAACTCGTTTGTTTGTTGTTGTTTTGCGTTATTTTGTCTATCTATTTTCCGATACAGAAATTAGCAAAGATATTTCCAAGCAATTCATCATTTGATACTTGACCAGTTATCAGTCCAAATTGGTATAAAGCTTCACGAATATCTAAAGCCATTAGGTCGCTAGAGAGATTGGTTTCGAGGCCGTATTTTACTTTTTGTATTTCGTCTAGTGCTTTAAGTAACGAATCGTAATGTCTGGTATTAGTTACAATAGTTTCGTTATTTCGTAATGCTCCAGTATTTACAAAAGAAAGCAAGCGATTTTTTAATTCATCTACACCAATGTTTTCTTTTGCAGAAATAACTTCAAGAGTAACATTTAAGGGGGCAAGTTGATTATGGATATTCTGAATTTCTTCTTTAGTAAGTAAATCTACTTTGTTAATTACAACAAGTAGAGGTTTTAAAGGATATTTGTTTTTTACTTTTTCTATTTCGATGATGTACTCAGAACTTTGAGCTTTAAATTTTAAGCTATCAAATAAATAAAGAACAACTTGTGCTTGTTCTATTTTCTCGAAGGTTTTCTTGATTCCGATGCTTTCTACATAATCGACAGTTTCACGAATTCCTGCTGTGTCTATAAAACGGAAACCGATTCCGCCAATAACTAGTTCATCTTCGATAGTATCACGAGTTGTTCCGGCAATTTCTGAAACTATGGCGCGTTCTTCGTTTAGTAAAGCATTTAATAAAGTCGATTTTCCAACATTTGGTTCACCAACAATAGCAACGGGAATTCCGTTTTTAATTACATTTCCAACGGCAAATGAATCAATTAAACGTTTTAAGACAAACTCAATACGATTTAGTAATTCATGAAATTGGGTTCTGTCAGCAAATTCTACATCTTCTTCGGCAAAGTCTAATTCTAGTTCTATAAGCGAAGCAAAATTTAGTAGTTCTTCTCGAAGTTTGGCTATTTCGTTACTAAAACCACCTCGCATTTGTTGCATAGCGATTTGATGTGAAGCTTCATTATCAGATGTGATTAAATCGGCTACAGCTTCGGCTTGAGATAAGTCTAGTTTTCCGTTTAAGAATGCACGAAGTGTAAACTCTCCAGGATCTGCCATTCGACAACCTTTACGAAGTAATAGTTGAATTATTTGTTGTTGGATATAAGTAGATCCGTGACATGATATTTCGATAGTATTTTCGCCTGTATAGGAATTTGGTCCTTTAAATACAGAAACCAAAACTTCGTCAAGGGTTTTCGAACCATCTACAATATGACCTAAATGTAAAGTATGTGTTTTTTGTTTAGTTAAATCTTTATTTTTAATAGATTGAAAAACACCGCTACCAATTGTAATGGCATCACTACCCGAAATACGGATTATGGCAATTGCTCCAGCTCCAGAAGGTGTTGCGAGAGCTACTATAGAATCTTGATTTATCATGCTGCAAAGGTATAAAAAAAGGCTAGAAGTTCCGAAGAGAAGGATTGTGTAAAATGGATTCTTCTATATAGAATATTATACTTGGTTTTTTAAATTAACCGCAAAGAGTGTTAACGTTTGCACAAAGCTTGTAAAGCGGTGAAAGTTGAATAGTGAGAGGTAAGATGAGAGCTTCAACTGAGACTGAGCACTGCAACTGAACACTTATATTAATAAATTGTAAAATGTTAAATAACTGATAATTGTCATATCGACGAGGCTGTTTTATGGTTAAATTTGAGAAACTAACATATAATCCAACTGTACGATGAAAAGAATATTATTCCCCACCGATTTTTCTGAAGTAGCTACAAATGCTTTTGTACATGCTTTAGAATTTGCAAAACAAGTTAAAGGAGAACTCGTTTTGTTGCACACTTTTGAGATTCCGGTTTACGACAGTCAGTTTTTTCCAGAAAATTTTGCAATAATATATAATTCATTAGAGTTGTCTAAATTCGAAATGTTTAAAGATCAGATTCCAAAACTTCGCGAAATTGCCGAAGGACGTAATCTGGATGATATTGTAATGAATCACCGCTTGATGGATGGTGATTTGGTTTACAACATGAAAAAAGCCATTAAAGAGGATAGTATAGATTTTGTGGTAATGGGAACTTCTGGTATTTCGGGCTGGGAAAACTTTTTCTTAGGGACTAATACAGATGCTGTAATATCTGGGGTAGAAGTGCCTATTTTATGTGTTCCTGGAGAGTCTGAATTTAAGAAAGTAAAAACTATCGGATTTACTACACGTTACCGTGAGAAAGATAAAAAAGAACTTCATAAAGTTTTGACCATAGCCAAAAAAATGAATGCCAAAGTTAAATGTTTGTATGTGAGAACTCAGAATACTGATGTGTCTGATGCTACGATTAAAGAATGGGAAGCTGACTTTAAAGATGAGCCTATTCAGTTTTTGGTACTTCCATGTGAAGAGGTTAAAGAAACAATTCTGGATTTTGTTTTATATAAAGACATTGATGTTTTAGCGATGATTGCTTATAAACGTAGTTTTTTCGAAAGTTTATTTCATCCTAGTTTTACTAAGAAATTGACAAAGGATATAGCGATTCCGGTTTTGATTATGCACGAACAATAGTTTTGAGTTGATTTCTAAATTCTATAGCAGAGACGCAAAGTAAATTATTTTCTTTGCGTCTCTGCTACTTTATATAAATAAGTATAAAGCTTTCATTGCGATGAGAAATTATTAATTATTTCCTAGTGTTTAAAGTAGTTATTTCGTCACTGTAAACTTATATTTGTATTTCAATATAATTTCTAAAAAAGGGATAATTACTTTAAATCAATGGAAGAATATAAAAAGAATGTTAGCAGTTATTCAGATGCTTTAAGTGCAATTAATAAAAAATACAATAGCATTAGTTTATTACGACTTTTGAGTATTGTTTCCTGTTTGGTTTTAGGTTATTATTATATCAAAACAGATGCTACAGTATATCTTGTTTCTGCAGCTTTATTATTCATTGGTTTTATTGTTTTAATGCGTATTCATGCGAAGTTGTCTTTTAAAAAGAAACTTACAGAAACACTTTTAAAGATTAATAAAAACGAAATAACTTTCTTAAAAAGAGAAAAACTTCCTTTTGAAAACGGACAAGAGTTTATCGACTTTCATCATCCATATGCTTATGATTTAGATATTTTTGGAGAACATTCTTTATTTCAAAGTCTTAATAGAACAGGAACTTTTGTTGGAAAGAAAACATTGGCAAATCAGTTATTACATAATTTAACTAATGACGAAATTACCAAAAACCAAGATGCGATACATGAACTTGAATCTAAGCTAGATTGGCGTCAGAAGTTTTTAGCGCTTGCAGTATTAGGACGAGATACTAAAGAAGCTTATCAGGCATTACTAAATTGGAAGGATGGTAAAAGTGCTCCTATTTCAAAAATGATGTCTATATTAATGTATGTTCTGCCAGCTACTTTTGGAGCGTTATTAATTGCTTATTTTATAACTTCAAATGTTACTTTTTTATCTTACATTACTTTTACATTTATTCTGAACACGACAATTTTAGGTATGTTCTTTAAAAGAATTCAAACTGAAATTGCTAAAGCCGAGAATATTGATACAATTATCAAACAATATGGTTTATTGGTTAAGGAGATTGAAAACGAAACTTTTAAATCAGATAAATTAATTAAACTACAAAATAAGTTAGTTTATAAGAATGCTAAAGCAAGTATTCATTTAAAACAATTGTCGGAGTTGTTTTCGAACATGGATACAATCAATAATTTTGTATCTGCTTTGTTGTTTAATGGTACTTTTTTGTTCAATCTTCATGTTTTAAAAAATCTTTTATATTGGAAAACCAATCACGCATCTGTTCTGGAAGAATGGCTAAATGTAATTGGTGAATTTGAAATGCTAAATAGCTTAGCCAATTTTTCTCATAACAATCAAGATTTTGTGTTTCCTGAACTGAATACAGATTTTAAAATTGGTTTTTCTAATCTAAATCATCCATTATTAAATCCAGAAACTAGAGTAGGGAATGAAGTGCAATTTTTCCCAGAATCGTTTATGATACTTACGGGGTCGAATATGTCTGGAAAAAGCACCTTTTTGCGTAGCTTAGGTATTAATATGGTTTTAGGTGGAATAGGTTCTGTAGTATGCGCAAATAAAGCTACAATGCATCCGTTGCCAGTTTTGGTTTCGATGCGTCTATCAGATTCCTTATCTGATAGTGAATCGTACTTTTTTGCCGAAATTAAGCGTTTAAAACAAATTATGGATGCACTGGAGGATAAACCTGCTTTTGTGCTCTTAGATGAGATTTTAAGAGGAACAAATTCCGATGATAAGCGTAACGGAACTATCGAGGTTGTAAAAAAGGTAATTGCAAAAAAAGCAATTGGTGCAATCGCAACTCACGATATCGAAGTTTGCTTAACTACAAATGAATATCCTGATATCTTAACGAATCAATGTTTTGAGGTTGAGATAAAAAATAATGATCTACATTTTGATTATAAACTCCGTGAAGGTATCTGCAAAAATAAAAGCGCTACTTTCTTGATGCAAAAAATGGGCGTGATTTAGGCGGAAAGATGGGAGAAGAAAGATGATAGATGCAAGAGAGTAGAGTTAAGAAAAAAAGATATTAGATAATAGAGTAAAGACTACATGTAGAGTAAAAGCTATATTTCCTTTGTCACCCTGAGCGTTCCGAAACTTCGGGAGAAGGGCGCGCAGTCTATACATAATCTTTGTAGAGTTACTAATGAGAATTCTTCTCCCGAAGTTTCAGGATGCTCAGAAAGGCAATATTGAAGAAAACTTAGTGACCCTTTGTGATACCTCTTTGTGAATCTTAGCGAAATGCTTTTTTTTCTTATCTACTAACCTTAGCTATAGAACTTCAACAAAATAAAAAAACCGCAATTTCTAAAAGAAGTTGCGGTTTTTTAAGTATAAAAATGGTTGGTTAATAGCGTAATTGTTATGCAATAATAAGTATTATATTTGAATATCAAAAATCTAATATAACAAAAACATAATTAAATGTTAACTATTTAGCATTACCGGCATAACCAACATGGTTACTGTTTCTCCATCTTCTAAACCATCTACAGGAGTTAGGATTCCTGCTCTGTTTGGTAAAGACATTTCCAACATAATCATATCTGATTGTAAGTTTGTCAACATTTCGGTAAGGAAACGTGAGTTGAATCCGATTTGTAAGTCATCACCTTGGTAATCACAAGTCAATCTTTCTTCGGCTTTGTTTGAGTAATCAATATCTTCGGCAGAAACATTTAATTCTGCTCCAGCGATTTTCAAACGAATTTGGTGTGTAGTTTTATTAGAGAAAATAGCCACACGACGTACTGAACTTAAAAATAAAGAACGGTCAATCATTAACTTGTTTGGGTTCTCTTTTGGAATTACTGCTTCGTAGTTTGGATATTTCCCATCGATTAAACGACACATCAAAATGTAGTTATCGAATGAGAAAGTAGCATTAGAATCGTTGTATTCGATTTTTACTTCAGCATCAGAAGCTCCTAAGATACTTTTTAAGATATTTAAAGGTTTCTTTGGCATAATAAAATCAGCAACTTGTGATGCTTTTACATCTGTACGAGCATACTTTACTAATTTGTGAGCATCTGTAGCAACAAATATTAATCCTTCTGGCGAAAACTGGAAGAAAACTCCAGACATTACCGGACGTAAATCGTCATTACCAGCAGCAAATATTGTTTTGCTAATAGCTGTAGCCAAAACATCTGATGGAACTAGAGTAACTGAAGGCTCTTCTAGGTTTACTGATTTAGGAAATTCTTCTCCAGCTGCATATGCTAATGCATATTTTCCTGAGTTAGAACTAATTTCTACAGTATTATTATCTTCAACAGTAAATGTTAAAGGTTGTTCTGGAAATGTTTTAAGAATTTCTAGTAATAATTTTGCAGGGATTGCAACACTTCCTTTGCTCGTAGAATCAATCGCTAAAGTTGCAGACATCGTCGTTTCAAGATCCGATGAAGAAACTGTTAATTCATTATTGTCTAATTCAAATAGAAAGTTGTCTAAAATAGGTAACGTATTGTTACTATTGATTACACTACCTAAAACTTGTAATTGCTTTAATAAGTACGAACTCGATACTATAAATTTCATCTCTTTTGTTTTATTTTTTGGTATATATTTTAGCTTGGAAAATGACTAGAATACATTTTTACAAATATATCGTAAACAATCCTAGTATCCCAAATTTTTTATTAACATCTATTTGCTGTATTTTCTTTTACGAAGGAAAGTAAATACAAGCCCAAAGACCAATAATATTAGAATTGGTAGTCCGATAGTTATGAATTGCGTAATGGTATACTCTTGATAAACCTTTTCTTTGTCTAATAAAGGTAAATTAAGATCCTTGCTTCTAATGTTAATAAGTCCTGTGTCGTCTAGTAAATAATTAACACAATTCATTAAGAAATCTTTGTTGTCGTATAAATTTCCTGAACGTTGGTCGTAACCTAATTCTACAGGAGTTAAATTTTTATCTAGCTGATTGCGCACTAAATCTCCATCAGAAATTACAATCATTTTGGTTGTTTTTCCTTTTGTTTGAAATGTTTTTTGTTCAAATGGTAAAACACGATTTTCATACATCGAATGGAAATCGCCTTCTAATAAAACTGATAGAGGGATATTTCCTTTGTTTATGTAATCTTTTGGCGAAGCTTCTTCGGTTACTATATTCAAATTGATTTCGGCAGGAGTTCCAATTTTTTTAGAATAAGGTGATGATTGCAAAAGAACCGTTTTTTTAATACTATTTTTTAAGGTATCAATTGGGTTTGCAAAATCAAATTTTATCCCGCCAAGATTTTTTACAATCGGATGTCTGCTTTCAGGTTTAACTTGAGGAGCAAATTTCCAAATGAAATCCTGATATTGAGTTGCGCTTCCTTGTTCGCCCGTAGCCAGTTTAATAGGACTTCCTTGTTCGTCTTTTACCAAATCAGGGTTAATTCTGAATCCGTATTTAAAGAACATGTCATTAAGATTTAAATCTCTCGGGTAAGCCAGTGTAGCTCCAGATTGATTGTATAAACTATCCATTTCGGCGTTTACCTGATCTACAAGCCATAAAGTTTTTCCTCCGTTTATGATAAACTGATCAAGAACTTGTTTTTCGCCATCTGTAAATGCTTCTGTAGGTTTAGCAATAATAGCTAAATCATATTTTTGTAAAGCATCTAAAGTTCCAATTGGATTTTTTGCAACAGAATCTAAAGTAAATGGACCAATGTGATAACTTTCGCGAATTTGCATCAGGAATTTTGCCATGAAAATCTCTTTCATTTCGCCATTTCCTCTTATTATTGCGACCTTTTTTTGTTTCTCTTTGGTAATTTTATTCAATGCATCGGCAATAGAATATTCTAAATGCTGTACAGAACCAATTACTTTTTGAGTAGTCGAAGCTCCCATTTGGTTTTTTAATAAAGGGATATTTACCTCTTTGTTATTATAGACTGCAATTGCCCAAGGAAAAACCATTGCTTGCGATTGTTTTCCTTTGTCATCTACAGTTATGTTTATAGGAGTAAGTCCTTTGCGATATAACTCTTTAACCATATCCATGCTTTCGTCTTCGTTTTCCAGAGGATTAACGAATTCAAAAACAATATTTTTATTATAAGCCTGAAACTCTTCTAATAATTGCTGAGTTTCTTGTTCCAAACGTTTAAACTCGGCAGGTAAATCGCCTTGCATATAAATTTTTATAGACAACGGATTATGAACCTGTTTGATAATGCTTAATGAAGTAGGTGATAAAGTATATCTTTTGTCTTTTGTTAAATCAAAACGGTGAAATACAAATGTACCCGCAATATTTAAGACAATTAAAATTATAACCGTAATGAGTAACGTTTTAATATTTTTTTGAGAAGAAATTTTCATTACGATTTAAAAGATTTTAGTTGATATACAGTAAACGAAAGGAAAAGCACCGTTATACTTAAAAAATAAATTACATCGCGTGTATCGATAACGCCTCGGCTCATACTCTTAAAATGATTTTGCATTCCTAATGATGAAATCACATTCATGAATCCAGGAACTATAGTCGATAGACCTTCGAAACCAAAATAAAAGAAGAAGCATAAAAATACTGCTATAATAAAAGCTACGATTTGATTTTCGGATAATGTAGAAGTAAAAATTCCGATAGCGGTATAAGCTGCAATCAGGAATAATAATCCAAAATACGAACCAATTGTACTTCCCATATCTATGTTTCCTTCTGGTAATCCTAAACTAGAAACTACTTTTACATATATAAATGTTGGAATAATAGCCATTATGATTAAAAGTAATGAACCAATAAATTTTCCGTTTACAATTTGCCAAATGCTCAATGGTTTTGTAAGTAATAATTCGATTGTGCCTTGTTTTTTCTCATCAGAAAAACTACGCATGGTTACTGCCGGGATCAGGAATGTTAAAATCCATGGTGCCAAAGTAAAGAAAGGAGTAAGGTCGGCAAAACCAGTATTAAGGATGTTGTATTCTCCTTGAAAAACCCATAAAAATAAGCCATTACTAATCAGGAAGATTGCAATGACCAAATAGCCAATGGGAGATCCAAAAAAGGATTTTATTTCTCGTAAAACGATTGATTTCATATTCTAACGTTAATTTGTTTATTCGGGTATTCGTTGTATTTTGTTTAAAAGTTTAATGTTTAAAGTTTTCTAATCTGTGGTAGAAAAATTAACCGCAAAGATTTCGCAAAGGTCGCAATCCCAATGCTTCGGGATGAAATCTTTTTAATCTTGATAATCTGTGGCATAAAAACTCATAAACTCTTTATTTTCCTTAATCTCTTAATGGTTTGATTTTTTTATTGTAGATTACTCAGATTAAAATATTTTTTTTCTCTTCTAATTAATCAAGTTTTTTTGATATAGCTTAATTTTCTTAATCTCTTAATGGTTCAATTTTTTATTTTAATATTGTCCATTCTTAAACCAATGAAACTAATTTGTCTACACTCCAGGCTTCGGGTTTTGCATTGAATAAGGCTTTGGTAAATGTCCAAACCGTATTAAAAAGTTCCGATTGCCTGTAATTTTCCAAGTCGGCTTCGGTTTCCCAATAACTATATGTGAAAAATATATTTTTATTGTCTTTGTCTTGATACAATTCTAAAAAACGATTTCCGGGAGCATTTCGTATTTTGTCTTTTACACTATTAAAATTTTCCATGAAAGCAGGGATTTTCTCTTCGTGAAAACTCATTTTTACTATTCGAACAAACATTTTTATAATTTTAGATTGAGAAATGGCTTATATGCGCGCAAAAATACCAAAATAGATTATTCTTTCTATTAATATTTATCTTGTTATGAGAAACTATTTTTAAGAATCTAAAAGTTATTGGGATTAAACTCTAAATTTTGTTGGTTAATTCTTAAACTGAATTAAAATTGTATCACGATAATTAAGACCTAGTAAACTATTTGCTGAACCAACTTTTGATGGATTACTTCTGAAAATAGCAATTTCTAGAAAACCTGCTTCGTTAAAAATAGCTAGTTTTTCTCCTTCATAAGTTTTGATAGGATATTTTTCGGAACTGGCTATTGCCGAGTAATTTGGTAAAATAGTTTTGATGCTTTTGGGTTTCATCACAATCTCATAAGGACGTCCTCGTGCGACTTCCAGAAATTGTCTTTTGGAAATATTAGTTACTACGTTACCAAAATGGTCAATATAGGATACATATCCTTTTAGCGAATTCCCATCGTTTCCTACTATCGACTGTAGTTCGGTTATTTGCTTGATGCTTTGTGTTTCTTTTCCAATAACATTTAGCAAACCACCTTTGGCGATATGACAGGCAACTTTTATAAAAACATCCAGATCGCTGGCATCACCTGGTAATCGGTCGTGTATATTAATGAAAACTATTTTTTGCGGAACAATCTTTTGCGTAAGCATACTTAATATACCATTATCGGCGCAAATAAAGTAATGATCGTTCCATTGCATTGCTATATGTTGGTTCTCTTTATTGCGCTCTATATCGACACCAATAAGGTGTACGGTTCCTTTAGGGAAACTAAAATAAGATGCACCAATAATATAACTTGCTTCGGTTGTATTAAATGGATCGATGTCATGTGAAATGTCTACAATTGTAGCTTCGGAATATTCGGATAATATTTTCCCTTTCAGCGCGCCTACAAAGTGGTCTTTTAAGCCGTAATCGGTAGTAAGGGTAATTATTGACATCATTTTGTTTATAACTATTGATAGTATTTAAATCTAATTTTCATTAAATTTGAGAAATGCAAAGCTAATAATAGTAAACGCAAAATGGAAGGAAAGAAAAGATAAATTGTATTTTAAAAATAAGTAAAATTATAGTAGTCTTAGTTTATAGTTACAGTATTCAGTTTATAAACGAAATAGCATTTTTTTAAAGAAGTGAGATTTCGTTGAAAATATAAATGGTAACTGAAACTGAACACTGGGACTGAAAACTAAAAAAGAACCCGACAGCCATTTGATTTATAAAAAATTAATTTTAATTTAAAACTACCTCATTTGAACGAAAGAATAATCGAGCTAATAGACATCGCTCCAAAAGACTTTTGGGGCGCTCAAGACACTCATCTTGAAATAATTAAAAAGTACTACCCAAAGCTTAAAATAGTAGCGAGAGGGACGACTTTAAAGGCGTTTGGCGAAAAAGAAGTCTTAGATGAATTCGAGAAAAGATTTCAAAGATTGATGCTTCATTTTACCCGATACAACAACATTGATGATAATGTAATTGAACGTGTGATTATGAGCGATGGTCAGGATGAAAAAAAGGCATACGATCATGACAAAATATTAGTTCATGGAGTTGCTGGTAAAATTATCAAGGCCATGACGCCTAACCAACAATTATTGGTCGATACCATTAAAAAAAATGATATGGTATTTGCAGTTGGACCAGCTGGAACAGGAAAAACGTATACGGGTGTTGCAATGGCTGTTAAAGCACTTAAAGATAAAGAAGTAAAAAGGATCATACTTACACGACCAGCAGTAGAAGCAGGGGAGAACCTCGGATTTTTACCTGGCGATATGAAAGAAAAACTAGATCCATACATGCAACCTCTTTATGATGCTTTGCGCGATATGTTGCCAAATGAAAAACTAGAGGATTACATTTTAAAAGGAATTATCCAGATTGCTCCACTTGCCTTTATGCGTGGGCGTACACTAGATAATGCATTTGTAATTTTGGATGAAGCACAAAACACAACACATTCTCAAATGAAAATGTTCCTGACCCGTATGGGGAAAAATGCTAAATTCATGATTACAGGAGATCCTGGTCAGGTCGATTTACCACGCCGAACTATTTCTGGACTTAAAGAAGCTATATTGGTTCTTAAAGATGTAGAAGGCATTGGTATTATCTATCTTGATGATAAAGATATTGTACGCCATCGATTGGTGAAAAAAGTAATTGATGCTTACAAACAAATTGAAAACAACGATTAATCCCATGGAATGGTTCTTGAAAAATGTCAAATGTAAATCGTAAAATGTGTTTTGATATTTAATGATATTCGTTTTATACATCTCTTTATAGAAATGCATAAAACGAATATTTTTTTTTGAATGACTTAGTTAATTTATGTTAAGGAAATAGTAAAGTTTAACTTATTTCTTCCGTATTTATCGGTTTTCTTTGCTTCCCATTTTACAAAGCGATAAATTTGTAATTAATAAATATTTGATACTCAATATGAATTCAGAATCTAAAAAAATAAAAGTAATCATTACCGATTTAGATGGTACATTACTTAATCCAGATCACAAGATTTCTCCTTATACAAAATCAGTTTTTCAAGAACTTTACAACCAAAAATATCTTATTATAGTTGCTACAGGACGTCATCATCTTGATGCAATGGGAATTATTGATAGCTTAGGAATCCCTGTTTATCTGGTAAGTTCTAATGGAGCACGTATACACTCACCAGAAAAGAAAGAACTTTTCGCTTTTGATATTGCAAGCGATGTTGTAAAATCAGCTTTAAACGTAGATATTGACCCAGAAATTACAACAGTTTTATTTAAAGAAAACGTTTGGCTTACTAATAGAATGAGCGAAAAACTGAATGCTTTTCAGGCTGATTTAGTTTATCACCCAGAATTAGTTGATTACTCCACATTAGAAGATTATAAAGCCATAAAAATATTTTTCACACATGATAACCATGAAAAATTGGTTGCATTAAAAGATGTTATTTTAAGTAAGAACTCAGATGTTTTGCATCATGCTTTTAGTTTACCAAACTGTCTTGAGTTTATGGATAAATCTGTAGATAAAAGTGTAGCAATTGCAAAAGTTCTAGAATTAGAGAATGCTACTTTTGATGAGGCTATTTCTTTTGGTGACGGTTTTAACGATTTAAAAATGTTGTCTTCTACAGGAAAAGCTTTGATTATGGGTAATGCCCCTCAGAATTTAAAAAATGAGTTACCACATATTGAAGTTATTGAAACAAATAGAGAAGATGGTGTAGCAAAATATTTAACTGAGAATGTTTTGGGTAAAGTTTCGGTTACGATTTAAAATATAAATATAGAGGAAACCCATTTTTGTCTGCTTTACGGTTAATAGTCTAAGTTTTATCCGCAATATTGTCTTTCTGACGCAGGAAGAATCTCCGCGAGTAGCTCGTTAAGATTGTCTGTAATGGAACGCGGATGAGACGGATTTGCTAAAGCGAAAACATGATCCCGAAGCGTCGGGACGGATTTTTAATCATTGCGACCTCTGCGTAACTCTTTGCCGCCCTTTGCGGTTATTTTTTAGCCACAGATTATCAAGATTAAAAGGATTTCTAACCTTTGCGTAACTCTTTGCGACCTTTGCGGTTAATTTTTTTATTACAAATTAGAAAGATTTTTTTAATTGCTTTCAAAGTGTATTTTTGTGTTAATCAAATAACATAAAAATGACTAAAAATATCTTTGTACTTGCTTTCTTAGCTTTTTCAATATCTGGGAAAAGTCAAAGCCTGAAGCTTGAAGAAATCATGAAAGGGGATTCTTTTACAGGTGTCCAACCGACTAATCAGCATTGGAGCTTGGATGGAAAAAAGATTTACTTCGACTGGAATCCAAATAATGATTTAGGTTTAAGTACTTATTTCTGGGAGAAAGGAATGGCCAAACCTGTATTGGCCCAGCCAAAAGAAGCAGCTTTTTCGCAATTGGATTTTAAAAGAAATGGAACATCCGATATAGTTTATTACATCGATAATGGCGGTTTATATTCTTACTCTATACATAATAAAACTTCAAAAAAAATATTCCAGCAATCGAATCCGATTTCTAATTTAGAAGTAGGCTTTGAAGCTGGAATTTTGTTTTTTCAGCAAAATGATAATTTGTTTAAGTACAATACCAAGGAAGGTACGATTGTACAAATTTCAAATTTTAATAGCGGAGACAAAGCTGAGAAGGAATCAAATAAAGATTCTTTTCTGAAAACACAACAAAAAGAATTATTCCAATTTATTAGAGACAAAGAAGCTAAGAAAGAATGGAATAAAGCTAAAAAGAATAGCGTTAAATCTGATTTTCCTAAAGGATATTACTATGGGAAAAAAGACGAATTACAAAGTCTTAAAGTAAATCCCAACGGAAATTTTGCAACATTTAGTTTAATTGAAAAATTGGATGTTAAAAAAGAAACAATGGAAGTTTTTATAACAGCCGATGGTTATAATCAATCACCAGAAACGAAAGAAAAAGTTTCGGTAGATAATTTTGTAAAGACCAAATTCGGAATTTATTCAGTTGCTAAAGATTCGGTTTATTTTGTCAATTTTTCTACTTTAAGTCATATTCAGGACGTTCCTAAATATTATGATTCGTATGAAAAGCTTAAGAACAAAGAAAAATCAGATAAGCTAATTACTGTTCAGGCGCCAGTTTATAATGCCAGTGGTTCATTGGCTATAGCCGAAATAAGAAGTCAGGATAATAAAGAAAGATGGCTAATTAGTCTTGATTTAGACAAAGGAACTTTTCAGGAAATAGAGCATCAGCATGACGAAGCTTGGATTGGTGGACCTGGAATTCCTTCTTATGCTTTCGATTCGGGAACTTTGGGATTCCTTTCAGATAATGAAACTATTTACTTTCAATCAGAAGTTACAGGATATTCTCACTTATATACTTATAATTTAAAAGCTAAAAAGAAAACACAACTTACTAATGGTAATTGGGAAGTAAGAGATGTGAGTTTATCAAAAGATAAAAAGACTTTTTATTTAACGACAAACACAACTCATCCAGGTAATAGAAACTTCTATAAACTGGCTGCTGCCAATGGTGTTCTTGAACCGATTTTAACCAAAGATGGTGCACATGAAGTAAGTTTATCTCCAGATGAAAAAACATTATTAGTACGTTATTCTTATAAAAACAAGCCTTGGGATTTATACATTGCCGAGAATAAGAAGAATGCAACATTACAGCAAATAACGTCTTCGACTACTGAGGAGTTTAAAAAATACCCTTGGAGAGAACCTGAAGTAATTACGTTTAAGGCACAAGATGGCACTACTGTTTATGCGAGAATGTATACTCCAAAAGCAGAGAAGTCTAATAAAGCAGCTGTATTATTTGTTCATGGAGCAGGTTATTTACAAAATGCACACAATTACTGGAGCAACTACCACAGAGAATATATGTTTCATAATATGCTGACGGATTTGGGTTATACAGTTTTGGATATTGATTATAGAGGTAGTGATGGTTATGGTCGTGATGTAAGAACTGGAATATACCGTTTTATGGGTGGAAAAGATTTGTCTGATCAAATAGATGGAAAGAAATATCTAGTTGATAATTACGGAATCGACGCGAATAGAGTTGGAATATATGGTGGTTCTTATGGAGGTTTTATCACTTTGATGGGAATGCTTACAACGCCGGGAGAATTTGCTTCGGGAGCTGCATTGCGATCTGTTACCGATTGGGCTCATTACAATCATGGTTATACAGGTAATATCCTTAATTTTCCTGAAACTGATCCAGATGCTTACAAAAAAAGTTCGCCAATTTATTTTGCAGATAACTTAAAAGGAAATTTATTGATGCTTCATGGTATGGTTGATGATAATGTAGAATATAAAGATATTGTACGTATGTCTCAACGTTTTATGGAGTTAGGTAAAAAGAATTGGAGTCTATCGTCATTTCCTGTAGAAGCACATGGATTTAAAGAAACCTATTCTTGGATTGATGAATACGATAGAATCTTGAATTTATTTAATACAACACTTTTGAAGAAGTAAGTTTAGAGTTCTAGTTATTCAGTCGCAGTTCCAGTATTCAGTTGCAGTATGTAAACTGTGACTGAAAACTGAATACTTTCTTGCTTGCTCTTTTAAATAGTTTTAAATTTGCATTCATAAAATACGAAACAACACAACACAACAAATAATAATGAGCAATACAATTACAACTACTAATTTTAATTTTCCAAATCAGAAATCGGTTTATCGCGGAAAAGTTAGAGAAGTTTATAATATCAACGATGAACTTTTGGTTATGGTTGCTACAGACAGGCTTTCGGCTTTTGATGTAGTTTTACCAAAAGGGATTCCTTATAAGGGACAAATCTTAAACCAGATTGCGACTAAATTTATGGAGCTTACTCAAGATATTGTTCCTAATTGGTTAATTGCAACACCAGATCCAAACGTAGCTGTAGGTCATTTATGTGACCCATTTAAAGTAGAAATGGTTATTCGTGGTTATGTTTCTGGTCATGCTGCTCGTGAATATGCTGCTGGAAAAAGACAAATATGTGGGGTAACAATGGCGGAAGGTTTAAAGGAAAATGATAAATTTCCTGAGCCTATTATTACACCAACTACAAAAGCTGATAATGGATCGCATGACGAAGATATTTCTCGCGAAGATATTTTGGCTAAAGGAATAGTTTCTGAAGAAGATTATTTGGTTTTAGAAAAATATACGAGAGCTTTATTCCAGAGAGGAACAGAGATTGCTGCAAGTCGTGGATTAATCTTAGTAGATACTAAATATGAGTTTGGAAAAACTAAAGATGGTGTAATTGTTTTAATAGACGAAATTCATACTCCGGATTCTTCTCGTTATTTTTATGCAGAAGGATATCAGGAAAGACAAGATAAAGACGAAGAACAAAAACAATTATCTAAAGAGTTTGTTCGTCGTTGGTTAATAGAAAATGGGTTTCAAGGACAAGAAGGGCAACAAATTCCTGATATGACAGATGCTTATATCGAATCTGTATCTGAGCGTTATATCGAATTATATGAAAACATTCTTGGAGAAAAATTCGTTAAAGCCGATATTAATAATATTGACGAACGTATTGAGAAAAACGTAATAGCTTATTTGAGTAAATAATATTTTACTTTAAAATAGATTAAAAATAGATTAAAAAAGAACCCCGCAATTTTAAGTTGCGGGGTTCTTTTTTGCGCTACTGTTTGCCTTCTTGAATTACTTTTAAATTTTGAAGGCCAGTTTCGAGTTGTTCTCCAAGCATTTGATCCATATTCATAAATGCTAACATTAAATTCATAGGATAGGGAGATCTACCATCAAATCCCCATTTCACTTTAGTTTGTGTTGGAGAAATGGCTTCAGTTGTCATATAAGCCATATCGGTAGATTCAAATGGAATTTTAAAACGGAGTTCAAATTCCAATCGTTCACCTGGAATAATAATTTTTATTTCTTGTTCTCCTTTACCTACGTTTTTATCCTTGCTTTCCCAACCAGCTATTGCGCCAACGGTACCATCGGTTCCAGTAAAAGTTTTCTTCATTGCAGGATCTAACTTGGCCCAAACACTAAAATTATCTTGATTTTTTAAATATTTTACATAATTAAAGATACTATCTTTTGGTTTATTTATAGTGACTTCTCTTTCTACATGATATTCATTTGGTAAAAATAGAGCGACTATTAATGCTAGTATTACAATACTTAAAATTGCGAGAAGAATTTTTTTTATAACTTTCATAAATTTAAAATTAAGTGGTTTATAATTATTTTGATTGTTTATACTTAAACTCTGATTCATAACAATTAATCCAATCTTCTACAGACATTTTTTGTACCAGTTCCGCTATTAGTTCAAATGGGATGTCATCCATTTTTTTAAACCGAATGCAGCTTTTTCCCATGTCCAATTTTTGTTTGCTGTATTTAGGATATTAACCTATCATTCCGTAGCTTAATTCTTCAGTAAAACCTTCAGGAAGATTATTAAGTATAGTTTCTCGAAGTTTAAGAAAGGAGGCTTTTCTTTCTTCAGGAAGTGATGTTAAATATTCTTCGATTGTTGTTGCTGATGATTGCATTTTAAGTTTTTAATGTAAAGTTAAATAAATTTTAGTATTCTGAATTTTAATTGGTTATAAAATAAAATCAGTAAGTTTTATTTGTTTTTAAATATAATGCAACCTTTTGACTCTTTTTGTCGTCTTACTAATATATGAGATAAGTTTTTATGCAATTTATCTAAGTAGTGTAACATTTTGCTTATTTGTGTATCATTTAATAACTGCATATTTAACTGAAGAGAATAATAATCAATCAATCAATCAATCATGAAAAAGTCAATCGTTTATTTAGGAGTTGCTTTAGTCGCTTTTGCAAATTTAGCGTCAGCATCAAGCACCAGTTCAACTATCAAAGTATTCAGTAATGAGAAACATATCGTTCAGGGATATGATAGAAGCCCTCTTAATGTTGCTATTAGTAAGGGTGATATCGATACTGTGAAGAAATTCATTGAATATGGTGCTGATGTAAATAAAGTAATAGACAAAATGTCTCCATTAATGGCCGCAGCTCGTTATAATCGAGTTGAAATTATAAAATTTCTTGTATCTAAAGGAGCTGAACTTGATACGGAAAATGAGAATGGCTACACAGCTTTAAAATACGCAGAAGTTTCTAAAGCAAAAGATGCTGCTGCTTTTTTAAAAACTATCATAAAAAAATAACTGTTATTGGAATCCTACTATAAAAGACCCAAATTTAAATTTGCGGTCTTTTTTGTTTAGAAAGGATTTAGGCTTTTATTGATTCATTTAAAAATAAAAACAAATGCAAAAAAAACTATTTAGTTCTGTAACATTTAGATTTTTTGGATGTCTTAATAACTAGTATTTATCTTAGAATTTGGAAGAATTCTAAAATCATCAATCAAATCAATCATCATGAAAAAATCAATCGTTTATTTAGGAGTAGCTTTAATAGCTTTAACCAATGGTGTACAAGCTTCAAGCTCTAACTACAAAATATTTACAAGTGCTACACATATCAATTATGATATTAGTCCTTTAAATGTTGCAATTTGTAAAGGAGATATTGAAACTGTTAAAAGGCTTATAGAATACGGAGCTAATGTAAATAAAGTATCGGGAGGATTAACTCCGCTAATGACTGCTGCTCGTTATAATAAAGTTGAAATTATTAAACTTTTACTTGAAAAAGGGGCTAATCCTTATACCACTGCCGAAAATGGATATAATGCTTTAAAATTTGCCGAAGTATCTAAAGCAGTAGATGCAGTAGCCTTTTTAAAGCAATATTAGCCTTATACGTTTTAGTAAGTAAAACCTTTAAGCCTGAGTTTAGGAAGCAGGTTTCTTTAAATTCTTTTTTTTAATTTGTTTGTTTTTAAGGTGTTGATATATAGATATTTATTTTTTTTAAATAATTGTGTAACATTTAGTTTGTTTATGCGTCTTTATAATAAGTAGGTTCTTTTTAACAACAATAATTTAAAGTTGAGGTTCTAATTTTAAGAGAATGTTAATTGTTAGTTAAAACAAAGTACCTTGCAAAGCATAATACCAAAAATAAATATATATTTGTATAAGAATTACAAAGCATTTAAAATCATCAATCAAAATTAATTATCAATCACAATCAATCAAAAAATCAATCATCATGAAAAAGTCAATCGTTTATTTAGGAGTAGCTTTAGTAGCTTTTGTTAATGTTTCTTTAGCTTCAAATTCAGTTCAGCATTCATTTGCTAATGACAAAATTATCGTTTCAACTTACGATTCTACACCATTAAATGTTGCTATAAGCAAAGGTGACATTGAAACTGTTAAAAAGTTTATAGAATACGGTGCAAATGTAAATGAAACGGCAGATGGAATGTCTCCGTTAATGACAGCAGCTCGTTACAATAAAGTTGAAATTTTAAAAATTTTAATCGAAAAAGGAGCTAATGTTGATGCTAAAGATGAAAAAGGGTATACAGCTTTAAAATATGCAGAATTATCTAATGCTAAAGACGCTGTAGCAATTTTAAAACACGCATAACATAATAACATTAACTGTTGTTTAGTTTTATTAATAGAAAGACCGCAAATCTAAATTTTAGATTTGCGGCCTTTTTTTTTAATCTATTTAAATTTTATTTGAAATAAGAAAAAGTTTCTTCGTTTTCAATTTTTAATAAAGATTCATAAATCAATTTTATTACATTCTCGACATCATCACGATGAACCATTTCTACAGTTGTATGCATATATCGCAAAGGAAGAGAAATTAATGCTGAAGCTACACCACCATTACTATAAGCAAAAGCATCAGTATCTGTACCTGTAACTCTTGATGATGCTAAACGCTGAAACGGAATTTTATTAGCTTCGGCAGTATTAATAATTAACTCACGTAGATTATTTTGTACAGCAGGAGCATACGTAATAACTGGTCCTAAACCAATTTTTGTATCACCTTCAATTTTCTTTTCAATCATCGGAGTTGTCGAGTCGTGACAAACATCGGTAACAATTGCTACATTCGGTTTGATCGTTTTGGTAATCATTTCGGCACCACGCAAACCAACTTCTTCTTGAACAGAATTTGTAATGTATAATCCAAACGGAAGTTTTACTTTGTTTTCGTGTAATAAACGAGCTACTTCGGCAATCATAAAACCTCCCATACGATTATCAAGTGCACGACAAACAAATTTGTTTTCGTTTAAAATCATAAATTCATCAGGATATGTAATCACACAACCTACATGAACCCCCATTTTCTCTACTTGTTCTTTAGTCTCGCAACCTAAATCGATGAAGATATTACTAATTTTCGGGTTCTCTTCTTTATCTCTATTTCGGGTATGAATCGCTGGCCATCCAAAGACACCTTTAACAATTCCTTTTTTAGTATGAATGTTAACTCTTTTTGATGGAGCAATCTGGTGATCAGAACCACCATTTCTTATTACATATATTAATCCGTCATCAGTAATATAATTTACATACCATGAGATTTCATCAGCATGACCTTCGATCACTACTTTATAAGGAGCATCAGGATTTATAACTCCTACAGCAGTTCCGTAGGTATCGGTAATAAAAGTATCAACGTATGGTTTTAAATAATCCATCCAGATTTTTTGTCCGCTGCTTTCGTATCCAGTAGGAGAAGCATTATTTAGATAGCTTTCTAAAAAAGCAATTGAAGTATCGTTTAAGATTGATTTTGTACTCATAAAATTATTTTTTTGCTAAATTATAAATTTGGTATTACAGTTGTATATATAATGTATAATTTTACACTTAAATTAATAACTCAATGAAGTTTATAACCTACTTATTCTGCTTTCTATTCATGTCATTTGTTGGTCATGCACAAGTCGATAAAAAAGATCCCGAACAAATGGGATATATTTTAACTGAAAAGGATTCAATATTAAATGATACGATTGAATTACCCGAAATTATTATATCAAAGGAAAAGCTTGATCCCGAGGCTCAAAAACAATTTTTAATTCTCCAGAATAGAGTTTACAAAACGTATCCATTTGCAAGATTAGCATCAGATAGGTTAGTGGCACTTAATAAAGGGATGGCTCGATTATCTTCAAACAGAGAAAAGAAGAAATATTTTAAAATCGTTGAAGATTATCTTAACAATGAATTCGAAGGGAAGCTTAAAAAATTATCTCGAAAACAAGGCCAAATATTAGTAAAATTAATTCATCGTCAAACAGGAACTACTACATATGAGTTAGTAAAGACACTGAAAAGTGGGTGGAAAGCATTTTGGGCAAATACCACAGCGAATGTTTTTGATATAAGTTTAAAAACAGAATATGCACCTTATGAGGTTAACGAAGATTATCTCATAGAAACAATCTTAGTACGGGCTTTTGAATCTGGTAGATTACAATATCAGGCACCTGCAAAACCAGTCGATTATGACGACCTTAGTAACCGATGGCAAGAAAAAGCCAAAGAGTTGAAGGCTGCAAAATAGACCGAATATTTAATTAAAAATTATACAAGACTTATCATATCAGTATGGTAAGTCTTTTTTTTGTAGCTGTTTTTTTTTATTAGTAACGTGAAGTTCTTTTTTTTAAGAATTTATTTATTTTAATTTTCTTCCGGAAGTAATTGGTTATTTTTTAATCAAGGCTTGAGCATGCGGTTTTGTTATATATCTTCCTTATAAGCTATTGTTTCTTTCTTTATTTAACAAATTAGATTTAGTTATAATTTGTTATTTATGATTTTATTTGTAGGTTTACTCTTTAGTGACTATTTGTTAACCGTTTATTAATCAATTAATTTAGTGAAATGAAGAAAAAATTACTCAGCCTGATTATGATGTTTTTCGTTATTACATCATGGTCGCAAAGCATTTCTGAAAATGATTATTCTATTTCCGTAAATGGAAATAAAATAAGTACTTCTGCTAATTTTAAACAGCAGGTTAAAGAACTTAAGAGAACAACAAGTAAGCAAAGTCCGAAGACGGAATATACTTTGTTACAGTTTACAAAAATTCCATCAGCAGATGAGCAACAAAAATTAAAAAGGCAGGGGATAACTTTACTTAGTTATTTATCTAATAATGCTTATTATGTAGCAATCAGCCCAGAATTTTATAGTAAAGGAACTGTTCCTGATAATATAAGAACAGTTATTACAATAGATTCTAAGTATAAATTAGATCAGGAAATTTCAAAAGGGATTATTCCAGATTATGCAGAGCAAGGGAGTACTATCAAAGTAGTGGTAAGTTATTTTAAAGGAGTTGATGCTAAAGTTATTTCACAAGATTTATCAAGCTTGTTTGTAAAAAGCAGTAAAATTGATAAAACCTTTAATGAAGTGTATTTAGAAGCTTCTAAAGAAAAATTAGAAGAAATTGCAAAATTAAATTGGGTTCAAAATATAGAGTTAGTTCCAGCACCAGTAGAAAGTGATAATCTTCCTGGAGTCACTTCGCATAAAGCAAATGTTTTAGGCTCAAGTATTATGGGCTTAGGATACGGATTAACTGGAAAAGGAGTAAAAGTTGGTGTTTGGGATGGAAATCTCGAAGAACACAAAGATCATACAGGCAGAGTAACCCGTAAAGAATATGAATCGAATTCATCTCACGGAGAGCATGTTTCAGGAACTATTGGAGGTGCAGGTTTATTAGACCCAAGAGCAAAAGGAATGGCTCCAGAAGTGCTAATGTATGGCTGGAATTTTAATACTCAGTCTAACGGATTAGCAGTTTACCAAGAAAGAGTATTGTCTGTTCAGCAAGATGATATAGAGATTACATCAAATTCTTATGGAATTAATCTTAGTTCAGGGTTCAATACGTTCAGATATAATGCTGGAGATAGAGGAGATGATAATGTAACAGTGGCATATCCTTATCTTTTAAATATTTATTCTAATGGAAATGCGCAAACAGCATATCCAGGAGGATTTAATACATCAACAAAAAATTCAAAAAATGCATTACATGTAGCTGCAAACGACCCTAATGATTTAATTAGTAGTTATAGTAGCTTTGGACCTACACTCGATGGGCGTTTAGTGCCACAAATTGCTGCGGTTGGTACCGATGTGTATTCATTAGATTATAGTAACTCGTATCAGGTTATGAGTGGAACCTCAATGGCAACACCAGGAACAACAGGTACAGTAGCTTTACTTTATGAGAGATATAAAAATATTTATGGTGCAAGACCATTGGCATCCTTAATGAAAGCTTTGGTGGCAAACACGGCTAAAGATGTAGGTAATCCTGGTCCAGATTATAAATACGGATTTGGTAATCTTAATGGATTAAGGGCTGTTAAAGTTATTGACAAAAACATGTTTTATACAGCATCTGTAGCTAATGGAGCAACTTATGAAAAAGATATTGTAGTTCCGGCAGGATTGGTTACATTAAAAGTTATGCTAGCGTATTCAGATACTGGTGCTGAACCAGGTTCTAGTTCTACTCAGGTTAATGATTTAGATATTAAAATCGTTAAAGATGGTGTTACTACTTTGCCATGGATTTTAAATGCAACAACGCCTAATGTAAATGCAACACGAGGAGTCGATAATATGAATAATATCGAACAGGTAACATTAGATAACCCAGCTCCAGGAACCTATAAAATTATTGTTACTGGTACAAAAATTCCTCTTATTGCTGCTCAGGAGTTTTCTGTAGTATATGATTATGTAGCTCCAGAATTGATTTTGACTTATCCGATAGGTGGCGAAAAATTCAATACTGAATCTACAGAATATATTCGTTGGGATTATGAAGGAGAGCCAAAAAATTTTACAATAGAATATTCCGTTGATGGAGGAGTAAATTATTCAATAATTGCAGCAGATGTTCCATCGGCAGCAAGAAATTTTGCTTGGAAAGTTCCTGCAGGAATAGTTGCTAATGCTAAAATAAGAATTAGTGCAGGTACAAAAACTGATGCTTCCAAAGAAGTTTTTAATATTATAACTGAACCTAAAAATCTAGTTATTGCACCAGCAGCATGTGGAGTTTCGTCCTATAAAATGGATTGGGATCCTATTGCAGGAGCAAAATATGAGGTATTGAAAATGAATGGTTATAAGTTTGATGTTGTAGCAACCGTTACAGATCCTACATATACATTTGCAAATGTTACAGTAGGCGATGACAACTGGTTTTCAGTTCGTACTGTAGATATTGCAACCCAAATAGTTTCAGAAAGAGTTCGTGCGGTAAATGTAGAACCTGTTTCTCAACCGGTTTTAAATGCAGCTAGTTTGCCATTTGTTGAAGAATTTACCAATAGAAAAGCAACAAATTATGTTTTTTCTAAAGGAAGAACAGGAGAGGTGAAATATGAGTATGTGAATTCTGAGTTTTTAGATGGAGTAAAAATGGCTGGATCAGCAGGTACAGCTTCGGCTCCTTGGGTAGTCAGCCCCAAAAACAATCTGGCATTTACTAATAATCCAGATTATATAAAAAAAGTAATTTTTTGCGATATTGACGCAACTAGTCTGGCAGGAAAAGTATTAAGACTGAAGTTCTTTTTAGAATGGGCTAATGTTACTCCGGTTGGGATGGATAAAAACCTTTTTAGAGTTTCGGTAAATGGAGTTCCATTAATGAGTCATGAGGGTCTGGATGTATATGGTGAAACTCCTTCTTACAGTGATAAAGAATTAACCTATGATTTATCGGCTTATGCAGGGACTACGTTTAGTATAGCTTTTGAAACAGTAAGTGATAATGATTTTGTGGCAACAAATAGCGGAAACGTATATGGTGCAACTTATATAGATAATGTTGAAATTTTTGAAGCTACTGCAACCGATTTAGCTTTAAGTTCATTTAAGCCTAATGCAGGAGTTACTGCTACAGAAACTGTACAAGTAAAAGTTTTTAATAACTCTCCAGTAGCAATTAGCAATATTCCAGTTTCATATAAAATTAATAATGGAGCAGTAATTGCAGAAACAATTCCTGGGCCGGTTAACCCATTGAGTGAGGTGACTTATGATTTTACTCAAAAAGCTGATTTTTCTGCGCCAGGAGTATATACTGTAGTAGGTAATGTAAATTATCCGGGCGATGCAGTTTCAGAGAATAATACAATAACAAAAAATGTTAATAATATAGGGTCTGATATAACAATGGGATCAGCTGCTAATAAGACGACCTGTGCAGCGACATTTACAGATAGTGGGACGCGTTACGGAAATTATGCAGATAAGCTTACGCAAACAATTACTTTTATACCAGCAACCGTAGGAAGTAGTATTAATGTAAATTTTACTGACTTTGATTTAGAATTAGGGTATGATTTTTTATACGTTTACAATGGGCCAACCACTGCAGCTACTTTATTAGGCAGATTTACTGGTAATACTTTACCTTCATCATTAACTTCTACAGCCGTTGGAGGAGAATTAACTTTCAGATTTGTTTCAGATGAAATTGAAAACGGAAGTGGATGGATTGCAGATATTACTTGTGTAACTAAACCACTTGTAAATGATGTAAGTATCGTTTCTATAGTAACACCAGAAGTTCTGGGAAAAAAAACAAGTACACATGACATAACTATTAGAGTTAGTAATTTAGGACCTGTTGCAGTAACAAATTATCCTGTGTTTTATCAGATAGGTACAACAGGAGCGAAAGTGATCGAAGCTGTTCCTGCTATTGCACCATATTCAACAGTTAGTTTTACGTTTGCTACCAAAGCAGATTTGTCTACTGTTAATGCTGAATATAAAATTATAAGTGGTGTTGATGTAGCAGATGATAATGCTGCTAATGATGTAATTGAAAAAATTGTATTTAATAAAAACGATTTGCCAGCTCATACCAATACAGATGGATATGCAATTTCTAGATTAAAATGGAATGATGTTGTAAAGACTTCAGGGACTACTGGGTATTCAGATTTTAAGAATATAAAAATCCCTGTATACGCAGGATTTAACTATCAGCCAGAAGTTACAATAACCAAAACAGAAGTACCGCTTATAGGAGACCAAACCGGATCGGCTGTAGGGGTATTTACGATGATTGTTATTGATTTAAACGGAGATGGCAATTTAACCGATGAATTTTATGCTGGTAATTATTGGGTAAACACGACAAGTCCTGTGACAGCACCAGCCATTGCATCTACAATAAGTAAGCATTATTTTACGAACAGACAAGTTACTATAGGGGGCATAACCATTCCTGCGGGAACAACAGCAGGCGAAAAATTAATGCGAGTTATTCACATGTTCCGTGCTCCTAATGAATATTATAATGTAAATCTAGGACCAACAATTGATGGACTTACAAGTTCAAGATCAGATTTTGAGGTAGAAGAATATACCATTAATGTATTGCCATTTACAGCTGCCGATGCAAGTGTAGAAAGAATTGTTGCTCCAGTTAAACCTGGTAATGCAGTTTCAGTTACTGCTGTTATAGGTAATTATTCAAGTACACCTATTACGAATTTTCCAGTAGCATACAAAATTAATGGAGGAGGTGAAGTCATTCAGAATTTTACAGGGATAATTCCAGCAGCTGGAACAGCTAACTTTACATTTACAACAACAGCTAATTTAGGTGCTCCTGGAGATTATACAATTGAAGTTTATACTCAATTAGTAGGAGATACAGATGCTACAAATAATTCAAAATCAGTAACACTCTCGCATGTTGCAAATTATGTAACGAATGTTACAGGAACTTTTGATGGGATAAATGATTTTGTAAAAACAGATATTACTCCAGCTTTAAATCTTACTAATAACTATACATTCGAAGCTTGGCTTAACCAAAAACAACCATCAGTTTTCGGAAGACTTTTAGATAAAAGTTCAGTATTAGCCTTTATACACAATACAGCTAATCTAACTCTTTATAAAGAAAACAGTTTAGTACTTTCTATAACTACACCAGGAGGCTCTTATGTTGTAAATACAGGATTAAATACTATTAAACAAAACACTTGGCAACATATTGCTTTTACTGTAAGTGCTGCCAATGTGTATACGGTTTATATAGATGGGGTTTCAGTTCCATTTACTAGTACAGGTACTGCGGCGGCTGCATCTTCAAATGCATCTTCTGCAGTCTACATAGGTAATAATGCAGGCTTGGCTCGTGGTATAAACGGGAATATAGATGAGGTTCGTATTTGGTCAGGAGTACGTAATCAGGCAACAATAGCTGCAAACACGATGACAAAGTATTTTGGTAATGAACCAGGATTAATAGCGTATTATTCATTTTCAGAGGGAAATAAACAATTTGTTTTTGATAGTACTCTAAATGATAATACAGCTGTAGTAACAAATGCCGATACAAATGGACAGGGCGAAGGTAAATTCTGGAATGTTCCGGTTTTGTTACAAAAAGTAGATTTTGTAAATCAACTTTCAGCTTCTTATGATGCAGCTACTAAAACTTATTCGGTGTTATTAAACGATGGAACAGATATAACAACGGCAGTAGCTAATTATTCATTGGGAATGAAAAGTATTGCAAAAATAAACGGGGTAACACAAGTAAGTGGAGTTACTGCAAATGACTATACAAATCCAGTTACTTTAAATGTAGAAGGAGTAGGTTTTAACACAGGAATTATAGAAACATATACTATTAAAGTGTTAACAGGTTTAAGCAATGAAAGCAAATTACTTTCGTACGACTTTAAAACAGCATCTAATCCAGGATTAGCACAGGAAATCAATACAGATATCGTAGGAAGCAATGCTACTAAAACATTGACTTATGGAATTGATGTGTCTAATTTAATTGCAGATTTTACAGTTTCATCAGGAGCAGAGTTATATATAGACGGAGTAAAACAATTAAATTCCAAAGCGGTTGTTTCAGACTATACAAACAGCTTTTTGGTTTCAGTAGTTTCAGAGAATAAGCTTTCACAAACAAACTACACCGTTACTTTAAATGCAAAGAATTCAGAAGCAAGTATAATTGCATATTCAGTAGCAAACCAAATAGGAACGAGTGTAATAGATCCAGTTTTAAAAACGATAAAAGTTCTTGTTAATAATAATGCCAATTTAAGTGTGTTAGTTCCAGTTTTCCAAATATCCGATTTTGCTACATTACGTATTGGAACCTATTTTCAAAATAGCGGAGTAACAACATTAAATTATACTTTACCTATTGTATATAATGTAACAGCTCAAGACGGAACTATAGAGAATTGGACAATAACAATTGAAAGAGCGAAACCAATAATTACACTTTTAGGAAACGTAATAGTTTCTCTAGATAAAGGATGTCCTTATGTAGAAGCTGGTTTTACAGCGCTAGACAATCTAAATGTAGATATTACTCCCGGAGTAATAGTTACAGGAACAGTCGATGTAACCACACCAGGACAATATATCTTGACGTATACAGTAAAAGATGCATTGCTAAATGAAACAGTTGTTACGCGTACAATAAATGTATCAAGTACGGTTTGTACTCTGGGAGTACCTACAAATACAATCGACGGATTTGTAATTTATCCAAATCCAGTTAAAGACGGTAAAGTATATGTACAAACAACGTCTACGAGCAAAAAGAATATCAGAATATCCGATATGTCTGGAAAAATTGTTTTCGCAGTACAAACAGAAAACAAAGAATTAAATATCCGTAATCTACCTACAGGAGTTTATATTATAAAAGTAGAGCAAGATGGTAATACATCAACTCAAAAACTTATTGTAGAATAAATAGATTATAAATCAAGTTATGATAAGCGGCTACTATATATAGTAGCCGCTTTTTTATGTCCTTATTATAGGAGTAAAACTTTGCTATACTATATAGGAGAAGCTTTTTAAGGAGCTGTTTCCTGCTATGCGCTCCAATCTTGTCCTTTTTAAAGAAAAAAGGCCAAGGATTTCCGCTTCTATCAGGGCTAGGAGGGACAAAATCCAATAGAAACACCATATTAAAGACAATAAAAGGAAGCTTTGCGCCTTAGTGACTTTGCGAGAAATCAGAAAAACCCAGTAAAACCAAGGCTGAACAAAGCAAGAAACCCCGAAAAACCAAGAGATACTTCAGAACAAAGAGTAAGAGCTTAAAAACTTCACGCTACAAAAAGCATCTAATCAGAGTGTTAAAAAATAAACGAAAAATACTTTTAAAAAGGTATTGTTTATCTAGATAAAGGTGGTAGTTTTGCACCCGCAACAACGACAAACGTTCCTTAAAATACTGACAAGCACACGAATTAAAACGGAAATTTATTTCTTAAAAAAGATTTGGAAAAGCTTGTGAGAATGGAAAACGGATGTTACATTTGCACCCCGCAAAACACGGAAAGTTCCTTGAAAGATTGATAAGAAAAAGAGTTAACGAGAATGAAAATTTCTATAAAAAAAAACTTCAAATTTTTCTTGCCAGTTAGAAAAGAGTTTTCTACTTTTGCACCCGCTTTGAGAAACAAGCGACATTAAAAAGAAGAACACGTTCCTAGACATATTGAATTGACAGCCGTTTTAAGAGAGATCTTAGAACAACAAAATAAGAGTAATAGAATCGA
>NZ_JSYP01000018.1 GCF_000813005.1 Flavobacterium sp. KMS | reverse complement strand
CCTACTACTTTAATGGCGAACTAACCAAAGCCGCCAAATGGTATCAGGCCCTTTTTGAAATGAACCCAGAACAAGAACCCGAGTACTACTACCGCTACGCACAAACCCTAAAAGCCACAGGAGATTATGCCAAAGCAGATAAAACCCTCGATACCTTCAACAAAAAAAAGGCAGCCGACAAAAGAGGAGAACTATTCGAAAACAATAAAAACTACCTCGAGCAAATAAAAGCCAACTCAGGGCGATACGAAATAGCCGACGCAAAAATCAACTCCACCCAAACCGATTACGGAAGCGCCTATTACGACAACAAACTCGTATTTGCATCCGCCAGAGATACCGGAGGCATAGCCAAAAAAACATTCAAATGGACCAATAAATCCTTTACCAACCTATACACCGCCGAAATAAAAGCCGATGGAACACTAGGAACACCAGAGCGATTCCAAAAGAACATCAATTCCAAATTCAATGAATCCACACCCGTTTTCACCAAAGACGGAAAAACAATGTACTTTACAAGAAACAACTACCTGGAAGGAAAAAGAGGCAAAGACAACCAAAAAATCACCCTGTTAAAACTCTATAAAGCAGAACAAATCGATGGCAAATGGACCAACGTAAGCGAACTACCATTTAATAGCGACCAGTACAGCACCGCACATCCCGCACTAAGCAATGACGAGAAAAAACTATACTTCGCCTCCGATATGCCAGGAACCCTGGGCCAATCCGATTTGTATAGCGTAACAATAAACAGCGACAAAAGCTTTGGAAAACCAGAAAACCTAGGAAAAACAATCAATACCGAAGGCAGAGAAACCTTCCCGTTTATAGCAAACGACAACCAGCTATATTTTGCCAGCGACGGACGACCAGGACTAGGCGGACTCGATGTATACGTTGCCAAAATCAATGATAACAACAACGATAACACCTTTACAACAGTACAAAACGTAGGCGCACCAATAAATAGCAAACAAGACGACTTTGCATTTATCATCGATAGCGAAACCCAAAAAGGATACTTCACCTCCAACAGAGAAGGAGGAAATGGTAATGATGATATTTATAAACTAACCCAAACAAGAAAACTAAACTGTGAGCAAACCCTAAAAGGAATAGTAAGCGACAAAGAAACCAACGCTATACTAGACAATGCCAAAGTAACCCTGCTCGACGAGCAATTTAAAACAATAGGCGAAGAAACAACAGCAGCAAACGGAACATATAGCTTTAAGGTAGATTGTAACAAAACCTATCATGTAAGAGTAGCCAAAGAAGATTATGAAACCATAGAAACTCCAGTAATCATAAAAGAACAATCAGGAGAAACAGAGCTAAATATAAAATTAGAAAAACGCATCAAACCAATCACAGTAGGAACCGATTTAGCTAAAACACTAAATATTCCTATCATCTATTTTGATTTAGATAAATCCATCATCCGCAAAGATGCCGCCTTCGAACTAGAGAAAATCCTGGCAGTAATGCAGCAATACCCAAAGATGAAAATCGATATTCGCTCCCATACCGATAGTCGTCAAACAGCCAAATACAACCTGGCATTATCAGACAGAAGAGCTAAATCAACCCAACAATGGTTGATAAAAAACGGAATTAAATCTAATCGATTAACCGCCAAAGGATATGGCGAGAGTCAATTAGTAAACCACTGTTCCGATGGAGTTTCTTGCACCGAAGCAGAACACCAATTGAACAGAAGAAGTGAATTTATCATCATCTCGATGGAATAATATTCAGTACATCTAAATAATAAATACCATATTTAAAAGCAATGCTCTTTTTGAAATTTCAGAAAGGGCATTGTTTGTTTTATATTTAGATAGTTAGTGTTGAGTAAATATTTACTAAATGTGTTATAAAAATAAATAAAACTCTTTATTTTTCTGGTTTTGACAGCTGATTAAATAATTTTTTAAGTTAAAAAGATAAAGTAATGTTATTCGTAACTTGTTTTTTTTTAAATTTATAGTTCTTAAAAATATCAGATATGACTGTTAATCAAATACTAAGCACGAAAGGAAAAGAAGTTTATTCAGTACTTTCATCAACTACCGTTTACGAGGCTTTAAAAGTAATGGGAGAAAAAAACATTGGTGCCATCTTAGTAATAGATGGAACAGAGCTAAAAGGTATATTGTCAGAAAGAGATTATGCACGAAAAATTGTCTTAAAGGATAAATCTTCAAAAGAGACATTTGTTCATGAAATCATGGAAAGCAATGTGATTACAATAAGTTTGTCTGATAATTTAGACTCCTGTATGGAGTTAATGAGTAGTAAAAGAATTAGACATTTGCCTGTTGTAGATAATGGTATTGTGGTAGGAATTATTTCTATAAGTGACGTTGTGAAATCAATAATAGAAATTCAAAAGGACACCATTAATCACTTAAATTCCTATATATCACAATAGAATATGGTATGAAAGAATAGCAAAAAATAGCCTAATTAATTTCAGGTTATTTTTTTTGGATTAAAAATAAAGCTGGTTTTTTGAAAAAAGAGTAATATAAAAGAATAAAAGAATAATATAAAAGCTTCCTTTTTAAGCCAAGTCTTATATCTTTGTAAGCTAGAATAAAATCTAAAAACAATGAATAAAGATAGTAAAAGAAGCGAGGCGTTATTGTACCATTCAAAGCCTACTCCAGGTAAGATTCAAGTAGTTCCAACCAAAAAATATGCAACCCAAAGAGATTTATCTTTGGCATATTCACCAGGTGTTGCCGAACCATGTTTAGAAATTGCAAGAGATGTAAACGAAGTATATAAATACACTGCAAAAGGGAATCTTGTTGCTGTAATCACTAATGGAACCGCGGTTTTAGGCTTAGGAGATATTGGTCCTGAAGCATCAAAACCAGTAATGGAAGGGAAAGGATTGTTATTTAAAATATTTTCTGATATCGATGTTTTTGATATTGAAATTGGAACAAAAGATATTGAAGAATTCATTCAAACCGTAAAGAATATTGCTCCAACTTTTGGGGGTATTAACTTAGAAGATATTAAGGCACCAGAATCTTTTGAAATAGAAAGAAGATTGGTAGAAGAGCTTAATATTCCGGTAATGCATGATGATCAACACGGAACTGCAATTATATCTTCGGCAGCTTTGATAAATGCTTTAGAGTTAGCAGATAAAAAAGCAGAAGATGTAAAAATGGTAGTTTCAGGCGCAGGATCTGCTGCTTTGGCTTGTGCTGATTTGTATGTTTTATTAGGAGTAAAAATTGAGAATATCTTAATGTATAACAGTAAAGGGCTTTTAACTAAAAATAACCCTGCATTATCTGCTTTACAATTAAAATATGCTAAAGATATTGAACCAATTGGTTTAGAAGAAGCTTTAAAAGGAGCGGATATATTTTTAGGATTATCATCAGGAGATATCATGACAGCTGATATGTTATTGGGAATGGCTGAAAATCCAATCGTTTTTGCAATGGCAAATCCTGATCCGGAAATCAATTATAACCTAGCTATTACAACTCGTAAGGATGTTATTATGGCTACGGGGCGTTCTGATTATCCTAACCAAGTAAATAATGTATTAGGATTTCCTTATATTTTTAGAGGAGCTCTTGATGTAAGAGCGACTAAAATTAACGAAGCAATGAAAATGGCTGCTGTTAGAGCGTTAGCTTCATTAGCAAAAGAGTCAGTTCCAGAGCAAGTAAATGTTGCTTACGGAGCGACTAAATTAGGATTCGGAAGAGAATATATAATTCCAAAACCTTTCGACCCAAGATTAATTACTGTAGTTGCACCGGCAGTAGCCAAAGCAGCAATGGAGTCTGGAGTAGCTTTAAATCCAATAACTGATTGGGAAAAGTATGAAGAAGAACTTTTGGCTCGTTTAGGAAATGACAATAAAATGGTTCGTTTGATTACAAACAGAGCAAAAATGGATCCAAAAAGAATCGTTTTTGCCGAAGCAGACCATTTAAATGTATTAAAAGCGGCCCAAATTGTATATGAAGAAGGTATTGGTTTTCCAATCTTATTAGGAAATAAAGAAATCATTCTAGAGCTTAAAGCTGAATTAGGATTTGATGCAGATGTTGAGATTATTGATCCTAAAACGAAAGATCAAGAAGAAAGAAGAAACCAATTTGCATCTTCTTACTGGTCAACAAGAGAGAGACGTGGAATATCTTTGCTAGATGCTCAAAAATTAATGCGCGAAAGAAACTATTTTGCTGCAATGATGGTTAATGAAGGAGAGGCAGATGCATTGGTAACAGGTCATTCTAGAAGTTATCCATCGGTTGTAAAACCAATGTTACAGCTTATAGAGAAAGCACCTGGTGCTTCACTTGTAGCTACGGCAAACATGATGATGACGAATCGTGGGCCAATGTTCTTATCAGATACTGCGATTAATATCAATCCATCAGCAGATGATTTGGCTAAAATAGCTGTTATGACAGCTAAAACAGCTAAAATGTTTGGAGTAGAGCCTGTAATTGCAATGGTTTCATATTCTAATTTTGGTTCTTCGACAAATCCAGGAGCTGCCAAAGTGAGAGAAGCAGTAGCTTACTTGCATAAAAATCATCCTGAATTAGTTATTGACGGAGAAATTCAAGCTGATTTTGCTTTGAACCCAGAAATGCTACAAGAAAAATTTCCTTTTTCTAAATTAGCAGGAAAGAAAGTTAATACACTTATTTTCCCTAACTTAGAATCGGCAAATATTACTTATAAATTATTGAAAGAATTGAATAAAGTAGATTCAATAGGACCAATAATGTTAGGTATGGGTAAACCAGTACATATTTTCCAATTAGGGGCAAGTGTAGAAGAAATGGTTAATATGGCAGCTATTGCTGTTATTGATGCTCAGGAAAAAGAAATTAAAAAGAATAATTTGATTAAATAATTTCAGGTAAAAAAGTATTGTTTAAAAATTGTGGTATTTTTACTTCAAATTTTACTATATTTGGCGCTGTTAACATTATATTATGATTGCACATTTGCAAGGAAAATTAGTTGAAAAGACGCCTACCGAAGTTGTTATCGATTGTGGTGGAGTAGGATATCATGTAAATATATCTTTACACACTTATTCGTTAATACCAAATAGTGATTTTATAAAATTGTATACGCATCTTCAAATAAAAGAAGATGCGCATACATTATTTGGTTTTATAGAAAAATCCGAAAGAGAAATCTTCAGGATGTTGTTATCGGTATCTGGAATTGGAGCTAATATTGCCAGAACAATGTTATCTTCATTAGATCCGAAACAAATTATTAATGCAATAGCATCGGGAGATGTGGGTGTAATTCAGTCAATAAAAGGAATTGGGAACAAAACTGCCCAACGAGTTATCCTTGATTTGAAAGAAAAAATTGTTAAATTGTACGATTTAGATGAAGTTTCAATGCTTCAAAACAATACAAACAGAGATGAAGCGTTATCTGCTTTAGAAGTTTTAGGATTTGTCAGAAAAACATCTGAAAAAGTGGTTGAAAAAATCATAAAAGAAGATCCTGAGGCGACTGTTGAGTCAATAATTAAGAAGGCTTTAAAAAGTTTATAAAAAAAACGTACTTTAAAACACACGGACTATATGCATAAAATTTGTATTTTTTTGCTGGTTTTATTTTGTGGGTTTGTATCGGAAGCTCAGGTAAAACAGGAAGCTCAAGATACAACTAAAACAGGGTATTCTGTTGGTAAAATACAAATAAAAGATCCACAAAGTATTCTTTCCGCATATACTTACGACCCTATTACAGATCGCTATATCTATACCAATAGCGTAGATGATTTTTCGATTAATTATCCTATTATTTTAACGCCAGAAGAATACGAAGCTTTAATATTAAAAGAGTCTAGAAGAGATTATTTTAAGAAAAAAGCAGATGCTATTGATGGTAAAAAAGATGGAAGTGAATTAGCCAAAAAAGATTTACTACCTAGATATTATATTAGATCTGGACTTTTCGAATCTATTTTTGGAAGTAATACCATCGATGTAAAACCAACTGGTTCTGTCGAAATAGATTTAGGAGTTCGTTATACCAAACAAGACAATCCTTCCTTTTCTCCTAGAAACAGATCAAATCTTTCTTTTGATTTTGATCAGCGTATCAGTATGAGTTTACAAGGGAAAGTGGGTACTCGATTAAATGTAAATGCTAATTATGATACTCAATCAACATTTGCATTCCAAAATTTAATAAAATTAGAATACACACCATCAGAAGACGATATCATTCAGAAAATTGAGGTTGGTAACGTAAGTATGCCGCTTAATAGTACTTTAATAAGAGGAGCACAAAGTTTATTTGGGGTAAAAGCTCAATTACAATTTGGTAAAACTACAATTACGGGAGTTTTCTCAGAGCAAAAATCTCAAAGTAAAAGTGTAGTAGCCGAAGGTGGAGGTACAGTTCAGGATTTTGATTTGTATGCTTTAAATTATGATAATGACAGGCACTTCTTTTTATCTCAATACTTTAGAGGTAAATATGATTCGTCTTTAAGAAAATACCCTTTTATAGATAGTAGAGTTCAAATAACAAGATTAGAAGTTTGGATTACTAATAAACAAAATAGAGTAAGTACTACAAATAACAATTTAAGAAACGTTATAGCACTTCAGGATTTAGGTGAGGCACAATTATCAGGAGTTCCAGATAGTGAAGTTGTGGTGCTTAATCCTTCAGCGGGAATGTTTCTTAATCCAATAAATTCACCAGCGAATAATAGTAATAATAAATATGATCCAAAATTAATAGCAGGAGGAACAGGTTATTTGAATAGTAATATTCGTGAAATTGTTACTTCAAGCTCAGGATTTAATGGTATTACAGTAAGTGAAGGACAGGATTATTCGAAATTAGAAAATGCAAGAAAATTAAATTCTAATGAATATACTTTTAATCCACAATTAGGATATTTATCGTTACAACAACGATTGGCAAATGACGAGGTTTTGGCAGTTGCTTATGAATATACAATGGGAGATCAGGTATTCCAAGTAGGGGAATTTGGTAATGATGGTGTAGATGGTACAGTAGTAACAGGTAACAATCCTTCAAATCAAGCAATCATAACGCAAAGTTTGATTTTGAAAATGCTTAAAAGCAATTTGACAAATGTTAAGAATCCGGTTTGGAATTTGATGATGAAAAATATCTATCAAATTCCTGGAGCATATCAAATAAAACAAGAAGATTTCAGGTTTAATATTTTATATACAGATCCGTCTCCTATAAATTATATCACGCCAGTTTCAGGAACACCATTTCCTCCAAATCCTATACCAGATAATAAAGTAGAAGAAACACCTTTGCTTAAAGTGTTTAATTTGGATAAATTAAACTACAATAATGACCCACAAACGGGTGGTGATGGTTTTTTTGATTTCTTACCAGGATTAACAATGGATGCTCAAAATGGTAGAATTATATTTACAACTAAAGAGCCTTTTGGAGAATTGTTATTCTCTAAATTATCAAATAGTACAGGAGAGGACTATCGTAATACAAGTACTTATAATCCTAATCAAAGTAAGTATGTATTCCGTAATATGTATGCTAGTACACAATCTGCAGCTTTACAGGATAGTGATAAAAATAAATTCTTATTAAGAGGTAAATATAAATCAACAGGAGGTGACGGAATTCCTATCGGAGCTTTTAACGTTCCTCAAGGTTCTGTAGTTGTTACTGCTGGAGGACGTGTTTTGGTTGAGGGGATTGATTATAGTGTAAACTATCAATTAGGAAGAGTTCAGATTTTGGATCCTTCGCTTCAGGCATCAAATACACCAATAGAGATTTCATTAGAGAATAATTCTATTTTCGGACAACAAACCCGAAGATTTATGGGAATAGATGTACAACATAAAATTTCAGAGAATTTTACTGTAGGAGGTACTTTTTTACAAATGACAGAGAAACCGTTTACACAAAAATCGAGTTATGGACAGGAATCTGTAAATAATATGATTTATGGTTTTAATACAAATTTCTCTACCGAGATTCCTTTCTTTACCCGATTAGTAAATAAATTACCATTTATAGATACGGATGTTCCTTCTAATCTTTCGTTAAGAGGAGAAATAGCCTTCTTAAAACCAGGTACTCCAAAAGCGGATAATTTTGAAGGAGAATCAACTATTTACGTAGATGATTTTGAAGGGTCGCAATCAACAATAGATATGCGTTCGGCATATGCATGGAGTCTTGCATCTACGCCAGAGGAGAATGCTGTAAGTACCTATAATTTTAATGCCAAAGCCAATGATATGAGTTATGGTTTTAAAAGAGCAAAACTAGCATGGTACACAATTGATCCGGTTTTTTATTCTTCTAAACCATCAGGGATAAGTAATGATGATTTATCATTAAACTCGACCCGTAGAATTTATAGTGATGAGTTGTATCCATTAACTGATATTGCACAAGGACAATCGCAAGTGGTAAACACATTGGATTTAACTTACTACCCATCAGAAAGAGGACCTTATAATAATAATTTAAATTATGCCACAAACCCAAAAGATAATTTTGGAGGGATAATGCGTGCTTTGAGCTCAACCGATTTTGAACAAGGAAATGTTGAATATATTCAGTTTTGGGTATTAGATCCATTTGTGGGAGCAGGAGAAACAGATCAAACCAATACAGGTAAGGTTTACTTTAACTTAGGAGAGATTTCAGAAGATATTTTAAAAGATGGAAGAAAACAATATGAAAATGGTTTAGGACCAGGTCAGATTGTGGTTAATCCTCAGCCTATGTGGGGAGATGTTCCAGCATCGCAATCTTTAATTTACGCATTTGACAACGATAGCGGTAATAGAGCCAATCAGGATGTAGGTCTTGATGGTTTACCAGATGCTAGAGAAGGGGCAGTTTATAATAATTTTGCCTCAACAAATGACCCAGCCGCGGATAATTATACCTATTACTTAAATGCTGATGGTGGTGTTTTAGATCGTTACAAGAATTATAACGGTGTTGAAGGAAACTCGAATGTAAATATAAACGACGCAAATAGAGCTTCGACAACACTTCCTGATGTTGAGGATATCAACAGAGATAATACCATGAATACGATTAATGCTTATTATGAGTATAGCATCGATATTAAGCCAAATATGGAAATAGGGCAAAATTATATTACAGATATAAAAAATACCCAAGTGACTATGGTAAATGGAGCAGTAACTGCTGCTAGATGGATTCAGTTTAAAATTCCAGTTTCGCAACCTCAAAATACAATTGGTAATATATCAGATTTTAGATCAATCCGTTTCATGAGAATGTTTATGACAGGATTTGAAAGTGATGTTACAGTTCGTTTTGGAGCATTAGATTTGGTAAGAGGAGAGTGGAGAAGATATACAAATACATTAGATCCTGCTGATGTTAATGTAGAAGATGATAATACGACTTTCGATGTTTCTGCTGTAAATATTGAAGAAAATAGTACTAGATGTCCAGTAAATTATGTTTCTCCTCCAGGAGTAGCGCGTGAGCAATTATATAATAATAATACAATTATTAATCAAAACGAACAGGCATTAGCATTACGAGTTGCTGGAAATGGATTGCAACCAAAAGATTCCAGAGCTGTATTTAAAAACGTAAGTGTTGATATGCGTCAATACAACAGATTGAAAATGTTTTTACATGCTGAATCATTACCAAATGAACAGGTGTTGCAAAATGGACAAATGGTAGGTTTTATCCGTTTTGGAAATGACTTTACTCAGAATTTCTACCAAATAGAAATTCCTTTAAAAGTTACTATTCCGGTTTCTACGTCAGGTTCAGATTGTTCTCCTTTAAGCCCAGAAGTTGTTTGGCCAGAAGAAAATAATATTGATTTGGCATTGTCATTATTGACACAAATGAAAATTGAGGCGATGAAAATTGACCCAAATACACTTCCTCTTGATGGAATTTATTATCCGGATGATGATATAACCAAGCCAGATGGTGATGGAGATAGTACTTTGCGATTAGGGATAAAAGGAAATCCGAACTTTGGATTGGTTAGGAATTTAATGGTTGGTGTGAAGAATACAGAAACACATCAGGATATTAAAGGAGAAGTTTGGTTTAATGAGTTGCGTCTTGCCGAGATGGACAATAAAGGAGGTATGGCCGCAATCTTAAATTTAGATACTAATTTTGCCGATTTTGCTACGGTTTCTGCAACAGGTAGAAAAAGTACTATAGGATTTGGATCTCTGGAACAAGGACCGAATGAAAGAAGTAGAGAGGATATACAACAATACAATATCGTAACTAATTTGAATTTAGGTAAGTTATTACCGCCTAAATGGGGAATTAATTTACCATTTAATTATGCTGTTGGAGAAGAAGTAATTACGCCAGAATATGATCCATTTAATGAAGATATTAAATTGAAACAGTTATTGGATGTAACGACAGATGCTGCCGAAAGAGATAATATAAAAAACCGTGCAATTGATTATACAAAGCGTAGAAGCATCAACTTTATTGGAGTTAGAAAAGATAGAGCGCCAGAGCAAAAACCACACGTTTATGACCCTGAAAACTTTACATTCTCGCAATCATATAATGAAGTGCAACGTCATGATTATGAAATTGCGAGTTACCGAGATCAACAGTCTAGTACAACTGTAAATTATGCATACAGCTTTCAGCCAAAGACAATTGAACCGCTTAAGAAAAATAAATTCTTTAAGAAGAGTGACTATTGGAAATTGTTAAGCGATTTTAATTTTAATTATTTGCCATCTAATATCTCGTTTAATACTAATATTATAAGACAATATAATCGTCAGGAATTTAGACAAGTAGAAAATGTTGAAGGTATTGGATTGGATCCAATGTATAGAAGAAACTTTGCTTTTAATTATCAGTATGGTTTTAATTTTAATCTTACGAAATCATTAAAAATAAATTATACAGCATCATCTAATAATATTGTTAAAAATTATATGAATGCTGATAATGAGCCAATTGAGAACTTTAGTATTTGGGATAGCTATTGGGACATGGGTACGCCAAATCAGCATATGCAACAATTGATTTTAAATTACGAAATTCCATTATATAAGATTCCTGTATTAGGATTCTTAAAAGCAAATTATTCCTATACGGGAGATTATAGCTGGCAACGTACTTCAGAGGCATTGTCTAGTTATGAGGATGGAAGTGGTAATTTTTATGATTTAGGGAATACAGTTCAGAATGCAAATTCGAATACATTTACGGCGACCATGAATATGAATACGCTTTATAAGTATTTGGGGCTTAATAATAAGGGAGGTGCAAAAGTTCCTAAGGCTAAACCAACTGTACCAAAACCAGGAGAGAAAGTAGTAAATACAAACCAACCATTGGTTGTAAATAGTGCATTTCATGATGGTTTAATGGGAGTACTAACTAGTATAAAAAATATTCAGGTAAACTATACTATTAATAGCGGAACTGTTTTACCAGGGTATACACCAAGCGTTGGATTCTTAGGTTCATCTCGACCATCTTTAGGTTTTATTTTCGGAAGTCAGGATGATGTGCGTTATGAAGCTGCTAAAAATGGTTGGTTAACAAACTATCAGGATTTTAATCAGAACTTCTCGCAAGTAACAAACAAGATGTTTAAAGCTACTGCGAATATTGATTTATTGCCAGATTTAAAAATTGATTTGAGTGCAGATCGTGCCTATTCAGCAAATTTCTCTGAACAATATGATGTTGATGAAACAGGATTATATCATGCAAGATCGCCGTATAATTATGGTATTTTCTCAATCTCGACGATTTTAATAAAAACATCATTTGCTACAAGCGATGAAAATTCATCATCGGCATTTGATGATTTTAGAAGTAATCGTTTAATAATTGCAAATCGTTTGGCAGAGGGCTACTATGGTTCAGGAGTTGAAATTCCAAGATATGGAGATGCAAATAATCCTATTCCAACTAACCCAACAGATCCTAAATATCCTTTGAGGAATATTTATATGTCAAATGAGGGATATCCAATAGGATATACAAAAAGTAATCAGGCAGTTTTACTTCCTTCGTTTTTGGCAGCCTATTCAGGAGGTGATGCATCAAAAAGCTCGACGGGTATTTTTAGAAACTTTCCACTTCCAAACTGGAGTATAAAGTACAATGGATTGATGCGTTATAAGTACTTTAAAGATAAATTTAAGCGTTTCTCTTTACAGCATAATTATAGAGCATCTTATACGATTAACCAATATCGTTCTAATTTTAAATATGATCAACATCCAGGAGAAAAAGATCCAGATACTGAGAATTTCTATAATTCGACAATTATGTCTAATGTCAATTTAGTAGAGCAATTTAGTCCGCTTATTAGAATGGATTTTGAGTTGAAAAGTTCGTTGAAAGTACTTACTGAAATTAAAAAAGACAGAGCATTGTCGATGAGTTTTGATAACAATCTATTGACCGAAGTTAAAGGGATGGAGTATATAATAGGTTTAGGATATCGTATTAAAGATGTGATTTTTTCATCGACATTGGCTGATAGTCCTACAGGAGTTATAAAAAGTGATATTAATATAAAAGGAGATTTGTCATATCGAAATAACAAGACCATGGTGCGTTATCTAGATTATGATAATAACCAACTTGCTGCAGGACAGAATATTTGGTCTGTAAAAATTACCGCAGATTATTCATTTAGCAAGAATCTAACGGCAATTTTTTATTATGATCATTCATTTTCTAAAGCAGTTATTTCGACCACGTATCCTTTAACGAATATTCGATCAGGATTTACAATTAGATATAATTTTGGAAATTAAATTTCAGATTCTAAAGTGGATTTGATTAGAAGATTGTTACATTTGCCCTATTAAAATTCAATTATCAATTATCAATAAGTATTTATTATGAATATACCAACAAGTTTAAAGTACACAAAGGATCACGAATGGGTTAGCATTGAAGGTGACGTTGCAACAGTAGGAATTACTCATTTTGCTCAAAAAGAATTAGGAGACATTGTTTATGTTGAAGTAGAAACTTTAGATCAAACGCTTGATAAAGACGAAGTTTTTGGAACAGTTGAAGCTGTAAAAACAGTTTCGGATTTATTTTTGCCATTATCAGGAGAGATTATTGCTTTTAATGACAGTTTAGAAAGTGCTCCAGAAACAGTAAATTCAGATCCTTACGGAGCTGGATGGATGATTAAAATTAAAATTTCGAATACATCAGAATTAGATTCTCTATTATCTGATGAAGCTTATAAAGAATTAATAGGTGCTTAAACAAATATTTTTTTTATGTTTGGCTTTATTGTGGACAGGGATTATCGTTTTTCTTTGTTTAACAGAGTCAAGTAATATCCCAACAATAAAAATTCCTTACATAGATAAATTAGTTCATTTTTGTTTTCATTTTGGTTTTACAATACTATGGTTTTTGTTTTTTAAAAAACAATTTAATAGCATAGATAATTATAAGCCGTTACTTGTTTCTTTTGTTTTTTCGATTTTTTTCGGACTTGCAATAGAGATTTTGCAAAGTAGATATACTTTAACAAGAAGTGCCGACATGATGGATTTTTTAGCGAATGCAATTGGAGCAACATCAGCAATAATTGCGGTGCTACTATTTAATAAGCTAATCTCTAAAATAGTAAATTAATAAATCCCACTTCGGTGGGATTTTTTGTTTTTAATGTTTTTGGTAATGTAATATTTATGTTAGTGATTGTACTTTGTTTAGGCTTAATTAAAAGTAACAGTTTATACCAAACTTATCTCAATATAAAATGTATTTTTGCCAACCAGGATTTAATACAATTAATTTATTATACCCATGAATATTAGACAATACTTAGATTCAACATATTTAAAAACTGCTGAGCAAGCTAATTTGACTGAAGCAGAAAATACACAGATAGTTAAAGATGCAATTGAAGAGGCTATAACTGAGCGTTTCAAATTGATAATGATTCGTCCGGATAAAGTTAGTTTGGCGAAAGAAATGATCTCGAAGGCAGAATCAAATCTCTTGATAGGTACTGTGATCGATTTTCCTGAAGGGAAATCAAATTTAGAAGCAAAGCTTGCGGAAGCAAATGTAGCAATACAAAACGGAGCTGATGATTTAGATTTTGTATGTAATTATGAAGCTTTTAAAAACGGGGAAATTGATTTAGTAAAAAATGAGATTTTGCAATGTACACGTTTGGGATTGACCAATAAAAAAGTTGTGAAATGGATTATAGAAGTCGCAGCACTTAACGATACCGAAATTATACAGCTGTCGGCATTAATAAAAAACATAATCATTCAAAATTTTGATGAAAATGATTATTTTTCTGTTTTTGTAAAATCATCAACTGGCTTTTATAAAACAGAAAATAATTTGCCAAATGGAGCAACAGTTCCAACAATTATAATGATGCTTGAAAATGCTTCGCCGCTTCCTATAAAAGCTGCTGGTGGGGTAAGGTCATATAATGAGGCTGTCGAAATGATTAATCTTGGAGTGAAGCGTATAGGAACTTCAAATGCCAAAGCAATTGCAAACGGAGAAACTTCACAAAACCAATATTAAATTCACAACCAAAACCACCGTATGAACAAAGGTTTTTTGACTTTTATTATAGTATTTTACTCTTTAATGGCTGCTTCTCAAGAAGCAAATAATTTAACTGTTAAGTCTAGTTTTACTTCTGAAGAATTTCCAATTTTTCCAACTTGCGAGAATTTAAAATCAAAAGCTTTAGAAAATTGTTTCTATAGCGAGGTTCAGGATTTTGTATTTAAAAATTTTCAAATTCCTTCAAATTTAAAACAGAACAATTATAAAGGTGATGTAAAAGTCCTTTTTGAAGTGGATAGAAATGGAGAATTTAAGGTTATATATGTTAATGCTAATAATGATGAATTAGTTCAGGAAACAAAACGTGTTTTTGCTACATTTCCTAAAATTAAGCCGTCTACTTATGATGGAAAGCCAACGTATTCTAAATATACGATCGTAATTAATATACCATTAAAAACGGCAGGGCAAATTTCTGAGGAAGCGATAGCAGCGTCAAAAATTATTAAACCTGATACTGCACCTATGACAGAATTGGATAGTATTGTTTATAAAAAATATACAAATCCAGAGTTTGAAAGTAATTTAAATATTCCTTTTTCTCATAGTTATTACGCCCAATTTGATGGTGCTTTAAATAAAGTGGGGAGTAATAATCACACAGCTTCAAAGCCATACACATATGCCGAAGTTTCAAAATATTATAATCTTAAAGCGGTGAATGAATCGCTTAAAAAGAATGTTTCTGGTTGGTGGGGGCGTAAACTTTGGAATGAAAGTTTAGTCGAAATAGAAGGAGAGGGATATTGGTTTACATTAAACGCTATTGTAGATTTACAAGTAGGTAAGGATACAAAAAGTGATATTTCTTATACTTATGTAAATACAAGAGCGCTTAATTTTAGAGGTGGTCTAGGTAAGCATCTTAATTTTACTACGACAGTTTTTGAAAGTCAGGGAAGATTTGCAGATTATTATAATAGTTATGCTGAATCAATAAAGCCTTCGGGTGGGAATCCTGCTGTAATTCCTGGAATTGGAATTGCTAAAGCTTTTAAAACAGATGGCTATGATTTTCCTTCTGCGGAAGCAAATTTGACTTATAAGCCAGGTAAAATTTTTGATTTTCAATTAGGTTATGGAAGAAATTTTATAGGAGACGGATATCGTTCTTTATTAGAGAGCGATGGAGCAAGTCCATATCCGTATTTTAAAATGAATACTACTTTTTGGAAAATAAAGTATACCAATACTTATATGTTTCTTAAAGATGTTAGACCCGACGCAACAGTAGATAAAACTTATGCCAGTAAATATATGGCAAACCATTATTTGAGTTTAAATGTTACAAATAGATTAAACTTAGGTTTCTTTGAATCTGTAATCTGGACCAATAGTAATGACCGTGGTTTTGATATGGCTTTTGCTAATCCGATTATTTTTTACAGATCGGTTGAGTTTGCTTCTTCTTCTAGAAGCGGTAATGCTTTACTTGGTTTAACTGCAAAGTATAAATGGAATAATCAAATTAATTTGTATGGACAATTTCTTCTGGATGAATTTTCAGTTGGTGATATGGGAAGTGGAGAAAAAAGCTGGAAGAATAAATTTGGATATCAGTTAGGAGCTAAGTATTATAATGCATTTCATGTGCCTAATTTATTGATGCAATTAGAGTATAATCATGTGCGCCCATATGTGTATTCTCATAGCGCTGTTATAACAAATTATGGTCATAATAATCAAAGTATTGGGCATCAATGGGGAGGTAATTTTAGCGAATTTATAGCTATTGCTCGTTATCATAAAGGAAGGTATTTTGCAGATGCAAAAATTACGGTTGGAACCAGAGGTTTGGATTTTGATACTGCGGAAGATTCATTTAATTATGGATCGGATATTTATAAGAGTTATGATGTAAAAAGACCTTATAATACAGGTGTAGAAGTTGGGCAAGGGAATAAAACATCGGTTTTTATTACCGACATTCAGGCGGGTTATTTAGTTAATCCAGCTACAAACTTAAAATTCTTTGGAAGTTTAATTTATAGAAACTTTGATCCGACTAAAGATACTGCGGCAAATTTTAAACAAAGTACAACATGGTTTACTTTAGGATTAAGAGCAGATGTCTTTAATTGGTATTTTGATTATTAAAATATTTAGTAAGATTTTTTGCAGATGATTCGGTTTTATCGTGAAATTGAAGCATGTTTAGTGCTTTCTATTGAAAAAATGTAATTTTATCGTCCTAAATTCTGCAATCTAATTTGTACATTTGCACCAGTTTTGAAAAAACCAAAATAACAACGCATTGGACGCAACACAAAATACACTTTCACTCAAATCTATTTTTAATGATTTCAAAGAAATCACAAAAGCAGGACTCGCCGTAAGTGTTTTGTTCTCTTCGATAGCTGGTTACCTACTTGGTTTTGATGATCAACATCCATTTCAATGGTCGGTACTTTTAGTTTTAGCAATTGGAGGATATTGTATGGTAGGAGCTTCAAATGCTTATAACCAAGTTATCGAGAAAGACCTTGATGCTTTAATGGACAGAACAAAGAATCGTCCAGTTCCTTCAGGAAGAATGTCGCCTAAAGTTGCTTTGCTTGTAGCGTCTTTACTTACAATTATTGGATTAACTTTACTTTATACAATCAATCCTAAAACAGCAATGTTTGGTGCGATTTCGATTTTTTTATATACCAGTGTTTATACACCATTAAAAACAGTGACTTCTTTGTCTGTTTTTGTAGGTGCTTTTCCAGGAGCGATACCATTTATGTTAGGATGGGTTGCAGCTACAGGAGATTTCGGTATTGAAGCAGGAACATTATTTCTAATTCAGTTTTTTTGGCAATTTCCTCATTTTTGGGCTATTGGTTGGTTCTTGTATGAGGATTACGAAAAAGCGGGATTTTTTATGCTTCCAACAGGGAAGAAAGACAAAGGAACTGTATTACAGGTTATATTATATACGATTTGGCTTATTGTAGCATCGCTTTTGCCATCTTTAGGATATACAGGTAAATTGTTTATTACGCCAATAGCGGCAATTTTAGTGTTCTTATTAGGGCTTTGGATGTTGTTTTATGCAGTTCGTCTGTATAAATTAAGAACGGCTAAAGCAGCTAGAACATTGATGCTGGTGAGTGTTTCTTATATTACCTTGTTGCAGTTGATTTTTATATTTGATAAATTTTTAAGATAGTTATGGAAATGACAATGACAAAAGATGAAGATAGAGCAAGAAGCGCTAAGTCATCTAAATTGATTTTATTGTTCGCAATGGTTAGTATGACCATGATGTTTGCTGGGCTTACCAGTGCGTTTGTGGTTAGTAAGTCAAGAACCGACTGGTTGAAGGATTTTCAGCTGCCTTCAGCGTTTTATTATAGTACTTTAGTGATTATTGGTTGTAGTGTTACTTTTTATTTAGCTAAAAGAGCTATTCAAAAAGACAATAGAAAAGCGACAACTAACTTACTTTTGACTACTTTAGCATTAGGAATTTTATTTGTGGTTTTACAGTTTGCAGGATTTGAACAAATCGTTGCAGATGGCTATTATTTTACAGGAGCGGAGAGTTCTATAACGACTACTTTTCTTTATGTTGTAACGGTTACACACTTGTTTCACCTAGCTGGAGGGATTATTTCTCTTTTAGTTATTATTTATAATCATTTTAAACAGAAATACAATTCGACTCAAACTCTTGGAATAGAACTAGGTGCAATGTACTGGCACTTTCTTGATTTCTTGTGGGTCTATTTATTTTTATTTTTATATTTCTTTAAATAAGAAAAAAACGTAAATTTGGGAACTTTTTAACGAATATCTTTTATGGAAGCGACAGTTACTACTGCAAATAACGAAGAAAAAACTTGGGGAGGCGGCAATGAGCCATTAGGAGCAAGTTATGGTAAAATGATGATGTGGTTTTTTATCGTATCGGATGCCTTAACGTTCTCTGGATTTCTTGCGGCTTATGGTTTTTCTAGATTTAAATTTATTGAAACTTGGCCATTGGCTGATGAAGTGTTTACTCACTTCCCTTTTATGCATGGTGTTCCTGCACCTATGTATTATGTCGCATTAATGACATTTATTTTGATTTTTTCATCTGTAACAATGGTTTTGGCTGTTGATGCAGGACATCAAATGAAAAAAAGCAAAGTTGCAGTATATATGTTTTTAACTATTATTGGAGGTTTGATTTTCGTTGGGTCACAAGCTTGGGAATGGAAAAATTTTATCAAAGGTGAATACGGAGCTGTTGAAACAAAAGGAGGAAGTTTACTTCAGTTTGTTGATAAAGACGGGAAACGTGTTGCTCTTGCAGATTTTGCAGTAAAATTACCAGAAGGTAGAGAAGCATTAACTAGAGACAAAGGAAAATGGTTTATGAGCGATGCAGAAACATTGCCAACATATTCTGTTGCCGAAGTTCAAGCGGGTTTTAAAGCACATCCTGAATTGTTAGTAAGAACAGAAGTCCTTACTAAGGAAAAGAAAAAAACTGTTCTTTCTAGAGAAGAGTCTGAATTGAGATTAAGTCAGGCACATTACGTTGTAGAAGGTGCTAATTTGGTTAGAAACGAATACGGAAATAAATTATTTGCTGATTTCTTTTTCTTTATTACAGGTTTCCACGGATTTCACGTGATTTCTGGGATTATTATCAACATCATTATCTTTTTTAATGTATTGTTAGGTACTTATGAAAAAAGAAAGAGCTACGAAATGGTAGAGAAAGTTGGTTTATACTGGCACTTTGTCGATTTAGTTTGGGTATTTGTATTCACGGTTTTCTACTTAGTTTAATTTTAGATCTATATTATTATGTCACACGAATATGTATCACATACAAAAAGAATCTGGTTCGTTTTTGCACTACTATCAGCTGTAACAACAGTAGAGGTTATTTTAGGAATCTACAAGCCAGGAGTATTAGAGTTTAATCATTTTATAGGTTTAAATTTATTGAATTGGATATTTTATATCTTAACAATATATAAAGCTTATTATATAGTATGGGCATTTATGCACATGGAAGGTGAAAAAAGCAGCCTAAGATGGTCTGTAGTTTCAACGGTTATTTTCCTAGTTTTATATTTATTGTTTATTCTTTTAACTGAAGGACATTATATTTATGGGGTTTTTAAAGATTCTACTATTAAATGGAATTTTTAACATGATATTAATTCAAAAAGAGGGTACGCATTGCGTACCTTTTTTTATTTTTGTACTTTAAATTTTTCCCTTCTATAATGAAAAAAAATATAGTCCTTTTCGTTCTCTTCGTTTTGCCTATAGTTGCTTATCTCTTTTTTGCTTCTGGCGTGAATGGTTTTACTACTTTGCCTGTTATAACACCTAAAGTTGCCGACTTAGGAAACTGGGAATCCTTGAGAGGTGAAAAAGTAAGTCTGGATAACAAAATAACAATACTCGGTTTTTCTGGAACTGAGATTTTAAAAAATCGTGGAAATTATTTTAATTTAAACGAAAAAATTTACCAACGCTATCACACTTTTCAAGATTTACAATTTGTTGTAATTTGTCCTTTGGGAACTGAAGAAGATACTCGTAAAGTAGTAGATGCTTTAGCAGCATTTACAGACGTATCACAATGGCATTTTGTTTTTGCATCTCCAGACGAAATCAATACGTATTATAATCAATTGCATTTAGTTGGAAAACTAGATCAGCATCTAGGTACGCCTAATGTCTTTATTGTTGATAAGGGACGTAATTTAAGAGGTAGAAAAGAAAAGAAAGATTACAAGGAAGGATATAATACTTTTCATCCATCTGAACTAAGTAACGAAATGCTCGATGATTTTAAGATAATCCTTTACGAGTATCGTGCGGCCCTTAAGAAGAATCATAATGCAACCAAACAACTTTAAAATTATATTGCCATGTTTAAAAACAAATCATATATCGGAATCTCATTTATAATATTGATTTTTGGTATTTATGCTATTCCTAAAATTATCGATAGAGTAAAAAATGATACTGTTGTAAAAGGGAGTCGTTTGGATAGTGTTAATGCAAAAGAAGTGAAGGATGATGGTAAATTAGTAAAAATTGGACCAGCTCCTAAATTTGAATTAACAAATCAGGATAACGTTAAAATTTCAAATGAAACGTATAAAGGAAAGGTATATGTTCTGGAGTTTTTCTTTACCACTTGTCCATCAATTTGTCCTAAGATGAATTTGAGTATGTTAGAAATCGAGAAAAAGTTTTTCGGGAATCCTAACTTCGGAATAGTATCTATAACTATTGACCCTGCTCATGATACGCCGCAAGTATTAAAAGATCATGCTAAAATGCTTGGAGTTAAATCTTCTAATTGGAATTTTTTGACAGGAGATAAAAATGTTATCATGGATTTATCTAATAAAGGATTTAATCTATATGCTGGAGCAAATAGTAAAGTAAGCGGAGGATTTGAACATTCTGGTTTATTTGCTTTGATTGACAAAAACGGTAATATTCGTTGTCGTAAAGATGATTTTGGAAATCCAATTCTTTATTATGACGGATTAGATAAAAAAGGAGTTAGAGATATACAACAAGACATTAATATATTATTAGAAGAGTAAGATGGAGGATAATTCATTAGAAAAAAAATACAATAAGTATATCATACTTGTTTCAATCGTAATTCCAGTTGTAGTTGCTATTTTATTTGGAGTTAAACTTAAAGATTTTGGATATAATGTTGAGCCGCTTTCTTTCTTGCCGCCTATTTATGCTACAATAAATGGTATTACAGCATTAGTTTTGATTATTGCTGTAATGGCTATCAAAAAAGGAAATCGTAAGCTTCACGAACGTTTAATGACTATGGCAATTGCACTTTCGTTAGCGTTTCTGGTAATGTATATTGCATATCATATGACATCAGATTCTACCAAATTTGGTGGAGAAGGTGCAATTCGATATGTATATTTCTTTATTCTGATCTCACATATTTTATTATCTATTGCAATTGTTCCATTGGTTTTAATAACGTATGTTCGTGCAATCGCAAATACATTTGACAAGCACAGAAAAATTGCAAGAATCACATACCCGCTTTGGTTATATGTTGCTATTACCGGAGTAATTGTTTATTTAATGATTTCCCCTTATTATGTTTAATATAAATACAAACAACAAGAAACAAGGTGTTTCTAGACTAGCAAAGATTAGTTTCTTGTTGGTTATTTTTTTCTTTAATTTATCTGTCAATGCACAATGCGCAATGTGTCGCGCTGCTCTGGGCGGAGATGAAAATACTAAGCAAGCTGAAGCAGTAAATGATGGAATTGTTTACCTTATGGTAGTTCCTTATTTACTTGTTGCTGTAATTGGCTATTTGATTTTCAGAATGTATCAGTCTAAAAAGAAGAACGCGTAAACTAGAATTTATTTCAATCCATTTACTGAAACATTCACAGTTCCGTTAACTTTTATAAAAGCAATAATGGCTTGATTTGTCAGTTCTACTTTTTGGAATTCTATGTCTTCCATTTTCCCATTTACATAAACACCAGGCATAGGCGAATAGTTCTTAAGATAATTAAGCATACTTTGTTTTCCTTCTTCTAAATTAGGTTGAATAGAATAACGGCAGCTTTCTTTCATTTTGTTTAAAATAAATCCTTGTAATAGCCAGTTGGCAGTACGAGTTAGTCTGCTTTTTGTATCAAGAACATAGTCTAGTTGGTCAAAATAAAGTTCCTTAGTTTGCGGGTTGTATTTAGGGAAACCATTTAGATATAAAGTTCCATTTACAGCACCTAGGACATCTAAGGCAATAATCATTTTACCATCTTTGTGCCAGATTTCAACATTCTTAACAGTTATTTTTTTGCTTCCAGTACCAAACTCTTGCCCTGCAAAATTTTTAGTCATAATTTTAGATGCGTCTTTGTAACTAGACACAGCAGCAATATTAGCTGTAATTTGCTTGGGGATTTTAGATACTGGTTTTAAAACTATTTTAGAAGCACTAAATTTGGTTTCAGGTTGTTTACCAATTATAGTCTCCATATTACATTTCATTCCCATTTCTAGTAAAAAAGAATCATTTTTTAGCTTAGCGTCAGAAGAATATATTTCGACAGGTACAATTCTTAGCCAGCTGTCATATTCTTGATTCATCTGGAATGGAGTACATATTTTTTCTAAGGCAGCCAAAACATTTGGTTTAAAGTCCATAGACTTTTCTATTGCAGCATCGATACTTTTTTCTAATTTTGATTTGAAAATAGAAATGGCTGGATTTATAAGATAAGTTACAGGCATATTCTTTCCAAAAACACTCATAGTTGGGCTCTCATTCCAATCTAATGATTTTAATTCGGTTTTAGTGTTCAATTTCCAATTGGTCAGCCCCACTGAGCTAACTAATGTAATTACCCCATTTAAATTAAATTCTCGAGTATCATATAGTTCTACGCCTAATTGTTTGGTTCCGATTCGATATTTTACAAGTGCTTTTAGAGGTAAAATAGTCTTGATTTTCTTGTCAGGATTTGCAGGATCATTCTCAATTCTTATAGGAGCCAATTTCCATATTTTGATTTCGATATCGTCATCTTCAATATTGTTGTCTTCGTAAATTAAACCAGTAAGTAAAGTATTAGTTTGGTTTTCAATGTCTTTTAGCTTTACGGTAATAGGCAAGTTTATGAATGAAGGAGTGTTATCGTATATTAATGGGCTAGCATCATCGGGCTCAGGCTTTAATGTTGCTAATTTTTGAGAAGAAGAACAGCTAGTTATAAAAGTGATAACTATTGAGAGGGCTAGAAACGATATTAATTTCTTCATTGTATTTTTTTTAAGATGCAAAATTAAGAAAACAAATATATTTTAAGATTAAAGTGTAACATTTTGATAGAGATTTAGTCTTATTAGTGTAATAGGTTAAAACTATTAACATTTCGTTATATTGAATTACTTGGCAAAATAAGTATTATTGTTTTAAAATTAACAAACCATGATTGAAATTAAAGACTTACATAAATCCTATAAAATGGGAAAATCTGAATTACATGTGTTGAAAGGAATTAATTTCAATATTAAAGAAGGAGAGTTGGTTGCTATAATGGGGTCATCTGGTTCGGGAAAATCAACATTGCTAAATATTTTAGGAATATTAGATGAAGCCGATTCAGGAGAATATATTCTGGATAATGTGCCAATTAAAAATCTTAATGAAACAATTGCATCTAGATACAGAAATAAATTTTTAGGTTTTGTTTTTCAATCCTTTAATTTAATTAATTATAAAACGGCATTAGATAATGTTGCTATGCCATTATATTATCAGGGTATAAAAAGAAAAGAACGTTATGAAATTGCCTTGGCTTATTTAAAAAAAGTTGGTTTGGATTCGCATTCACACCATTTACCAAGCGAACTTTCAGGAGGGCAAAAACAGCGTGTGGCAATAGCCAGAGCATTGGCTTCAAACCCTAAAGTATTATTGGCAGATGAACCAACCGGAGCTTTGGATACAAAAACATCATATGAAGTAATGGAACTGATTCAGGGAATCAATGACGAAGGAAAAACAATTTTGATTGTAACACACGAGCCAGATATTGCAGCAATGTGTAAAAGGAATGTAGTCTTGAAAGATGGACTAATTATCGATGATAAATACGTAGAACAAGTAAGAGCATCAGCTTATGTTTAATATTGAGCGTTGGCAGGAAATATTTGAAGCAATTTCCAAAAACAAATTAAGAACCTTTCTTACAGGGATTTCTGTAGCTTCAGGAATTTTTATATTGGTTATTCTTCTAGGTGCGGGTAAAGGACTTCAGAACGGAATCGAAAAACAATTCGAACGTGATGCTGCAGGTATTATTGAGGTTTGGACAGGTGTTACTACAAAACAATATAAAGGACTAAACCCAGGAAGACAAATTCAGTTTAGAAATAGCGATTATTCACAATCAGTTCAAAAATTTGAAAATCAGTTAGATAAACGAGCTTCAACTTATAATTTTTGGGGTGCATCTGTAACTTATGGTAAAGAATCTTCAAGTTATCAGTTTAGAGGTGTAGATCCGGATTATTTAGGAATCGAAAATGCTACCATTGTAATGGGAAGATTCATAAATAGCAAAGATTTGGCTAATTATGAAAAAGTCGCAGTAATTGGGATGAAAATAAAAACAGACTTATTTAAGGATAAAAACCCGCTTGGAGAACAAATTTCTATAAACAATATCAATTTTAAAGTTGTTGGAGTTTTTACTGATCCGGCTGGAGAAAGAGAGGAAACCAGAGTTTATTTGCCAATGACTACAACTCAAAGAGCTTATGGAATTGGTGACAAAGTAAGTAATTTGTTTTTTACATTAAACAAAAAAGCTTCATATGAAGAAGCATTGGCAGAATCTGAAAAATTTACTGCGGATTTAAAGCAACTTTTAAAGACTAAAAATGTTGTAGCTCCAGATGATGATAATGGTATTGGGGTTTACAACTCAGTTAAAGATGCAAAACAAGTTTATGACTTGAATCTTTATATCAGACTGTTTTTTTGGTGGGTAGGGATTTGTACTATAATAGCAGGTGTTGTGGGAGTTAGTAATATTATGCTAATTATAGTAAAAGAAAGAACGAAAGAAATTGGGATAAGAAAAGCACTTGGAGCTTCGCCAATATCGATAGTTGGAATGATATTACATGAGTCTATTTTTATCACTACAATTGCAGGTTTTATTGGTTTATTGGCAAGTTTATTATTGCTAGAAGTAGTAGGGCCAATGATAAAAAGTGAATTCTTTTTAAATCCAGAAGTTGATTTTAATGTGGCGTTGACCACTTTAGTTTTGCTCGTATTTGCGGGAGCAATGGCTGGTTTTTTTCCAGCATACAGAGCAGCAAAAATAAGACCTATTGTAGCACTTAGAGACGAATAATTATGTTTGATAGAGATAATTGGGAAGAGATTTTAGAAGCTTTAACGGCTAATGTGTTTAGAACAGTGCTTACCGCTTTTGGTGTGTTTTGGGGAATATTTATTTTAGTAATCTTACTCGCAGCAGGAAATGGTTTAGAGAATGGTGTTAAAAAAGGATTTGATGGTATTGCAACAAATACCATGTTTATGTGGAGTCAAACTACATCAAAACCCTACAAAGGATTGCCTAAAACACGACGTTATGATTTTAAAAATAGTGATGTCGCAGCTTTAAAAGAAGCTTTGCCAGACTTATTATATGTGTCTCCTCGTAACCAATTAGGAGATTCTAATGATGGTGTTAATAATGTTGTTCGAGGTACAAAAACTTCTGCTTTTACTATTTTTGGTGATTATCCTGAGCTTATTAAACAACAGCCTATGGATATTATAAAAGGGCGTTTTATAAACCAACAAGATATTAAAGAAAATAGAAAAGTTGCCGTTATCGGGAAAGGAGTTATAAGTGGACTTTATGGAAAAGCCGAAGAAGTTATAGGAACATACATTAAAGTGAATGGTGTAAATTTTATGGTAGTAGGGGTTTATTATTCTAAAAATCAAAATAATGGAAACGCTGAAGCGGAACAAAAAAATATATTTGTGCCATTTACTACCTTTCAGCAAGCCTTTAATTACGGAGATAAAGTAGGATGGATGGCGCTTACCGCAAATGATAAAGCCTCTATAACTGATTTAAAACCAAAGATTATAGAAATAATAAAAGAAAGGCATTCTATTAATCCTATTGATGATAGAGCAGTTGGGAATTTCGATTTGTTTGAACGATTTAATCAAGTGCAAGGATTGTTTACAATCTTAACATTCATTGCTTATTTTGTAGGTACCTTAGTTTTAATTTCTGGAGTTATCGGAATTTCTAATATTATGCTTATCGTGGTAAAAGAGAGAACCAAAGAAATAGGAATACGTAGAGCATTGGGGGCAACACCTGGAGCTATTCGCAGACAAATACTTTCGGAATCTATATTCTTAACTATTATATCTGGAATGTTAGGTATTGCTGTTGCAACTGGAGTTATTGCAATTCTTAATATGGTATTGGCTTCGATGCCTCAAGAAGGAGAAACGATGTTTGCGAATCCAACGGTAGATTTAAGAGTTGTTTTTGTGGCATTATTAATATTAGTAGGGTCAGGTTTGCTGGCAGGATTTATTCCGGCACAAACTGCAATAAATGTAAAGCCAGTAGATGCTTTGCGAGCAGAATAAATTATCAATCAATAAAATAATCGATTAAACAAAAAACAAAATGAAAAAAGGAGTAACCATAACCGTTTTAATTTTTATCGCAGTAGTTTTCTTCGGGGCTTTGTATTACTTGTATGCAAAAAATCAAGAGTCGCCAATTGTTTATCAAACAGAAAAAGCTGAGATAAAAACGATAGTTAAAAATACAATTGCGACAGGGAATATTCAGCCTGATGAAGAGGTACTTATCAAACCTAATATTTCGGGAATTATTGAAGCTGTTTATATAAAAGCAGGAGAGACTATAAAAGCAGGAGACATGATTGCTAAGATTAAAGTTGTTGCAAATGTTTCGAATGTAAGTAACACTCAAAATCAAGTTCAGACAGCTAAGATTGCATTGGATAATCAAGAAAAATTATATCAAAGACAAAAAACATTGTTTGATAAAGGGGTAATTTCTGCAAATGATTTTGATGCTGCACAAGTGGCTTACAAACAAGCAAAACAAACTTATTTATCTTCTAAACAAAGTTTTGATATTGTAAAAACAGGAACTACATCTGGATTAGGAAATTATGCTAATACTTTAATTCGTTCAACAGTAACGGGAATGGTACTAGATGTGCCTGTAAAAGTAGGTAATCAGGTTATCGAAAGTAATAACTTTAACGAAGGAACTACAATTGCAAGTGTGGCAGATGTGGGAAGAATGATTTTTGTTGGAAAAATTGATGAATCTGAAGTTGGAAAAATCAAAGAAAAAATGCCAATTGAAATTACCGTTGGAGCCATAGAAAACAAAAAATTTGATGCAATTTTACGTTATATTGCACCAAAAGGAGTGGTAGAAAATGGAGCAATTCAGTTTCAAATAAAAGGGTCGCTTGAAAATAGAGATGATACATTTATTAGAGCAGGTTTAAGTGCAAATGCATCGATTATATTAGATAAAGCAGAAAAAGTTTTGGCTATAAAAGAATCATTGGTACAATTTGATAAAAAAACTCAAAAGCCATATGTTGAAGTAGAAACTGCGCCACAAAAATTTCAGAGAAAAGACCTTGTTTTAGGCGTTAGTGATGGAATTTATGTTCAGGTGAAAAGTGGTATTACAGCTACAGATAAAATAAAAATTTGGAATCAAGGCTTGATAAAAGAAGAAGAGAAAAAATAAGTAGCAGTTAGAAAAAAAGAATTTTTGGTTTTTAAAGAATGTTAAATTTGTATAGTATCTTTGCTATGCTTTGATTCAAAGTTTATGAAAAATAATAAATATATTTATTTTGTTTTTGTCTTGCTATTTGGAGCGTCAATTCAGGCGCAATCTAAAAAATGGACGTTAGAAGAATGCGTAAAGTATGCATTGGATAACAATATTTCGATTAAACAATCGGAATTAGATACCAGAAGTGCTACTATTGATAAAAAATCTGCTATAGGAAATTATTTGCCTACAGTAAATGCCAATGCTTCACACTCCTGGAACGTCGGTTTAAATCAGAATATTACAACGGGATTACTTGAAAATCAAACCACACAATACTCTTCTGTTGGAGCAAGTGTAGGTGTTGATATCTATAAAGGATTACAAAATCAGAATACATTACGTAAAGCTAATTTATCTATTGTTGCATCAAAATATCAATTGCAAAAAATGCAAGAAGATATTTCTCTTAATGTAGCAAATGCATTTTTGCAAGTACTTTTTAATAAAGAAAATTTAAAAGTACAACAAGAGCAACTTGCAATTAGTGAAAAACAATATACACGTTCAGACGAATTGGTAAAAGCAGGAACAATCCCAAGAGGAGATTTATTAGATATTAAAGCTACTGTTGCAACTGGTAAACAAAATGTTATCATTGCAGAGAATACGTTGCTAATTTCTAAATTAAGTTTGGCACAGTTGTTACAACTAAAACAATTTGAAGATTTTGATGTTGTTGACGATACCAATATAAATGATGGAAATTCTATTTTGTCACAGTCGGCAAGTACAATTTATGAAAAAGCAAAAGAAGAAAGAACAGATTTAAAAATTGCTAAAACGAATCTGGAAATTGCAGAGAAAAATGTCTCTATTGCCAGAGGTGCTTATCAGCCTACTTTAAGTGCATTTTATAATTTTAATACCAGAGCAAGTTACTCAGATATTGTTACAGGGGCAGTTCCGGATGCAAATAATCCTACCAAGCAAATTGGTTTTGTACAAGGGACAAATCAAAGTGTATTGCAAAATAATTTTTCGCCAGTTTTAGGAAATGCAGCGCCAATTTTGGATCAGTTTAAAGATAATAAAGGACAGTCGTTTGGTTTCCAGTTATCAGTGCCAGTTTTTAATGGTTTCTCTGCAAGAAATAACGTAGAACGTTCAAAAGTAAGTTTAGAGAAATCTAAGATCGAATTAGAACAAAAAAACTTAGATTTACAGCGTAATGTTTATACTGCTTTTACAGATGCAAAAGGAGCGTTAAATGCACATGAAGCATCGGTTGTGGCATTAGAATCAAGACAAGGAGCCTATGATTATGCTAAAGAAAAATTTGCAGTAGGATTAATGAATGCATTTGATTTTAATCAATCACAAACATTACTTACTAATGCACAGTCGGAAGTTATTAGAACGAAGTACGACTATATATTTAAAATTAAAATATTAGAATTCTATTTTGGAATTCCAATTGTTAAAAACTAGTTCATTATGTCAAAAAAAACAATTTATTTCTTATTAGGCGGCGTAATAGTTGTCATTGCAGCATTAGTTTGGTTTAAGAAAGAAGGTGTAATAGGAAATAAAGATGCTGGTACAGAAATAGAAGTTGCAAAAGTAATGGCATCGACTATTGTAGAAACTGTTTCGGCAACAGGAAAAATTCAGCCAGAAATTGAAGTAAAAATTTCATCAGAGGTTTCAGGAGAAATTATTGCACTAAATGTAAAAGAAGGGCAAGTTGTTAAAAAAGGAGATTTATTGGTAAAAATAAATCCAGATTTATATACATCCAGTTATGATCGTACCGTTTCTAATTTATCTGGAGCCAAAGCTGGTTTAAGTCAATCAGATGCTTCTTTTAAAGAGGCAAAGGCTAGTTATGAAAGAAATAAAAAGTTATTTGAAAAAGGAATTATTTCCAAGTCAGATTGGGATAAAGCAATAGCTTCTTTTGAAGTTGCCAAAGCAACCAAGCAAAATTCTTATTTTGCTGTACAAAGTGCTTCAGCATCTGTAAATGAAGCTAAAGATAATTTAAGACGTACTACTATCTATGCTCCTGCAGATGGAACAATTTCTGTGCTTAATGTAGAGCTTGGAGAGCGTGTTTTAGGAACCCAACAAATGGCTGGAACTGAAATTTTAAGAGTTGCCAACCTGAACAATATGGAAGTTGAAGTTGATGTAAACGAGAATGATATTGTAAAAATAAAAGTTGGAGACGAAGCAAATGTTGAAGTTGATGCTTACTTAAAAAAACAGTTTAAAGGTGTTGTAACAAGTATCTCTAATTCAGCGAGCAGTACATTAACATCTGATCAGGTAACAAACTTTAAAGTTAAAGTAAGAATTTTAAAAGAATCTTATCAGGATTTATTGGAAGGGAAGCCAGAAGCATATTCGCCTTTTAGACCAGGAATGACAGCAACAGTTGATATTATAACAAACACAAAAAAGAATGTGTTGGCGGTGCCAATAAGTGCTGTAGTTGTAAAATCTGATACTACAGCTGTAAAAGAAATTAAAATTGAAGATCCAAATGATAAAAAAGTAGCTCCTAAAAACGACAAAAAATTCGAATGTGTTTTTGTAAAAGTAGGAGATAAAGCTAAAATTAGAATTATCAAGACAGGAATTCAAGACGATACAAACATCGAAGTAATGTCTGGACTGAAAGCCGGAGATGTGGTAATTACAGGGCCATACACAACAGTTTCGAAAGATTTGAATTCAGGAGATAAGGTTAGCCTTAAATCCGATAAAGAAAAAAAATAATAATGACAAGACAATCTAGTTCTATAGTAGAATTAGATTGTTTTTTGTTTCCATAAAATATAAAATTAGTTTGGCTTACATTCTTAATATTGAAACCGCTACAAAGAACTGTTCTGTTGCTTTAGCAAAAGAAGGAAAAATTATTCTGCACAAAGAAATCTCTGAAGAAGGCTATTCTCACGCCGAAAGATTACATGTTTTTATCGAAGAATGTATTCTGGAAGCTGGAATTACTTATAAGGATTTATCTGCAATTGCAGTTAGTCAGGGACCTGGATCTTACACAGGATTGCGTATAGGTGTTTCGGCTGCAAAAGGGTTGTGTTTTGCCCTGAATATCCCATTAATAGCTGTAGATACATTACAAACATTAGCTTCTCAGGCAAATGTTACAAATGGCTTAATTGTTCCGATGCTGGATGCTAGACGAATGGAAGTGTATAGTGCTGTGTTTAACTCAAAGTTAGAAAAGCAAAGAGAAATTTTGGCTGAAATTATTACCGAAAACTCTTTTGAAGAATATGCCGAAACAATTTATTTTGTTGGAGATTGTGCAGAAAAATGCAAACCAGTTTTAACAAAAGAAAATTTTATTTTTCTAGAAGAAGTTAAATACCCATCTGCGAAAGAAATGAGTACTATAAGTTTTGATAAATTCAAAATAAACGACATTGTAGATATCGCTTATTTTGAACCTTACTATTTGAAAGATTTTATGGTTACAACTCCCAAAAAGCAATAAAAACTATTTTATTTTTGAAGAGTATAAGGCTGAACAGAAATTCCTGCTTCGTCTAAAGCAATTTTGCAATTTTCTAAAGTCTGAGAAATAACAGTTCCGAAATTTTCATTTTTTGCCCAAGGACGCACTGCAAATTCTACAGAACTAGTTGTTAGGTTTTTTACAAAAACTTCTGGCGCAGGATTCTTAAGCACATTAGGATTGTCTACTAATATTTTTTCAAGAATATCTTTTGCCTTTTTAATATCAGCATCATAAGCAATTGCAAATGTTAAGTCAGCTCTACGTTGACCTTGCATAGAATAATTAATAATTGTGCCATTAGATAAAGCTCCATTTGGTACAAATACAGTTTGATTGTTTGCGGTAAGCAACTTAGTTACAAATATTTGTATTTCAGAAACGGTTGCAATAATACCTTGTGCTTCAATTGTGTCACCAACTTTAAAAGGTTTAAATACAATTATAAGCATACCTCCTGCAAAATTAGAAAGGGAACCTTGTAGTGACAAACCTACTGCAAGACCCATGGCACCAAGAATAGCTACAAATGAAGATGTTTCAATTCCTAGTTTAGAGATAAATGATACAAATAGTAATATTCGTAATGCCCACAATAAAATATCTGCAAGGAATTTAGATAAGGTAGGGTCGAGGTTACGTTTTACCATTATTCGACGCATTACTCTATTTACAACACGAATAATGTAGAGTCCTACAAATAAAATAAGAAAAGCTGAAATTAGTTTTGGAGAATAATCAACTAATATTTTTATAAATTGATTAACGTACTCACTAATTTGTTCTGGATTTAGATTCATTTTTTTTTAATATAAAAAAACCTTCTCATAGAGAAGGTTTGAATTAGTTTGACAAAGATAAAAATTAATTATTTTATTAATTAAAAATCGAGATCATCTTTAACTATTTATTTAATGCTTTATCCGAAGCTTCATCGACAGCGTCAGTTGCATCGGCAGCAAGTGATTTTGTTTCTTCAGTAACAGTTTCTGCTGTTGTTGAAGCAGTTTCTTTAACCGAATCAACTGCTTTTTCGATAGCATCCGAAGCTTTTCCAGCATATTCGCTCACGGTATCTTTTGCTTGATTTACATAATCTTCAGCGCTGTCTAGTATTGGGGCAGAAACTTCTTTAACCTTTTCGAAAGTTTCTCCAGCAAATGTTTCCGCTTTTTCAAGATATGGAGCCGATGCTTCTTTAACCTTGCCTATGGTTTCTTCGGCAAATGTTTCGGCTTTTTCAAGATAAGGAGCAGCAGCTTCTTTTGCTTGTTCAAATGTACTTTCGGCTTGGTCTGCTAATTCTGTAGCAGACTCCTTGGCAGTGCCGAACAAATTCTTAAAAAATGTTGATAATCCCATAATAGTTCTTGTTGATTAATTTAGATTACAATATTAATCTTTTTTTTAAGAAATATATTATTTGAGGAGTAATAATTTATTGATAATAAGTAGTTTGTGTTTTTGGTTTTGTTTTTTTGCGACAATAAAAAAGCGCTCCGATTGAAGCGCTTTTTTAAATTTTTTATAGAAATGAAGGGTTATGCATTTACAGCTTCTACTTTTATGTTATCATCATTTAGCATACTTTTTAGCATATTTTCGATACCACTTTTAAGTGTAAACGTTGATGACGGACAACCGCTACAAGCCCCTTGTAAAATCACTTTTACAGTTTTATCCGTTTCATTATAAGAATCAAAAGCAATATTTCCACCATCGGCAGCTACCGCAGGTTTTACATACTCTTCTAATATATTGATAATTTGTTGTGATGTTGTATCCAGTTTATCAAAAGCTTCATCTTTAGTAACATCATTTTTAGTTGCTACTTCTATTAGACTTTCGTCTAAAACTGTTCCTCCGTTTTCAATATATTGTTTAATGAAAGTTCTTAGCTCAAGAGTAATTTCTTGCCAATCATTAATCTCATATTTAGTTACCGAAATATAATTTTCATCTATAAAAATCTCTTTTACATAAGGAAATTTAAATAATTCTTGTGCTAATGGAGAAGATGCAGTTTGGTCAATATTTTTGTATTCTATTGCATTTTTAGTCAACATTCTGCTTACTACAAATTTTAGGGCTGCAGGATTAGGAGTCGATTCACCATAAACAGTTATTGGCTGCTTTTTAGGTTTATTTTCGTCAATACTTATTATTACTCCACCATCGTTTACAAAAGCTTCGATTTGTTCCGCTACAGCATCTTTTACATCATCCCATTCAACAATGCTATATCTTTCGATAGCAATAAAATTACCTGAGATATATACAGTTTTTACAAATGGTAAATGAAAAAGTTTTTGAGCTAATGGAGAGTTTTTGGCTTCATCAATATTTTTAAATTCAAAGCTCTCATTCTTAGTTATAAAGTCAGGAAATTCGAATTTTAGTATAGTAGAATTTTGTGTTTCTTTTATAGTGAGTTTTGTCATGATCTAGTAATTTTTTACAAATTTACTAAAGTTATTTTCTACTAATAGTTATATTTGATATTTAATATGAAAATAGCGTATTATTTCCTCAATCTTAGGAATTTTTACCATATTTTAATACTAAAATAAAATTTTAACACCTACTTTAATAAACCTGCCCCCAATGTATAGTAAAATTAAATATTCAGTTTTTCTATTATTTATATTTTCTTATTCATACTCTCAAGAAGGGATTCCTGTTTATTCAGATTATTTATCGGATAATTATTATTTGATACATCCTTCGATGGCTGGTGCGGCAAATTGTGCAAAACTTAGATTAACAGCGCGTAAGCAATGGTTCGGTCAAGATGATGCGCCAACATTGCAAACTTTAAGTTTTAATGGTCGAATTGGAGATAGTAGGTCAGGAGCTGGAATTATAGTTTTTAATGATAAAAATGGTTACCATTCTCAAAAAGGAGTTAAACTCACTTATGCGTATCATATTCTTTTTTCTAGAGATGAGATTGATTTAAATCAGCTTTCATTTGGTATGAATGTAGGTGTAATTCAGAATCAGTTAGACGAAACAGCTTTTGAAGCATTTGATCCAATTGTTGTTGGAGATATTCAAAAGGATACTTATTTTAATGTAGATTTTGGAGCATCATATAACTATCTTAACTTTTATGCCCATGCCACAGTTCAAGGAGCTGTTGAATCAAGACGAGAAATATATACAGAATTTGAAAGTGATAATCTGAGAAAATATCTTTTGAGTGCAGGATATGTCTTTGGAAATAAAAAGAAATTATTGTGGGAACCTTCAGTTCTTTTTCAATTATTTGATAAAACCAAAGAGAAGTTAGTCGATATTAATCTGAAAGCATATAAGAATATGGATTTTGGTAGTCTTTGGGCTGGGTTATCATATAGAAGAAGTTTTGATGGAGCTCAATATTATAATGGTTCCGGAATATCTACTCAAAAATTACAATACATAACTCCTATTTTAGGGGTTAATTATAAAAACTTCATGTTTGCTTACACATATTCGCAAGTTACGGGTAATGTAAAGTTTGATAACGGAGCATACCATCAAATTACTTTGGGACTTAACTTATTCTGTAAGCGTGAAAGATATGATTGCGATTGTCCTGCAATAAACTAATTATAATTCATTTTAAAAATAAATTTCATGTTGATAAAATCTGTAAACGGAAAAACACCTAATATTCCAGAGGATTGTTATGTAGCCGAAAATGCAACGATTGTAGGAGATGTTTCTTTTGGAGATTCATGCAGCGTTTGGTTTAATGCTGTGATTAGAGGAGATGTAAATTTTATTAAAATCGGGAATAAAGTAAATATTCAGGATGGTGCTGTTATTCATTGTACGTATCAAAAGCATCCAACGATTATAGGAAATAATGTTTCAATAGGGCATAATGCAATTGTACATGGTTGTACGATACATGATAATGTATTAATAGGAATGGGAGCAATCGTAATGGATAATTGCGTTGTAGAGAGCAATGCTATTGTAGCTGCTGGCGCTGTAGTAACACAAAATACAGTTGTAACCTCTGGTAGTATTTATGCTGGAGTTCCTGCAAAGAAAGTAAAAGATATAGACCAATCTGATTTTGCTGGCGAAATAGAACGTATCTCTAATAATTACGTAATGTATTCCAGCTGGTTTAAAGAAGAGTAGAGGTAGTTACAAATTTATTTTTTCGAAGAAAGCATTTTTATAGCTTTCGCTGATAGGAATTCTTTTATCTCCAATCAAAGCTTTGTTTTTTTGAATTGATTTTACGTGTTTGATATTAATAATGTACGATCGGTGAATTCTGGAAAAACCTTTATTCGAAAGTAAATTTTCAAGCTTTATAAGGCTTATTAATGTTAAGGTGTACTTATTGTCTGTGGTATAAATTTTTACATAATCTTTTAATCCTTCGATAAATAAAATATCCGAAAAGTTTAGTTTTACATTCTCATATTCGGCTCTTACAAACATGAAATCATGGTTAATTTCGGGAGCCGAAATAGGATTTACACTTGCAGGAATATGCAACGGATTAAATAATTGTTGTGCTCTTACAACCGATTTTAAAAAACGATGAAACGGAATTGGTTTTACTAAATAATCTACAGCACCAAGATTAAATCCTTCAACAGCATAATCAGAATAAGCTGTTGTGAAAATGACTAAAGGTTTCTTTTCGATAGCATTTAAAAAATCTATTCCTGAAAAATGAGGCATTTCAATATCCAGAAAAATTAGATCAATACTCGTTTGATTTATAATAGAAATAGCATCAATTGCGTTATTGAAAGTACTTACTAACTCTAAAGAATCGACTTTACTCACAAAATCCTTAAGTAACTCGACTGCCAGAGGTTCATCATCTATAATTACACATTTCATTTGTCGTCTTTTTTAGATAAATTTATGATGCGAAAATATAACTTGACCTCTAAAGACAAGTTAAAATTAGATTTTCAATAGTTAATTTCCTGTTATAGTTTATTGCTATCTAGACCATTATTAACTTAATCTTAAGTGATAGCAGTTTGTATTTCGTCTAGTTTTAAGTTGAGATGTACGTTATAAAACTTCTTTGTTTCGGTTATTTTAAGTTCGTGTGCATCTGGATAAAGAAGGTTCAGGCGACTCTGAATATTAGTTAATCCAATTCCAGAATTTTCAGGGTCTTTTTTATAGTTTTCTACTTTGTTTTCTACCCAAAAATCCAAGCTGTTTTGTCCGATAACTATTCTAATTTTTACAAAAGCAGCTCCTTTATAATCTGTTCCATATTTAAAAGCATTCTCTACAAATGAGATTAACAATAACGGTTCTATAAATTTGTTTTTGGGTTCACCATGTACATTAATAGTAATGTTCTCGATGTTGTTTAGTCTTAATTTTTGTAACTCAATGTAATTCTGAATGTAGTTTATCTCTTTCTCGAGAGCTACCGTTTTATTGTCAGTCTCATACAACATATAGCGCATCAATTCAGACAATGTTACGATTGCATCTGGAACTAAATCAGATTTTTTATGTGCTAGAGAATAAATACTATTTAATGAATTGAACAAAAAATGAGGATTTGTCTGTTTTCGCAAATAAATCAACTCAGTAGTTGTACGATGTGTCTCGGCTATTAATTTATTTTGTTGGTTATTATAAAACTCTGATAATGTCTTAATAATGGCGCTTATAGTTACTATTAAAATATAAAAAAACGAAGGAGCTATTTTAAAAAACAAGGGCTGAGTAACCATTGTAGTTCTAAATTTAATATTCTTAAAATGCACAGGAGGTCCTTCACTAGGAACTGTTTTCATCGGAGGCATTCTCCTGGCTAGTTGTATATCGGGTATGAAATAGCTATCCCGAATGATTATAAAAGTGACTATTAGAGCTATAATAAATACGGAATAGAGCCAGTACTTTTTTTGTAAAAGCAATGCTGGAACTAAATAGAAATAGTTTAGATAAAATAATATAATTCCAGTAATCCATTGTACATAAAAATCAGGTGTTATCTGGAACGGGCTTTCGTAAAATTGAATCAATGAGGTTAGGATAAAGAAAGTCCATATAACACTATGAAATAGTATTTTGTTAGAACTAGTATTCTTGATTATTTCGACGTTCATTTAGATAGTTATATCTAATAAAATTAAATCTTTTTTTGTTACCGTTGGTGATAAATTAGCTTCAAGCTTTTTTACTACCAAATTCCCAGTTTTTAAGGCTTCTTTTTCGGTAGTAAAGCTCTTGTTATTATCAATAACAGGAATTATGGTTTGCTTGATTATGATTTTTTCATCATTAGCAATTGTGTATCCCCAACCAGTAGCGGTTTTTATAGATTCTACATGATATTTCTCTTTTTTATTGCAAGCTACAAGTAATAAAATAGTAATTACTGCAATGATTTTTGAGACCGAAGAATAAGAATTCTTCTGGATTTTTGCCCAGAAGAATCGATTTTTGATATTAATTGTCATCATCATTTTGTTCTTCCAGAGGTTTAAATTCCCATGCATCATCATAATAAGACGAACCAGATCTGCCTAATAAAACAAACCCTCTATCATTAATAGCGAAACCAACAGCATCAGTTCTTGAAGCACCTTCTAGGGAGGTTCTTTCTTGCCATAAATCAGTAATTGGGTTGTATTCCCAGATTGTTTTTGAGCCTTCTCCACAAACAATATATCCTAAACCATTCATAGTAAAACTAGAGGAATTTGAGCGCATTATTGAGTATGTTTCATGGTCATCTTCGCTATCGTCGAGATTTCTTTTTTTAGTCCAAAGATCAGTGCTTGGATCAAACTGCCAAAAATCATTTTGATTCGAACCGCTATTTACTCCTGTTCCTAAATATGCTTTGTTATTAATTACAAAAACGGTTGCATTTCTTCTTTTGTTTCCACTAAAACCATTTACTTGAGTCCAGGTATTAGAGTTTTGATTGTACTGATAAAAATCTTTTAGATAATTACCATCGTAACCTGTGCCGAAATAGGCTTTTCCGCCAACTTGAAATCCTACTGCCGAATAACGTGCCGTACCTGCAAATTCTGCTTTTTGTTCCCAAACATTCGTTGCAGGGTTGTACTCATAAAAGTCTTTTAATTTATTGGTACCATCATAACCAAGACCAATGTAGCCTTTTCCGTTTAACTCAAAAGCAGATGCAGAGCTTCTGGCAACTCCTGGAAATTGTGCTTTTTGCTCCCAATAATCACCTATAGAATTGTACACCCAAAGATCCTTTAGATACTCATCTCCAGTATATCCTGTTGCTACATAAGCATATGCTCCAATTACAAAACTTGCAGCACTAGATCTTGCAGGACCATCAAAAGCAGATTTTTTGATCCAGTTTCCCATCAATTCGTCATCGGAATTATCATTACTACAGCCTACAAAAGAGAGACTCGTAATAAATGTTGCGAATAATATTCCTTTTTTTAAACTATTCATAATGTATTATATTTATTAGTGTTTGTATTTTATACCAATGTTAAGAATGTAGCTGTTGCCGATATTAAAATCATAAACGTTATCGTTATCATGATTTGATAATTGATATTTTTTATTAAAATCATACCCGGCTTTAAAATTTACAAACCAATTTCCATCCATGTTTCTCTCATATTCTAATGCAGTAGTAATTTGAGATAAACTCGCTTTTGTGGCTGTATTACCGTCTAAATATTTAGTGTTATCCAGATTAAAAAAATCTCCATTAAAACTATTTGTCAGCCTAAATACATTTCTTTCATTGTTAGAATATGTTATTGCTGAATTAGGAAAACCAATAGTCATTGTAGCAGCTTCACTTATTTTATGATAAAAAGAAAATGTGGGAGTTATTTTGGGTAATCCTAAGGTATTAGTCCTTTTTACTCCAATATTTATAGTGTTGTTTTTGTTAATAACCTGATTAATTTCTAGTCCTCCTAAAACCGATAAATCGGAAAGATTAAGGTTTTCCTGAAAATTTAATGTTGGTTCTATTTCTAGGTTCAACGTTGTTTTTTGTGTTAATAGATGTGTAACTACTAATGTATTTTTAATACTGTTATATGGATTATAATTGTACTTAAAATCATAGTTTTCTATGTCATACTTAACTCCGATATTTTTGTATTGTAATGTATTTGTAATCTTGTTTTTGGTATCAATGTTTTTATAAGCCGAAATTCCGATGCTTGTTTCGTTTAATGTGATTTTATCAGCAGGTTCTGTCTTTATGTTCAAATCCACGCTATAGCCATTTTGAGCATAAATTGTAAACATCGGAACCATAATAAGTAAGGATAGTAAAGTTTTTATTTTCATTATTTATTTATTGGTTCAAAAGTAGTTATGATATTATTTTTAAAAAAAGAAGATATATATATCGGCACTTCCAATAGACTAAATGGCAAATTTTAGTGTCGAATGATGTATTTGTTAGCGCTTAGTGCTTATAGATTGTTTTGTTCTATTTATAGATACAAAAGTCTAGACTGTATATGTTATGATGTTCTCTAGAAAAGTGCATTTTATATTTGTTCAAAAAATATTTATGTACAAGTTATTGTTACCGTTGTTTCTGGGAGTTTTTATGACTTCCTGTAATTCGGATAGAGATGCCGGAGAATTTGTAGTTGGGTCGGATTATTTATCGATAGGGAATAAAGTAATTTTAATCGATACCTTGACTGTTGATATGTCTACTATCAATTTTGATTCATTGGTTACATCTAGTCAAAAAAGGATTTTGGTAGGGAACTATGTAGATCCTATTTTTGGGAAGGTAAAATCGGATAGTTACCTCCAATTAATTGCAAATAATTATGACTTAAATACAGGAGGTTCAGATACGAATTTGCCAAATTATGTTTTTGATTCCATTGCAATGGTTCTGAGGTATGATAACTATTTTTTTGGAGATACAACCCAAACTCAGACATTCGATATTCATCGATTAACTCAAAAAGTAAAGCCAAATAAGGAGGATAAAAATTTCTACAATAATTCGACTTTAACTTATGCTCCTGAAAGTTTGGGGATGATTTCATATAAACCCCGACCAACTGAAAAAGATTCTATTAATATAAGAATGAGTGATGTTTTTGGTTCAGAGCTCTTTCAGAAATTAAAGAAAAAGGAAGTTACCAATTTTGATGAATTTACAGAATACTTAAAAGGAATGGTTCTTACATCATCTACTGCAAATTCATCGAGTGTTATCGGGTTTAATCAAGCAACAAGTGTAGTGCGGCTTTATTACTCAATATATCAAGGGCAATCTGAAACTTCTCTAATAAAAGATTTCTCTATTCTGGATGCTTCCAAGCAGTTTAATAATATCTCATTAGACAGGACAGGTACACTTATTGAAAACTTGCCAGTTTCTTCAAGTAAATTGCCAAGTTCCCAAACGGAGAATAAGGGCTTTATTCAGTCAGGAACTGGAATTGCCTGTAGAATTGATTTTCCAGGTATAAAGAAACTTAAATATATAGCCGAAAAAGGAGCAATTGTAGACGCTCAATTGATAATAAAACCAGTTGCCAATTCCTATTCTAAGATATATCCATTGGCAGATTCATTGCGTGTGTATGTAGGTGATAATTTAAATAGAATTAGCGGTACACTTAATAATTCGTCGGGTGCGGCCATGTATGCCTTATTAAATAAAGCTAGTGATGAGTTTAATGAAAATGTAGCATACAAAATTGCGATAGGAGGTTTTTTACAAAAAGAAATGTTGAAACAGTCTGACCTGAAATCCTCATTAATCATTACGCTGCCTAATATAAATAAAGCAGTTAATCGACTTGTTTTGGGAAATCAGAAATTACAAAGCAATAAAATGGAATTGAAAATTTATTACATCACTTATTAAATGAAAAATAAAATAGCGTTTGCAAGTTTACTAGTTTTAATGTCGTTGACATCGTTTTCTCAAAGTATTTCTAGTTCTCCATATTCACTTTACGGATTGGGTAGTTTGTATGATTCAGATTTTGGGTCAATTCCTTCTATTGGCTCTTCGGGAATTGCATTACCATCTAATGAATTTATTAATAATCTTAATCCAGCTTCATTAGGATTTATGTATCAAAACCATTTTTTGTTTGATGTTGGAGGTAAATTTATTGAAACTACATATCAAAATAATTCAAAATCTGAGAACCGTAATAATGCTCAGTTTTCTCATATTGCATTTGCTTTTCCACTTACACAAAAGTCGGCTTTTAGTGTAGCTTTACGACCTTATTCGAGTGGAGCATTTAAGATTTCAAATTTAAAAATTCCAATAGAAAATAGTCAGGATAAGTATAATTTAGATGTAACAGGAACTGGAGGTTTAAATAATTTTGATTTCTCGTATGCCTACAAAATCAATAAAAAACTGTCTTTGGGGCTTTCTGCGGCTGTACTTTTTGGTAGCACTACAGATGATAGGTATTATACGGTAATGAACTCTATTACTAACATTAACAAAAAAACTAATTACAACGGGCTAAGACCAACTCTTGGAGTTCAATATCAAATAGATTCTACATTAACAATTGGCTCAACTTTTAAATCACCATCAAGAATAAAAGCTTCTAAAGTACAAAGTGTAACAATAGTTGGAGATTCGGGCACGATAACCACAGATTCTGATACGGCTTCAGACGTTGATGATTTTTATTTGCCTACAGAAATTGGAGTAGGGGTTAGCAAGGTTTTTAAAAATAATTTGACCATGTCTTTTGATTATGAAAAGAGCCTCTGGAACGACACTAAACAATCAGAATTGTATGGGGATTTTGTAAATCAAGACCGATTTGCATTCGGAGTTTCTTATAAGAGTAAAAAGAATGCTCGTAAATACGTAGATCGTATTGGGTATGGAACAGGAATAAATTATGATACCGGTTATCTGGAAGTCGACAATCAGAGGGTTAAAAACGTGTCTTTTTCGCTTGGATTAACGCTTCCTTTAGAGAGCAACTCTTTTTCTACTTTAAATATTTCGTACTCTTACGGACAAAAAGGGAAAATTGGCGATGGACTTATAAAAGAAAATTACCATAAAATATCACTCAATTTATCATTGGATGGTTTATGGTTTGTTAAGAGAAAAATTGATTAATAGTTAAAAATTTTTCTTTTCAACTTTGTATTTATTCTCTAGTATATCCAATAAAACTTTTGGATTACCATTAGTGTAAAATATTGGTTCATCTACAGAGCCATTATTAAATCCTGTTTTTTCGCGTAATATATTTTGTGTTTGTTTTGCGACAGCTTCTCCTGAATCAATAATATGAATGTGTTCGGGTAATATTTTTTTTATCTGAGGTATTAAGTATGGATAATGACTACATCCTAATACCAAATAATCAATATTAGCCTCAATCATTGGTCTGAGGTAAGATTCAAGAAGTTGAGCCATCTCAGGAGAATTTAAATCTCCATTTTCAATTAATTGTACTAAACCATGACCTACTTGTTCAATAATTTTGGTGTCTTGGTACATTTCGGTTGCCTTATTAAAAAGCTCACTGTTTAAAGTACCTTGAGTAGCCAGGATTCCAATAGTTTGTGTTTTTGAGTTTGTGGCAGCAGGTTTTATTGCAGGTTCGATCCCTATAAATGGAACAGTGTATTGTTCTCTTAATTCTTTAATAGCATTTGTAGTTGCGGTATTGCATGCAACAACAATTAGTTTACAACCCATATCTAGTAAAAAATCTACATTTTTTTTACTTAAGTCCACTATTTCCTGTTTAGTCTTTTGACCATAAGGAGCATTTTTAGTATCTGCTAAATAGATTGTCTTTTCGTTAGGGAGTAACTGATGAATTGCAGTCCAAATAGAAGTACCACCAATGCCTGAATCGAAAACGCCTATGGGATTATTGTTTGTCATAAAAACAAAGTTAAGTATTTTTTGGAATCAAAAAAAAGCCTTTAACTAGGATTTTTGAGTGGAATAAAATTAATTTTTATGTATAAAAAAAAACTGCTCAAACCATTTTATTGGCGAGCAGTTTTTTATTTTTTATAAGACAGTTTTTTAGAAACCTAAGTCTTTTTTTACATCAGCAGTTACGTTTGGACCGTCAGCTAACAAAAGAGTAGAACCATCTAAAACATATTGGTATCCTTTTGCTTTTCCAACTTTTTGGATAGAAGCTCTCACTTTTTCCATTAATGGTTTAACGATATCAGATTCTTTTTGTTGTAATTCTTTTTGAGCGTTATCTCTAAAGTCTACAATTCTTTTTTGCATGTCTTGAACTTCTTTAGAACGTTCTCCGTTAACTGCATCAGTAACTGTAGCTGATTCTGCTTCGTATTTTTTTAATTTTGCTTGGTATTCTTCTACCATTTTTTTGTAATCTGCATCATATGTACCGCTTAATTTCTCAAGTTGTTTTTGTGCGTCTATCATTGCTGGCATTTTAGACATAATTTCGCTTACATCAACGTGAGCTACTTTTGCTTGAGCATTCATTTGGTTTGCTCCTAAAACTAGTATTGCAGCAATTAGTAAAGTTTTGATTTGTTTCATCATCATTTTAAAATATTAATTAATTATTGGTCGTATTTCCTTGTTTTTCTTTGTCCTCTTTAGCCTTTTGCTCTCTTGCTTTTTTGGCAGCTTCTCTTTCTTCTAAAATCTTATTTCTTCTTTCTTCTAAAGCTTTTTTGCGTTCGTCATACAGTTTTTGTCGGTCATCAACCATTTTCTGTTTGTCTTCGGCTAATCTTTGTTTGTCTTTAGCTTCATCAGTTGCAGCTGTTTTTGCTGCTTCCGTTGTAGGAGTCGCAGTTGTTGAAACACCTTCTTTTTTTACTGTTTCAGAAACCGTGCCATTTTTTTTAGCTTCTCTTGCGTCTCTAATTGCTTTTTTATTCTCTTCGTATACTCTTATTTTTTCTTCCTGAGCTGCTTTCCTGTCTTCCAGTATTTTATCTCTTGCAGCTTTTCTTTCATCTAAGACTTTTTGTCTTTCTTGTAAAGCTGGACTTTCATCGATTGCAGCTTCTTTATTCTCTTTAGCTTCTTCTATAGCGAGTTGTTTTTTCGTAAGCTGTTCTCTTTTGTCCGTTCTGGTAATAACTCGTAAAACCTGATCGCTAACATCGTATCGCTTTGCTGCAAAAAGCATCGTTAAATCAGATGATCTATCAAAGATAAAATCATATTTTTTAGCTTCAGCAATATCTTGAACAGCAGTAAAAACTTGATCTTGTATTGGTTTTGCCAACGACGATTTTTGTCTAATTAAATCACCATTAACACCAAATCGTTGTTGTTGATAATTTAACATTTCAGTTTCAAGAAACTTAATCTCTGTTTCTCTTTCGTCAATTAGCTCATTCGTTAATAAAGCTTTTTCGGCTTTCAAAGCATCTTTAAGTTTATTGATGTCTAATTTCTTAGTCTCAATTTCTTGCTTCCACTTTTCTGCTTTTTGCTCTAATTGCGTTTGAGCCTCTTTATAGTCAGGGACATTTTGTAAAATATACTCCATGTCGATGTACCCTATTTTTGTCGATTTGGTTTGTGCCTGACTTGTAATTCCTACAATCAGGGCCAAAAATATAAATAAAAATTGTTTTCTCATAACATTAATTTATTTGAAATTTTTAACCAATACGATTAAAATTGTTGTCCAATAATAAAGTGTGTGCGTAAACCGCTTGGTTTTGTTTGTCCTGGCAATTCATCAAATCCGTAACCAAAGTCAATTCCTAATAATCCAAATGCAGGCATGAATACACGTAAACCAGCACCGACAGAACGGTATAAATCAAATGGATTATAATCTCTAAAGGTTGGATAAGATGAACCCGCTTCTGCAAATGTAAGCACATAAATTGATGCCGATTGCTTCAGTGTTATTGGGTAACGTAATTCCATAGAGAATTTATTATATATCGTTGCTCCAATTTGTTCACCATATCTAGGATTGGTTCTGTCTTCAATTATAGGTGTTAATGAGTTATTTTCGTAACCTCTTAACGCTACTGTTTCTCTACCATCCATAGAGTAATTAGCCATTCCATCACCTCCCATATAGAATCTTTCAAAAGGAACTACACCTCTAGCTTGGTCATAAGCTCCTAAGAAACCAAATTCAGTTAGCGTTCGGAGTACTAATTTACCATAAATTTTCGTGTACCAATCAGCTTTGAACTTAATTTTGTAGTATTCTAACCAATTAAATTTCTTTTGATCCACTTTTCCTTGGTCTGTAGCGGCAAGAGTATAGTCGCTAACCTTGTTTCCGTTTGCATCAATATAGTCACCTATTTGTACAATGTTTCCATTTGCATCAGGAACATTTGATCTGTCAACAGTATTTTGTAATTTATATTCTTTCTCATTTCCTAAGTTAGCATAGTCTATTCCGTTGAATAAAGAATAAGGCGGAGTTACTTTTGCCGAAATACTAAATTCAGAACCGTATGTTGGGAATATTGGGTTAACCCCTTTATTACTTCTTGTTAGTCCAATAGTATATGCTAAGTTTCTTGATGTTCCGTTACCGAAAGTAAATAATCCAGTGTTGTAATTATGTAAATCATAATGTTGGTAACTAATAGATTGTGATAGTACAAAGAAATCATCTGGTACAGATAATCTTTTGGCTTTACCAACAGATAATGTCAAGATGTTAAAACTCTTGCTCTTATCTACTTTTTGTGTAACATAGTTATTTAAAAACTGTGTACTGTAAGATATCGATGTGCTAAATTGTACTGGTTTTTTTCCTCCAAACCAAGGCTCAGAAAACGATACACTATAAGTCTGGAAATAAGTACTTCCTTGTAAACGAAGGGCTACTTTTTGTCCATCACCCATTGGTAGTGGTTTGTAAGCGCTTTTGTTAAATAAATTTCTAGCAGAGAAGTTGTTGAATGAAAGCCCTAAGGTTCCAATAAAACCTCCACCACCATAACCTCCTTGAAGTTCTATCTGGCTAGATCCTTTTTCTACAAGATGATATTCAATATCTACAGTTCCTGCGGCAGCATCAACATTTTTGAATTTTGGATCAATTGCTTCTGGATCAAAGAATCCTAATTGTCCAATCTCACGAATAGTTCTTACTAATAAGTCTTTACTGTATTTTTCACCTGGCTTAGTTCTTAGTTCACGGTAAATTACTTTATCGTTTGTTTTGTCGTTACCTACAACTGAGATTTTATTAAAATATGCAATTGGACCTTCAGTAACTCTAATTTCAAAATCAATGGTGTCATTTACGGTTTTTACCTCTACAGCATTAATGTTAGAAAATAAATACCCATTGTTTTGGTATAAATTGGTGATGTCTTCTGCATCAGGTTTCGTCTTATCAGCAATCCTTTTTTCTAAAAGGACACCATTATAAGTCTCTCCTTTTTTAATACCTAAATAACGATTTAATTGTTGGTCTGAGTAAACGGTATTTCCTAAGAATTTGATATCACCAAAGTAGTATTTGTTACCTTCTTCAATATCTACTTTTATCGCTAATGTGTTTTTCTTTTTATCGTACGTAATAGAGTCATGCAATATCCTTGCATCTCTATATCCTTTTTCTTTGTAGTTAGCGATAACTTTATCTAAATCAGCTTTGTATTTGTCTTTAATGAATTTTGAAGCTTTAAAAATACGGATAGGATTTTTTTGCTTGGTGTCTTTCATTGCACCACGTAAAGACGCATCAGATAATGCTTTATTGCCTTCAAATTCGATTTTGCTAATTTTCACCTTATCACCTTTATCTACACGCACCAGCATGTTTACTTGGTTTGTTGAGGTTGTATCGGCAGTAGTAGTAATAGTTACTTTTGTATTAAAGTAACCTTCTTTTTTGTATTTATTTTCAATATAATTCTTGGTTGTCGTAATTAAATTTTCGTTTACAATTTTGTTTTTTGTTAAACTGTTGTCTTTAATTAATGCTTCGACTTTACCTTTCTTAATACCAACAAATTTTACTTCGTTTAATTTAGGAAGCTCTACAATGTCTAAGTCCAGGTATATACTATCGTTTTCTATCCTATTTACATAGAATGAAATTTCATCGAAAAGACCAAGCTTTCCCAGTTTTTTGATGGCTCCACTTATTTCTTCTCCAGGAACTGTTATTTCTTGTCCTTTCTGTAGGCCAGAAAAGGTAACAACTGTTTGTTCATTGAAACTTATTTTACCAATTACAGATACGTCGGCAAGAATATATTTTTTCCCTTGGTCAAAAGGAATTCTTTCTTGCGCTTTTATTTGTGAAAAACTACCAAAAACCAATAGGGTAAGTACTATTTTTATTCTTTTTTGTAACACTAAAAAATCATTTAATTTGTTCACTTGTTTTTCCAAATCTACGTTCTCTTTTTTGATAACTAATGATAGCCTCATATAAATCCTTTTCTTTAAAGTCTGGCCATAAGACATTAGTAAAATATAATTCTGCATAGGCAATTTGCCACAACAAAAAGTTACTTATTCTATGTTCTCCACTTGTTCGTATTAATAAATCTACATCTGGTAAATTTTGCGTGTAAAGATGCTCATTTATAATTGAATCGTCAATAGTGTCTATTGAAATTATATTATTTTTAACTTTATTACTGATGATTCTAACAGCGTTTACAAGTTCTTCTCTAGAACCGTAACTCAAAGCTAATGTGAGCGTAAGCCTTGTGTTATTTTTTGTTTTATCAATAACATCCAAAAGTTCTTTTTGAGCAGATTGAGGTAACTTTTCTAAGTTTCCAATTGCATTAAGTTTGATGTCGTTTTTTTGTAATGTACCAAGTTCTTTCTTTAATGAGTTTATAAGTATCTTCATTAAAGTTTCGATCTCTAACTTAGGTCTGTTCCAATTTTCTGTAGAAAAGGCGTATAATGTTAAATATTCGATTCCTAGCTTGGCGCAAGATTCAATGGTTTCTTTTACTGATTTTGTTCCGTTTTCATGACCAAAAGCTCTTAGGAAACCTTGTTGTTTTGCCCAGCGTCCATTTCCATCCATAATAATGGCTAAATGTCGTGGTAAGTTTGTTTTATCTAATGTGTCTAAATTCATTTTTTTTAATAAGGGCAATAGCAAGGTTTGTTTCCAAAGGTATACGTTAAAGTTACTCCCGAGAAAACATACCAGTCATTATTATTTAAGTTTCCAAAACGTAATGATTTTAAATTATCATTATCTGGATTACTACCATCAAGGTTATCTGTAAAGGTATATCGCGCTCCAACCTCTAATCCTAAGATAAAATTAGTGGTTAAATTTGTTTTTACACCTAATATCATAGGAATTGCAAATGAACCCGAATTCTTTTCTTTTTCTGTTTCCCCCGATTGAATGTATAACTGTTCGTATCTAAAATAGTTAATCCCTGAAAACACATACGGAGTAACCTTTCTTTTGGAATCATGTAAATTGAAGTCAAAAAAATTGAATTCAAGTCCCGCAGAAAGTTCTCGAATTGTGTTATCAAAACGATATCCTCTTTGTTTTCGACCACCTTCTTTTGAATCTGAATCATTTCCAGTGATTGTTGATTGTGTGTACGAAAAGCGATATGCATGTCTCGGACTTTGATTCCATCGGTACAATACGCCAAAGGCAAGCTTTTCTGGCGCAATATACGTCGTGCTTCCCACATCTCCAACATAGTTACTACCTCCTAAAAAAACACCTACCTCATGTATCTGAGCGTTCATGCTTACAAAGGAGAAGAAACATAACAATAAATTAAAAATTTTGTTCATTTAATTAAAAATTGCGTGCAAATATAATAATTATCAATACGAATCAATGCTGATTAAGTTAAATCTGTCTTTTTTTGAATTAAAGATGAAATATCTCAACAATTACTGGATATTCGATACTTGCAAAACGAGAAAAAAACTACAAAAGTATGTCGTATGTTTAAAAAGAACTTAATTTCTTTTGTCTTCGCCCCAAAGTAGTTTGTTACGTAAGGTCTTCAAAAAGGTTTCTCCTGGGATTTCGACCATATTTATTTTAAAATCTGTTTTCTTTATGGTTAAAATAGACTCGTTTTTAACCGATGCTATTCTTGAATCTAAAGAAATAAGATAATGATCCTCTCTTCCTGATACGCGAAGTTTAATTTCTGTATTATCTGGAATTATAAGCGGTCTGGCTGTTAAATTATGGGGTGCAATAGGCGTAATTACAAGACTGTTTACATCTGGAGTTAATATTGGGCCACCACAACTTAGTGAATATCCCGTTGAACCTGTTGGTGTTGATATAATTAATCCGTCTGCCCAATAAGAATTTAAGTATTCACCATTTAAATAAGTGTCTACTGTTATCATCGAAGTAGTGTCTTTTCTGCTTACTGTTACCTCATTCATTGCGAAATTAAGTTCTTCGATAGCTTCATTTCTTGGCTCAGTTGTTAAACTTAATAAAGTTCTTTCGGATACAGTGTATTTTTTGTCAATTACAAATTGCATAAAAGCAGCTATGTTTTCTTTTTGTACAGTAGCAAGAAATCCTAAGCGTCCTGCATTAATTCCTAAAATAGGAACTCCAGAATTGCGAATTAAGGTTGCTGCTCTTAAAATAGTTCCATCACCACCAATGCTTATAAGCATTTCAAAGCTACTGTCTAATTCTGTATGAGATGAAAAAGTTTTGTATTCTTTTTCGATTATCTTTTTTTCGTGAAGCATCTTCAGGAAATTGGCTTCGATAATCATTTCGACATTATTAGAAGTAAAAAAAACAAATATGTCTTTAATAATTGGGTCTGTACTATTTAGATAGTATTGTCCGTAGATAGCTACTTTCATTTGTTGCGTGGTCTTTATTGTCTTATCGTAAACGATTTTAGGTCTAATTTCTTTGTGCAAATTTCTATTAAGTGATCTTGATTAGGGTCTAAATAAAAATTTAAATTATTGTAGACTAAGATATAGCTGTCAATCGCATAGTCAAAACCTCCATGAGATAAATCATCAATTAATTCGTAATCCGGTTTTCCGTGATACTTAATTATATTTTCTCGATTAAAATTAATTATTGGTTCAATGTATTTTTTTGTTAATGTAAAATTCGAAATTTTTTGATCTTTAACACTGCAAGAAAGTCCGCCAGCAAAATGTATGTATCCGTTTAGTGTTTTGAGTTTTTCTAGTCTTTCTTTAAATGTAAGATTTGAATTTTCAAAATTATAACCTTCAATGCCAGGGTCATTAATGTAAATTTCGATGATTTCAAAGATGTCAATAGTACTGTAATGATTTCCTAGTTTTATAAAGTCAATTTCTAATTCTTCAACCGAAATTTCATTTTGCACTAGTTTTGTTAGTTGGCTATTGTCAAATGCTATCATCCCGCTTTTTTCTATAGCTATATATTAAGGTACTTGTCTAAATAATCAGAGCGTTCCTTTAAATTATTGATATATGTGTCTTCTTGGTGTTCTGATATAATTTCGTAATTGTATCTTCGGAAGGTTTGAATAATTTCATTCATCGCTCCTAAACTAATTTTAATGGTTATCTGAACACTATCTGCACTAGCATCAGAAACAAATATACCTAAAAGCCTGCCGTTGTTACTTTCTACAATTTGAGTAATCTCACTCATAGAGTAATCCAGAAGTCCTTTTTTTACAATTATAATTCCTCCTGGTTCTTTTAAAAAAGGGGTTTCGTGAAAAAACTTAATGATGTCGGTTATTTCATAAAAACCAAGATAGGTGTTGTTTTCGTCTAAAACAGGAATTAAATTGGTGTGGTTTTTAGCAAAAACCTCCAATACATCTAGCCAGATCATGTTGCTTCGAGCAAAAAAATGTTCGAGAGTATATTTATAATCAATTACTTTCTTGTCGCTATCAAAGGTTTCAATATCGTCGGATGCGATACTACCAATGTAAACACCATCTTCCAGAACTGGAAAATGAGAGAAACTCAAATCGGCAAAGAAATCCTGAACCGAAGCTATGGTTTCCTGGCTATTGATTGCTCTAAAGTCATTGGTAATATAATTTGTAATGTCTGTCATAAATTAATCAGCAATATTTGATGCAAAATAATCAAAAAATAGCAAAAACTCCTAAGTTTTACTTTGTATTTTTGTCGTAACAAATATAGTGTTACTAGAATTAATATCCATTTATATGACAAAGTTAAGTGTAAATATCAATAAAATTGCAACGTTGCGTAACGCGCGAGGAGGAAATGTACCTGATTTATTAAAAGTTGCTACCGATATTCAGAAGTTTGGAGGAGAAGGAATCACAATACATCCTCGTCCAGATGAGCGCCATATCCGTTATCAGGATGCACGTGATTTAAAAACTATTGTATATACCGAATATAATATTGAAGGGAATCCTCAACATAATTTTATCGATTTGGTTTTAGAATGTAAGCCAACACAGGTAACATTAGTTCCTGATGCTATTGGAGCAATTACATCTTCTGCAGGTTGGGATACTATAAAAAATCAATCATATTTAACCGAAGTTATTCAGGAATTTCAGCGTAACGGAATCAGAACATCGATTTTTGTCGATCCAGTTTTAGAAATTATTGAAGGTGCTAAGAAAACAGGAACGGATAGAATTGAATTATATACCGAAGCTTTTGCACATCAATACAGTTTAGGGAATAAAAATGGAATAGATCCATATGTTGCTGCTGCAAAACTGGCAAACGAACTTAATTTAGGGATTAATGCAGGCCATGATTTAAGTTTGGATAATATTGAGTTTTTTAAACAAAATATCCCAGGTTTATTAGAAGTTTCTATCGGACATGCTTTGATTTCGGAAGCTATTTATCTTGGTTTAGATAATGTAGTTAATATGTACTTACGTAAACTAAAATAACATAGTAATTAAAACAATTATAACCTGATGTAATTGGGTTATAATTGTTTACTTTCGCACTTTTCTTATTAAAATTAAGTGTTGAGACTAATTATTTTATTTTGTTTACTCTGTTTTTCTAACCTATTTTCACAATCTAAAGCTACAATAGCAGGAACTGTGAAAACATTAGAAAATGAAAGCCTAATTGGAGTAAACATTTCTTTTGAAGTTAATAATAAATATTACTATTCTACGAGTGATACTTTGGGTCACTTTACCCAAAATCTTCCATTGGGATTAGTTAAACTTAAGGTTAATCATTTTGGATATCTGGAAAAATCTATCAGTTTTGATTGTAAGAGCGACACAATAATCATTATTGAGTTAAAAGGAGATATTTCTCTTTTAAAAGAAGTAGTGATAGCTAATGATAAAAAAAAGGCAATTACAAATCTTTCTGGCAGTAAACTATCTTTTAGCCCTAAAGAATTATCTACGGTTCCAACTGTTTTGGGAACAACTGATATCGTTAAGATTTTGCAGCTAACACCTGGAGTGCAGAATTCTGGTGATGCAAATGGATATTTGTATGTAAGAGGAGGAGATCCTGGGCATAACTCTATGTTGTATGATGGAACGCCGATTTATGGAATGTCACATTTATTAGGTGTTTTTCCGTTTTATAATACAGATCATATACAAGAAGTTGAATTTGATAAATCAAGTTCAAACTCAAAATATGGAGGACGTTTAAGTTCAACAACTTTATTAATTCCTAATAAAAAAATTCCTTCAGAGTTTACAGTTCAAGGAAATGTTGGTTTGCTGGCATCACAAATTACATTAGGTATTCCGATTAGCGAAAAAACCGGAATTACAATCTCAGGAAGAAAAACATATATCGACGAAATAATTGCTCCGCTGGTTAGTTCAAATTCTAAGGATGAAGATGTTCAGGATATGAAATACGGATTTTCGGATGCTAACTTAACTTTTGTTACCGAGATTTCTAAAAACAACTTATTAACTGTCTCAGCTTTTACAAGTGCTGACAAATTACGAATAAATGACTCTAATCTGGCTTTGGATGCGAGTTTAAAATGGAGTAATTTTAATATATCGCCTACTTTAGTTTCTAAGTTATCTTCTGATGTAACAATGTCTAATGCTATTTATTATACGCGATATACAAACGAGTTAGATATGGAGCAATCGACGATACAAATGGGGATTTCATCATTTGTAGAAGATTTTGGATTTACCAATTCGGTTGATTATTCGATAAAAGGAATTCCTTTTGAATCAGGTTTACAATATGTTCATCATAATTTGCAGCCACAAAAAATTGAGATAGAAAATTTAAGCACTGCGAATAATGCCAATCAAAACAATCTAATTAAAGCTAATGAACTGGCGGTTTTTACGACAGCAAAACCAAAGTTATTAGATAATTTAATTGCAGAATTAGGTTTAAGAATTAACTATTATAATTCGGGATCAAAATCGTATTTGCATTTTCAACCACGTGCTGTCCTTAATTATTATATGAATAAGAATCTCTCGTTTTATGCTTCTTATAATAGACAAAATCAATATTTAAATTTAATAACAACTTCGAGTGTAGGGATTCCTACTGATTTTTGGGTTGCGAGTACCGATGGAATTCCTGCACAATCTTCAAACGAATTTGCTTTAGGTTCAAATCAAACAATTTCGAAAAGTTTTAGTTCTTCGTTTGGGGCATTTTATCGCTCGATGAAGCATTTGCTTGAATATCCTTATGGAGTTACACAGTTCAATCAAATTTCGACACTAAAAAATGATTTGTTAGAAGGGAATGGAAAAGCATACGGATTAGAGTTTATGCTCAAAAAAAGTAGTGGTAGGTTTAAAGGATGGATAAGTTATACCTTGAGTTGGTCTGATAGAAATTTTGATAAGCTTAATAATGGGAATACTTATTATGCAAAATATGACAGACGCCATAATTTGGCATTGGTAGGAACGTATGATTTAAGCACAAAATGGAATTTTGGAGTTACTCAAATTTTTAGTTCAGGTAATCGTTTTACTATGCCAACATCTTGGTACTTTATAAATAATAATCCGGTAAAGGAATATTCTGAGTATAATAATGCACAAATGCCAAATTATATTCGAACAGATTTTTCGGTTAATTATTATTTTACAAAAACTGCTAGAAAGGAAAGTGCTCTTAATTTTTCTGTATATAATACATTTAGTGTTGAGAATCCTGTTTATGTGGTGTTAAGTGTGATTATGAATGAAGATAAAAATAGTGTAATTGTTAAGCCAGAGAAAAAGGTTTTGTATCGAATACTTCCTTCTATAAGTTGGAGATTTAAATTTTAAACGATGAAAAAATGCATTTTATTTCTTTTGATGATTATAGCGTGTAGCTGTAATAATGATACTTTTAGTGATGGAATTAAATTAGAATCGAAACTGGCTGTTGAAGGATGGATTGAAGAAGGAGATGGGCCACAGGTAATATTATCGAGAACGATACCAATAAATGATGTTATTGATTCTACCAATGTTTTAGATCATGTAATACGTTCGGCTAAGATAACAGTATCGGATGGAGAAACCACAGAGGTTTTAAGAGTTAAGAATGATGATGACAGAGTTCCACCATTTGTATATTTTGGTAGCGATATAATTGGGAAAGCAGGGAAGACCTATACATTAAAAGTGGAGTATTTAAATAGAGTATTAGAAGCTACTACAAGTATTCCTAAAACAGTACCAATTATAAGTGCAACATACGAAAAGAAGAATGTGAGTGATACTACAGGATATGCTTTTATAAAGTTTGATGATCCTGTAAACGAAAAGAATTATTATCAAATTGCTACAAAAATAGATAAGAAAGAACCAATTTTTGTTCCTGCTTTTTATGGGAATCTGGATGATGAAAAATTTGAAACTCATTCTGTTTCTATGCAAATAAACAGAGGGATTTTACTTTTTCCTAAAACTAAATTCACGCCGTATTTTACCGATGGAGATTTAATTTTTGTAAAACTAAGAACGATGAACAAAGAGGCATTTGATTTCTGGAACAGTTGGCAAAACGAAATAGTAAACAGTAAAAATCCAATTTATCCTTCTAATACAAGTTTAAAATCGAATATAAAAGGTGGAGTAGGTATTTGGGCTGGTTACGGACAAAGTACCGTTCAGGTTAAAACGGTTTCAAAAAAATAAAGCCGATTTGAATTGTTTTCAAATCGGCTTTAGATTAATTATTTTAAAGGTAAATTATCTTTTAAAACTTCCTAAAAATTTATCGAAATCAGCTTTTATTTTTTCAAATCCTTCTGAGAAATAAACGCTCATTGCTACTTGAGTATTGTCATTGAATTTTAAATAAGATACTTCTTCGTATTCTTGATTAGTAAATATCTCTGGATTGTTTTCCCAGAATGACCAATATCCACCTTCAGGATAAGAATTGCCTGTACGAGCTACCCAAACAGGTAATTCTGAGGTGTAGCTATACCCTTTTTCAGAACGTTGAATAATGTCTGCAATCTTAGTTCCGTCTTTTTTAGATACTAAAATTAGTTTGGTGTTTTTATTTGAATTATTTACATTGCCTTCAGATAGCTTTTGACGGTATGTATTTCTTGCTGTATAATATGCTTTGTAATCACTATTACGTTTATAGCTGTCATTAGGATAGTCAGGATAAACTAAGCTTTTCTCTAAAGCTTCATCATCTTTTGCTTCTCCTTCATTGTCTGTATTAGCAACAATAAGAAAGTTATCCATTATTTTTGCTAATCCATTCGCTTTACCTCTGTATTGCGCAAGTGGTTCTTCTTTTAATAAACCATCAATATCTGCAGTACTTCCTGCAGTAAATTCTACTAAATTCTTTCCGTTATATGTAAATGAACCTTTACCAGTGTTGTCAGTAGCTTTTTTGTTACCAGTTACTTCAAGAGTATATCCATCGTTTAATACCATTTTGTAGCTAGCTTGGTCTGGAGCTACGATTCCGTTAGTGTATTTTGCATTAGTTACAAAAGTTGCAGCTTGAGCGCCACCAATTGTTAAAATTGCATCTGCAGATGTAGGTAAAAAGAAGTAATCATTTATTGTTGGAGTTTGAATCATTTCTTCTTTTATTGGGTCATATGACCAGCTTCCGTAAGTGTCTGTAAACGCTACTTTTATGTCAGAAGAAACACTTTTAGCAGAAAATATTGCGTTGTTTTCTGTTCCATTTGCTTTAGCAGGGAAAACAAATTTTAACTCTGTACTTGAAGATGCTTTAGTCCAAATTTTGTCAGTGTTGTTCCAAGTATAAATACCGTAAACATCAGCTACTTTTAAAATGTCTTCTACTTCATTTCCATTTTTTCCTCCAAAAATATCAGCTGGGCTAAGACTTAGTAAATTTCCTAAATTTTGGATAGCTTCGATTGCACCAGAAGTTTTCGTTTTCTCCATTTGTACAAGCATTTCATTTGCTTCAACCTCAAGTTTTACTTTTTGGTCAGCAGGAGCTAAAGAAGAGTAAGGTAATTTGCTAATTCTAGCAATTTGTTCTTGTAATGTTTCTTCTTTTGTAATAGGATCTGGATCGGTAATAGTTTCGTCGTCATTACTTGAACACGAAATAGTAAGCTGCGAAAGAATCACAGAGGCTAAAAATAATTTTTTAATCATGGTAAAGGGTTTAAGTTAAGGGTGTCTAATTTGTTAATTCTTAATAATCGACTTGGTAGAATTTAAAATTCAAACTTTTTGTTAAAAGAAATAAATTTCGTGCAAAATTACACTTATATAACGATGTCGCAATACCTGATTTTAGTGATTTTCGCTAGGTTAAATTAGTTTTTTACCTTTGTAGTATGATTTAGTTAATTAAAAATAAAATTATATTAAATGTTATACTCAAAAATAGAAGGCGAAGGCAAGCCATTATTGATTCTTCATGGATTTTTAGGAATGTCTGATAATTGGAAAACGTTAGGGACACAATTTGCTGCCGATGGTTTTCAGGTTCATATTTTAGATTTACGTAACCACGGGCGTAGCTTTCATTCGGATGTATTTACTTATGAGGCGATGGTGCAAGATGTTTTAGAATATTGTGAAGCTAATAATTTAGATGAAGTCGATATCATTGGACATTCGATGGGAGGTAAAACGGCTATGTTTTTTGCAGCAACACATCCTGAAAAAGTTAATGAATTAATTGTTGCCGATATTGCTCCTAAATATTATCCGCAACACCATCAGGATATTTTGGCGGGATTAAATGCAGTCGATTTTTCGATAAAGCCAAGTCGTAACGATGTCGAAGCTATTTTGGCAGAGTATATTTCTGATTTTGGAACAAGACAATTCTTAATGAAAAATTTGTATTGGCTTGAACCGGGACAATTAGCATTCCGATTTAATTTACCAGTTTTTAATACAAACTTAGAAGCTATTGGTAAAGAATTAGATGCTAATTTAGTTTTTAATAATCCTACATTGTTTATTAGAGGAGGAGCTTCGAGATATATTTTAGATTCGGATTTTGAGAATATCAAACAGCATTTTCCAGACGCTAACATCGAGACAATTCCTAACGTTGGACATTGGCTACATGCCGAAAATCCTAAGATGTTTTACGAACTATCCATTGAGTTTTTGAAGAAATAATTATTCTTTTGATGAAAATTTTATTACTTTTAAATGAATTTTAAAACGAAAAAATATGAAATTACTACTCAGAATATTGATTACCGCAGGTTTAGTATTGCTAATTGCTCATTTTATGCCAGGCGTTCACGTAGCTAGTTTTACTATTGCTTTAATTGTTGCTGTGGTATTAGGATTGCTTAACATTTTTATAAAACCATTGTTGGTATTGTTCACATTACCAGTTACTTTACTTACGTTTGGCTTGTTTTTATTAGTTATCAATGCGCTAATTATTTTGTTGTGTACTAAAATTGTTGGCGGGTTTACAGTCGACTCATTTTGGACAGCATTAATTTTTAGTATCGTACTATCTATACTACAGTCGATTACATATAAAGTGTTAGGAGAGGATAAATAAATGAGTAATAAGAAAGTGTATTAAAAAGCACTTCTTATCAATATATTAAAAAGCTTGGTTGGGTTGCAAAAATTTTATAATTTTGCAACCCAATTTTATTATGTAAATTAAAGAAGAAGATGGATATTAAAAGAGTCGCAATAAACGCAGTAAATGAGACAATTGTATTGAACGTTGTTCATATGGATTACAAAGGTCAAGTAGCAAAAAGAATAAACGAAAAAATGCCTTTGGCAACTGTAAAAGGTTTTAGAAAAGGTCAGGTACCAAAAGACCTTGTTGAAAAACAATACGGGAAATCTATTAAACAAGAAGAAGTTAAAAAAGTAGTTGATTTGGCTTTGGAGCGTTATATTCAATCTGAAAGATTAAATCTTCTTGGAACTCCACTTGCTAAAGAAAATGAAAATTTTGATTGGGATGCTGAAGAATTAGTATTCGAATACGAAATTGGTTTAGTACCAAACTTTGAAATTAATCTTGAAGCTAAAAATGATATCGTAAAATATATCGTTACTGCAGATGATAAATTAATTGATGGTCAAGTAGAGCGTATCCAAAAACAATTTGGAAAAGCAATTCCTCAAGACGTAGTTGTAGCAGATTCTGATATTACAGGAACTTTTACAAACGAAGAAAAAGGAATCAACAATACTACAACAATCTCACTTTCTATCTTTAAAGATAAAAAAACTGCTGATAAATTCATCGGGAAAAAAGTTGGAGATGTTGTAACTGTAAACACTAAAGGTTTATTTGAAGACGATCACCAATTAATGGATTACTTAAAAGTAAGTCATGATGATGTTCATGGTCTAGAAGTAGATGTTAACTTTACTATCGAAGCTATCAACGGTGCAGAATTGGCAGAATTAAACCAAGAATTGTTTGATAAACTTTTTGGTGAAGGTAAAGTAGCTTCATTAGAAGATTTGAAAGCAAAAATTAAAGAAGATGCAGAGCTTCAATTTGCACAACAAGCAGATCAAAAATTATTATTAGATGTTCAGGATTTCTTAATCGAGAGCACTAAATTTGAATTGCCAGCTGAATTCCTTAAAAAATGGTTGCAAACTGTAGGTGAGAAAAAATTATCTCCAGAAGAAGCAGAAGTTGAATACACAAGATCTGAAAAAGGATTGCGTTTTCAATTAATTGAAGGAAAAGCAATGGCTCAAAGTAATATCCAAATTACATTTGAAGACTTGAAAGCATTTACAACAAACGCTATCAAACAACAAATGGCTCAATTTGGACAAACAAATCCAACTGACGAAGAAGTTCAGGCAATTGTAGCAAGAGTATTATCAAACCAAGAAGAAGTAAAAAGACTTTCTGAGCAAGTTGTTGCAGAGAAGTTATTGGTATTGTTTAAAGAAAAAGCAAACCCAACAACTAAAGAAGTAACTTACGAAGAATTTATTGCAGCTTCTTACGGAGAATAATTTCTAAAAAAAATAAGTATATTTGAGCGTCAAAAGAATATTTTTCTTTGACGCTCTCTTTTTTTAGATTTCAAATTTAAAATAAGACATATTGGCATTGTTTATAAAGAGGTATGACCTTTGATGAAATAAAATATACAATATAGTAACGTACAACTTAGAACAAAAAAATATGAACTACGGTAAAGAATTTAAAAAATTTGCTACAAAGCACCAAGGAGTGAATGCTATGTATTACGATAAAATCGTAAGTGCAATGAATCCAACTAATATGACTCCATATATTATCGAAGAACGTCAGTTGAATATTTCACAGTTAGACGTTTTTTCAAGATTAATGATGGATAGAATCATTTTCCTGGGAACAGGAATTGATGATCAAATTGCAAATATCGTTCAGGCACAATTGTTATTTTTAGAAAGTGCAGATGCGTCTAAAGATATTCAGATTTACCTAAACTCTCCAGGAGGAAGCGTTTATGCAGGATTAGGAATTTATGACACAATGCAATACATCAAGCCAGATGTAGCTACAATTTGTACAGGAATGGCTGCTTCTATGGGAGCTGTTTTATTATGTGCAGGAGCAGCAGGAAAACGTTCGGCTTTACCACATTCAAGAGTAATGATTCACCAACCATCAGGAGGAGCTCAAGGAGTTGCTACCGATATGGAAATCAATTTACGTGAAATGTTGAAACTGAAAGATGAATTATACAACATCATTTCTCAGCATTCAGGACAAACTTTTGATAAAGTACATAAAGATAGCGAGCGCGATTACTGGATGATTGCTGATGAAGCTAAAGAGTACGGAATGATTGATGAAGTTTTGAGAAGAGGATAAATTTTTAAAGGTTCAAAGTTGCAAAGGCACTAAGTTACAAAGTGCATTATTTTGTGAATTTGAAGATAAAAATTTAGGTTAAATAAAATCAGTTTGCAGTTTTACAGTCGCAGTTTTCAAAACTGAGAACTGAGAACTGATACTGAAAACTAAATATAGATGGCAAAAGTAGTATTAGAGTGTTCGTTTTGTGGGAGAAAAAAGCCAGAGACCAATTTATTAATTGCTGGTATAAATGCACATATTTGTGATAAGTGTATCGAACAAGCACACGGAATTGTTTTAGAAGAATTAAAATCAAGCGGAAGCGCTAAACTAGTTGGTGATTTAATATTAAAGAAACCAAAAGAAATTAGAGCATTCTTAGATCAATATGTAATAGGTCAGGATCAAACCAAAAAAGTAATGTCTGTTGCGGTTTACAATCACTACAAACGTTTAATGCAACAACAGTTGGATGACGAAGTAGAGATAGAAAAAAGTAATATCATTATGGTTGGTCAAACAGGAACAGGAAAAACATTAGTGGCAAAAACCATTGCAAAAATGTTAGATGTTCCTTTGGCAATTGTTGATGCTACCGTTTTAACCGAAGCAGGATATGTTGGAGAAGACGTAGAGAGTATTTTGACACGTTTGCTTCAAGCTGCCGATTATGATGTGGCTAAAGCCGAAAGAGGAATCGTTTTTATTGATGAAATAGATAAAATTGCTCGTAAGAGCGATAATCCATCAATAACACGTGATGTTTCGGGCGAAGGAGTTCAACAAGCATTATTGAAACTTTTAGAAGGAACAGTTGTAAACGTACCACCAAAAGGAGGACGTAAGCACCCAGACCAGAAATTTGTTGAGGTAAACACACAAAACATTTTGTTTATAGCTGGAGGAGCTTTTGATGGAGTAGAACGTATTATTTCAAAACGTTTAAACCGTCAGGCAGTTGGTTATAGTACATCAAAAAATGTGGATAATATCGACAAAGACAATTTATTGCAATACATCATTCCAAAAGATATAAAAGACTTTGGATTGATTCCTGAAATCATTGGTCGTTTACCAGTTTTAACGCATATGGATCCTTTAGACAGAGAAACATTGCGTGCAATTCTTACTCAGCCTAAAAATGCATTAATTAAACAATATCAAAAATTGTTTTTAATGGATGAGGTAGAGTTTACAATTACCGATGAAGCTTTAGATTTTATTGTTGATAAAGCTTTAGAGTATAAATTAGGAGCACGTGGATTGCGTTCGTTATGCGAAGCAATCTTAACCGATGCGATGTATGATTTACCAAGTTCTGATGTTAAAACATTAGAAATTGATCAAGATTACGCTAAAGAAACATTGAATAAAAATTTATTGAAACGATTAGAAATTGCTTCGTAATGTTTTAAAATAAATTTGTCAAAGTCTAAGATCCAGACAAAGATTAAAAATTAAAAATCCCGGCATTGCTGGGATTTTTTTTATCTCACTCTAAACTTCTCCCGATATTCTATCGGTTTCATTCCGACCATTTTATAAAAAACTTTTCTAAAAGATTTAGGGTCATTATAGCCAGTTTTTTCGATAATCTCCGATATAGAAAGCTGTGTTTGCTCGAGATACTTCTTCGAACTTTCTACACGAATGTTCTGCAAATACTCTATAGGAGGAATTCCAACTACTTGTTTAAATCTTCGAGTCATATTACGGTTACTAGTTGGGATATCTTTAGTGACCTCTTCGAGTTTTTCTATTGTACTGTATTCGTTTTCTATCTTGTGTTGCAATTGGGCAACAAGAGTATCATTGTGTAAATGATTAGGTCTAAAAGTGCTAAAATAACTTTGTTTGTGACGGTTTAAATCAATAGCAAATATCTTAGCAATTTGCACGGCAACTTCATTTCCGCAATATTTCTGAACCAAAAGAATCAGTAAATGAAAAGACGAAGTAGATCCGCCACTAGTATAAAGTGTTCCATCTGCGGTAAGTGTTTCTTCGGGTTTTAAATTGACCAATGGAAAGGATTGATTAAAAGCACTACAAGCATCAACATGAGTTGTTGCCAGCTTTTCATCTAATAATCCCGAAGCACCAAGTAAGAAAGCACCAGTACAGAAACTAGCTATTTCAGCTCCAAGCAAATGTTGTTTTTTTAGCCAAGGAATAAAATTGCTGTTTTTTGCAATCATTCCCTTCATATCATCTGTGGTAAATGCAGGAATTAAAATCAATCCAAGTTTTTCTTCAGAAGATTGGATAGAATTAACTTTATAATTAAATAATTTTTCTTGCTCCATTTGTTCAGATGATTGAAAAACGAATATTTCAAATGGTTTTTCACCTTCAGGATGCAATTTATTAGCAGTTTCAAAAACTTCAAGAATAGCTGCAATACTCAATAATTTATAGTCATGCGGAACGATTAACCCAACTTTTTTGCTCATTATTTCTCTTTTTTAATGAAAATGACTTATACAAAAATAGTTTTTTTGTCTTAAATGACCCCAAAAATGACTTTTATTGTGGTCTAAAGGCTAGACGATTACTTTAAATTTGCTTTAAATAATTTGTAAATTTATATAAAAATGAAAACAGAAATTTTCTTAAATCTTCCAGTAAAAGATTTAAATCGCAGTATGGCTTTTTTTACAGCATTAGGTTTTACATTCAATTTAAATTTCACAGATGATAAAGCAGCTTGCTTAGAAATCGGAGAAAATATATATGCAATGCTTTTGTTAGAAGAGTTTTTTAAAACATTCACACAAAAACAAATTTGTAATACAGCAACAACAACCGAAATCTTAATGGCGTTATCTGTTGATAGCCGGGAAAAAGTAGATGAATTAATTACAGCAGTAGTAAAAGCAGGCGGAACTGAATATATGGAAGCCAAAGATTACGGTTGGATGTATCAAAAAGCTTTTTTAGATATAGACGGACACCATTGGGAAATTTTTTTCATGGATGAAAGTCAAGCACCAAAAAAATAAAAATCAATTTATAAAGTATAATTTTAATCAATTGAATATGATAACAGTTCAAAGTACAGTAAAAGCTCCAATAGCAAAAGTTTGGGAAATATGGACAACACCAAAACATATACAAGAATGGAATAATGCTTCTCCAGATTGGCATACACCATATGCCGAAAATGATTTAAAAGCAGGAGGTAAATTTAAATCGACAATGGCAGCCAGAGACGGAAGTATGAGTTTTGATTTTGAAGGAGAATACACCTTGGTAAAAGAAAATGAAGCTATTAAATACGCAATGGCCGATGGAAGAAAGGTTGAAATTAGTTTTAAAGAAACACCAAACGGAGTAGAGGTAATAGAAAGTTTTGATCCTGAAACACAAAATCCAGAAAATTTCCAACAACAAGGATGGCAAGCAATTTTAGATAATTTCAAAAGTTATGTAGAGAGTAATTAAAGGAAGGTTCAAAGGCGCAAAGGTTCAGAGAGGTAAAGGTTCAAAGGTTTTTCTAAAAGATGGTTAAAAAATAATAACTTAAAAATATTAAAAATGACAAGACAAATATGGCTTAATCTGCCAGTAAAAGATGTAGCAAAATCGAAAGCCTTTTTCTCAAAAATTGGATTTTCATTTAATGAAGAACACGACACACCAAACTCAACTTGCATGCTTGTTGGCGATGGTAAATTTGTAATAATGCTTTTTGAAGAGAATATCTTTACAGACTTCTCTCAAAATAAATTAACAGATACAAAAACAAGTTCAGAGGTTTTAATTTCTATAGATGCCGAAAGTAAAGAAGAAGTAGATGCACTTGCTCAAAAAGTTCAGGAAGCTGGAGGAAATGTTTTTGCAGCTCCTGCAGAAAGTCGTGATTGGATGTATGGTTGTGCTTTTGCAGATTTAGATGGACACCGTTGGAATTCTTTATTTATGGATTTTAGTAAAATACCAAAATAAAATCTCATGGAAACTTTAGAGTTTGCAATCAGAATTAAAGCTACTGTCGAAACAATCTGGTCAGTTTTATGGGATGACGAAACTTACAAAAAATGGACAAGTGTTTTTTGCGAAGGTTCACACACTATAAGTGATTGGAATGAAGGCGATAAAATACATTTCATGTCGCCTAACGGAGAAGGAATGTATAGTGTTATCGAAACTAAAATTCCAAATGAATATATGGCTTTTAAGCATTTGGGTGAAATAAAAGACTTTAAAGAATTACCCATCGATGAAGCAACAAAAAAGTGGAGTGGAGCAATGGAAACCTATCGATTGACCGAAGAAGATGGCTTTACAGTTCTCGAAGCTAAAGTTGATACGCTCGAGAAATATATAGATTATTTTAAAGAAGTTTTTCCGAAAGGATTAGAAATGGTAAAAGAATTATCAGAAGAAAAATAATAAAAACACTAACAATAAAAATAAAATATCATGGCAGCAGTAAATCCCTATTTAATATTTAATGGAAATTGCGAAGAAGCATTTCTATTTTATAAATCAGTTTTTGGAGGTGAATTTGCATTTATTGGAAAATTCAAAGATATGCCTGCAGACGAGAACTGTTCTCAAGTATCAAAAGATAGTGAAGAAGCAGAAAAAATTATGCACGTTAGTTTACCAATTGGACAAACCATTTTAATGGGAAGCGATAGTACCGAACAATCAGGAAAGGTAACTTTTGGAGGGAATTTTTCGGTTTCAATTAATGTCGAAAGTGCACAAGAAGGTGACAGAATCTTTAACGGACTCTCAGCAGGAGGAAATCCATTTATGCCAATGGGTAAAACTTTTTGGGGAGCTTATTTCGGAATGTTTACCGATAAATTTGGAGTAAACTGGATGGTGAATTTTGATGAAAATATGCCAAGTAGCTAAATTAAATTATTACCTCGAGGTAATTAATTTCAGGAGATTATTTAGAATAATTTTAGAACAAGACTTGCTTGTTTTTTCAGTTGTTCTAAATAATCTTTTTTTATTAAAAGTTACTTCTATATAAGTTATTTTAAGCATTAGAACGGAACATTAAATTATTTAAATAAATCATATTGATTTGTGTTTTTTCTTTACAAGAAAACAAAGCATATTCTTTTTTATCAACAATAGATTGCCGATTTTTGTCACTTCTAAATCAATAAAGATAAAATGACAACAGAAGATAAAGAGATTATTTTATTAAAAGTTTCAGGTCATGATAAACCAGGAGTTACAGCAGGATTAACAGCAGTATTGGCAACTTACGATGCCGTTATTCTAGACATAGGTCAAGCCGATATTCATGATACACTTTCTCTGGGGATTTTGTTCGAAATCCAAGCTGGCTCAACCTCAGGACCAGTTCTAAAAGATTTGTTGTTTAAAGCTTATGAATTAGAAGTTAAGGTAAAGTTTATCCCAATCTCTATCGAAGATTATGAAAAGTGGGTAAAAACACAATCTAAGCAACGTTATATTGTTAATATTCTAGGAGAGGAATTAGCTGCTTCGCAGTTGGCAGCAGTAGCCAAATTATTATCGGATCAAAATTTAAATATAGTTTCTATAATAAGATTAACTGGTAGAACATCAGTAGTCGAAAAAGAAGAATATCCTCGCTCATGCATACAATTATCACTAACGGGAGATGTTGTAGATAAGATTGCCATGACGGCAAGTTTCATGGAAATTTCCAGAACCTTAAATGTAGATATCTCATTTCAGGAAGACAATATTTATAGAAGAAACCGACGTTTAGTTTGTTTCGATATGGATTCAACATTAATCCAAACCGAAGTAATTGACGAATTGGCTGAGCTTAATGGAGTAGGAGAGCAAGTAAGAGCAATTACAGAGTCGGCTATGAATGGCGAGATAGATTTTAACGAAAGCTTTAAGCAACGCATGGCATTGTTAGAAGGTTTGAGTGAAGACGTTTTACAATCCGTTGCCGAAAAATTACCAATCACCAAAGGAGCACATCGCTTAATGAAAGCCCTAAAATATTACGGATATAAAACTGCTATATTATCAGGGGGATTCACCTATTTTGGAGATTATTTACAAAAAGAATTAGGTATCGACTATGTTCATGCCAACCGATTAGAGATTAAAGACGGTAAATTAACTGGTAAATATTTAGGCGAAATTGTAGATGGCCAAAAGAAAGCCGAATACCTAAGAGCCATAGCCGAAAAAGAAGGAATCCACATCAATCAAACCATAGCGGTAGGAGATGGAGCCAACGACTTACCAATGCTAAATTTAGCAGGTCTGGGAATCGCCTTTCATGCAAAACCAACCGTAAAAGAAAGTGCATCAACTTCTATTTCCAGCCTAGGACTCGATGGAGTTTTGTATCTATTAGGATACCATGACCGCTATATCGATATGATTGTTTAGATTATTTACAATAATGTCATCCTGAGCGAAGTCGAAGGCTTATGAGTAGGAATGGGCTTCGACTCCGCTCAGGATGACAAAAAAAACAAACCTTAGTTTTAATTTAAGCTGAGGTTTTTTTATGGGCATGCCCGTAGAAAAAGCGGGTCGGGCTATACATGATTGTGTTCACGAGCGAGACGCTCGCGATAGCTGTGAGGATAATTATGGTTTAGTTTCTATTTCAAAGTTTTTGTTATACCTAATCGTACCTTCATTCTCATTTATTTCTAGCATATTAAGTTCAATTAACTTCTGTAATATGTCTTTTAAGAAATCATTGTATTTGTTTTCTGTCCATTGAATCCACAAGTATCCAGGGAAGTTGTCAGTTTCAAATAAACTTAATTCAACGGCAATGTGATGAATAGCTATATCCATATCCGTCCATTTATTTAGTTTCTCTTTTAAATTCATTTTAATTTTATCTTTGAACTATAATTTGTCCAGTTAAAAAAAATGAATGCCAAGTTGCAAACGATAAAACGAATTTGTCAGTTTGTGATTGATTTTTATTGTGGTTAAAACTTGTGTTCATTTCAATTTTATAAAGTTGATTTGAATTTGTTAATTTAGTTTTCCAACATTCAATAATTTTATACGCTACTTCTCTTGGTTGTAAATCTTTGTTAATGAGTTTGCATTTTATCAACATCATGCACTCTAAATTTCCAGTCATTTCAAACTCAATGTTTTTAATTATTTCTGTTTTGATTAACCAATTTTCAAGGTCCATGCGAAATTTAAGGAAATCATTAGCGTCAGAATATGGCTCAATACTTTTATCAAGTGATTTTAGAAAGGTAGAGCCATCCCAGTAATTAAAGTCTGGTCTTATTATACGGGTGATTTTTCCTTTGCCAACTATTTTGGCACCTTCTCTCGTCTCAAATTCCTGTCCAACAAAAAATTGACCAATATGAAAATCAGTACTTAATGTTTGTAAATAAACTTTAACGGTCTCACCTAGATTACAAGTTTCTTTGTCTATGAATTGTTGTGGAGCATCCCAGTCTTTTCCGTTATAGTAGAATTGACCACGATATCCATTGTTAACAGCAGTTTTGCGTCCACCCTCTTGTTCAGTTAAGTAGTAAATCTCGGCTTCAAGTTGAGGTTCTCTAAGTTCGTATTTATTGATGTTGCTCATCACATCCCTTTCAACTGCTCCAAATAATCTCTTTGATTCGAAAGTCTCGGAATTTTATGTTGTCCGCCTAATTTGTCTTTTTCTTTTAACCAATCGTAGAATAAATTTTCTCTTGCAACATTAATCACCAAAGGATTTAGTGTCATATTATTGTAACGTTTGGCTTCGTAATCGGAGTTTAGGGATTGTAAGGTTTCGTCAAGAGCTTTTTGAAATTGCGAAATATCAGCAGGTTTTTTCTTAAACTCAATCATCCATTCGTGTGCACCTTTTTCTTTGTCTTGCATAAATATTGGAGCTACAGTATAATCTATAACTTCAGTATTTGTTAACTGGCACGCTTTGGCGATAGCCTGATCGGTATTTTCGACCATAAGTTCTTCACCAAAAACATTAATATGATGTTTGGTTCTTCCTGTAACACGAATTCTATAAGGATCTAATGAAGTAAAACGAACCGTATCACCAATTAAATAACGCCATAAGCCTGAATTGGTAGTAATTACGATTGCATAATTTTTATTCAATTCGACATCTGCCAATCGAATAACTTTTTGCTCTGGTTTCCCAAAAGTCTCCATCGGGATAAATTCATAGAAGATTCCGTAATCTAGCATTAGCAATAAATCACTGGAATTATTTAAATCCTGAATGGCAAAGAAACCTTCAGAAGCATTGTATATTTCGTAGTATTTAAAATCTTTTTTAGGTAATATGTTTTTATATTGTTCTCTGTAAGGAGAAAAACTTACACCTCCATGAAAGTAGACTTCCAGATTAGGCCAGATTTCAAATAAATTTCCTTTTCCAGAATCTTCTAGAACACGATTCATTAAAACCAACATCCATGAAGGAACACCAGCAAAACTGGTTACATTTTCATTTTTAGTTTCATTTATAATAGCAGCAATTTTGGTTTCCCATTCGCTCATAAGCGAAGTTTTATTGCTAGGTGTGCTGCTAAATTCTGCCCAAATAGGCATATTCTCAATTAGGATAGCCGATAAATCTCCGAAGAAAGTATTGTTGTTTTCATAAATCTGAGAACTTCCGCCTAAGCGAAGACTTTTGCCCAGAAACAATTCTGAATCTTCATTATTATTCAAATACAAACATAATAAATCCTTACTTCCTTTATAATGACAATCCTCCAGAGCTTCATTACTTACAGGGATAAATTTGCTTTTAGCATTTGTAGTTCCGCTAGATTTTGCAAACCATTTTATTGGAGTCTCCCAAAAAACATTTTGCTCACCTTGACGAGTGCGTTCAATTAAAGGTTGTAATTCTTCGTAAGTTGCAATAGGTAATCTTTCAGAAAAAGTTTTGTATGAGTTTATCGAGGCAAAATCATATTGTTTTCCAACAATGGTATTTTCGGCAGCCAGTAATAAATTATGAAGGAGTTCTTCCTGAACTTCATTTGGATATTTAAGAAAAAGTTCTATTTGATGAATTCTTTGTTTAAGAACCCAAGAGGCAAATGAATTGATTATTGATAGAGGCATGGAGAAATCTTAGATTTTAATTTTTAGATTGTTGTCCCGAAGCTTCGGGATTAGATCTTAAATTTCAGATAGTACAATGGGTGTAAAATCAAGAAATTTAAAATTTGAATATCGACGCACAAATATTAACTTTGTCGTTGTATCAAAAATAGTGTTTTTTTGTAAATGACAATTCTATTTATGGCAAAGATTCCACTTCAAAAATGGAGTTTTAACAGTATCGAGATTTAAATTCTTATGAACGAATCTAAAATCTAAAATCAACTTCCGATAGCTTCGGGACTAAAAATTAAAATCTAATGCAATATCAGGGCGTACTTACAAAGATGCAAACCGAAATGGGGAATCCAATTCAATATTATTTGGTTTTTGAGGACAGTTTTATCAACGTTAATCAATTATTGAATAAAGAAATTGAGATCAGTTTTGTAGGCTTTCAATGTTTGAATTGTGGTAAGAAGAAAAAAATATTCCGTCAGGGATTTTGCTATGATTGTTTTTACTCAAGTCCAGCTGTTGGAGATTGGATTATGAAACCAGAATTAAGTACGGCACATTTAGGAATTCAGGATCGTGATTTGGTATACGAAGAAAAAGTACAATTACAACCACATATTGTATACCTGGCTTTATCTAGCGAAGTAAAAGTTGGAGTGACCAGAAAGACACAAGTACCTACACGTTGGATAGATCAGGGAGCGACACAAGCCTTATCGATTGTAGAAGTTCCGAATCGTTACTTAGCAGGAATTACCGAGGTAGCGTTAAAGAATCATTATGCTGATAAAACAAATTGGAGAAAAATGCTTCAGAATAATATCGAAACTGTTGATTTGATTCTTGAAAAATCTAAAGTAGAAAGTTTGATTCCTGACGAAGTTCGCGAATATTTTTATCCAGAGAAAAATGATTTGTACGAACTACATTATCCTGTTCTTGAATATCCAAAAAAAGTAGCAAGTTTAAGTCTGGATAAAACACCAACTTTTCAAGGAAAACTTACTGGAATAAAAGGACAGTATTTATTGTTTGAAGACGGAACAGTTTTTAATATCCGTGGATCCGAAGGATATGTAGTGACAATAAATGTATAATTCTAAAATTGATATTTAACATATAGAAACATAGATTTAAAATTTAAAGAATTTCTAGAAAATCATGATTTTTTCACATAGTGCTATGTGGTTTATTTTGAGTGAAACGTCTTTTTTATACTTCGAAAGTTAAGCTATGTTTCTATGTGTTGGAATAATTGAGATTAATGGGTAATCATTAGTTTCTTATTGTCGATTCCCTCTCTATAATGAGTGTTGGGAGTTCGATAGTTTGATGAATAACAGGAAGATGTTCTTTAATTTGAGCAATTTCATTTATTAATATAGCAGCTGCACGTTGACCAATATCATAACCAGGTTGGTCAATCGTGGTAAGTTTTGGCGAAATTACGGTAGACATAAACCAATTGCTAAAACCAAAAACGGCAATTTGCTCCGGAATCTTAATATGCATATCGTTGAGGTATTTTATAATACCAATAGCTACTAAATCGGTGATGGCAAAAACGGCATCAACATCTTTGTGTTCCTCAACTAGTTTTTGAGCATTGGCATAACCATCTTCAAAATCGGAGTTGTGATCACATAAATAAACCAGCGTAGGGTCATAAGGAATATTATGGTCTTCGAGTGCTTTTTTATATCCAAGAAAACGGTCAATAGAATTTTGAGGAGTATAAGAACCTCTAAAATGAGCAATTTTTTTATATCCCTTATTTATTAGATACGTTACTGCATCATAAGCAGCTTTTCGGTCATTGATAATCACTTTTGAGCAATCGACCAATTTGGCTATTTTATCAAATAAAACTACAGGAGTATTCTTTTTTATAGCATCATTTATGTGAGAGAAATCATCAGTTTCATTTGATAGTGAAATCAAAATTCCATCAACTCTTTTTTGCTGCAACAAAGCAATCTGTTTTTTTTCAAGCTCATACTTTTCATTAGATTGCAAAATAATCACAAGATAACCTCTGTTTTCGGCCTCGTCTATAATACCATTTAAAACACTCGAAAAGAAATGATGTACCATCGTAGGGATAACAACACCAAGAGTTTTGGTTTCGTTAGTTCTAAGGTTTACCGCATTGGCATTGGGTTTGTAATTCATTGTTTCTACCATTTCAAGAACCCTTGCTCTGGTATTTTCGCTAATATCAGTGTACCCTTTTAATGCTTTTGAAACTGTTGTAACAGAAATTCCTAAAGCAGCTGCAATGTCTATAAGTCTGGTATCATTCATTGAATAAATGTAATAAAACTAATTGATAATTAATTAAATTTAATTAATCGAAAACGTTTTCGGTAAAATCGAAAACGTTTTCGGCGAAAATCTTCATTGATATAAATAAATAGGCAATAGTTTTACCCTAACTAATAACCTAACCAAATAATAAATCATGAAAAAGTTTAATTCTAGCTCAATAATGTCGTTCTGGATGTTATTGCTATTTATTCTTCCAGCAATGGTTTTTTCACAAGAAAAAAGCAGTATTTCTGGACAAGTATTCGATGAAAACGGACAAACAGCACCGGGAGCAAATGTTGTTATTCAAGGCACTTCACAAGGAGTGAGCACAGATGTAGATGGAGGATATACATTCCCGAATCTTATTGCAGGAAGTTACATTATTCTAGTTACAAACGTAGGATATAAATCAACTCAAAAGAGCATTACAATTAAGGACGGAGAAAATTCAAAAGCCGACTTTCATTTAGAGGCGGAATCACAAAGTTTGAAAGAAGTAGTCGTTACAGGATCATCAAACCCAAGGTCAAAACTAGAATCGAGTATTGCAATTACGACTTTAGGAGCAAAAGCAATCGAGAGCAGAGCGCCAATAAGTACAGCAGATATTCTCCAGACTATTCCGGGATTTGTTGTAGAAACATCGGGAGGAGAAGTAGGGAATAACCTTTTTGCAAGAGGAATTCCATCGGCAGGAGCCTATGAATATGTGCAAATACAGGAAGATGGTTTAGCCGTTTTTGAAGATGGAGCTTTGCAATTTGCAAATGCAGATAACTGGTACAGACTAGACGAAACAGTAAGCAAAATGGAAGCAGTTCGAGGAGGTTCAGCATCAATTTTTGCATCGAATGCACCAGGAGGAATTGTCAATTTTATTTCGAAAACAGGACAAAATGAGTTTCAGGGAAAAGCAAAACTTACCGTTGGAGATTACGGATTATTCCGTACCGATCTTAATTTAGGAGGAGCATTGGTTAAAGATAAACTGTTTTTTAATGTAGGAGGATTTTATAGAGCCGATGACGGAATAAGAAAAACTGGTTTCACTGCAAACAAAGGAGGACAAGTAAAAATGAACCTTACTTATAAGTTTGATGACGGAGGATATTTGAGATTAAATTACAAAAAACTAGATGACAGGAATACATTCTATTTACCAATTCCATTAAAAAGCAATAACGGAAAAGTAGAAGGAGTAGCTGGGTTTAATCCAAATTATGGAACGCTAACTTCTGCCAACTTTTCTCATCTAAGTGTACCACAATATGGAGGTGGAACTTTTAATGCCGATTTAGAAGATGGAGTTCACCCAGTTGTAGATGCTATTGGAGCCGAATTTAAAAAGAAAGTAGCCGATAAAGTTACCATAAAAAACGCATTCAGAAATACTAAAATAGACTTGAATTACAATGCAATTTATAGTAGTGGCGGACCATGGACACAAGATGGTTATGCAACAGATATACAAAAATTAGCTCCAGCAAACACAGGAGATTTAAGTTATACTTATGTAGATAATAATACAGCATTAGATCCAAATGCATTAATAATGAGAGCAGATCATTGGTATATTCACAAGCAAATGGAAAATTTTGCTAATAATTTGTCTTTTAATTTCGATTTAAAACCTGTTAATCTTACTGTTGGGTATTATTACTCTAACTGGAAATCAAAACAATACTGGAACTGGAGTAACTACCTGGTAGATGTTACCGATAGTCCAAGATTAGTAAATGTAAATAATACGGCAAGCGGAATTGCACATACCTGGAACGGAATAGAAAGAATTACCTGGCTTGAAAGAGATGCAGAGACAAAAGGAAAATTAAATGATTTTTATGTTGATGCCGAAATCCAAGCTACAGATAATCTAACGTTTAACGCTGGTGTGAGATACGATAAAAATGTATATTCAGGGTATAGAGATAATGCACGTTTTGGTGCAGAGAATCTAGGAGTTCTGGATAATAATACAGCCGATGATGCGGTAACTACAATACAAGGAAATCCTTATACATACTGGAAATATGATGTAAGTGAGTTTTCATATACAGCAGCAGGGAATTATAAGTTTAATGAAAACATGGCATCTTACATAAGATATAGTCACGGTTTTAGATCACCAATCGAAGAGTCATTTTATGACAATGCTAAAGATTTGAGTAAACTAGAAAATACGTTTGTAAACCAATTAGAATTGGGGTATAAATATGCTAATTCATTCCTTTCGGTAAATGCCAATTTGTTTCACATGAATTTAAAAAACGTTGCCTTTACAGATATATTGGCAGACGGAACTTCTGAAAATAAATTTGCCGATGTAAACAATTTAGGGTTAGAAGTAGAAACTAATCTGAGATATAGTATTGCTAGATTGAACTTTAATTTTACAGTTCAAAATCCAGAGTATGATAATTTTACAGGTCAAAATGCCGATGGAAGTACGTTTAATTTTAACGGAAACACGGCTCGTAGAATCCCTAAATTCTTTTGTGTAATAAGACCAGAAGTTGATATAACCAAAAGATTATCAGGATATGTTCAGTATTCTTATTTTGATAAAAAATATACAAATCAGGATAACGAACAAGTTTTACCAGCTTTTAAAGAAGTTGGAGCAGGTTTAAGCTACATCGTTAACAATTTAAGATTTGCTGTTGATGGAACTAATTTATTCAATGAAATTGGTTTAACAGAAGGAAATCCAAGACAATCAACATCAGATACAGATGTGTTTTTGGCAAGACCTATTTTAGGACGCGCTTTCAGATTTTCTGTAGCAATCAACTTTTAGTTTATATATTAATTAGTTCAGCCAAATGCTGTTTTAATAACGGCATTTGGTTTTTTGTTACATTCGTTAGTAAATCAATATGTTAAGATGAAAAAAGCAGGAATAACAGCAGTATTATATCTCAATTACTTTGTATTTGCAATATTACTAAACAGCGTTGGGATAGTAATTTTAAAAGCGCAAAAAAATTATGGCGTAAATGAATTACAAGCTAGTATTCTAGAAGCTTTTAAGGATTTGCCTATTGCAATTGTATCGTTTTTAATAGCTTCATTTTTACCAAGAATAGGCTATAAAAAAGCAATGCTTATCGGGTTAGGATTGGTAACTTTTGCCTGTATTGCCATGTATTATGGCAACTCTTTTAATTATGCTAAATTGCTTTTTGCAACCGTAGGAGTTTCTTTTGCTTTGATAAAAGTATCCGTTTATTCGCTTATTGGTACAGTAACCAATAATCAGAAAGAGCACAACGCTTTAATGAGTAGTGTCGAAGGTGTTTTTATGATAGGAATTGCGCTGGCATATTTTTTATTTCCAGCTTTTAATAATGATACTAATCCCGATTCCTGGCTTAATGTGTATTGGTTTTTAGCTTTATTGACATTACTATCATTTGGCTTTTTATTCTTTATAAAAATAGAAAAACCTGTAGAAATTCCTGGGGCTAATCTTGCCGATGATTTTGTACAAATGATAAAACTAATGGCAAAATCATTAGTTATAGTTTTTGTAGTAAGTGCTTTTTTATTCGTAATGATTGAGCAGGGAATCATGTCTTGGTTGCCAACATTTAATGATAAAGTGCTTCACCTATCAGAGAATAATAGTATAATGATGGCAAGTATTCTGGCTATTTCACTGGCAATAGGAAGAATCTTGGCGGGAGAAATCACCAAAAAAATAAACTGGATCTGGGTATTGAGTTTCTGTATTATATGCGCTATGCTCATTGTGATTTTTGTATTGCCAAAAGCAGTAGGACTAGAGGTAAAAACGATTCATTCTTTTAGCGAAATTCCATTAATAGGTTTTGCATTTCCGCTCGTAGGATTATTTATTGCACCTATTTATCCATTGCTCAATTCAGTTATATTAAGTGCTCTGCCTAAAAAGTTGCATAGCTCCATGACCGGATTAATTGTAGTGTTTTCTGCATTGGGCGGAACGATAGGTTCAAGGATAATAGGATGGCTATTCCAAAATCAAGGACCACAAAATGCATTTTATTACACATTGATTCCGATGTCATTATTATTGGTCTCATTCTTTATATTAAAAAAAATAACTACTAAAAATGAAATTTAAACTAAACATAAATCAGACGCTTCAGAGATTATTAGCACAAGAAGACACGGATGGTGATAAAAAAATTACGATTGACGATAATGGACCAAAGAGTTTTTTATTGGAAGACGAAAATGGAAATTCTCTAAATGTTGAAGGAACTTATTATCTGTCTAATTTATTACAGGAATTGGCATTGGCTAAAAAAAGCAATTCAGAATTCGCAGAAATAGATAGTGCCGAAATAATAGAGAATCCTGTAGGCCGTATTTCCAGAAAAATAAAGGATTTATATTGGAACGGATTAACCAGAACTATCGATGCAAAAGGTGTTGCAAAAATTGTAGAAGATGAAAAGATAGAAAATGTAATTTCTTATTTATATGTTCCCGCAACAGATGCTGTCGCTTTTGAGTATTTTAAAAATTTAGAAGCATCCATTCCGAAGTTAAAAGTGGTTCAGCTAGCCGAAGATATTTCATCAGAATATGTTTTGACTTTAAATAAAAAACCTGGGATTTTGGCTTTGGCATTGCAACAAGATAATAAGGAGATAAAAGGTATTCCATTTGTAGTTCCGGGAGGCAGGTTTAACGAAATGTATGGTTGGGATAGTTATTTTATAGCTATTGGACTTTTGCTAGACAATAAACCAGAACTTGCGGTAGGAATTGCCGAGAATTTTAAATATCAAATAGACCATTATGGTAAGATTCTTAATGCCAATAGAAGTTATTATTTAACGAGAACACAACCTCCATTATACACTTCTTTAATTGTTGCGATTACAGAAAATTCTAAGCCAGAAAAAGACTGGATTGCAAGACATCTTCATACTGCAATAAAAGAATATCAAACCGTTTGGATGCAAGAGGGGAAGAGGCTTACGCCAAATGGACTAAACCGATATAAAGCAGAAGGAATTGGACTTCCGTTTGAAGTTGAGGTAGGACATTTTGATGATGTTCTGGAAAAATACGCATTGTTATATAATTTGCCATTAAGAGAATTTGAAAAGAAATATCTTGATAGAGAAATTACCGATACGAGTCTGGATGCTTATTTTGTTCACGATCGCAGCATGCGAGAAAGTGGTCATGATACAACCAATCGATTTGTAAATGTTTGTGCCGATTTAAACACGATAGATCTAAATAGTTTGCTTTATAAATATGAAACGGATATTGCTTTATTGATTGAAACAGAGTTTGATAATCAATTTACAGATGAGAAACACACAACATATTCTAGTGAATATTGGAAAGAAAAAGCAGCTTTAAGAAAAGAGAAAATTAATGAATTGCTTTGGGATAAGAATGCAGGGATTTATTACGATTATAATTTTATAAAGAATGAACCACATCCATTTGATGCAGCAGCAACATTTTATCCGCTTTGGGCAAAATTATGCAGCAAAGAGCAAGCGGAAGTTTTAGTAAAAAAGGTGTTGCCTAAATTTAAATTAAAAGGAGGAATCGCAGGAAGTACCAAAGAAGCAATTGATGATCTTGATGTAAACTCTCCACAAAGACAATGGGATTATCCTTTTGGGTGGGCGCCACATCAAATGTTTTTATGGGAAGGATTACTGAACTATAATTATATAGATGAAGCTCAGGAAATGGTTTATAGATGGTTATGGCTTATTACTCGCAATGCGGTAGATTATAACGGAACTATTCCTGAGAAATTTAATTTAGAAACCAGTTCCCTTAAAATATTTGCCGAATATGGAAATGTAGGTACAGCATTCGATTATATTACCGAAGAAGGTTTCGGTTGGATGAATGCTTCATATCAGCTTGGATTAAGTATTTTAAAAACAGAATTAAAAGGGGAGTTAGATAAACTAACAGATCCAGATACATTGTTTTAGAACAAATAACAAAGAGGCTGTCCGAAAAATAATTTTCAGATAGTCTCTTTGTTTATTGAGATAATGCCTATTTTTTTTAAATCATTGATGAAGAAAGTCCCAGCGGGACGTTATATTTATAGTAATTTTAATTGTAATCAAAAGAAACCCCATCGGGGTGACATATATAGCAATCTAAAGGAAAATCAAAATATCGCTCCGCTGTAGCAATTATCTATCATATCTTCTGAAAATTTCAAAAAAATAAAAGAGCCTAAGAATTAATATTCTTAGGCTCTTTTTTAATGTAATAATGAAATTTTATGGAGTCGTTGCTGGCTCTTCTTTTTTCTTTTTCTTAAACAAACCGTTTAATAAATCACTCGCTTTATTAGTTACTTCTTGAGTGGTTTTTTCTTTATTTGCTGCACCCGCTTTTGTTGTATCTTTTGATTTGGTGTTTTTATTAATCAAATCAGTTAAAGCACTTGTTCCCTGTTTTGTAAGTTTTTCTTTTTGCTGATTTACCAATTGAGTGGTTAAACTCGTAACGGCACTTTTCATATCAGTAGAAACTTTCGGGTTAGAAAAATTCCCAGTCAATAATGCGTTAATCGGAATGTTTTGCAATTTAGCAGCATCGGCAGGAGACATTTTAGCAATAAAAGCATTTGCCTCAGATCCAAGATATTTTGCAGGAACATCTAATTTGATATTATAGTTCATCGTTTGGTCAAAACCATGAGTTCCGCCAACAGTGATTTTAATATCTTGATATTTAATGTCAAATGGTTTTACATTTACTTTTCCATTGTCAAAAGTTAGGGCTGCTTTAATATCATTCAAATTCACTTTATTCATATCAATGAATTTAATATTTGAAGTTAAAGCATTTAATACAGTTGAATTTTTAGAGTTTATAGTAGTTGAAAGTAATTGTCCTAATAAATCTCCTGAAATCGAATTTAAGTCGGGAGTTAATTCCTTCGCATCTAGATTTCCGTTAAGTTTAATAGTCGAATTTAATTTACCATTGATGATTCCTGCTATAGGAGCAATTTTTTTCATCATATCTAGTTGCGTAAAAGTCTGTGCAATATCAACCTGATTGAAACCTAAATTCATATCAAAAGTAGGAACTTTCGCTTTTGTAGAAACAGTTCCGTTTACCCCAATTGTACCCCCGAAAATAGATGTTTTAAAGTTCTCCAAAGTTGCTTTTTCATCCTTTACAATTATCTTTCCAGATACATCTTTTAGTTTCAAATTATCATACACAACAGTATTTGCTTTAGCAGATAATGTACAATTTAAGAAAGCTGGGATTTTCATTGCTTCAGCTGGTTTTGCCTTAGCTTTAGTATCAGTTTCTGTTTTAGCTGGAGCAGGTTCTCCTGTAGTCATAAAATCATCAACAACCAATTGGTTTGAACTCATGTTGAAGTTTCCTCTTAACTCTTGTTTCTTAAACATAAAACCGTAGAAGTTTTCAAGAACACCATTAATGCTAATATCACTTTTTCCAGTTGTAGCATCAAATTGTTTTAAGTTAATCGTACTAGGATTAAACTGAACCAATGCAGTACTAATATTCATCGATTTGTTGTTCTCATCTGTATATTTAAAACCAGATAAGCTCATTGTACCCGCATTTTTTATGTTTTGGTATTGACTTTTTTCAACCGAAGCCATATCAAAATTAGTAGTAACATCAGCTTTTAAAATTCCAGCCAATGGTTTATCCATTTTTATAGGATACGCTTTAGAAAGGTTGGCTAAGTTAATAGTTCCTTTTAATGCCGCATCTACAATAGGATTTACAGTAATGTTTTTGATATTTGCTTTAGCGTTAAAAACATCCTGATCAATCTTGAACGAAAGTTTATCTAAATTTACATAAGTATCATTTAAAATCCCCGTTTCGTTTATAATCTTAGTATCGATTACAATGTTTTGAACTGATTTTGGTAAGTTCGGATATTTAAACGAAGCATTGTTGGATGCAATTGCAACATTAAATTTAGGAACCGTAGTGTCAGATAATAATCCTTTAGCAAATCCTGCAACAGTAAAATCTCCTGTAGTTTTTACACCATCTAATCCAGATGCATACGCAGAAGGGATTAAACCTAAGAAGTTTGTAAACGATGAGGTTGGAGTTTTAAACTTCAAATCATATTGTTGACCTTCTTTAACCATTTGGATAAAACCATCAAATTCTAATGGTAATTGATTAATTAAAGCTTTGTTCTCTTTAAAGGTATATTTACTTTTTTCTAAATCGATACCTAAAACCGCATCAAGAGTTAATGATACATTTTTCATGTAATTTATCTTGTCCATATCCAAAGATACTTTTGCAGTCGATTTTGTAGTTAAGTCCAATTGCGAAGCTGTGAAATCTCCTTTTCCTTCGTGGTTTAAACTATCGATAACCATTTTAATTTTAGAACCCTGATCAAAATATCTAAAAGTGAAATTTTCGATTTTATAGCCTTTTATTTTTAAAGAAAGAGGCTTGCTATCTGTTTTGTCTTCCTTTTTAGAGTTGTCTTTTATAGCAATGTCAAAATTTCCAACACCATTTTTGTCGAATATAATATTCACTAATCCGTTTTTGGTATCAATTCCTTGAATGCTCAAAGGTTCGTCTTTTCCTTTGAAAAGTTCTTTGATGCTCATTTTTAAATTCAACTCACCTAAAGAAATAAGTGTATCTCCCTCAAAAGGAGCTTTATTTATAATCACTAATTTTTCGATAGATACGTTAGCATTCGGGAAGTTTTTAAATAAACTCAAATCGGCATCAACAAAACTAACCTTAGCGTCAACACTCTCATTGATAGCTTCGGATATTTTGGCTTTTATCTGATCTTTAAAAAAATACGGAATGGCAAATAGTGTTGCAATCAGTAAAACAATTACTATTCCTGCGATTTTTAGAATTTTCTTTACATTCATATACTGAGTTATTTGGATTCAATTATTGCAAGCAAATTTTATGCCTGCTTCTTGCAAAAATAGACTTTTATGCGTAATCCTCTTTGTAATTTTTTCATAAAATGGATTTTCCGCATAATTATTTGTGGGATTTATCTGTTTTTTAACTGCAAAAAAAATAGCCTACTGCATATCGAGGGGCGACTATGAGTAAGCTATTCAAAAAAATAAACAGGTTATATTCGTTAAGAACTTTACCTGCGTAAAGTGTCTTAAATACTTGTATAAGTATACTTCTAATATTTTGCTAAAGTAGCTACAACATATACTTAGATGTGTTACCAGTAAATTAAACCTGAGTTAACTTTAAGCGGTTTATGTAAAATAAAAAAACCGTTTAAGTTAGACTCAAACGGATTGTAATTATAATGAAGTTGTAATTATTGAATGGTAATTTGAAACGGAATCATGGCTTGAACGCCTTTCTTGTTTTGTAACCTTTTTATTTGTTCAATAATAACATAATTGTCTTCGCCTATTTCTTCTTTAAGGAAAGCTTCTTTAGATTTTGCAAAAGGTAAATTTTGCAACATATCATTAAATTTCTTATCGTATTCTGGATAGTTTTGTGTACTGAAACTTTTTATTTTAGCCAGACTCGCAGCTTCGGCGATAGCATCATTTAAACCACCAATTTTATCTACAAGACCAATTTTTACAGCCTCAGAACCAGACCAAACTCTTCCTTGTGCAATAGCATCTACTTGCTCAAAAGTCATTTTTCTTCCTTCGGCAACATGAGATACAAATGTTTTGTAAATATGTTCAACGCTTTCTAGTGTTACGGCTTTAAAGTTTTCATCCATAGGTACAAACGGACTATATCTGGCTGAGTTTTCGTGAGTTTTTACTTGTTCAGTATTAATTCCTAGTTTAGTTGCTAGAGGAGTAAAGTTTGGTAACACACCAAAAACTCCGATAGAACCTGTTATTGTATTGCTTTCGGCAAATATTTTATTAGCGTTACATGCAATATAATATCCTCCTGATGCAGCATAATTACCCATAGAAACAACTACAGGTTTTACTTTTTTGGTTAATTCTATTTCTCTCCAAATCAAATCAGAAGTTAAGGCACTTCCTCCCGGACTGTCGATTCTTAATACAATTGCTTTCACATCTTCATTTTTGCGAGCTTCTTGCAAAGAACGACGCATAGATCCTTCGCCAATAACGGTAACATCACCTTCGCCACTTTGTATTTCTCCTTGTGCATAAATAATCGCTATTTGGTCGCCAGAAGTATCTGAACTCATTGCAGTAGTAATAATATTTTGAGTATAATCAGAAATAGAGATTTTATTATAATCATCATCACCAGTTACTTTTAATGCTTTTTTGATGGCATTATGATACACATCTTCGTAAGCGATAACATCTATAAGACGTTCTGCTTTTGCCATTTCTGGAGTTCTGGCCAAAAGACCATTTGCGATTTCATTTAATCGCGTAACTGGAATGTTTCGGCTTTTAGAAATATCAGCAACTACAGAACTCCATATTGAGTTTAATAAAGCGCCAGTTTGTTCTCTGTTGGCATCACTCATTTTATTTTCAAGAAATGGTTCAACAGCACTTTTATATTTTCCATGACGAATTACTTCCATATGGATACCTGATTTATCCTGAAAATCTTTAAAGAACATAATTTCTGATGATAGTCCTTTAAAATCTAAATCTCCAACAGGATTTAAATAAATAGTATTCGCAACCGAGTTTAAATAATATTCTTTTTGCGAATAAGCATTAGAATAAGCCATTACAAATTTTCCTGATTTTTTAAAACTTTCAAGAGCATTACGTAATTCTTTACTTTGTGCCATTCCTAAAGAAGATACATCATTAAGGATAGAGATTCCTTTTATGTTTTCATCTGTTTTTGCAACTTCTATAGCATTAATAATATCTGTTAAGCCAATGCTTTTTTGCTCTGAAAAAATAGTAACCCAAGGGTCTTTATATTTCCCTGCATAATCATTTTGTATTTTTCTTAAATCGAGCTCAATTACAGAGTCACTTTTTATTGTAACAGCATTACTGTCGCCACCAAAAACTGCGGCTAATAACATTATTCCGAAAAAGGATAGCATGAAAAAAACAAAAATACCGATTACGGTAGCTAGTACATTTCCTAAAAATTTCATAATTACATTTTTTTAATAAGTAGCAAAAAAGCTAAAATGTTACAAATCGCGACTTTATATTTTTTTATTTTGTTATAAGTCGTTACACAAATATATTGCTATTTCTAAAATACTTTTAGTTAATTTGCATCTAATTATGAAATCACAGCATCAGGTCGTTTTATCACTAGGAAGTAACCAAGGGAACAGGTTAGAAAATATCGAAAACTGCATTAATTTGATACATCAGGAAATAGGAACTGTTGTTCAGGTTTCGAGATTATATGAAACACCTGCTTGGGGTTTTGAGAGTGATGCGTTCTATAATTGCGCTTTGGTTTTACATACAAATACATCGGCACAAAAAATATTAAATCAGGTTTTAAAAGTCGAAAAGCAATTAGGGCGTATTCGTTCAGAACAACAAGGATATCAATCCAGGCTTATAGATATTGATGTGATTATTTTTGAAGATGAAGTTATTGATACTGATAAACTTCAGATTCCACATCCTTTGATGCAAAACCGAAATTTTGTTTTGTTGCCTATTCAGGATTTAAACTTAAACTGGAAACATCCGATTCTTCAAAAAACAATTCCAGAATTAATTGCAATAACACCCGACGATAGTGTTTGTACGGTTGTTCAGAATCTGAAAAATCCATTGCAGGAAATTCCGATGCAGCGATTTAATTATATTGCTTTTGAAGGGAATATTGGTGCAGGAAAGACAACTTTGGTTCATAAAATAGCCGACGATTTTAATGCCAAAACAGTATTAGAACGTTTTGCAGATAATCCCTTTTTACCTAAATTCTATAAAGATCAAAACCGATATGCTTTTCCGCTCGAAATGTCTTTTCTTGCAGATCGTTATCAGCAATTATCAGATGATTTAGCTCAGTTTGATTTGTTTAAAGATTTTATCGTAGCCGATTATCATATTTTTAAATCATTGATTTTTGCCAAAATTACACTTGCAGAAGATGAATATCGCTTGTATCGCAACTTGTTTGATATTATCTATAAGGAAATGCCAAAACCAGATTTGTATGTTTATTTATATCAAAATACAGAGCGGTTACTGCACAATATAAAAAAACGTGGCAGAAGTTACGAGCAAAATATTTCGGCAGATTATTTAGATAAAATCAATAATGGATATTTAGAATATATTAAATCACAACCAGATTTAAATGTACTGATTATTGATGTTTCAGATCGTGATTTTGTAAAAAGACATGAAGACTATCTTTTTGTTTTGGAAGAAATTAAGAAGAAAATAGGGTAGTTATTCTTTTCTTAACCAACCCAAAATTCGATCATTGTCAATTATCCATTTGCCTTCTTTTTCAATTAAAGAAAAAACTTCTCTCGATTTGCTAAACGGACCTGGATTTTGCTGTATTATTTCAATCTCATTATCAGTAACATTCGAAACAATTGCAACGTGTCCAAATCGATTAAAGATGGTTCCGCTATAAATTAAAAGATCATCTGCTTTTGGTTTGCTCACACTCGGATTAGTGTATTGTACCAAATCTCTATTTTCGTTTCTTTGGCCATCTTTAAGATTTGCGTTAAAAAAGTCTTTGGCATGACCATAACTATCAGGCATTTTATGATTAAAATGTTCGTAATAATATCTTTTTACAAATTCTACACATTGGTATTTTAAGCCAAGATTGTAATTGTCTGTAGTAAGATTTCTATCAGTAACATTATTTACTCCACCATTGTAATATACGCGAACACCATTTAAGCTGTCCAGAGGTTGACCTATGGTATGTTCTGTATTAAAATTGAATTTTTTAAAAGCCCATATTCCTGAGAAAAGAAATATCGATACTCCAATTAAGATATAAGTCCTGCGTTTAAGTTTCATTGTAATAGTAATGTCGTTGTTCTTATTTTGGCCAATTCATTTTTTGGAATAAATCCCAAACAACGATCCCTGCACTTACAGATATATTAAGGGAATGTTTAGTTCCTAATTGCGGAATTTCGATACAACCATCGCAAATGGCAACGGCTTCCTGAGCTACGCCATATACTTCGTTTCCAAAGACCAAAGCGTATTTTTTACCCTTTTCAACTTCAAAATCTTGTAGAAAAATGGCACTTTCTACTTGTTCGATTGCCAGAGTTGTAACGTTTTCTTTTTTTAGATTTTCAATTACTTCCAATACATTTTCATGATGTTCCCAAGTAACAGTTTCGGTTGCTCCAAGTGCCGTTTTATGAATTTCTTTGTTAGGTGGAGTAGCAGTAATACCGCACAAGATTATTTTTTCTATCAAAAAAGCATCAGCAGTACGAAAAACAGAACCTATGTTGTGTAAACTACGAATGTCGTCTAATACTAATATAAGAGGTGTTTTGTCTGAATTTTTAAAGTCGGCAATGGTTTTTCTTTCGAGTTCGCTGTTTTCGAGTTTTCTCATAATTGTTTTAAATTCTAGTAATAAAAAAAGCTTCCAAATATTAAGGAAGCTTTTCGTTTATTTTGTGTTGTTTTACGATTTAGCTTTTTGGAGCTTCATCTGCTAAAACTGTACCTTTAATAGTAAGTATTTTAGTTGGCTGTCCAGCTGCATTAGATGTAACTGTTACAGTTTTTGTAAATGCACCAACTCTGTCAGTAGCATATTTTACACCAATAATACCTTTAGCTCCTGGAGCGATAGGCTCTTTTGGAGAAGTTGGTACTGTACAACCACAAGAACCTTGTGTGTTAGTGATGATTAATGGTTTGTTACCGTTGTTAGTAAAAACAAATTCACGTTTTCCATCTGCATTGTGTGCAATTGTACCGTAATCTATAACTTCATTAACGAAAACCATTCCAGCACCATCAACTTTAGCAGCTTTAGCTTTAGCTTGAGCGTTAGATGTAGCAACACTTAACACTGTAAACATTGCAAGTAAAATTATTTTTTTCATTTTTAGTTTTATTTTTTAATTATTAACAAATTTATATAAAATAATGAAAACGAAACTTAAAATTGCCTTAAAAATATTTTAATTTTTTCAGGGATTCTTTATTCGCTTTAAAATTTATAAATTCGCTGTCATAAAATTTCATTTAAAAACATAGTAATTTGGCAGCGAAAGAGAAAGTGGTGAAAGAAACACCTTTAATGAAACAGTACAACGAAATCAAGAGAAAATATCCTGATGCATGTCTGCTTTTTAGAGTTGGCGATTTTTACGAAACCTTTGGGGAAGACGCTATTAGAGCTTCTAAAATTCTAGGAATAACATTAACGAAACGTGGTGCGGGTTCAGAAACCGAAACGGCTTTGGCTGGTTTTCCGCATCATTCTATTAATACATATTTACCAAAATTGGTAAAAGCAGGACTTCGTGTAGCGATTTGTGATCAGCTGGAAGATCCTAAAATGACCAAAACAATCGTAAAAAGAGGGGTTACAGAACTGGTTACTCCGGGAGTTTCTCTTAACGATGAAGTATTACAGTCGAAAACTAATAATTTTTTGGCATCGGTTTATTTTACTAATAAAAATATCGGTGTTTCATTTCTGGATGTTTCTACAGGAGAATTTCTTACTGCGCAAGGAAATGCGGAGTACATAGATAAGTTATTGCAAAATTTTAATCCAAGTGAAGTTTTAGTTCCAAAGCATAATAAGAGTGATTTTAAAGATGCCTTTGGAGAAGATTTTCATAGTTTTTATTTAGAAGATTGGATTTATAAGGAAGATTACGCTTTTGAGATTTTGACGAAACATTTCCAGACCGTTTCCTTAAAAGGTTTTGGAATAGAAGAATTAAAAGAAGGAATCATTGCTTCGGGAGCAATCTTGTATTATTTATCCGAAACACAACATAATAGAGTACAACATATAACTGCAATTCAGCGTATCGCCGAAGATGCTTATGTATGGATGGATCGTTTTACGATTCGTAATCTAGAATTGTATCATAGTTATAACCCAAATGCAGTTACGCTTTTGGATGTTATCGATAGAACGCTTTCGCCAATGGGTGGGCGTTTGCTAAAACGATGGTTGGCATTGCCTCTTAAAGATAGTAATAAGATAAAAAGCCGTCATGAAGTAGTAACGTATCTAAAGGAGAATCAAGAAGTATTACACGATATTCAGTATCAAATTAAGCAAATATCCGATTTAGAACGTTTGATTTCTAAAATTGCAGCGGGGAAAGTTTCTCCTCGTGAGATTGTTTATTTAAAGGAATCTCTGGATGCTATAATTCCGATAAAAGAACTTGCACTTAAAAGCCCGCAAGAAGCGGTAAAAGTTATAGGAGATAGTTTGCATAGTTGTGAATTATTGCGTGAGAAAATTAAAACGACCTTAAATCAGGAATCAGCACCAGTATCTATTAATAAAGGAAACGCTATTGCAAAAGGGATCAGTGAAGAACTGGATGATTTACGAGCAATATCGACTTCAGGAAAAGAATATTTAGAAGGGATTGAAACCAGAGAATCGCAAAGAACAGGGATTACTTCTTTGAAGATATCATTCAATAATGTTTTTGGATATTATATCGAGGTTCGAAATACGCATAAAGACAAAGTACCTGCAGAATGGATTCGTAAACAAACGTTGGTAAATGCAGAGCGTTATATTACTGAGGAATTAAAAGAATACGAAACTAAAATTCTAGGAGCCGAAGAGAAAATTCATAAAATAGAGTTGGAGCTTTTTGAGCAATTAGTTTCTTGGATTACAACATATATCAAGCCCGTGCAAATGAATGCAAGCTTGGTAGCACAATTAGATTGCTTGTGTTCGTTTACGCAACTAGCAATCGAGAATAAATATGTTTGTCCGGAAATAGATGAAACTTTCGAATTAGAAATTAAAAACGGAAGACATCCTGTTATCGAAAAACAATTACCGGTTGGAGTACCTTATATCGCTAATGATGTTTTCTTAGATAGAGAAACACAACAAATAATAATGATTACTGGACCCAACATGTCTGGTAAGTCTGCTATTTTGCGTCAAACAGCTTTAATTGTGTTGCTGGCTCAAATGGGAAGTTTTGTTCCTGCGGACAGTGTTAGGATGGGAATGGTTGATAAGATATTTACCAGAGTAGGAGCTTCGGATAATATTTCGATGGGAGAATCGACTTTTATGGTCGAGATGAACGAAACAGCTTCTATCCTGAATAATATCTCAGATAGAAGTTTGGTATTGTTAGATGAGATAGGAAGAGGAACTAGTACTTATGATGGAATTTCGATTGCGTGGGCAATTGCAGAGTTTTTACATGAGCATCCGTCAAGACCTAAGACTTTATTTGCTACGCATTATCATGAGTTAAATGAAATGACTGATTCGTTACCAAGAATCCAGAATTATAATGTTGCTGTAAAAGAATTAAAAGATACTGTTCTTTTTATTCGAAAACTGGTAAAAGGAGGTAGCGCACATAGTTTTGGTATTCATGTGGCAAAAATGGCTGGAATGCCTCAAATTGTAATCTTGAAAGCACAGAAGCTTTTAAAGAAACTAGAGAAGGATCATTCGAGCGATGCGCTAAACGGAGTTAAATCAGATAGTGATGAAATGCAAATGAGTTTCTTTAATCTGGATGATCCATTATTAGAAGAGATAAAAGAAGAGATCTTAAATCTTGATATAAATGCGATAACCCCAGTAGAAGCGCTGATGAAGCTTAATGAGATAAAAAGAATGATTACGAGGAAATAATTTCAATTTTTAAAGAATACGTTATCAGAATGTTATGTTTTTTGTGTAATTTTTTTTCAAAAAAGGCTTGTTTAATTCAATAAATGTCCTAAATTTGCACTCGCAATACAGAACAATTCAAGTGTTGTAGTTCTTAAATAAAAATGAAATGCGAAAATAGCTCAGTTGGTAGAGCGCGACCTTGCCAAGGTCGAGGTCGCGGGTTCGAGCCCCGTTTTTCGCTCAACATCACATAATGCTCGGATGGTGAAATTGGTAGACACGCTGGACTTAAAATCCAGTGAACAGCAATGTTCGTGCGGGTTCAAGTCCCGCTCTGAGTACTAAAACCTCTTCTTTTTGAAGGGGTTTTTTTATTTTATAAAAGTTTGTAATCTTAAAAGTAAACTCAATAATACTTGATTATGAGCTTTGAGTAAATCTTCGTTGGTTTTGAAATCAGTAATCTAGAAGTCTTGGGGTTTTGTAATCAACAATCTAAAAATTTAAAATATAAATGGGTGCTTTCGTAATAAGTAAGAGGTTTAATGATGAGTATAAATTTGTGTTTACTTCCAGAAAAGGCAAAGTGATATTTACAAGTTTGAGTTACGAGTTGAAGTTTGAGGGTGAAGAGGATATTGAGAGGTTTAAGGCAAATATTGATCAGGCTAGGTTTTTGAAATTTAAAGGTTCTGGTGGTAAGTATTTTTTTAAATTGATGTTGGGTGAGGTTCATTTTGCTACAAGTCGAAAATACACTACAGAATTGCTTTTGCAGAAAGGAGTTAAGGAAATAGTAACTTATGCTGCGAGGTCTGAAACTTTAGATTTTTCATCAAGTGAATCTATTTTTGAAGATGAAGTTGTTGAGGAGGAGATGGAAGATTAGGAAAGTGATAAATTTCAATAAAAAGAAATCCCAAATTCCAATACTGTAAAAGGTTGGGATTTGGGGTTTTTTTTTACTTTTTAAATTCTATTGCTTGAATTTGGACCCGAGCGATAGTGAACAGGCGAAGCAATTTTAAAATATTAGAATTTCAAAAAATATAAGCGCAAAAAAAAAACCATCTCAAGGATGGTTTTAAAAATTTTAGAATCTAGGTTCTAATTATTTTTTTGCAGCTTCAGTTGCAGTTTTAGCAGCATCAGTAGCAGTAGCAGCAGCAGAATCAACTACAACAGCAGCAGAATCAACTACAGCAGCAGCAGAATCAACAACAACAGCAGCAGAATCAACTACAGCAGCAGCGTCGTCAGCAGGAGCAGCGTCAGCTTTTTTACAAGATACAACAGTTAAAACAGCAACAACAGCTAAACTTAAAAATACTTTTTTCATCTTACTTTATTATAAAAGGTTAATTATTAATTCGTGGCAAAGATATAAATTTTTTAATATGTAAAATATTTTTTTATTTTTTTTTTAAAATATTCTTCGTTGCCTACGTTTATCTTATTATCAATTAACGTGCCAAAAACGTTAAAAAGCTTTTAGAGGTAATGAATTAATGTTTAAAGGGGTGTTTTTTAGTAAAAGGTACTCGGCAAGACTAGTAAATACGGTATTTTTTTATTTTTTATTGGATTAATCTCTGTAGAAATGGATTGATATTGGTTGTGAAAATTTGAAATTCTAATTTATTTTATCTGGAAACAGTCGAAAAATTATGATTTGAATAACATGTTTTATGATAATTTAGGGAGAGAGATTAAATAGTACTCATAATTTTATCGGTAGCTCCCTTCTTGTTTTGAACGTAAGACTTACAAATTAATCCTTTCTCGTTAAGGTGGTTTTTATCTGTAATAAGGTTGTTAAATTCTTTTTTCAGTTCTTCCGTAGTAGTAATAGATATGCAGCCTCCTAATTGTACAAGTTCTGTGGCTTCGGCAAAATGGGAATAATTTGGTCCAATTATAATAGGAAGACCAAAAGTTGCAGGCTCGAGAATATTATGAACACCCGGATTTCCGAAACCACCGCCTACATAAGCAATCGTTGCGTAGCTATATATCTTGGTTAATATTCCGATAGTGTCAATTATAAATACATCATAATCTGCTAGGTTCTTGCCTTCTTTTTCAGAAAACAGAATTGTCTTCTTAGTAATAGATTGTTGCAGACTTGTAATTTGTTCTGGTTTGATATTATGTGGAGCGATAATAAATTTTACACGCTCTTGGGTAGTATTGATATATTCTGTTAGTAAAACTTCGTCCTTAGGCCATGAACTGCCAATAACAATAGTAGTTGTATTGTTTTTAAACTCAGCAATAAAATCTAAAGTATTATCACGTTCCAAAATAGCAACAACACGATCAAATCGGGTATCACCCGAAATAATTACGTTCTTATATCCGATAGATTCGATTTTGTTTTTGGAGTTTTCGTTTTGAACAAAAAAATAAGTAAAGGCATCAAGCGCTTTTTTATAAAAACCACCATACCATTTAAAGAATATCTGATTGTCTCTAAAAATTCCCGAAACTAAATAAGTAGGGATATTGTTTTTCTTTAGTTCATTAAGGTAGTTTAGCCAGAATTCATATTTGATAAAGAATACCATTTCTGGGTGAGCAAGTTTTAGAAATTGCTTAGCATTATATTTAGTGTCCAATGGTAAATAAAGCGTTACATCGGCAACAGTATTATTCTTTCTTACTTCATAACCTGAAGGGGAAAAAAAAGTAACAATGATTTTATGGGAAGGGTATTTTTCTTTTACTTTTTCAATAACGGGTAATCCTTGCTCGTATTCGCCTAGTGAAGCAGCGTGAAACCAAATCGTTTTGTCTGAAGGTTTTATCTTTTCTTTAAGGATAGTAAAAACATCTTTTCTTCCGTTTACAAAAAGTCTGATTTTTGGACTAAAAAGGGCTACTATTTTTAATAAAAAGGCTACAACAAAAACGATTATATTGTATAGAAAAAGCATAGTTAAATATTTGGGGCTAAAATACGTTTCTTTCAATTATTTTCATTGGTTTAAACTCATTAAATAACTATTTTTGTTGCTCGTTTTCGGAAGTATTATTTTGAAGGTCAATAGAAATGTGGCTTTCTTTATTCGGGAACGCAAACTTTAAATTAGAATATCGAAATGAAAAAAATTCAAATGGTTGACTTAAAAAGTCAATATGATAAAATAAAAGTAGCTGTAAATGCTTCAATTCAAGACGTTTTAGATACAAATACATATATTAATGGACCATTAGTTCATGAATTCCAAAAAAATCTTGAAGCCTATTTAGGAGTAAAACATGTTATTCCTTGTGCAAACGGTACAGATGCATTGCAAATCGCAATGATGGGGTTGGATTTAAAACCAGGAGATGAAGTTATTACTGCCGATTTTACTTTTGCAGCAACTGTAGAGGTGATTGCTTTGTTGCAATTAACTCCAGTTTTAGTAGATGTTGAGATGGATAGTATGAACATTTCTATCGATGCAATTAAAAAAGCAATTACTCCAAAAACTAAAGCAATCGTTCCGGTACATTTGTTCGGACGTGCTGCTAATATGGATGCAATTATGGATCTTGCCAAGGAACATAATTTGTATGTAATCGAAGATAATGCACAAGCAATAGGAGCTGATTATGTTTCTAAATCTGGTGTTAAAACTAAAGTAGGAGTTATGGGGCATGTAGCTGCAACTTCTTTCTTTCCATCTAAAAATTTAGGTTGTTATGGAGATGGTGGAGCAATTTTTACAAATGATGATGCTTTGGCACACATTATTCGTGGAATTGTAAATCACGGAATGTATGAGCGTTACCATCATGATGTAGTGGGTGTAAATTCACGTTTAGATAGTATTCAGGCAGGAGTTTTAAACGTAAAACTTCCATTATTAGATGAATATAATAAAGCACGTCGTGAAGCAGCAACAAAGTATAATGCTGCATTAGCAGGTCATGCTAACATTATTACGCCTTCATTTAATGCTAACGAAAATGACCATGTTTTTCATCAATATACTTTGCGAATTATAAATGCAGACAGAAACGGATTGTTGCAACATTTACAGGATAAAGGAATTCCTTGTGCAATTTATTATCCAATTCCGTTGCATTCACAAAAAGCATATGTAGATGTTCGTTATAAAGAAGAATATTTCCCAGTAACTAATCAATTGGTGCAAGAAGTATTGTCGTTGCCAATGCATACTGAGCTTGACGATGAGCAAATTAAATTCATTACCGATAGTGTAATTGAGTTTTTAAAATAAACCAGACTAAATAAATAGCCAAAAAATAACCAAGAAATGAAAGTATTAGTAACAGGGGGATTAGGATTTATCGGTTCACATACCGTAGTCGAATTGCAAAATGAAGGCTTTGAAGTTGTAATAATTGATAATCTTTCTAATTCTTCAGAAGATGTTTTAAAAGGTATTGTAGCCATTACAGGTAAAACGCCTTTATTCGAAAAATTAGATTTAAGAGAAAAGACTGCAGTGCAAAACTTCTTTAAGAAATATAATGATGTTACTGGGGTAATTCATTTTGCGGCATCAAAAGCGGTTGGAGAAAGTGTTGAAAATCCACTTTTGTACTACGAAAACAATATTAGTAGTTTGGTGTATCTTTTACAAGAGTTACAGCAAAAACCTGAAGCTAGTTTTATATTTAGTTCTTCTTGTACGGTTTACGGTCAAGCCGAAAAAATGCCAATTACAGAAGATGCTCCTGTGCAACAACCAATATCTCCTTATGGAAATACCAAGAAAATTGGCGAAGAAATTATTAGAGATACTGCAAAAGCAACTAATATCAATGCTATTTTATTGCGTTATTTTAACCCGATTGGAGCGCATCCATCAACAGAAATAGGAGAGTTACCAATTGGAGTTCCTCAAAATTTAGTTCCTTTTATTACACAAACCGGAATCGGATTGCGTCAGGAATTATCAGTTTATGGAGATGATTATCCTACAACTGATGGTACTTGTGTTCGTGATTATATTCATGTCGTTGATTTAGCAAAAGCGCATGTTGTGGCTCTGCAAAGATTGTTGAATAAAAAGAATCTGGATAAAGTAGAAACATTTAATCTGGGTACAGGAAAAGGAAGTTCTGTTCTTGAGGTGATTACAAGCTTTGAAAAAGTAAGTGATAAAAAATTACCATACAAAATTGTAGCGCGAAGAGAAGGTGATATTACCGAGGCCTATGCAAATACAGCAAAAGCTAATGATGTGCTGGGGTGGAAAGCTCAATCAACGCTTGATGAAGCGATGAAGAGCGCTTGGAAATGGGAAGAAAAGATAAGAAATAAAGTTTCTTAATTTAAAATAGATAGTATTTTAAAAGTCCCAAATTATAGCATTATAATTTGGGACTTTTTTATTTAAAAGACATAGTATTAGCGATGCAACAAAAGCCAGATTATAAATTATATCTCTGTATGGCAACAGTAGGGATTGTGTGGGGAACAACTTTTTTAGGAATCAGGGTTGCGGTAGAAACAATTCCGCCATGGTTTGTAACTTCTATTCGTCAGGGGTTAGCAGGATTAATAGCGATGACTATTTTACTGTTTAAAAAAGAATTAAAATGGATTGGTTGGGAGAATTTTAAGCACCAATTAATTCCAGCTTTATTAATGATTGTAATTGCAAATGGTTTTACTACAGTTGCGGAACAAACTTTACCGAGTGGGTTAGCATCTATAATGAGTGCTTTATCACCAGTACTTATTTTTATAGGAAGTGTTTTATTCGGATTGCAAAAACCAAGCTTAAAAGGTGTTATAGGAGTAATAATTGGTTTTACAGGAGTTGTTTTTATTTTTAAAGATGGACTTGGTTCATTTTTAGATTCTAATTACCAACACGGACTTATATTTATGAGTTTAGCAATTTTAGGTTGGGCGGCAGGTACAATTTATACAAAGACTCACGCTCATAAATCGAATAATATTACGCTGAATTTATTTTATCAGTTTACAATTGCTACTTTGGTTCAGTTGGTTTTGGCATTTATTTTTTCTCCAAATCCAGATGTGAGCTTATGGAGTACGAGAAGTATTTTGGCAGCTTTGTATTTGTCTGTTTTTGGGTCTATACTTGCTTTTTTCTCCTATCATTATGCTTTAAAACGAGTAACGGCTATTCAGGTTTCTATTTTGTCTTACTTTAATACTATAATTGCAGTTTTTCTGGGGTGGTTGTTGTTGGATGAAGTAATCACTGTCGATTTTATTATTGCTACGGCACTTATTATATCAGGCGTTTTTATTATCAATTATAAAAAGAAAGAAAAAAAGATTGTATAAAAATCTTGTTTCTAATTAAATAGGAATCCCAAATTATTATTTATGATAGTTTGGGATTTTTTGTTTGGTGTAAAATGTTGTAAATTTGACTGTTAAATAAATTTATCATGAATGCTAAAAAAGAAAACTCCAAAATAAATAAAGTCGAAGAACCTTCGGTTGAATATGAGGTTTCTAAAGTTAAATTTAAGGGAATCGACAGGGCTACTTTTGATTTTGATGAAGAGATGAAAAAAGGATATACGCCCGAAGAAGCAAAAGCAGAATCTATTAAACGAATACGTGAGTGGTGGGGAAAATAATGCTTGCTTACACATCACATGTAATTAGTTATTTAGATGATTTGGTTCGTGTTTTATATAAAAATGACTATTTTGGTTTTATAGAAACAGCTGAAGAGTATGTTTTGAATATTTATGATTTTGTTTCTGGAAATATTAAATCAAGTCAGCATAGAATAACTCCTAAAAGAATACAATATTTAGGTTCAAATTACATTTTCTATAAAGTAAATAAAAGAACTACATGGTTTATTTTCTTCGAAAAGCAGAATGAAAACTTCTTGATTACGGGAATTTTAAATAATCATTGCGAAGAAGCAAATGTTTTGTAAATCTATTTTTATTGTAAAATTATATAACTGATACTTAACTCAGTGCTAACGTTTGTTGAGTGAAAATGGCATTTATTTGCTAAAAATATAAACTATGAACTCATTTCAAATTTTAAAAAGTACAATTTTCTTAAGTGCTGTAATTTTGTTATTGGCTTGTGATATGAATGATGATAATCAAACGCCCGAAAATGGAAAATATCCAACTTTAACAGGGGCAAATCCTATTGTAGTAGCTCATCGTGGTGCATCGGGTTATTTGCCAGAGCATACAATCGAAGGATATACAAAAGCTATAGAAATGGGAGCCGATTTTATAGAGCCCGATTTAGTAATGACGAAAGATGGACAACTAGTAGTTCGTCATGAACCAATGTTATCCGGAACTACAAATGTGTCAGAAATTCCAGCTTTTGCTTCTAAAAAAACTACCAAAAATATTGATGGTGCAATGATAACCGATTGGTTTGTTTCTGATTTTACTTTGGCAGAAATAAAACAATTAAAAGCAAAACAAGCTTTTGCGGAGCGTTCTCAAGCGTATAATAATAAATATTCGATTCCAACATTTGCAGAAGTTATTGCTTTGGCAAAACAGAAATCAGCACAATCAGGACGTGTTATAGGGATTTATCCTGAAACAAAACACCCTTCTTTTCATGAAGCATTAGGTTTAAAAATCACAGATAAATTATTAGAGATGTTAACTGCGGAAGGTTGGAACAGTGCTTCATCTCCAGTTTATATTCAGTCGTTTGAAGTTTCTAATTTGCAATATATCAGAAGTAAATCAACAGTTAAAATTATCCAGTTGTTAAGTTGCTATGATGTGGCTTTAAATGGTGATTTGATTTTTACAGTTCCCGAAGGAGAGATTATTTCTGATGGAAAACCGTATGATTGGCATTTAAAAGGAGACACTAGAGATTACGGATTTTTTAGAACTCAGGAAGGTTTGGATTTTGTTAAAACATATGCAAATGGTATCGGTCCTTGGAAGCCTTTTATTATTCCTTATAAAGGAACAGATGTAAATAAAGATGGAAAGGCTGATGATATAAATGCCGACGGGAAAGTAGATGATGCTGATAAAGAAGCGTTGTCGCCAACAACTTTAATTTCAGATGCGCATAAAAAAGGATTGTTAGTACATGCTTATACGTTTAGAAATGAAGGGAAACGATTGTTGAGTAATTATAAGAATAACCCAACTTTAGAATATCAGGCTTTCTATAAATTAGGATTGGATGGTGTGTTTTCTGATTTTACAGATACAGCTGTTCAGGCGAGATAATTTGCTTTTTGATATGAACTCTAATTCTGCAAGGTGTTTTTTAAGTCTTGTAGGTATGATATAATGTATATTCTAATATCCTAACAGGTTTTTAAAACCTGTTAGGATAATGTAGAGTTGTTATTTCGGATCGAAAGTTTGCGGGATTTTTTGGTTTTCTTTTTCTTTATCAAAAATCCAGGATATAATCCACCATCTTCCTTCGTTATAATAAAGTTGTATACTGTTAATGCCTCTTCGGGCAACAGGACCGTTTTTTACTAATCGAGTTTCGTAAGTGCTCCAAACGTGCGCAATATTTCCAAACACACGAACTTCTCTGTTTATTTCATTTTCATAGAAAGCTGTTTTTGCAACCATATCATCCGTTTCTTTGTGAAACTCTTTAAGAGACATAGTAGTATGTTGTAGTTTTCCTGCGGCGTTTTCTAATGGAAAAGAATAGATAGCATTTGAATCATGAAGTGAAAGGTCGCGTTCCCATTGTCTTTTTTCGCCAGCTTCTCCAGAAACTGCCTCATAAGTAGCTTTCATAATTCCATTAATAGTAGCTACATCTTCCTTTAGAGGATATTTTTGTGCATTCGAAATTTGTGTAGTCATAATAATAGCTAGTGTGATTTTTAAAATTGCTTTAATCATTACTGAATTGTTTAATGTTCAGGCAAATGAAAACAAAGTATAAAGCACATGAAACTATTTTATACAGTAGTGTGTAAATACTACACATACTGCTTGTTTTTTTATATAGATGGTTATAACATAAATTTATCGAGAGCAGTATTTAGACATTCTTTGTAGGTTTTGCCAATGGTGATTTTGTTTCCCTTGGCAATAATATGGTTATCTTCTATGCTGTCGATATTAGTTAAATTGACTATTGATGAATTATGAACTCTCATAAATTCTTTGGGTAATACATCTATTAATTCTTTTAGAGATTTGTAATAGGTGTATTTTGTGTTATCTACAGTTATTATTTGTACATAATTCCCTAAACCAGTAATGACAGCGATAGTATCAAAGTATAGTTTAATTATCTTTTTATCGGTTTTTATGAAAGTAAATTCTTCGGACGTCATTATGGTTTTGTGATTTGTGTGGATTTTCAAAATTACATAAATACTATTGTATTGATGGTGTGGATAATAAAAAAATCCCCACAAACATATGCTTGTGAGGATTCTATTTGTATTGACAATTTTTAGACTGACTACTTAAAACTGTAACTACTACTTAAAATTATGCATTCGCCGTAACAGCTTCTTTATCAATTTTTCCAATTAATCCAGCTAAAACTTTTCCTGGACCTACTTCTGTAAATAAAGTAGCACCATCAGCAATCATTTGTTGTACAGATTGTGTCCATTTTACAGGAGCTGTAAGCTGAATGATTAAATTCTTTTTTATTTCGTTTGCATCAGAAACTGCACTTGCAGTTACGTTTTGATATACTGGGCAAATAGGAGTAGAGAAAGTTGTTGCTTCAATCGCAGCAGCTAATTCTTCTCTTGCAGGCTCCATCATTGGTGAGTGAAAAGCTCCACCAACAGGTAATATTAAAGCACGTTTTGCACCAGCAGCTTTCATTGCTTCACAAGCTTTTTCAACAGCAGTAGTTTCGCCAGAAATCACTAATTGTCCAGGACAGTTATAGTTTGCAGCAACTACAATTCCGTCTATCGAAGCACAAACTTCTTCCACTACGTTATCTGCTAATCCTAAAACTGCAGCCATTGTAGATGGAGTAATTTCGCATGCTTTTTGCATTGCCAAAGCACGTTGAGAAACTAATTTTAATCCGTCTTCAAAAGATAAAGTACCGTTTGCAACTAGAGCAGAAAATTCTCCTAAAGAATGACCTGCTACCATTTCTGGTTTAAAATCTTCTCCCAAAGTTTTGGCTAAAATAACCGAATGCAAGAATACAGCAGGCTGGGTTACTTTGGTTTCTTTTAGTTCTTCGGCAGTACCTTCGAACATGATATCTGTGATTCTGAAACCTAATATTTCATTAGCTCTTTCAAATAATTCTTTGGCTAAAGCCGAATTTTCATATAAGTCTTTGCCCATTCCTGTAAATTGTGCACCTTGACCTGGAAATACGTATGCTTTCATTTCTTTTAATTTAAAAATTTAGTGATTCTAAGATTGAAAAATTAGTTTCAATTGAAAGACAAAAATACTATTTTTTTAGCTTGAATAATTCTTAAACATGTAAATCCATAACAATCTCGAAAGTCGGATATTAAAGAAAGAAAAAGCAATAATCACTACGGCAATAATTGGAATGATTCTTAAATCGAAATTTTTTTCAAAGAAAAATTGAGCAATGCAATAAGTAGCAATGCCTTGTGCTACAGTTAGTCCATAGCTCATATACATGGCGCCAAAAAAGAAACCAGGTTCTTTCTCGAATTTAAAACCACATTCACTACAAGTTTTGTGCATTTTTGGAAATTTGAATGTGAAAAATATATTTTTCTCATCTAGAACTTTTCCTTTGTGACAATTAGGACATTCATTTCTTAAAACATGGGTGATCATATATGACATAATTGATTCATTTTTTATTATATACAAAGATACCGCGCTGGTTTTCAATTCTGTTTTTATATCTTCGCTTATTATAGCACAATAAAGACATTTATAGCATGAAAAAGTATCCAATTTATAGCGTTACCAATTTTAGTTGTAATGATACGAGGAGTGATTTTTATGTTAATTCGTTTACCGAACATTTAAAAACACACAGTTTTGTCGAGAAGCCACATCGTCATGATTCCTATTTAATGGTTTTGTTTACGGATGGTTCTGGAATTCATGAGATTGATTTTGATAGATTTGATATAAAAAAAGGAAGTTTGTTTTTGCTTCAGCCCGGACAAATCCATTTTTGGAGTTTAGCACAAGATATTGAAGGATATGTTGTAATCTTCTCTCAGGAAATGTACAACCTGTATTTTGGTCAAAAAAAAATCAATGATTATGCTTTTTACAGTTCGATAAATAATAAACCTCAAGTTTATTTTGATGCCGATTCTATAAAAGGAATTGCGCCTTATTTTGAGTTGTTAATGCGAGAAAGTAAGCAGAAGAATAAATACCAGTTGGATAAAATGCTTAATCTTTTAGATTCAATTCATATAGAAATTGCAAGGAAATATGATGATTCTGATGTTCATGAAGTACATCCTTATAACATAAAAATAAAGAAATTTGAAGAGCTTTTGGAACTTCATTTTAAGACTAATAAATCGCCTTCATTTTACGCCGAACAATTACATATTACCTTAAAGCATCTTAATAGAATATGTAATGATATTTTAAAAAAAACTGCGACAGAAGTAATTACAGACCGAGTTGTTTTGGAGATAAAAAGAATGCTAATTGATAAACAACTAGCAGTAAATGAAATTGCAGAAGAAGTTGGGTATGATGATTATTCGTATTTCTCTAGAGTCTTTAAAAAATATACCAACTTATCGCCAACCGAGTTTAGGAATTTGAAGAAGTAGCTTTTTTTTGAGAGGTGAGAGAAGCAAGATAAGAGAAGTAAGATGAGGGCTGAAAGAAGCAAGAAGCAAGATGAAAACGGTTGTCAGGCTGAGCGGAGGCGAAGCCCCGCAAACATTCGGTGTTGTTTAGAAAACACAAAAAACAAAACCCTATACTTCTTTCAAAGCATAGGGTTTTAACCAAATTAAATACTAAAATTTATGTAGGGGTAATTATTGTTTTGCAAATTGCAATTCGATATTCAAACGAACATCATCGCTTACTAAAACTCCACCAGCTTCTAATGCTGAGTTCCAGTTTAATCCCCAATCTTTACGGTTGATTTTTCCTGTAATATTCAAACCAACTTTTGTGTTTCCCCATGGGTCAGTCATGATTCCGCTAAATTCTACCGGAAGTTTAACTTGTTTTTCAACACCTCTGATGTCTAAATTACCAGTAAGTTCGTAATTACCATCGTCTATTTTTGTAAATGAACTAGATTTAAAAGTCATTTTTGGACTATTTTCTATATCAAAGAAATCAGCACTTCTTAAATGATTGTCTCTATCTGTGTTTCCAGTATCAATAGATTTGATGTCTGCAGAAAAAGTAATCGCTGCGTTCTCAAAGTTATTCTCATTGCTTGCAATAGTAGCTTCATAGTCATTAAACTTACCTGAAACATTAGTAAACATCATGTGTTTTACTTTAAAACCAATTTCTGAGTGTGTTGGGTCAATTGCCCATTTTGTAGTTGCCATAATTTTTTGTTTTTATTTATTAAATAATAGTTTTCTATAATGTTGAATTAATAATTTACTTGCATCGGAATTTCCATTAATAAAAATTCCGCATCGGTATTTGCTGTAATATTTGCTGTTTTAAAATCTTTGATTCCTATAGCATCACGAGTATTTAATTCTTGCCCGTTGATGGTTACGTTTCCTTTTAAAATAAAAGCATATAAACCGTTTCCTTCTTTTTTAACCGAATATTCTGTTGTGGTTCCAGCGTCAAAATTCCCCATATGAAACCAAGCGTCTTGATGAATCCAAACTCCAGCATCATCAGGATTCGGAGATAATACTTGTTGTAATTTATTATGTCTGTCTTCTGTTTTTAAAGAAATTTGTTGGTAACGAGGAGTTACATTGCGTTTGTTTGGGAACAACCAAATCTGTAATAATTTAGTTTGTTTATCTGCGTTTGGATTAAACTCACTATGCTGAATCCCTGTTCCGGCACTCATTACCTGGATATCTCCATGTTTAATGATTTCGGTATTTCCCATGCTGTCTTTATGAGCTAAATCTCCTTCTAGCGGAATGGTAATAATCTCCATATTATCGTGAGGATGCGTGCCAAAACCCATTCCTGCAGCAATAGTGTCATCGTTTAAAACTCGGAGTGCTCCAAATTGTATGCGCTCTGAATCGTAATAGGTTGCGAAACTAAAACTGTGATATGCATTTAACCAACCGTGGTTTGCATTTCCACGAGTTTCGGCTTTGTGTATTACTATATTTTCCATGATTGTTTGTGTTTGTTGTTATTTGATAGGGCAAATTTACAACCAAAGGAAAGGGAGAGCACTTAACCTAGATTAAGAAATGATTTTTTTGAGGTTCAAGGGTTTTTTTGAGGTTCAGAGGGGCAAAGGTTCAAAGAGACAAAGAGGCAAAGAGGCAATCCCGAAGTTTCGGGACTGAGTTGCTGAGGCTCTAAGGTTCTGAGTGATAAAGAAACAAAGACTTATTTTATCGTATAAAGCAGCATAAACTAGCCGCAATATTGTCGTCCTGAGCGAAGTCGAAGGGCCACAAAGTAATATTCCCAATCCTTGCCGAGCTACTTACGTTGGACGGTTTTTTATCCATTCTATGCTTGCAATATTGCTAATCTTTGTCGAGTTTCTCGCGGAGATCTCTCCTTCGTCGAGAAGACAAGATTGTGTGAAAACGAGAAGATAAGATTGTGTGAAAATCTAAGAAGTCTAATGTCTAAGAAGTCTAGAAATCTAATTTAACTATATTTCGCTATATACTGTTGTACAACTAAATCGGTGTTTTCATGGCGTTTCTTGTTTTCAAGTTGTGTTGGAGGCGAGGCTCTTTCTAAGCAATTTTTAACAGCACAAGTTTCGCAAGTAACCCCAACTATTTGTTTTACGACTGGTTTAGCTTCTATAAATTTGAATTTCTTTTTCATGGCTGGAGTAATCAAAATTCCAACCGAAATACTTCGGATACAGTTTTCTACAAAAGGATCTTTGGTAGCCGATGAAAAAACTAAATATTCGTTTCCGCTATTCTCATAACTCGAAATTTGAGCGTCAAAGAAATGCGCTTTGTTTTGTTTAATCGCTTCGTCAATTGTTTTAATAGAAACCCATCGGCGGCAATAATGCTCATTCATTTCATTAGCATGGGGTTCTTGCTGATTGGTAATATGAAGCTCTTTTTTTATTTGATACGTTCCCGAGCCTATATGATGGGACATTCTCAGGAAGAATAAATTCTTTAAATGAAAATCCTTTGGTAAAAGATTGGTTAATCTCTGGTAAAATGATTCAGGCGAAACATTAAATTTTTCGATTAAAGCAACAAACTCTTCAGGTCTTGGATGCTCTTTGGTTAAGAAAAGATTAATGTCGTCTATTAATAATTTCCTAGGCAGTAATAATGCTCCGGCAAAATAGGAAGCGTAAAAATTATGCAAGACCTGATCAAAATTATCAAACTTTATCCAGCTGAAGGTTAATAATCTGTCGGTTATCTCTAAGTAGTTATAAGCTATTTCTTTGGCTAATATAAAAGCCCTTTGGGGATCATCTATTTCTTTAGAGAGTAATAAAGTTTTGCTTTTAGGAACATAAATAGATCGTAAATCGCCCAAAGCTTCCTGATCTTTAAAGAAGAGTTCTTTAATTGTATAGCCGTATTCTTCTTTTAGAATGGCACTTAATTCCAAAGTTGAAATTTGATTCTCAAGATTAATCTGGAATGATTTTGAGAAAGCAACTACTTTATTTTCTAAATCTTCAAAGTAATTTGTGTGTGCTTCTTGGTAGGAACGCAATGATGCCAAGAAAAAACTTTCCCGACTTAAATTATAGTGTTGTGCAATTTCTATTATGGTGCTAATAAAGGCATTGACTTTTGCAGGAGCATTAGCAATAATATCAATCAAATCGTTTTCATGGATTCCAAAAAGCTCTAACGGAATTTCTTTTAAAATACCAGATTTTAAAATTTCGCCTATCGGTGCTAAGTTGTTATCTAGTTTCAAAGAAACCATTTGATCGTAACTTATGTCAAGATTTTCGCACAAGAGTAAAATCTTATCAGTCTTCGGATATTTCTTTCCTTTTTCTATTTCGTTCAAATAGGATTTAGAAAGGTTCGTGAGTTTGGCTAAGCCAAATAACGAAAGGTTTTTTTGCGTGCGAACCTGTTTTAATTTAAGTCCGAAAATAAGCTTGATATAGTCTTTTTCAATGTCCATAACTCAAAAATACGCATTATAAAAATAATCGCCAAAAAAATATTTTTAATATTTAGCGAACGTTCGCTTGTTTTGTATTAAACTTTTTTATAACATTGTCGTATAAAATGTATTAGCTATGAAAAACCAATTGGAAATTACAGAGACGGCAATGGAGTTTTTAGCCGAAAAAAACAATTCTTATACTGCTATCTGGACAGATGAAGCAGTAGCTTTTATAACAGAATTGCATCGAAAATTTGATTCTCAACGTAAACTATTACTGTTTCAGAGAGAGCAGAAACAAATTTTATTTGATCAAGGCGTCATGCCAACTTTTCCAGTTGAAACTAAATTAGTCAGAGAAGATAATTGGACAGCAGGATCCATTCCTGAAGATTTATTGGATAGGAGAGTAGAGATTACAGGGCCAGTTGATAGAAAAATGATTATCAATGCCCTTAATTCTGGTGCGAAAACATTCATGGCCGATTTTGAAGATAGTACTTCTCCAACATGGGGAAATTTAATGAGCGGACAAGTAAACTTAATCGATGCTGTAAATAAAACTATCAGTTTGACTGATGAGGTTAAAAACAAAACCTATCAGTTAAATGAAAATATCGCGACTTTAATTGTTCGACCTAGAGGAATACATCTTAATGAGAAACATGTTCTGGTAGAAGGTCAGGAAGTTTCGGGATCATTGGTAGATTTTGGTTTGTATGTTTTTCATAATCATAAAAAATTACTTGAAAACGGAACTGCTCCTTATTTCTATATCCCAAAATTAGAACATTATCTAGAAGCACGTTGGTGGAACAATGTTATTGAGTTTACTCAGAACTATTTAAGAATTCCTCAGGGAACGATTAAAGTAACTGTTCTTATAGAGACGATAACGGCAAGTTTTCAATTGGACGAAATTATTTTCGAATTAAAAAATCACATCGTTGGACTTAATTGTGGTCGTTGGGATTATATTTTTTCATACATAAAGAAATTCCATAAACATCCTTCGTTTTTGGTTCCAGATAGAGATCAGGTAAATATGACTTCGCCTTTCATGAAAGCGTATTCTAATTTGGTAATCCAGAGATGTCACAAAAGAGGAATCCACGCAATTGGGGGAATGGCAGCTCAAATTCCGATTAAGAATAATGATGAAGCCAATGCTATCGCTTTCGCGAAAGTAAAAGCCGATAAAGAGCGTGAGGTTCGTAACGGTCACGACGGAACATGGGTAGCACATCCAGATTTGGTTTCATTAGCAAAAGAGATATTTGATGCAGGAATGCCAACACCAAATCAGATTCATATAGCAAGACCGCATCTTACAATTACCGAGCAAGATTTGCTTGAAGTGCCAAATGGTACTATAACTGAAGAAGGAGTTCGAAAAAATATTAATGTAGGAGTTTTGTATCTGGCTTCCTGGCTTAACGGACAAGGTGCAGCGGCTATACATAATTTAATGGAAGATGCGGCAACAGCAGAGATTTCGAGATCGCAATTGTGGCAATGGTTATATAACAAAGTGGTTTTGGATAATGGAAAGCAGTTGAATCTTGCCTATTATCACAAATTAGCTTTAGATGAATTCAGTAAAATTAAAAAGGAATTGGGCGAAGAAAACTATGAAAAACGCTGGTTTCCTTTGGCTGAAAAAGTACTAGAAAGGTTGGTTGTAACTCTCGACTTTGAAAACTTTCTTACTATCCCATGTTACAAATATCTATAATGAATTAAAAATTGAGAATTAAAAATTAAAAATATTTTTTCACGCAGATTTAGCAGGTAACGCAGATTTTTAATTTAAAATCTATGGGTTTTAAAAAAATCAGAGTAGCAATAAAAAAAACTTTTTTGAGACTCTGTAGAAAACTGCAAACCGTAACTGCAAACTTTTTTACTTACTAACAACCCAAATAACTATACTATGAAAACAACAGAAGACAGAATTCAGGAATTGATCAACGATTGGTTAACAAACCCAAGATGGGCAGGAGTAGAACGACCTTACACAGCAACTGAAGTGGTTACTTTACAAGGGTCTTACGAAATAGAACATTCTATTGCCAAAATGGGCGCTCAAAAATTATGGAGAAAACTTAAAAGTCAAGATTTTGTAGCAGGATTAGGTGCCTTAACCGGTAATCAGGCGATACAAGAAGTTGATGCAGGTTTAGAAGCTATTTATTTGAGTGGATGGCAAGTCGCTGCAGATGCTAATTTGGCTGGCGAAATGTATCCTGATCAATCTCTTTATCCTGTAAATAGTGTGCCTATGGTGGTTAAGAAAATAAACAATGCTTTATTAAGAGCTGATCAAATTCAGGTTGTTAATGGAGTTCAGGATAAAAAAGATTATTTAGTGCCTATTGTTGCTGATGCCGAAGCTGGTTTTGGAGGAAACTTAAATGCATTCGAACTAATGAAATCTATGATTGAGTCTGGAGCTTCTGGAGTTCATTTTGAAGATCAATTGAGTTCTGCAAAAAAGTGTGGACATCTTGGAGGGAAAGTTTTAGTACCGACTCAGGAAGCTATTAATAAACTGGTAGCAGCAAGACTAGCAGCAGATGTTATGGGAACGCCAACTCTTATTGTAGCAAGAACAGATGCTGATGCGGCAAATTTATTAACGAGCGATGTAGATCCCAGAGATGCTCCGTTTATTACTGGCGAAAAAACTAATGAAGGTTTCTTTTATGTAAATAGCGGAATCGATCAAGGGATTGCAAGGGGATTAAGTTATGCGCCTTATGCTGATTTAATCTGGATGGAAACCAGTAATCCGGATTTGGTATATGCTAAAAAGTTTGCTGATGCTATGCGTGAACAATTTCCTGATAAAATGCTAGCTTATAACTGTTCTCCATCATTTAATTGGGCTGCTAAATTATCTGTTGCCGAGATGGAAACGTTTAGAGAAGACTTGGCTGCAATGGGATATAAATTCCAATTTATTACGTTGGCAGGATTCCATGCTTTAAATACAAGTATGTTCGAATTGTCTAAAGCATATAAAGAAAGAGGAATGGCGGGATATTCTGAATTACAGGAAAAAGAATTTGCTTTACAAAGTAGCGGATTTAGAGCTGTAAAACACCAAGCTTTCGTAGGAACTTCTTATTTTGATGCTGTACAAAATACAGTAACGATAGGTAAATCTACAACTACTGCAATGAAACATTCTACTGAAGTGGAGCAGTTTTAATTCAATAAAATTAGTTCAATATTAAGAGAATTTTAAAATTTTAACCATTAAGATATTAAGTTTCATTAAGGCCAAAGCTTAATTTTTCTTAATGTCTTAATGGTTAAATAAAAAAAAACTATTTCTTTAAAAGTCTTGCTTTCATTTTGCTAAAAAATTCGGGTGTAACGCCGATGAAAGAAGCAATTTGTTTTTGAGGTACTTTCTGGATTAGTGTTGGATATTTGGCGCAGAATTTTTCAAAACGTTCTTCGGCAGATAAACTTAGATTATCCATTAAGCGTTGCTGATTGGCAACCAATGAATTCTCGGTTAAAATCCTGAAAAAGCGTTCTAATTTTGGAATATCAAAATACAGTTGTTCTTGGTTTTCTTTGCTAAGAACGACAACTTCGGCATCTTCTACAACTTCAATAAATAGTTGTCCTGGTTTTTGAGTAATAAGGCTATACATATCGCTTATCCACCATCCTTGACAAGAAAAACTCAATACATGTTCTACAATATTGTCATTGATATTAAAACTTCGAATGATTCCTGAGTTTATAAAATAAGATTCTTTACAAACATTTCCTGCGTTTAATAAAATCGTTTTGGCTTTGTAGAAACGGGTTTCAGTTTTGGATAAAAAATGAGCTTGTTCTTCGGGAGTTAGCGAAACATGTTTGGCAATGTTTTCTAGAATTAATTCCATTAGTTGCTTTTTACCAATGTAAACGTAGTTACTTTATAACGGTTGTTTTCTATTTTTCCAGTTACTGCTGCTTTACGGATTGTATTACAAAAACCATCTTTTGCATGTGCATCGCCATGTTCGTCTATAGTAGTTCCATCTACGAAATAAGATTTTCCGTCTATGCGAACAGCTAAATCACAGCTATTTCCTTTCATCCCAAATTGACATTCTCCACAAGCTGTTTCTACAATTTGAGGTTTTTCGGTGGTTTTTTTGTCTTGTGCATTGATTGTGATACTTAAGAATAGAAATGCTAAGAATACTAATTTTTTCATCTTTTATAAAATTACAGTTATTAATTGTGCGGTTTTTTTTGCTCTTTCGACCACTTCTTCAATCGGTGTTTCCAGAATGTCGTTTGATAAAACAACTCCCATACGGCGGTAAGGCCTTGAAGTTGGTTTCCCAAAGATACGGAAGTCGGTTTTAGGTAATGCAGCAACTTTTTCGATTCCGATATAAGTTGGATTGTTTGATTCTCCAGAGGCTAGAATTACTGCGCTTGCTCCAGCTTTTTCTAAGGTTATTTCGAAAATTGGTAAACTTAAAATAGCACGTAAATGCAATTCAAACTCGTTGAAGTTTTGTGTTCCTGCTAAAGTTACCATTCCGGTATCGTGTGGGCGAGGTGAAAGTTCAGAGAAATAAACTCCTTCGTTGGTTAAGAAAAATTCTACTCCAAAAAGACCTGCGCCTCCCAAAGCTTCAGTTATTTTTTCGGCCATATCTTGGGCTTCATATAAATCTTTATCGGATACTCGGGCGGGTTGCCAACTTTCCTGATAATCGCCACGTTCTTGGCGGTGACCTATTGGTGCACAAAATAAGGTTGGATTATTATTTTGAGTAATTGTTAAAAGTGTAATCTCTGAATCGAAGTTTATAAACGCTTCTACAATTACCTCGATAACATCTCCGCGTGAACCTGCTACAGCATAATCCCAAGCTTTTAGGATGTCATCTTGGGTTTTTATAGTCGATTGCCCTTTTCCTGAAGAAGACATTAAAGGTTTTACAACGCATGGCATTCCTACTTCCTGAACCGCTTTTTGTAGTGCTGAAGCTGAGGTCGCATATTGATATTTGGCAGTTTTAAGTCCTAGTTCTTTGGCTGCTAAATCACGAATGGCTTTGCGATTCATGGTGTAGTTTGCCGCTTTCGCAGATGGAACTACTGTAATGCCTTGTTTCTCGTAATCGTAAAATCGCTCGGTACGAATGGCTTCTATCTCTGGAACTATAAAATCGGGTTTGTGTTTGGCTACGATTTTGTCAAGGGCCTCGCCATCGAGCATATTGATTACTTCAAAGCCGTGTGCAACTTGCATTGCCGGAGCATTTTCGTAACTATCTACAGCAATTATGGTTTGTCCGATTCGTTGTGCAGCGATGGTAAATTCTTTGCCTAATTCGCCTGAACCTAGGAGTAGTATTTTCATTTTGGAGTTTTGTGATGTTCTAAACAAAAATAGTCAATTTGATTAAATCTTGCTTGTTCATTACCAATTCAAAAATTCTAATGATCAAATCCTTTAAAAAGTTTACTTTTTTTTATGATTTTATGCATTATGAAAGTAATTAGAATGGAGAAAAGCCAAAAGAAAGGAATTGTTGCTTTTTGATAAAAGATTTTTCTTGCCGGAAGGGTTTTGTCTTCTTTTTTTGCCGGATAAGCAAAATCTATCCCTTTTCTATGCCATACATAAAGATGAGTTTTTCCTATTGAATCTGTTACACTTTCTTCATTTCTGGACTTATTGAGTAAAATAATTGTGTTATAATTATCAAGATCTTTAGAGTAACCATCAACTCTGGATTCAGGATCAGGTGCAAAATATGCTAAAGAATCCATTACAATGTGTTTCTTTTGATATTTATCGTAGTTAATATAAGTGTCGTTGTAATATAGAATAGTACAAATATCGCCTATAGCAGGAAAGAAACTTATCAAAGCAAAGAAAGTAGAAATGGCGCCTATTAACCGTATCCACCTTCTGTAATATATGTCGTTGCTGGTCAAATTATGAGTTTTTCTGATTAAGTTTCACAATTACTAAACTGCTAATAAAAGTGAATATCATTAATAGAAATGATAAAAATAATATCATTAGTATTGAAAAAACAATTTGATCATAAATTTGGGAATGTAATACAACAGAAATCCCATTAACAAACTGTCCAATTATATAAAGTATAAAAAGAGCTATTATGATTTTTATGCTTACTGCAAATGAGAATTGTGAGCAAGCCTGAAAATATGTTATTTGGTTTAATGAATGACTTATTTTTTTAGCTGTATTCCAAAATAGAAAAATGATGAATGATGGAAATAGAATTCCCCAGAAAATTGGATTCCAAAAAATACCAAAATCACATATTTTGACACAAAGGTCAATAAAATAACTTTCGGAGAAGATTAGCAACGGAAATATAGCACACACAAAAATTCCAGCAATAATCGAATGTTTTGTTATGCTATTATTTAGTGCCATTTGGGTTTAGTTTTGAGAGTAAAGATAAAAAAATGGAATTTATTCTCGCGGAGATTTTACAGATTTGACATATTTAATTGTTGGTTGTGTCGTAATACTGTGTGTAGACGCACTGCGGTGCGTCTCTACA
>NZ_JSYP01000017.1 GCF_000813005.1 Flavobacterium sp. KMS | reverse complement strand
TTTTTTTTACGACCCGAGCGAAGCGAATAGACGCAGTAATTGCACCCAACGGGTACATTTTAATTATTTTATAAGTTTTAGTTTACGAATTAAAAATGGAAATCAGGTTATGTTGCAAGTTAAAGTTTAAAGTATTTTGCTTTGTTTTTTAACGTATTAAAGGTTTTATTTATAATTCATTAACGTACGTATTACATCAGGTTTGATTAAATTTATAGTATAGAAATTATAAATAAAATCTTATGAAAGCAGTACGATATTATGGACACAAAGATGTTAGAATTATAAACGATCTAGAAAAACCTTCTCCTACAGGAGATGAAGTATTATTAAAAATTGGTGGAGCAGGAGTTTGTCATTCAGATTTACATGTAATTGATGGAGGATTAGTTTCTGGTGCAATATTTACTTTAGGGCACGAAAATGCAGGATGGGTAGAAGAAGTTGGAAAAGATGTAAAGGGATTTAAAAAAGGAGATGCGGTTTTGGTATACGGACCTTGGGGATGCGGACATTGCAAACCATGCCAGCATTCGCAAGAAAACTATTGTGATCATCATTCCGAGCAAGCCTATGGTGGTGGACTAGGATTAAATGGTGGTATGGCAGATTATATGCTTGTACCTTCCTCTCGATTATTAGTCCCAATTCATGATTTAGATCCTGTAATTGCTGCTCCGCTTACAGATGCAGCATTAACACCATATTCAGCAATAAAAAGATCATTGCATAAACTTATGCCAGACGAATATGTTGTGGTTATTGGAGTAGGAGGGTTAGGACATGTTGCATTACAGATTTTATCCGAAATGTGCGGGTCAACAATTATAGCTTGTGATATAACTCCCGAAAGACTTGAATTTGCAAAACAACTTGGCGCAGCTCATGTCGTTAACTCTACAGATAAAGATGCTGCCGAACAAATCAAGAAAATCACTGGAATAAAAAAAGCAAAAGTCGTTCTTGATTTTGTTGGTGCTACATCTACAATAGATTTAGGTACAAAAATTATAGGTTTAGATAGCGACTTAACCATTGTTGGGTTAGGAGGAGGAAAGTATGAATACAATACCGGTTTACCAGTTGGCGTAAGCATATCCAATCCTTATTGGGGTTCAAGAACAGAATTAATGGAAGTAATTGGATTGGCAATACAAAAGAAAATACATATTGAGGTAGAAAAATATAGTTTAGATCAAGCTCTCGAAGTGTATGATAAATTAAGACAAGGAAAAATAAAAGGAAGAGCTGTTTTAGTTCCTTAAATAGATTTGAATTAACACATTAATGACATTGCCTGAAGCTTCAGGACTATCTGTTAAAATAATTACTCCTAACTGTTTAAAAGAAAGAAGTAGCCCGATTCTAGAATTGGGCTTTTTTATGAACTTTACATAAAAGATTTAACTATACTATAAAAGTAAGTTTTGCTTAATTAAGAATTATAGTATTTTTTAAACAATTTATTTGAAGCATACATCAATCTTTTTTTTAGCTTTGTTTGCAGAATAACTATTTATAAAACGAAAATATATTATGGATACTAGCAAAGAACTTTTATTCTTTTTTAGTGCTTTGGGGGCTTTCAACGGAATTATTCTGGGTATTTATTTCTTCTTTTTTACAAAGAAAAGATACTTCGGAAATTATTTTCTAGGCGCACTTTTACTAGCGTTAAGTATTAGAATTGCTAAATCTGTATTTATATATTTTGATCCAACGTTACCTAAAACCTATCTTCAAATTGGTCTTTCGGCTTGTTTTTTTATAGGTCCGTTTTTATATTATTTCATGAAAGCTTCGGTTAAGGAAATTAATGTAATGCCCAAATCCTGGAAACTGACCCTTATTTTCTGGGCAATACTTATTATTACTGTTGGAATACTGTTTCCGTATAGTGTTTACCCTCAACTTTGGCGGGATTATTTTGTAGAACTTATTTATATTCAGTGGTTTGTGTATATTGTTTTTGCAGGTTTTACAATTAAAGAAGTATTAAAAAAGATTGTAAGCAGAAAACAAAAAGCAAATCCAGCCGAAATGTGGTTTGGTATGATTTACCTTGGTAATACCTTACTTTTTGCCTTCTATTTTCTGGCATTGATTAATGCACCATTTGTTTCTTATTTAAGTGGTTCTATAATTTTTTCTTTTATTCTGTATATGATAATTTCTATTCTTTTATACCGAAAAAAAACAGACGATTTATTCTTGCTTAATTCTCCAAAGTATTCAGGAAAGAAAATTGATTCAGCCGAAGAAACAATCTTGTTGCAAAAATTAGAGAATGTAATGGTTGAAAAAGAATTATATAAAAACCCAAATCTTACATTACAAGATTTATCCAAAGAAGTTACTATTTCAAGCCACCAATTATCTCAGTTTTTAAATAACAACGTTGGAAAGAATTTTACCAGTTACGTTAATGAATTTAGGATAAACGAAGCGTGCAAAATCATAACTTCTAACAATAAACTAACCTTAGAATCTGTTGGTTATGATGTAGGATTTAATTCTAAATCAACCTTCTTTGTGGCTTTTAAAAAGCATACAGGAACGACACCTTTAAATTATCAGTTACAAGCTTCATTAGTTTAATTTTTTTCCTTTTAGTTTGACGCTTCAGGTAATGCCATTAAGTTAAGAAAAACGGCTACAATACTGTATCGAATAAATCTCACGCAAAGCCGCCAAGTTTACGCCTAAAACCTTTGCGCTTTTGCGTCTTTGCGCGAAAATAATTAACCACAATTAGATCAAAAGAGCTTAACTTAATGACATTGTGCTTCGGGATAAACCTTATGAGTATGATTTTAATATTGAAAGTGCAGGATTACTGAAAGATCAACCTGGTTAGGTTCAATAAACAGAGTGTAGATTTATAAATCCGTACTCCTGATTTCTCTTTGAACGACCTCATACCGCGATTTACGATAGACTTTTGTATTAATAAAAAGTCAAATCTTAATCGTTAAATTTTATGAGAATTCTAATCTTAGTTTTCATTTACATCTATTGTTTATTTATATCATCTATAACTGTAAAAGCACAATCGATACAATTTCTGTCAGGAAAAGTTACTAATCATAGCAACGAACCCATGATGGGAAATATTTCATTGTTGTCTGTTCGTGATTCTATTTTAATTAAACAGCAGGATTTTTTAGATGGTACTTTTCAATTATTAGATATCAATCAAAAAGAAGTATTGATAAAACTTACTTCTGTAGAATTTGCCGACAAATTCCAGCATATTACTTTCGAGGGAAAAGAAAATATAAATTTGGGTACAATACTCGTTAATGGAAACAACAATCAGTTAAATGAAGTTGTTATAAAAAATCAAGCTTCATTACTAAAATATGGATCTAATGGAACACTTGAGGTTAGCGTAGCTAATACTTTGCTTTCTACCAGTAGTTCGGTAAATGAATTATTGGGCAGAGTTCCAAATGTAATTGTTTCCGAAGGACAAATTAGTGTGTTAGGAAAAGGAGAAGCTATTATTTATTTAAACGGAATTTTAATTAGTAACGAACGTTTTGCAGCAATTCCTGTTTCGCAAATTGCCAAGATTGAAGTTATTTCTAATCCATCATCTAAGTATGATGCCGAAGGAAAAGCAGTAATTAATATCATTACTAAGAAAAACTTTGAGAGTGGAGTTATGGGAACGGCAAGCCAACAGATTACAGTTTCGGAATTTGGAGGAACAAGTACAAATACACTGCTAGATTTTAATTACAATAAAGGAAAAGTTTCTATTATTGGTAATTATGGACTGCAATTAGGTAAAAACAGAGAACTGTTATATACAACCAGAACAAGACCTGATCCTACCGAATTTATGAAATCAGAGCTGACTACAGATTGGAGGCGTAGATTTAATAACTATTCTAACTTTGGATTTGGACTACAATATACTTTCTCCGAATCAAATTATATTTCGTTGGAATATAGTGGGAATATTAATGATTTGGGTGGAGTAGTAGCCAATAGAAATTCGATTGCAACCAACAATAGCAATAGTTTTTATGCTACAGATGTTGACAGAAATGATGTTAGACTCAATCAGTTTGTAAACTTAAATTATAATACAATTACAGATGATAAAGGCTCATCGTTGTTTGTTGGTACACAATTTTCTAATTACAACGGTTTTACAAGAGATCTTATAGATGAAAATGGTTTGGTTAACAGCTTTAATACAGAGAGATATTTAAAAAATAATGCTGATAATACCATCAATATTATAAACACTCAGGCAGATTACGCAAAAAAAATAAATGAAAGTACAAAGTTAGAAGCTGGCGCCAAAGTAAGTTATGCAACAATCAAAACAAGTTCTGATTTTTTGATTGCTGATGATAAAAATCCTGAATTTGTATTTGATGAAGACCTTTCGAGTGATTTTAAATATGAAGAAAAAATTGGAGCTGCGTATATAAATTACAGTAGTTCTCTAGGAAAAAAGTTTAATTATTCTTTGGGCGCTCGAGGCGAATGGACCAATTATGAATTAAATACAACTGCAGGCGGGAATCAGAAATTCAGGAAAAGTTATGCCGATATTTTTCCTAATGTATTATTGAATATGCCTCTTTCTGATGATCTGAAGTTGCATGCTTCTTATGTTTCAAGAATAACAAGACCAAGATATCAGGCGCTCAATCCGTATGTTGTTTACCAGGACCCATTTACAACTATCGAAGGAAATCCTAATCTTAAACCAGAAAAAATCTATGCTTTTGAAATAGGAGCAATGTATAAAAAGTATGATTTTAAAATAGGATACACGTACAAAGTCGATCCTATATCTGGAGCAGCTTTACGCGGTATTAATCCCAATAGCTATATTTTAAGATCATTGAATTTAGATAAAGAAAATAGTTATTTTGCATCGATTTCAAGATCATTTACAAGCAAATGGTGGAGTTCTACCAATACCGTGAGTATGAGTTACACAAAATCTGTAGACAACACTTATTCATTTACATTAGGCGCAACAAAACCACAAATTTATCTCTATACAAATAATACATTTACTATTCCTGATGTGTTTAAAATTCAATTGCTTGCCTGGTATCTGGGTGATAAAAGCTACGGATTGGGAGATGAAAATAGTCGCTCGATAGTAACATTGGGAATCGAAAGAAATTTTTTAAATAATGCCTTAAAATTGAACTTTTCTGCCAATGATATTTTTAAAGGATTTTATGCTTCTGGAAATTATACTGTAGGACAAACTGAGATTTATTATCATAGAACATACACGACAAATTACTATAAGCTTGTTGCAACGTATAGTTTTGGAAACTCCAAAAAAACGGATTACAAGAAAAAAGAACTGGAACAAACGGAAAACAGCAGAGCAAGGTAGTGATTGTCTTTTGCGAAAATTAACCGCAGAGTTCGCAAAGGATTACGCAATCCCGAAGCGTCGGGAGCAAAGTTTCTCCCCGATGTTGTCATTCTGAGCGGAGTCGAAGAATCACGAGTAGCTCGATAATTTGGGAATAGTTTGTGTTAGTTTCTTGTGGAGACCCTTCCTGCGTCAGGGAGACAAGATTGTGGAGAATTAACCGCAGAGTTCGCAAAGGATCAAAGTTTTGGAATCATTTTAATTCTTTAATCTGTGGCAAAAAAAAGAAGCACGCAGATTCTGCAGATTTAGCAGATTTTTTATTTGTGTAAATTCGTTGCAAAAAAAAGTACTCAATATAAGTACTCAATATAAGTACACAGTCTTAGAACCTTAGTCTCTCAGAACCTTTGTAACTTAATAAGTCACGAATCAAGCCAGTTTTTGAAATTACTAATTTCTTTTTTGCTCAAAATAATCGGATCGGTATCGGGAATAGAAATGTTTAATAACAACTCTATTTTCTGACTAGAATGCTTAACAATTTCCTGAATATGATTTCGATTAAAAATATATTTTCGATTTACTTTAAAGAAAAGAGTAGGGTCTAGTTTGTTTATAAGATCCTTAAGATTGCTATTATAAAAATAGCTATTGCCTGAATTTGTATAAATAAAAAGATGTTTTCCTGTAGCGTAAAAATAGGAGATTGTTCTATCGTTTATAGATATAAGTTTATCTCTGTGATTTACCAAAAAGTGGTGCTGAATGTTAGTTTGGTTTTCAATTGTAACAAGCGATTCAACAATAGGGTTGGGATTAAATGTTTCCTTTATGTTTTTATATTTCGATAGCGCTTCTAATAATTCTTCTTCTTCGTATGGCTTAAGAAGGTAATCTATAGTAAAATGTTTAAAAACTTTAACAGCGTAAGAATCGTAAGCTGTTATAAAAATAACGGGACATGAAATAGTAGTTTTTTCAAAGATATCAAGGCTTTTTCCGTCACCTAAATGAATATCCATAAAAGCAAGATCAACGGTATTTTTCTCAAAAAAAGCTACTGCATCTTTTACTGATTTCAATAAAGTTACTTCACTTATAGTAATAATACTTTGCTGTTCCAGAATAGATTTCAGATAGCTTGAAGCAAGATATTCGTCTTCAATAATGACTATTTTCATTTCTCCTTTTTTTTTTTGCAAAGTTAAAAAAAAAGCTCCGTTAAAAACGGAGCTAATTTAAATTACAATTCTGGATTGTTTAATCGTGCATCTAATGGGAAAGGCAACGTATATCTCGGATCATTTTTGATCAAAGTATAGGTCTTGTTACTCAGTGTATGTTCGATTTGTTTTTGAGTAGTTCTTCTTAAATCAAACCAACGGTGCCCTTCAATGGCAAACTCACGTTGTCTTTCCTGATATACAAAATCAAGAAGTTCTGTTTGGTTCATAGCACTAATCTTTGTGCTCAATTGAGCGTAACCTGTGGTATTATATCGGTTCTTAATGAAATTTAATATAGTTGTTCTTGCCGTTGCAAGATCATTTAATTGTACAGAAGCTTCTGCTTTTGTCAAATACAATTCAGAAGTTCTAAATGTATTTTTTTGGTATATCTCACCACCTTTTAAAAATATAAATCCGCTTCCACTTACTTTAAAATACAATTTATAACGCAAGTCATTTACTTTGTCATATGCATTTATTAAGGTTGGAGTTGGATAAGCAGATCTTTTTAATTTATTCTCAAACGTATTTTCAAGAGCCATTATCGATTCCTTTGTATCATAATTGTTTGGCAAAATAGGAGTAACGTTTAAGTCAACTAACGAATTGTTAATAGTCATTGCTTTGTCTGCTGCTTGTATAGCTTGAGCCCATTGTTTTTGGAACAAGTAAATACGAGATTCCATTGTGTATAATGCAGCTTTAGAAAAACGATAGTTTAGTCCTTTAGCCTGTGTATCTAAGTTAAGCCATTTTTTAGCCTCTTCTTTATCCGATATGATTTGACCGTAAATAACTTCTACACTTTGTGGTATATAAGCTTGTTCTAAATCTATTTCTAATGCTAATGGAACACCTCTCTCAGAACTAGCAGTTGCTGGATCATATTGTTTTGCAAATAGGTTAACTAAATCAAAGTAAGCAAGAGCTCTTAAGGCGTATGCTTCTCCAACCAACTGATTTTTTTCTGCCGATCCATCAAGTTTAGTACTAGCTTCGTTAATAATTACATTGGTATAAAAAATACAATTGTATAATCCAGCATATTGAAATCTTGTAGCAATAGGATCCGGATTTGCATCATTCCATATATAGTTATCTTTGTAGAATACCAAATCATTGGTTCCTTCATCAAGAAGCATTTCGTCTCCTCTTAAAGCAGTTAGTGATTTATGCGTAGGAAAAACAGCGTATCCTTTAGTAAGAACAGCTCTAAAATCAGCAAGTGTTTCAGGAATTACTTTTCCTGATGGTTTTACATCCAGGTAATCATCGCAGCTTGTAGCTACTATCGCAGCTACAAAAAGGAATAGGTATTTTGATATGTTTTTCATCTTAAATTAATTAAAAAGTTATGTTACATCCTAATGTTATTGATTTAGGAATAGGCTGAGCATAGATGTTTCCAAAAGTCTCCGGATCAAAATATCCTTTATAATCAGAGCTGATAACAAATAAGTTTCGTCCTTCAATACTGAATCTTAGACTATCAAAAAACATTTTTTCTATTGCTTTTTTAGGCAAAGTATATCCAAAACGTAAACTGCTTAATCGCATATAACTCATTTCATGTACCCAAGTGTCCAAATATTTATTGGTATTTATCGGATTACCTTCAGCATACCACTTGTAAGCCATCCAAGAGTCACCAGTACCAGTATCATTCCCTACAATTCCTGGCAAGTTTGATCCAGTATTAGTAGGAGACCATGCATTTAGAATATCAGTAGTGAAGTTTCGTCCACGATCAACCGTTGCTCCATTGTATGCAGGTGTTTCTACAACTGTTTGCTTAATATTAAAAGTAGTAGCAATTGTAATATCAAAATCATGAATTTTGAAAGTATTAGTTAGACCACCAGTATACTTAGGATCTAAATCTCCAGCATAAGTAAATAAATCTCTTATTTCTGTAGCATTAAGTTTAGTTTGTACGAACAACCCAGGTATAACATCAGCTAAAGCATCGCTTAACTGAAAGAATGTTTGAGTATTAACCGTTTCACCATTTTTATTTACAAACAAAGGGTATCCATTCTCATCCATTCCATTTGTTTTTAAGGCAAATACTGCTCTTACCGGGTATCCTTCTATTGATGGAGTATAAGTGTTTTCTCTTATTTGCATACGATCAACATTGCTCTTATTGTGTGAGAAATTAATATTAGTGGTCCATTTAAAATTAGGACGATCAATATTTTTTGTAGCCAATGCAATCTCAAATCCTTTATTAGTTACTTGTGCCCAGTTTAAGGTAGTGTACTCAAATCCGTTTTCAACAGCAAGTGATTGAACTCCAATTAAATCACTACTTTTTCTTCCATATACATCGGTAACTATACTAATACGGTTATTGAATAAACCCAGATCCATACCTAAATTGGTATTTTCCGTTTTTTCCCATCTTAATTTATCATTTGGAGGACTTAATATCGCAATACTTGGCTCAGTTTGTCCTGGCAAAATAGTTTCAGTTTTATATTCTCCTACTACAAATGGTGATGTTCCTTTGTCTATATTTCCTTGCAATCCGTAAGAAGCACGTAATCTTAAGTTAGATAAAGTCTCATTACCTTTTAAGAATTCTTCTTCAGATACTAACCAAGAAGCAGAAGCTGCCCAAAGTGGTAAGTATTTGTATTTTGGATCTACACCAAATAAGTCAGAACCATCATAACGAACACTTCCGAAGAATGTATATTTTCTGTCATAGGTATAAGATGCTGTTGCAAAAAAGGATGCAAATGCATTTTCATTCTTAGATTTTTTATAGCCTCTATAAACAGGTTCGTCTGCTAGATCGGCGGTAGGGAAAATTATCTGAATTGAAGTTAATGTTTTAGGATCGTATCCAAATGCTTTGGTTGCAATACTAGTGTTGTAATTTCTTCTCAATTCGCTTCCTACCATAACTTCCAACTCATGTTTTTCATTGAAAACAGTAGAGTAGTTTAACATCGTTTTCCAGTTGTATTGGAAAAAGTCAGTATTTGTGTTTTGGATAATTCCACCTTCTGGAAGAAAATAAGCAGGCTTACCATTATTAAATCTTAACGTTTTCTCTCTTTCTTTTCTAGTAAAGTAGGTGTTTTTATCAGCAAATTTCTCACTAGATGTATTGTCAAATTGTAAACCAACCTGAGTGCTTGCTTTTAAGCCTTTTGTAATTCTGTAATCTATATCAAGAATAGCTTTAATCGCTCTGTTCTTTAACTCGTAAGAAGAGTTTTCTCTTTCTTCAATAAAGTTAAAGGGTACGTAAACATCAGAATAACCACTAATATCTTTGTCATATTTATAAGATCCATCTGCATTATATGGTGTTAAATACGGATTTACTGTTCTTGAGTAATTAGATGGATTTGTAAAACCATCTGTATCTGTTATGTATGATTTTGTTTTACTTTCAGAACCAAATAACCCAACGCCAATGTTTAATTTATCAGTAACCTCAAAGTTGTTCTTTAAAGTAAGATTATATCTGTCGTAACCAGTTCCTACTGTAGCACCTTGCTCGTTATAAGCTCCTAAAGAGAAGTAATAATCTGATTTTTCGCCTCCACCAGAGAAACTTAAACCATATTGTGTATTTACAGCACTTTGGTATAATAAATCCCCCCAGTTTGTATTACTGTTTCTTAATTTGTTAATAGAGTTTTGTGTAGCTGAAGACAACGCCGAAAAACCTCCCGTTCTATAAGCCCCTAATTCATTAGACTGATTTAGTATACGAGAAATTTCTCCGCCAGAGTCTCTATAAGTTAAGTCTGATCTGCTTGCTAATCCTAGTTCAAAATCTACTTTTTGTGAAGCATCTAAAAGGTTTAATTTTGCAAAATCAGGTTTCATAGTAACAAAGGTATTTGCTATGAAATTTACTTTCATGCTCCCTTTTTTACCTTTTTTGGTAGTAACAACAATTACTCCATTTGCGGCTCTTGCTCCGTAAATTGCGGTAGCAGCGGCATCTTTTAATATGGTAATATCTTTAATATCGTCAGGGTTTAATCCAGCGATTGAAAAGTTATTTAATTCGTCGATATTGTCTTTATCAAAGTTTTTAGGAACATCATTGCTTTCTAATGGTAAACCATCTAATACCCATAATGGATCTTGTGAGCCAGAAAGTGATGCTGTACCACGAACTCTAATTTTTGCAATAGCACCAGGAGCACCAGTAGCTTGAGTAACTGCTACACCTGCAACCTGACCTACTAATAATTGATCTAAACTTGCAACACCTGCTTGTTGAATATCAGCCATATTAACTTTGGCTACAGCCGAAGTCAATTTTCTTTTTTCAATTTTTTGGTATCCGGTTACAACAACCTCTTTAAGTTCGCTTAAGTCTGGTTTTAAAGAAATATTATAGCTTTTTTGAGCTGTAACATTAATAGTATACGATTGGTATCCCATAAAGGTTACGCGTACACTTGTAGTGTTGCTTGATATTTTTAATTCAAAATTACCGTCAAAATCTGTGATAGTACCGATACTAGCGCTTTCGATAACGCTTTTTTGATTTGTACTATTAGATACCGAGCTATTTTCAACATATACTGTTGCACCCGGAATTGGTAATTTGTCTTGGTAATCAATTACCTTTCCTGTAATTGTTCGAGTTTCTTGCGAATACCCAACAACCGTCAGGAATAAGGTCAAGATGTAAATTAATTTTTTCATTTCTGGTTTTTAATTAGGATAAAAGATTTATAGTGTGGTATTTAAAGCTTTCTCTATTCGTTGAATCAAATCAAAATAATGGTTTTGTGTTTCCTGATTTCCAATATTTTTCTTAGTTCTTAATAATTGTAAAATTTGTTTTAATTCTCCTTTTTTATCAGATGTAACTTCCGAAACTCTTTTAAGAGAAGATTGATTGATATTACGTGCCATTCTTGATTCATCTAGCTGATTACATAAATGAGGCATGTTTAAATTATCTTGTATTTCGATTATCTTTTTGCCGTCTGTTTTCTCAAAAAGTTTGTTTGTAGAAACAATAAGCACATCGATATAATTCTTTTGTGTCATACGTTCCATAATCGTTAATGATTTATTTTGGATCGTTGGAGCAAAAATATTCTGACGTAATGTTTTAAATAATTGCGTTACAGTAAATACGTTTTCTTTAGCTTCATTACGCTGATACAATTCATTTTCGGTAATTCGTAACAAACGATCATCACTAAGCATACTATATAAAGTACTGTATTGTAATTCTCTCGCCAGGGTATAAGGTGTATACTCATAAGGACCAAGTGGAGAATCTTTTAATGCATTTGTTTTATCCAGAATTGGGTTAAAAAACAACCATTCAGGAATTGCAATACTGTTTTTTAATAAATACGCTACAGCTCTTTTCTGGATAGTAGCAGGAACAGCTACATAACTAGCTTTGTTATCTCCGTGTACAGTTGTATTAAGATAAATACCTCCAAGATTGCTTAATACATGTCTGTTATAAAGTTGCCATTGACCAATAGTACCAATATAAAGTTTACCAGTCTCGTAGTAAGATTCATCTTTATCATACGTCCAGTCAAGGATATTATTTACAACACGTTTTAAGTTTTTAAGTCCGTACTCACTCGCTTTCATTGCATCATTTCCTAAATCTTCTGATTGAGAACGTGGGTCAATTATTTCGTCTTGTTGTTCTCCATAAAAATAAAGAGGATCATTTTGATGTTTAGAGATAAGACCATTTAAAGCCGTGTGCTCTTCTTTTTCGTCACCATACCATCTGTATCCCCATTCGATAGCGTATTTATCATACTCACCAATTTTTGGTGTAATAGCCTCTACGTGATCTTCTGGTTGAGCAATATAATTGTAACGAGCATAATCCATGATTGATGGAGCAGTTCCACCCATTTTTGCTGTGAAATCTTTAGAACGTAGCGATTCTACATCATAAGCAAATGAAGAACCCATATTGTGTTTTAAACCAAAAGTATGTCCTACTTCATGAGAGGATACAAAACGGATAGCTTCTCCCATATGTTCGTCGCTAAATTTGTTTCCTCTGGCTTTAGGATCAATAATACCTGTTTGTATACGCATCCAGCTGTGCAAAGATGTCATAACGTTATGCCACCATATAATGTCTGATTCGATTATTTCACCACTTCTAGGATCTACAACTGCAGGTCCCATCGCATTCGATTTTGGAGAAGCTACATAAGTAATAACCGAGTAACGTACATCGTCGATATCAAAATCGGTATCTTCAGCAGTAGGCTCTTTTGCAATAACAGCATTTTTAAAACCTGCTTTTTCAAAAGCTATTTGCCAGTCACGAACACCTTCTATAATATAAGAACGCCATTGTTTAGGTGTCGAAGGGTCGATATAGTAAACGATTTGTTTTTTTGGTTCAACCAATTCTCCTTTACGGTACTTCTCGATATCTTCTTTTTTAGGCTCTAATCTCCATCGTGTTATTAATTCTTTCTCACGCATTGCATGCTGATCATCGCTAAAATACCAGTGCTTTTCGGTAAAATACCCAACACGTCTATCCGAAAAACGAGGTTGCATAGGAACTTTGTCTAATAATATAATGTTACTAGTTACCCCAATTGTAACCGATAGGGCAGGACCACCACCTTCGCTTACAGAAGTAGTAAGTTGCGACTTAACAACTATATTTTTTGGGAACGATTTTGCGTATTCTATATATGATAGTTCCGATTTTACAGATCCACCAAAGCCAATGTTGCTTAAAACATCATTGAAACTTTTTTGTTTTCCGTCAAAAACTTTATTTGCTTTGATTACAATCGAAGTCGAATCATTGTTTTTTGTCTCGATATCAAAAACTTCTATAATAGACTCAGAGAAGTTATTATTTACAGATGCCGTTATTGCATCACCTACTGGAGATGAAACATTAGGAACAGATGATTTTACCCATACCTTTTTGGCAATAAGATCTTTATGAAAAGTTATGATCTTGTTTTCATAATTCATTCCTTTATTTAATCCAGCCTCATTAACTTGCATTGGGACATTAGAAATCTTATTTACCACAAGAAATTCTCTCTGAAAAAGAGAATCATTTATTTCTAGATAAAGATCAGTTTTAGCTTGTATAATGTTAAATAATCCTTTTTTAACGGTTGCGCCTTTTAAAAGATCATCATATTTTTTTCCTTTTTTGTTGCTTGTAGAATCCTTTGCTTGTTCAGTTTTGTTTTCTTTACTTTTTTTATCTTTTTTCTGCGCAATAATTGTAGTACTATTAATTAATAATAGTAGAATAAATGTGTTTTTTAAATATTTCAATAATGCCTTTTCCCTCATTTGAAGTTAAGTTTAGGTTAATTTTTCGCCTAAAATATTGCATCCATTACGTTAAAAAAAACAAAATGGAGTGAGTGGCTTTTTTTCGGGAGTGAATGCTTTTTTTATTCAATTAAGGGTAAAATACAGACAAAAAAACCGTCTCTTTTAAACGTCTCAAAATCGGTTTTAGAATAGTAGTTGTAAATACTTTGTAAGTACTTATGACCAAACTTAGACTCCTTCCCGAAGTTTTGTTTTTCGTTTAGATTATTGGTAATGACCACCTTATTTTCCTGGATGGTAATTGTTATATTTAACGGATTTTCATCTGAAGCAATGTTGTGTTTGATAGCGTTTTCTATCGCAATCTGAAAAGCTAAGTAGGGTACTTTTTTTGATAAAACACTATTGTCTTCGATTGTTATCATAAAGTTAAATTCGTCTTTATATCTGGTTTGTTGTAAAAAGATATACTTCTCGATAAATAGAAGTTCTTCTTTTAGCGTAACAATATTTTGCTCAGGGGGATTTATTAAATACCGATAAATTTTAGAAAGATTTAAAGTAAACTTGCGTGCTACACCAGTATTACTTTCAATAAGCATATAAAGGGAATTCAGGGAATTAAATAAAAAATGAGGATTAATTTGCTCCTTTAATTGGTGCAACTGAATCAATGCTTTTTCTTTCTTTATCTTTTCATTTTCTAAACTTAATTTATTTTTTTCTTTGGCTAGGTCTTCTTTTTCCTGAAAGCTTTTGCGGGTAAAAAGCGCAAATAAATAAAAGAATATAAGTAAGATTGCTGTAGTTATAAAGTAAATTAATGACGCATATTTTTTTATAGCATCTACATCTTCATTTGCAATGTTTTCTGGGAAATTGACACAAACGTACCAATTTGTACCTGCTACATTTAAACGTTTTGTGTATCTAACAATGTCTAATTTTAAATATTCAGAAAGGCCTATTTTTTTTGTGAAATCTATCTTAGGAATAAAGATTGTATCTGATGGTACTACATCGGTTATTTTAAAAACATTCTGCTTTATAAATTTAATTTCGGGGTGATAAAGTATAGTTCCTTCTTTATCAAATACAAAAGCATAATTTTCTGCCAATTGATCTACGGTTGAAAAATAGAATCGCAATGCTTTTAAATCAATATCATAACCATAGCGTACTACTTCGCCATTTGCTGCATTAGCTTTAAAATAAATACGCCAAAAAATGTTTTGTCCATCTTTAAGGATACAATTAAATTTATCTTTATCACCGTTTTTAGCAATGAAATCACTGATATCCGTTCTTAAATCAGCGTTCTTATTAGAGGTTCTAAATTCTATTTTTCCATTGTTTATCTGGAACCAATTGTTTTTTACAAGATTCTGATTGGCATGTATTGTACTTAAAACGTTTAAATTATTTGATAAATTATTAGGAGTGCTAATTTTAATAATCTGCTTTATTTCTTTCTCGATTTCAAGAAAACGTGAAAACTCCAACGCTAGAACTTCTTGCTTTTTTATAAAGCTACGTAGCGCGTTGGTAGAATTTGATTTTTCGGATATTTGTGTTATTAAACTACTTAATATATAAATAGAAAGCAATGTAACGACTACGAAAACAATTCCTAAAATAAAGAAGTTACGCCCAGAAAGGCTATTTTTTAATTTAAAATTCAATGGTATTCTTTAAAAAATAAGGAATATAAAAGTCCTTATTATAATGTGGTATTATTAATTTTTTGCAAAGATAATTCTTTTCTTCTTCGTCTTATTAGGGGTTTATAAAACGTATTTATCAATATATCAGCTAAATCTATCTATTGTTTAGCCTTTTATCTGGAGGTGCTCCATTTTCTTTCCAATCAGGGTTTTGTTCCCAACAGGTTTAAAACCTAGTTTTAAGTATAATTTTTTAGCATGAGGATTTGCTTCATCTACAAGTAATCCTAAAGTTTGTTGATTTTTATTTACATATTCATCAATCAAAAACTGTAAAATTTTAGATCCAATACCTTTTCCCTGGCACTTAGGATCAACTCCTAACGTGTCAATATAATATTCTCCTTTTTGAGTTTCGTCTTCAGGATTAAAATTTTTGTTGTAATGAGTTCTAACGTATTGTACGATAGGTTCTCTTAGTAGGTTTAATTTTGCACCATCATATATATTTACAGCAGCAACAATCTCGTTGTCATCTACGGCAACAAAACAATTTTGATAAGAGTATTGATTATTTTCCTTTGCTATAAAGTGTAGCAAAAAGTCTTTTGCTTTATTGTAGTTTTCTTCACCAATAAATTTATAAACGATATCCTCCATTGCTAATAGTAAATAGGTTGCAATACTTTCGGAATCCTTTATAGTTGCTTTTCTTATAATCATCACCTTTTCATTTTCGTTTTTGCAAAAATACCTTAATCTTGCATATATACCAAAATCAGACACATATATTAAGTTTTATTTTGGATTTTTCATCTAAATCGACTTTTATTGGTGATTATGTAATAAAATTCAATCAACAGAATTGTACAAATAATCTAAACTAATAGTTGTTTTTACAACTCTGTAAGTGATTTAAGAATCATTAAGTTTGATTATATAAAGGCAACAAACTCGATTTTTGCGATTCACATTTATATTAAAACTTATATTTGTATAATAAAAATCGCTAACTTGTAGAACAAGTTCTAGAGTATGACTATCCGATGTTCTACATATTGATAAATTCTAGCAAGTTATTTTTGCAAAATATTCTTTCATAAAAAAAGAAAATATATTTCTAAAAAATAATTAAAATATGTAAATTGTATGAACATATTGGTTTTTATATTTAGTTAAAAGACTTCCCCAAATCTCTTTTAAATGCGTGTTCTTGTTTTAGTTTAGTATTAATTTTTTTTCAAAAAAAACATTGACACCAATTAAACCTATTTTATCTTTAATTGGTAACACAGATTTTAATATTTTAAAAACAATAACTATTTAAAAAATGTAGTACATATACTACTTCAGAACCTATATCAAAGCAGTTATTATGAGTTAATATTTTTATTAGTTCATTTTTTAACCTTAATACAGTATAAATTTTGACTAAAGAGAACTTGACAAAAAATACATTTGGTTTTACAAAACTAAAATTCGAACATAGAAAAGTAATTCATTATACTTTGCTGGCATTTGTAATCCTTTTACAAATCATGGCAGTTATAATATGGTATAACGAATCGACTAATGAAGCCAAAGTATCGAAGATTTTTGATTCGATAAACTATTTAGGCAGTGTAAAACAACTTACGAATGAGGTTAACGATTCGTTTATTAATTCCCAAAAGCACTATAATAATTATATAAGTAATAAAGACGAAGCCTCTTTAAAAGAATACGCTGAATCAATAAATAAGACTGGTGAATTGGTTGATAAACTAAGCGCTGTTACTGCAAATAATCAGGAGTTTAAACAATTGTTAATGGAGAAAAGCAAGTCCGAATCGGATGTTCTGGCTTTGCGATCTACCATTGACTCCATTATTGCGCTTCAAACTAATCCAAATAACAAAGAAGCAGCGAGTTTATTAGACTTTAAAAAGTTTGAATACAAGAAAATCCTGGATAGTATTAAAACGGATTCTTATATGAAAATTGATAGCGTATCCAAAAAAGGACTTTTCTCGAGATTGGGAGATGCGCTCGCTGGTAAAATGGACATTCAGAAAGAGCAATTAAAGATTGTTGTAACTATGAAATACAATGATAAACTTATTTCTGGTAGTATCGAGGATCAAATAAAAAATGTATTTGTAACGACCAATAAATACTATGAAAACCAGTTTAATAATTTAAAGAAATCATTTTCAAGTTTAAGAGATCAAGATTTAAAATTGACAGAGCTTAATAGCAAATTATTAAATTTAAGCGCTACGATATTGCCTAACTATACAAATCCTATTAATACGCTACAGGCAGATTCTCAGAAAAAATTACAGGATCAGTACAAATCAAATATAACGGTTAGGAATTATACATTATTGATATTAATAATTGTGATGCTTATCGTTTCAATCATACTTTTTAGTTTTACCAGAATGGCTTTTGAGTATGAAAAAAGATTAACAATCGCTCAGAACCAAATACGCCAGAGTTTAAACTTTAAGAATAGAATCATGGGAATGATTAGCCATGAGATAAGATCACCTTTAAGTATAATTTCTATGTATAGTAAGAAGATCAGTTCTTCTATAAAAGATGTTGAAATAAAGAATACGTTCAAATCGATTCAGTTTACGACTAATTCTTTGATTTTATTATCGAATCAGATTTTAGAATATTCAAAAGAAGAAAATCATGAGCTTAAGCTAAAGAATAAAAATTTTCATTTAAAATCAGAAATAAATCAAATTATCGATTCTTTGTCTTCACTGGTAGAAAGCAAAGGGAATAAGATTAAGTTAAATTCTAATTTAAATTCCGATTACGAAGTGTACTCTGATGCTACAAAAATTCATCAGCTTTTTTATAATATCGTGGGTAATGCAAATAAGTTTACCGAAAACGGACTCATATCTATAGGGATTGATCTTGATAATAGTTCGGATTATGAGTATAATTTAAAAATAGAAATTCAGGATAATGGAGCAGGTATTCCAGAGCATGATTTAAAAAATATTTTCGAATTATATTACCAAGGAGCTGTATCTAACAAAATCAATGATTTAGGAGTAGGTTTAGGTCTTAATTTATGCAAAGAAATAGTCGAATTGTTTGATGGAGAAATCAAAATTGAAAGCGAAGAAGGAAAAGGCACAAAAGTTGTATTTAATTTGATATTAAGCCCAGTTTAAAATAAAACAGAATAAATACAGTTTTCGTATTTTAGAAGTATAAACGGGTTTATAATAATTTAATTTATAAACAATGAATTCATCAAATAGTTATAGTTTTTTAATTGCCGACGACCATGTCGTAGTACGTCAAGGGGTGACTTTAATTGTTAAAGAACTATTCTTGAACGCTATGGTTTATAAGGCAGCTACTTTTAACGATACTTTTAAAATATTAAAAGAGGTTAAAATAGATTTATTGATTTTGGATGTAAACTTCCCAGATGGTAATAGCTTGAATATATTGGCAGAAATTAAGGCAATTCAGCCAGAGGTCAAAATATTAATATTCTCGGCTCTAGAGGAGAATATTTATGCCATGCGATATTTAAATGCTGGGGCATCGGGGTATTTAACCAAAGAAAGTTCTGAAGACGAAATGAAATTGGCGATAAATACAATGATTTCTTCAGGGAAATACATGACCCAGAATATTAAAGACAGAATTCTGGATTCTTATATTACTAAGAAACCAACAAATCCATTAGAAGTATTATCGAATAGAGAAATGGAAGTAGCACGCTTATTTGTGAAAGGGTACGGTAATCTGGAAATTCTGGAAATTTTAAAAATAAAGAAAACTACTGTGAGTACTTATAAAAACAGGATTTTCGAAAAACTGGAAGTAGATAATCTAGCCGAACTAATAAAGCTTTTTCATCTCTATTATGATGAGAAATAAATAGAAGCATAAGTACTATTCTCTTATTAAGTACAAATATTTTAAAAAGCGGAGCCATTTAAGCTCCGCTTTTTTTGTCTTAAAAAATAAAGAATACAAAGCTTAGCGAACTCCGCGATTTTATAGAATCTTACTTATAAAAAATTTGTGTGTTTTGCGGTAAAAAAAACTATGATCTAGCTTAGAGTTAACCGCAAAGAGCGCAAAGTATCGTGTGTAAATGGATGGATTGTATTTTGTATGTGTTTCAATTGGTGTAGAGACGCACCGCAGTGCGTCTGCGTAATCTGCATCTATAATCTGTTTTTTAGTATGCTGAATTAACCGCAATTAGAGAAAGGCTCGCAAAGCTTCATCAATAGTTTTGCGAGCCTTTGTGTTTAATGCCCATAATCATGTAGTACAAGTTCTATATAAAGTGGTACGATGTACTATAAACTATTGATTTCATTGCTAGTATCTTTGTGAAGGACATTAAGAGATAATTTCTTTTTTGTTTTATTGTCGATGAATTTAGTAGCGAAGAGATATGATGTTTGATATTTACAATAAGGATGGTTATAGAGCTATGAATAGCTTCCCTTCAAAATTTCGTGAGGACGGAAACCGTATGTTTTATAGTAAGGTTTCGAATATAAAAGAGTTGAGAGCTCAGGAATTGAAATTCAAAGTACTGGAAGAAAGATTTCAATTTGCTCTGGAAGCTTCAAACACGGGTGTTTGGGATTGGGATTTAAAAACGAATACTGTTTATTATTCGTCACAATCTTTTAAAATCCTGGAAATAAATTCTACTGATATTTTTGATAATCCAGAACGTTGGGATGAAATTGTACATCCAGATGATCTGGAAGAATATTACGCTACTATAAATGAGCATTTTGATAATAAGACTCCGTTTTATGAAAATTTTCATAGAGTATTAACCTCTAGCGGAAAATACAAATGGATTTTAGATAGAGGAGAAGTTATAGAGCGTGATTATAAAGGAAAGCCATTAAGAGTAATAGGTACTCATACTGATATTACTACTCAGAAAGAAAAAGAATTGGAGTTGGTAAAAACAATGAAGCTATACAGTGAAAAGAATAGCCAGTTATTGAACTTTTCTCATATAGTGGCACACAATTTAAACTCGCATGCAGGGAATTTAAAATTGCTTTTGGATATGATCGATGCCGAAAATAAAGGCATGGAAAACAGTGAAGCATTTAGTTATTTAAGAACCGTATCGAATGATTTGAATAATACAATTGCCGATTTATCTCAAATTGTAAATATTCAGAATAACCAAAATATTATTGTAAAACCATTAAACTTAAATTCATATTTAAAGAAAGTACTTGATATAGTAAGTGCATACAAATACAAAAATTTTGGTACAATTATAAATAACATCCCAGAAGAAGCTACAATTAATTTTAATCCGGCTTATCTGGAAAGCGTCTTATTGAATTTTTGCACCAATGCTATTAAGTATGCTGATCCGGAAAGAGCTTTAATAATTGAATTTAATTTCTTTATAGAAAATGGCAAAAAAACATTTACTATAACTGATAATGGTTTGGGAATAGATTTAAAAAAACACGGGGATTTGTTGTTTGACATGTATAAAACATTCCATAAACATGAAGATGCACACGGAATAGGTTTGTATATAACAAAAAACCAGATTGAATCAATGAATGGAGCTGTAAACGTCGCAAGTGAAGTTGGGGTGGGAAGTACGTTTACAGTGACATTCAATGATTAAAAAGAATAGAATATATAATAGATAATAGTTTTAAAAATGGAGAAATTTGTAATTACAAAAAATACAAATGATGAGTTTCAGTTTGAATTTATAAATAAAGAAGGAGAGATACTTTTAAGAAGCAGCGGATACACAAGAAAATTTATGTGCGAGAAAGGAATTGAATCTGTAAAAACAAATTCACAAGACAGCACAAAGTTTTACAAAAAAACAATTTCTGATAATAAGGTTTATTTCAACTTAAAGGCCTTTAACGGAAAAATTATCGGAATGAGTAAAATGTACGATGATAGAATTTCGCGCGATCAGGGAATTGAATTTTTAAAAGAAAAAGCACTTCATGCAATTACAGAAGATCAATCAAAATTATCAGAAAAAAATATAAATTCTGAATCGATAGCATGTTGATTTAAAATAGAATAAACATAGTTACTTGTAGTAAAAAAGAAAGTCCTCCAGAATTTAATTTTTGAGGGCTTTTGGTTTATAATATTACAAATCTCGCTTTGATTTAATGACTAATAAAAAGTTAGTAAAACAGATAAAAGGGATTCTAAATTGTTACAGTAATAAAATATGATATAGATTTTGGGTTAATTTTTTTGATAGTAAAAGTATTTATTTGTTCCTTTGTATCGATAATTATAGATATCTAGATATGATTGAATTGTTTAAAATGTTGTCTAATGAGCATCGTATACTCATTTTATCATGGTTAAAGGATCCGCATGCTCATTTTGCAATTGAGGATATAGAACCAGAGGTAAAGGATTATGGGGTATGTATGAGTGTTATACAAAAAAAAGCAGGTATTTCTCAATCTACAACATCATCGTATCTATCGTCAATGGTTAGTGCCGGCTTACTAAAATCAGTGAGAGAAGGGCAATGGACTTACTACAAACGTAATGAAGAAAAAATCCAGGAATTAGGAGATTACATTAAACAAGCCTTATAATTTTTGTTTTTATAATAACAAAAAGAATATTTTAGGATGTTGATTTAAAATAACAGAGGAAAGAACTTATAAGTTCTTTTTTTTAAACTATATAATATCTATAATTCTAGATATCTAATAATATAAGAATATTGAAAATAATTTTGCAAAAGCTCACAAACATTAAAATTACATTAATATGGAAAATTCAATAAGAACTTTCGAAAATCACAAAGCATTCAACCGCATTTATGCTCCAAACAAATTAACAATAGGTCTTTTTTTGCCACTAGATCTTTATGCTGGAGATCTTACAATCTTTAATAATCACACTAGCTATATCAAACAAATTGACGAAAAGAATTTTGGCGCTATCTGGGTACGAGATATTCCATTGTTTGATCCTAGTTTTGGCGATGCTGGTCAGGTATATGATGCATTTACTTATCTCTCATACCTTGCGGGACAAACCAAAAATGTAGCTTTAGGTACAGGAAGTATTGTATTGCCTTTTTGGCATCCAATCGCCTTGGCTAAAATTACTGCATCTTTGGATCAATTATCAAATAACAGATTAATCCTCGGAGTTGGTTCTGGTGATCGTGCTGCCGAATTTCCTGCATTCGGACTGCCTTTTGAAAAACGTGGGGAACGTTTTAGGCAAATATTACAAGAATTCCGTCAAATAAGCCAAGAATCATTCCCTAAAATAAATTCTGAATTAGCTTATCTAAATGGTGTAGATCTGCTTCCTAAACCTGTGGCAAAATCCATTCCGGCTTTTGTTACTGGATCAAGTCAGCAATCATTAGAATGGATAGCAAATAATAGCGATGGCTGGATTACATATCCAGGAGCTACAGCTCATAAAAATGATACGATTCGCTTGGGCGAAAAAATAAATGCTTGGAGAGAACTTATTCCGAACCAGCAATTCAAACCACATATGACTAACGAATGGATTGAGTTGGATGAAGATCCATATTTCCCCAGAACACCACTAAGAGGAGGATTTGTACTAAAAACAGGAAGATTAGGACTTATCGATTTATTGTCAGAATGGCAAGAAGCTGGTGTAAATCATGCAGCATTAGGTATTCAGTTCAGTAAACGACCAATACCAGAAATTATTGATGAACTGGCAGAGGAAGTCTTGCCTCACTTTCCATCACTAAATAGTTAAATATTAATAGAATATAATTACAGTGTTGTAGTAAAAAAGAAAGCCCTCCAGAATCAAATTCAGGAGGGCTTTTTAACTTGAGAATAAATTTATTTTTTAGATTCTTCTACAGAAACTTTTCTAAATTCTTTTAATAATTTCTCTAATTCTAAAGTTGATTTACGAGCTCTTGGTCCAGCTGCTTTCACACCTTTGTCCATTAAAGACTCATATTCATTTTTGAATGTTTCGAATTCAGTTGTAATTTTGGCGAATAAGTCGTTCATGATAATGCTTTTATTTAATTAAGGCGCAAAAGTAAAATTTTGTTCGTAAGTACTAAATAATTTGCTGTTAAAATCATTATTTTTTTTCAAAGCACACAATCCTAATGTTTTAGGGACTTTAAAACATAATAATAGCTTAAAATTACACTAAAAACGAAGTTTTTTTTCAATTAATAGGGTGATTTTTTTTACAAAAAAAGGTCAGGAATCATCTAATTATGTCAGCCAATAGGCTGTACAGCACATTTGAATGTTTTTTGCTAAATGATTTTTTCACGTTCATTTCTATTCCTGCAACAATTCCAGACTTTACGGCACCTCTACAGCATACTCAAAAGGGATTAATCTCATTGGTAGATTATGAGTTTAAAAAGCTTTTCGGCTAAATCCCTCAATCTGGGTCAAGACTTCTGTAATCATAAATACTCGTTCATTAAAATCATTTAAGAATAAGCCGCCGTATGTCTTTACAAATTCTTTAAATATTGGCCCTTCTACATGTTTAAAAAATGCATCTTGATTTTCGTAGATTTCCCAGAATACAACTTCGCCAGCTGGAGGCGTGGGTAAACTTTTTTCATTAAAATTAGGAATATGTACCATATACAATAATGTTTCGGGTTCTTTTTCATTTACATCCTGAGCAAGTTTTTTTAAAGCTGCAGTTGCTTTAACTTCATTTCCGGGTAAAATGGTCCATTTTGCGATTAGGGGATAATACATAATTGGTTTGTATTTAGTTTATAGATGAATTAAAATATTAGTTTAAAGAGATTATACTTCTACATATTCAAATGTTGGTCCTGCACATTCTCCATTTGCTAACGGAATATTTAATAATTCCAAAGCTTTATATTTAAGGTCATACATTACCGCAATACCTTTTATTAGTAAATCGGGATTACCGCTTACAGCATCATTTATATTATTAAGCAGGGTTACATATACTTTATTAAAATCAATGGCTTTTTGTAATAGTTCGGGATTATCTTTATAATCTTTCATTTTAGGATTTGCTTTCATATTATAAACCGATGACCAACTTACGGTAAACGGGCGGCCTGTAGGTACGCTTCTTACTGGCATCTGAAAATTAGTATCATTGGCACTATACATACGCCCATAACTTATTTCCTGAAACTTGAAGTAATGTGCATATTCAATATCTTCTCCAAACATCACATGATCTGTAGCAATAGTTCCGTCTATACCTTCGCCTTGACCAACGATTTCATCAATGGCTTCTTCAGCCTCTTCATAGTTTGTAACTTTTGTAATCTTACCACCACTACCATAATAATGCTCAGGAGTTATCTGGCGTTTAGGATCTCCTTTAAATATTTTGCCTTCCGATTCTCGGTTCAGGCGTTCTAAACCATATCGTATGGCTTCATAAAATTGTCCTATACTATCAAAATTCTTTGTAATTGGCGCATTAGGATCCGATGGTCTTTCGATCGTAGAAAATTCTTCTAATGCTTCTTTAGAAAATTTAAGCAAGTGTACTTTAAATGCTGGTGCTCCTTCGGGAACAACTGGTCGAATATCTCCGGGCAAAAAAGTAGGGTAGGAAGGGATGATATCTTTTACATTAAAAAGTTTTTCACCTTTTTTTATACTTTTAGGATCAGTGATTGCATTAAGAATATTAGATACTAATATCATGTGCAACATTTCCTCTACAACTACGCTTCGTATTAGCGCAGCAGCCTCGACATTGCTCCCCTCTTTTATGGTGTAAAGTCCGCATAGATAAGGTGGTATTGTCGAAAGTTCTAGTTGCAATGCAGTCCTAAGGCATCGCTGAAGATGTTTTATATCTTTGATATAGTTCATTACATCATCCTGAGACATTTTTAGCTGAACAGGAAGATCTTGAATTTGCAAAGCGTCGCCTTGTAGAGCAATCGAGTTTGCGATTTCTTGTGGCGTGTCCAAATGGGTGAGAGGCTTGATTAGTTTCTGACGCTTCGGATTATTTTTTTGAAAGAAATTATTTTCCATGATTTAATTATTGTTCAAGTTGTTTAAGAATAGCTTCTGCGGCTTTAAAAGTCAGGGCAGACATTGTTAGAGTAGGGTTGGAGGTGCCTAGAGTAGGCATATTGCCACAGCCCACAAGAAAAAGGTTTTCATGATCCCAGGTACGCATATCTGTATCTACTACAGAGTCTTGCTTAGTAAATCCCATGCGGTGAGTTCCTACAATATGTCCAGCACCTGCAAAACTGTATCCTTTGCCTTTATAGGTTACATAATCAGGGTCTACTCCGGGTTTGTACTTTGTAAAATCTTTAATACCACATTGATCAAACAATTGCTCAGAAACAATTTCTGATGCCTCAAAAGCTTTTAGCATATACTCCGTTGCGTTGTAGTGAATAACGGGTCTGTAATTATCGATATTATCCTTGTATACAGGATCAATTGTTACACGATTGTTTGGGTCGGGAGCTTGTTCGCATTCAAAGTGAGTAAAGAATTGTCGGGTAACACGATCTTCGATTCTATCACGTAGTTTTTTACCAAATGCACCTTCGCTAACAGCCTCACTTACATCTGATCCTGGAGAAAATGTAGGCCATGCCCAACCCCAGTTATCCAATGGTAATATCCATGCGGCATGGTCTTTACGAAATTCTCCATCACGAAATGTTGGAATATTGGTAGTAGAGCCCGGACCGCGATACGGATAAATAGGTTCTTTGGCAAGTCCCCATCGTAATACCGTCATGTGATCCATTAAGTTACGACCTACCTGATCACTACTATTGGCAGCACCAGAAGCAAGTAGTAATTTGGCGTTTTCTATAGCACTAGCAGCCATTACATATATTGTTCCTTTGGCAGTAAATGTTTCGTATTTACTAGAGTTACCGTTTACATATTTTTTATATTCTACACCGTTTATCCAGTTAGAAGTTTCGTTTATTAATAATCGGGAAGCTACAGCTTGTGTTTTGATGGAGAGATTTCCCATATCACACTTTCTAAGCGTTTTTAATGCGTTATACTTAGCTTGTACAGGACAAATAGGAACGCAGCTTGCATTACCTTCGCAACGTTGCCCAGTATAAGGATCCCAGTTTGACCCCACAGGATTATAATCTACTTTTGATTTGTTTCGGGTTATATCCAGTTTCTTCGTACCCGGATTCCAAGCTACACCATCAATATCATAATCTGTATTAGGAATAGAATTTCGACCTTGTGGCGTACTAATGCAATACAATTTGTATGCTTTATCATTAAGTATAATTTTACTGTTTTTGTCTATTACATCAGTCATTACTTTATCGAGATAACTTATCGGGATGCCTTTCATAGGAAGTACGTAATCCTTATTATAGATACTTTTTTGCTCAATAGGATAGTTTTGATCCTTTACATCTCCAGAAACACCAATTTCATTTTCGGCCATTTCGTAGTAACGGTTCATATCTTCATATTTAATAGGCCAATCTACAGCAACACCATATTTTGATTTCATTTTAAAATCATTCGGTAACATTCGGAGTGTTGTACCTAACCAGTGTAAAGTCGTACCACCAGGAGCACGGGTACAGTCGCTTGCAAAAGGCAATGGTCCCATTTGTACTAAATACCCATTAGTAGATGGCTTGTTTTTTTGCATCACCTGTAAGTCTAATACATTTATAGATTGTGCATCTTTTACATCGGGATAAGGTGAGTTTGGTACTTTTGCGGAAGCAGTATAAAAAGTAGTAAGATAGTCTTGATAATTTTTGTAATTAGCTTCCTGATCCATAGCTATACCTGCTGTTAATCCAGCTTCGAGCATCAATACTTTTTTTCCTGCATTGGTGAGCAATTTTGCCACTATTGATCCAGCTATTCCAGATCCAACAATTACCACATCATAACTATTATTTTCCATTTGAAACTTTTTTAGCAGTTGATTGTTTAACTGAAAGAGGAAGATCTGACCATGAACCATAGCCTGGTTGTTTAGCTCCAGGCGGGTGTGCATGTATCGCATCCCACATTAAACCTTGTATGTATGAAGCTGATGATACTACATTCCCGTTCCAATTTCCTGTATACCAAAGAACAATTATACTTTGAGCTAGATTGCCATAAGAAGATGTAGGCATAAACTGTGTAGCCAGTGCATGTTCGATAACTTTTGGGTTCTGTTTAGAATCGATGAGTAGTTTATTAAAATCGATAAAGAAGTAATCAACGTCTTCTTTATTTATATTTTTAAGAATGGTATTGTAATAACTTTCCTGCATTCCAGTAGACTTAAGTTCTGTTTTACTAAAACCGGTAAGTAATGCCGAAGCTTCTAAAAAAAGTTTAGAATAGGGGATAGGTTCCATAAGATTGGTTTGGGGGATTTAGGTGTTAATTAATAATTTAGGTTTCTATTACATTATTTTTTTGATTTTTACTTACGCAGAATGATTATAAATAACTGATAATCAATACGTTTGTATAGCTAAAGTATATAAAGGAGATAGTGTAGCAATACGTGTTTTTACCTGTTTTTTTTATATAGCTACTTTATTGATGCAGCAATAATTAGCCTTAAGAGTTATCTTATTAACAGGTTGTTAGGTTTTATCTTATATTTATTTATAATAAACGAAAAGTGCTTATTAATTGAAAATAGTTTAATGTTTTACTCGTATTAATGAAATAAAATAAATTGCATTTTACTTCTCTCTTTAAATCAATAAAAATGGCTTAGACCCAATTTAAAATTGGGATTGTCTTGCCATAAAAAGTAAATTTGTGAAGTGCGAAAAGTTATTCCTTACATATTCATCTTCTTAATAGCGTCTAACATTGGCTTCTTTCAGCAATTTTATAAATTGCCTGTATTACTTGAGCACTTTAAGGAACATCAGCAAATAGGAAATGTAAGTTTTATTGATTTTTTGGCCATGCATTATTGGGGCGATGATTTAAACGATAATGATGGTGATCGCGATATGCAACTTCCTTTTAAAAATATAAGTGGTTATTCATTACAGCTTGTATTTATACCTACAGATAAACACACCATTTATATACCTTTTAATACGGGACTTAAAGAGTCTGCTATTATTCCTTATACATCCAACCTGTATTCTAACCCTGCCTTATTTTCGGTATTTAGACCTCCTATAGCATAATTTAATTTTTCAAATTTTTTATTGTAGTTAAGACATTTATATGTCTCAGCTATAGCATTATTATATCTAAAAATTAAATCAAATTATGCTTAATAAGATAATACAATTCTCAGTTAAGAATAAACTGGTAATTGGCGTCTTTACATTGCTATGGATTATTTATGGCGTGTATGAAGTTAGTCGTTTACCAATAGATGCTGTACCAGACATCACAAACAATCAGGTACAAATTATTACAACCGCTCCATCCTTAGGAGCCGAAGATGTAGAGCGTCTTATAACATTCCCGATAGAACAGGCGATAAGTAATATTCCGCAGCTTAAAGAAAGCCGCAGTATTTCGCGTTTCGGACTTTCGTTAATAACAATTGTTTTTGATGATGATACAGATGTGTATTGGGCGCGTCAGCAGGTTGCCGAACGTTTGCAAAAAGTAGAAATAGACAAAAATGCTAGTAAACCCGAAATGGCTCCTGCAACAACAGGATTGGGCGAAATATACCAATATGTTGTAAAACCACAACCGGGTTACGAAGCCAAGTATTCTCTTGAGGATTTACGAACAATTCAGGATTGGACAATTCGAAGACAACTTTTAGGAACTCCCGGAATTGCCGATGTAGCTACTTTTGGAGGGAAATTAAAACAATATGAAATTGCCGTAAACCCTGCACGATTAAAAGCCCAAAGTCTTACTATTAAAGAGGTATTTACAGCTTTAAGTAGTAATAATGAGAATACAGGAGGAGCTTATATCGAGAAAGGCCCAACAGTACTTTATATCCGAAGCGTTGGTCTTACCAAGAATATAAGTGATATCCAGAATATTATTGTAAAAAATACCCAAGCAGGAACTCCAATTCTTATAAAAGATATTGCCGATGTAAAAATGTCTTCGGCAATACGTTATGGAGCTTTAACCACAGATGATCTTGGAGAATCTGTAGGTGGAATTGTTATGATGCTTAAAGGTGAAAACGCAAATAATGTTATCGTAGATGTAAAAAAACGCGTTGCCGAAATAGAAAAAATCTTACCAGAAGGTTTAAAAATAGAACCTTTTCTAGACCGTACTAAAATGGTTGATAATGCTATTGGTACAGTTCAAAAAAATCTTATCGAAGGTGCATTGATTGTTGTCTTGGTATTGGTGCTGTTTTTAGGTAATCTGCGTGCAGGATTTATTGTAGCATCGGTGATCCCATTAGCAATGTTATTTGCTATTATCATGATGAATACCTTTGGCGTAAGCGGAAATTTAATGAGTCTTGGCGCTCTTGATTTTGGTTTAATAGTCGATGGTGCTGTAATTATAGTCGAGGCCATATTACACCATATGCACAGCACTAAAAAGTACAAAAATGTCGATAGTGTTTCGCAACCAGAAATGGACAAAGAAGTTGCTAGTTCAGCTGGGCGTATGATGAATGCGGCAGTATTTGGACAAATAATTATCCTTATAGTATATCTTCCTATATTATCATTAGAGGGAATAGAAGGTAAAATGTTTAAACCAATGGCGCAAACCGTTGCTTTTGCCATTTTAGGAGCATTTATCTTATCGCTTACCTATGTGCCAATGGTTAGTTCTTTATTTATAAGTAAGAAAGTAAACCATAAACCTAATCTTTCCGACCGAATTATGGCAAGGTTAGAATCATATTATGAAAACTGGCTAACTAAAGCTTTACGAGTAAGAAAATCTATCGTTATCTCGGCATTTGTTTTATTTGGTATTGCAATGTTTTTGTTTACACGAATGGGTGGTGAGTTTATACCACAACTAGAAGAAGGAGATTTTGCCGTAGAAACACGTTTACTACTAGGAACAAATTTATCGACAACTACAGAAACAATTCAGAAAATTTCGGCTGCTCTTAAAAGTAATTATCCCGAAGTTGAAAAAGTAGTATCGAGAATTGGTAGTGCCGAGATTCCTACGGATCCAATGCCAATAGAAGGCGGGGATATGATTATTGTTTTAAAAGATAAATCGGAGTGGACAAGTGCTTCATCTTTCCCAGAACTGGCAGATAAAATGACCGAAACAGTAAAACAAGTTGCTCCCGGAGTTACGACTGGTTTTCAATTTCCTGTTCAAATGCGTTTTAATGAACTTATGACTGGTGCAAAACAAGACGTTGTATGTAAAATTTATGGAGAAGATCTTGATAAACTTGCTGAATATGCCGAGAAATTAGGCAATATTGGTAAAACTGTAGAAGGGGCGACAGATCTATATGTGGAGAAAGTTACAGGAATGCCACAAATCGTTATAGATTATGATTGGGCCGAAATGGCTAAATACGGAATCTATGTTTCTGACATTAACCAAACCGTAAATGCAGCTTTTGCAGGTGCAGTTGCTGGTAGTATTTATGAAGGTGAAAAACGATTTGATATGGTTGTTAGGGTAGAAGCGAGCGGACGAAAAGATATATCTGATGTACGTAATCTATTAATCGCAACACCATCAGGAATGCAAATTCCGCTTTATCAAGTTGCATCGGTAAAAGAAGTTGAAGGTCCAAACCAAATACAACGAGAAGATGCTAAAAGAAGAATCATTGTTGGTTTTAACGTTAGAGGACGAGATGTAGAATCGATTGTAGAAGAATTACAGAAAAAGGTAAATGCGCAGATAAAATTTGATCCAGGATATTATATCACTTACGGAGGAACTTTTGAAAACTTACAACAAGCAAAATCTCGTCTTGGTGTTGCTGTACCAGCTGCATTATTTATGATTCTGGCATTGCTATATTTTGCATTTAGATCTCTTAAAGAAGGAATTATAATATTTACAGCAATTCCTTTATCGGCAATTGGTGGGGTATTTGGACTTGCATTGCGTGATATGCCTTTTAGTATATCTGCAGGTGTTGGTTTCATTGCATTATTTGGAGTAGCAGTACTTAACGGAATTGTTTTGATATCGGAGTTTAACCGAATACAGAAGCTGGGCGAAATAACTGATCCGTTTCAAATTATCATTACAGGAACAAAAAACAGGTTGCGTCCTGTATTAATGACAGCCGCTGTAGCATCGTTAGGCTTCTTGCCAATGGCTTTAAGTAATGGTGCAGGTGCAGAGGTTCAACGTCCACTTGCAACAGTAGTTATAGGAGGATTAATAACGGCAACTTTACTTACGTTGTTCGTGCTTCCGTCTATTTATTTAATGACATATCATACCAAAGTATTTACTAAAAAAATGAAGAAACATAAAATCGATAAATTGACATTATTACTTGTTGGTTTATTAATTACAGCTTCGGTTCAGGCACAACAACGACCTATATCTCTTGATGAATCATTGTCTATTGCGATTCAGAATAACAAAAGAGTGAAATCGGCACAACTGAACGAAAAATCAAAAGAACAACTCCAAAAATCGGCTTTTGATATTCCGAAAACAGCTTTAGATGCAGATTATGGGCAGTTTAACAGTGGTCTTAACGACACTCGTTTCGGCATTAGCCAAACATTTGCTTTCCCAACTGTTTATAGCAATCAGAGAAAGGCTTTAAAAGAAGGTTATAATGCTGCCAAAGCTGAATCTCAGTTAACGGCACAACAAATTAAATCGAATGTGAGGAATCTATTTTATTCCTATATCTGGCTAAATAGTAAAAAAGAACTATTGGCTTATGCTGATTCTATTTACAGATTAATGGAACAGAAATCGGATTTGCGTTATAGAGCCGGAGAAACAAATGTGCTTGAAAAAAGCGCTTCTCAATCGGCAAGGCAATTCTATACCAACCAACTTACAATGGTAAACAGGGATATAGATATAACAATACGATCTTTTAATGCTGTTCTTCAGGATAGTATAATTCATGTTCCAACAGCAACTAATATCAAGAATGAATTTAATGTTTCGTTAAACGAAAAATCAAATTCGGCAGAGTTGCCACAAATAAAACTGTCCAATCATATTGCCGAAACTGCAAAATGGAAATGGAAAACAGAACAAGCTAAGATGCTACCAGATATTACATTGGGATATAATAATTTGAGTATAATAGGTGCTCAAACCAATGATGCTGGGCAAGAAGTATATTATGATAGCAGCCATAGATTTAGTTATGTAAATCTGGGATTATCTATTCCGTTGTTTTATACAAGTCAATCAGCACGAAATAAAGCTGCTAAAACAGAATACGAAACGTATAAAACAATGGCAGAAGCAGCAAAAATTGAAGTGAAAACGGATATTTCGAATGCTATAAGTGAGGTAGAGAAGTATAAAGAAAGTCTTAATTATTATGAGAATGATGGGCTTAAAAATGCATCGACTATAATTGATGCTGCCAATAGTCAGTTAGAAAATGGAGATATTGATTATCTACAATGGGTATTGGTGGTAAACCAAGCAATTACAATAAAAAGTGAATATCTAGACAGGATTAATGATTATAATAAAGCCATAATTAATCTGCAAACCATTAATAATTTATAATATAATGAGAACATATATAACCGCAATTTTAGGCATGTTGCTTATAGTATCCTGCAAAAGCGACAAAAAAGAAGAACAAAATAATGCTGAAGTCAATAAGCAAGAAAACAGCATTCAATTAACTAATGATCAGGTAAAAAATGCTGGATTGATTGTAGGGAACCCACAAGAAAAAAATGTAAAAGAAATATTAACGCTTCAGGGAACAGTTACTGTACCGCCCAAAAGTGTTGTAAGCATCAGTATTCCGTTAGGAGGATATATTAAACAAACAAGTTTAATGTCTGGAATGCATGTTAAAAAAGGCCAGTTATTAGCAGTAGTAGAAGATATGCAATACATACAACTGCAACAGGATTATCTTACTGCAAAAGAAAAGTTTCAATTATCGCAAAGCGAATATAACAGACAAAAAGAACTTAATGCCAAGAAAGCAAGTAGCGATAAATTATACGAACAAACTGCTACCGAAATGCAAACTCAGCGTATAAATATGGCATCATTGGCACAGAAATTAACTTTATTAGGGATTAATGTAAGAACACTTACAGCCTCAAATATCAGTAAAACGGTATCTATTGTTTCGCCTATAAATGGTCTGGTAACTAAGGTTAATGTAAACGTGGGGAAATACATATCTCCAACGGATATGTTGTTTGAATTAATGGAAACCAGTGATATCGTTCTTGTTATGAATGCTTTTGAGAAAGATGTACACTTACTTTCTGTAGGACAATCGGTTACAGCTTTTACCAATAGTAATCCTTCAAAGAAATATACAGCTAAAATTGCTTATATAAATCAAAGTCTTAACGGAGATCGTGCTGCCGAAGTTATCTGTAAAGTAAATAAATACGATAGCTCATTACTTCCTGGTCTTTTTATTAATGCTGAAGCAGAATTTGAAAACGAAAAAGCACTTACCGTTCCAGAAGATGCTGTTGTAAGATGGCAAGGCAAATTCTTTGTTTTTTCTTCTACAGGAAATAATAATTATAAAATGATTCCGGTAGAACCAGGAACGACTAATGAAGGCTTTCGCCAAATTAAATCTTCTTTAATAAATGCATCATCAAAAGTTGTGACTAAGAATGCGTACACACTTTTAATGACATTTATGAATAGCGGAGAGTAAAAGTCCAAACATTTGCTAAACAGAAAAAGGTAGTCACTAGGCTACCTTTCCTGTTTAATGTATCTAGGTAGAGACGCACCGCAGTGCGTCTAACACAATATATATCGCAAAATGATTTTTAACAGATAGAAACATAGATTTAAAATGAATATCTAAGCACCTTATAGAAAATCATATTTTTTTCACATAGCTAACTATGTGTGTTTCAACTAAGTGAAACGCTTTATTGGTAACTAAAAAAATCTATTTTTCTATGTGTTAATTTTATTAAGACGCAAAATAAAATTTATTCTGCTTTTCTAATTAATGGGATAACTTTTGTTCCAATTAATTCTATAGCATTCATTAATTGGGAATGTGTAAGTCCTGCATTATCCATTTGGAATGTAAATCTTGAAACACCGCCAAGAGATTCACTATGTCTTAAAATCTTCTCAGCTACTTGTTCTGGATTCCCTACAACCAAAACTCCTTTTTCGTCGATAAGACTATCAAACTGTGCTTTTGTAACAGGTGGCCAGCCACGTTCTTTTCCTAGTTTAGTCCAAAGTTCGGCATAACCCGGATAATAATCGGCAATTGCTTTTTCATTCGTACTACCTACATAACCTGGCGAATGCAAGCCTACTTTTAATTCTTTGGCAGTAAATCCTGCTGCTTTACCAGCTTCTCTATATAAATCAATTAACGGACGAAAACGATGTGTTTGACCTCCAATAACAGCAACCATTAATGGTAATCCCAGAGTTCCTGCTCTCACAAAAGATTCCGGAGTTCCGCCAACGCCTAGCCAAATAGGTAATTTTTCTTGTAATGCACGTGGATAAACAGGAAGGTTATTTAGAGCAGGACGAAATTTTCCTGACCAAGTAACAAATTCATTATCTCGTATTTGCAGCAAAAGTTCTAGTTTCTCTTTAAAAAGTTGGTCATAATCATTAAGATTAAACCCAAATAAGGGATAAGCTTCTATTGATGATCCACGCCCAACGACAATTTCAGCACGTCCTTTGGAAATTAAATCCAGAGTAGCAAAACTTTGATATACACGCACAGGATCAGCAGCACTTAAAACACTCACGGCACTTGATAACCGAATATTGCTTGTTTTTGCTGCAGCTGCTGCCAAAATAACTGCTGTAGCAGAATCTAAGAATTCTTTTTTGTGATGCTCGCCAATACCAAATATGTCAAGACCTACCTGATCAGCTAGTTCAATTCTTTGTAATAATTGCTCCATTGCATCTACGCTACTTAGCGTATTATTGTCCCCGTACATTGCAGAGGCAAAACTATCTATACCTATTTCCATCATAGTAGTAAAGATAATAAATTTTGTTTTCTTTTTATTGTGGCTACATTTAAGTATTCGTCCAGCATTAATTATATTTGGCTATAAATTAGCTTCCAATTTCTCATTAATGAACAAAATTATAACATACTCACTTGAGCATCATACAAGCTTGTTTACAACTGAGGAAAACAAAAACGATTATTTTTATGTACAAATAAATGATCATCCTTACATCGACGAACCTTATCGAGCAGAAAGTTATGCGATAGAATTTCTTAAAAAAGGAAGTATTATAATGCAAACAAGGCTTACAAAAATTGTAATTCACGCACCAGCAATAATCACATTAGGACCTTCGGTAATAAGAAGTTTTACCAAAAACAGCGATGAAATTTTAATGGATATCATCTTTTTTAAACCGCAATTCTTCCTTAAAAATCAGGCAAATGTTTTCTTCCTGAATCAATATGATTTTTTCGATAATAGTCAGATGCATGTATTTAGCCTTGAGAAAGGTGCTAAAATTAAATTTGGGAAAATATTTGATTTAATTAGTGATACACTTAACGGAGATAACAACAATCAATCTTCAATTTTAAGAAGTTATCTCTATATATTAGTATTCGAACTTGATGCTATAAAACAAACTATTACCGATAACTACGATCAAAATCCATTGTTTGAAAAATTCAAAGAAATCCTTGCCAAAGAATTTTTAAGAGAACGTTCCGTAGGATATTATGCTGATAGTTTAAATGTTACACGCAAATATTTATCTGAAGTTATAAAAAAGAATAGTGGGAAAACAGCTAGCAATTGGATTGATGATTTTATAGTGCTTGAAGCTAAAGTATTACTGCAAAACAAAGCACTAACCATTAATCAGATAAGTGAAATGCTGAACTTTTCCAATCAATCTGTTTTCGGAAAATTTTTTAAGAATTCTGCTGGTTTTTCTCCTTTGGAATACCGTAAAAATAATGGATAATAACTTGTTGATTTTACCGCAGAGAAATTAAAAACAAAAAATTAACCGCAAAGGACGCAAAGTTTTACGCAAAGTTCGCAAAGCTTGGTCATTACTACTTTGTGTGCTCTGCAGTTAAGCTTAACACAACCATCAAAAATAATTTTCACCATTAAGAAAAAAAGAAAAATTAAGCTTAATCCTTAATGAATCTTAATATCTTAATGGTTAAACTTTTTAACCTACAGATTAAAAACTTTGTGAACTTTGCGTTTTTCCCTTGCGTTCTCTGCGGTAAATTTCTTTATGGTTAAGCTTCTCTAAAAACGACTTTATGACCAACATATAAGACATTTGGCTCTTTATTGATGAAACAAATCAACGCAACTTTGTACCATGATAATTTTACTGACAATGTGTAAATAAAAAATAAATTATGTCAAAAGTTGCAAAATTTGTAGTTATAATAAATGATAATGCTGGTTGGATAGAAAATCAGGCAATTAATTTCTATTCCAATTTATTTGGAGAATCAACAGCATTAGGGGAGAAGTATGTCGAAGAAAACTTGTCTATTCCTAAACTCTTTAAAATACAAAATGATTTTTCGGTCGAAATAATGATGGTTTATGATAACGAAACACCTTTAGGTTTTATGAAGCTTAACTCATCCAGACTATCTAATCAAAATCTTGGTGCGAATAAACCTGTTGGTATTGACCATATTGTTTATTTTGGAAAAGATGATTTAATGGTACTACTCAAGCGTGCTGAAAAAGTTGCTAATCAAAGAAAATATGATTTAATATGGATTAAAGCTTTTAAAGATGATGTTATTTTGATTGAATTATTGGAATCTCTGGAATATCAAGTATTCGATTATGAAGAAGATAATAGCAAGAATAGCAATCAAGAGCAAGTTTATTTTAGAAAAGCAATGCTAGTTCATTCCAATCCTATTTTATAAAAGATATATTAATATAGATTAATGTGGGTTAATTTACTTACATTAGTCTATGCTAATTTATTGAAAATAAGATAAAATGGAAGTAGTAAAAATATACATAGAATATGTAGCGAAAGGAATTGAAATAACTGGTATTATCACCATAATTATAGGGATTGTGCTAGCGATGGGTAAGTTCATTTTTTCACTTCAGGGAACAACTCCACGTTCCTATAAAATATTAAGGCAAGAACTTGGTAAAGGAATCTTATTAGGTCTAGAAATCCTTGTTGCAGGAGATATTATTGGCACAGTTGTAACCGAACCAACAATGGATCGTGTCCTTTCGTTAGGAGTTATTGTATTAATTAGAACATTTTTGAGTTTATCACTCGAGGTAGAAATCGAAGGGAAATTTCCATGGCAGAAAAGCAAAAAGATAGAGGAGTAATGAATCATTCCTCTTTTTGAGATCCGTATTTTTCCAGATTTATTCTTACTTTTTCATTTCTTTGTAAAGCATATTGCTCGTAGACCTTGTCAAATAGTTGATCATTTTCCAGTATTGCAATTTTGGCTTGTGCAATAAAATATTCCAAATCGTCTTTATATATTCCACCATTAACTTTTCTTACGGTATAAGTTTCTCCAGTAGCTCTTCTTTTCTTAATAATCTCGATAAAAGAGATGTTATTTCGTATATCTTTTCGAGCCGCCTGAGATCTAGGGGAGTCATAAAATCTATATTCTGAATCAAAAAATCCAGAAATCGCATCGTCATTTAGTCTAAAAACTTTATTACAAAAAACTTTAAGTGCTACGTAACCATTTTCGTCTGCTTGTTCTATAAAATCTGAAATTTGATAAGGTGTTTTCATTTAATTAATTCCGATAACAAATTTTGTTCTCTTCTAAAAAAGAAATACAATACTTGTAGATACATAATTTAAGGTTATAAAAAATGAAATTACAAAAATGAATATTTAAAACCAAATTGATATTAATGACTGTGATAGGTGAGTGGTACCAGGATTTCTATTCTTTCTAAATATTACTATTTCTAATGCATTCTATAAATATTTAGGCATTTGATATTGAAGCTAATTGAGGTGATTTTTTAACAAAAATTATATAGAATTAATCTAAATAATTTTTGTTAAAGGATTATTAATATTTACATTTGCGCTGTTTTTATTTAGAACTATTAAAAACAGATAACCAATCAAATTTAAAAATTAATGAAGTATCTCAACTTAAGAATATCACAGTTTATATTTATAATTTGTTTTTTATTTTCGGTCTTAACATCTTTCGCGCAACAAAGCCCAGGGAAAATTAAAGGAAAAATAACAACTTCAAGTGGCAAACCTTTAACAGGAGTAAGTATTATTCTTAAAGCATCAAAATATAGCACTTCGACTGGTAGTGACGGTAGCTTTAAATTTGACAAAATAATCGCCAATATTTATACTTTACAGGCATCCTTAAAAGGTTACGAAACAATAGAACAAGAGATTAGTGTCTCTAAAAATCAAACCACAACACTTAATTTAATATTAAAAGTATCAAATAAAGATCAGGCATTAGGCGCAAATTCTGGAGATAATGGATCTGAGCTTGATGAAATAATTGTTTCGGCTAGCAGAAAAGTAGAAACTTTATCTAAAACGCCATCATCAGTAACGGTAATTAACGCTAAGAGTATCGAAAACTTATCAATTGTAAGTCCAAATATTGCTAATGTTCTTGCTTTTGCAGTTCCAGGTTTAGGTTCTGCGACTAATAATACTGGTAATTACGGACAAACTCTTAGAGGAAGAAATCCTTTGGTTCTTATCGATGGGATTCCGCAATCGACACCATTAAAATCGGCTGGTAGAGAATTACGCTCTATTGATCCTTCGGTAATCGAGCGTATTGAAGTTATAAAAGGAGCAACAGCTATTTATGGAAATGGAGCCGATGGAGGTTTGATTAACTATATTACAAAATCGGGCAAGACACAAAAGAAGTTTGCTGGTTATAGTGAAGCAGGAACAACAGGTAACATAAAAGGAGATAGCGTTGTAGGATATAGACTTTTGCAACAGTTTTACGGAAGAATCAAAAACTTTAATTATATCGTAGGTGGTGTATATGACAGAACTGGTGTTTTCCGCGATGGAGAAGGAGAAGTTATTTCTCCAGAATATGGATTGGGTGAAACTAAAACATATAATGTGTTTACCAAACTAGGATATGACCTTACAGATAAACAAAGAATTGAATTGATGTATAATTATTTTAGCTCTAACCAAGATTCTGATTTTGTGCTTAAAAATGGAGTTTATGGAGTTAGCCCTGCAATTGGCGTACTCGGAAACAGACAGGGTGCTGATGAAGGAACACGTTACAATCATAATGCAAATCTGCAATATGTAAACAAAGAGATTTTTGGCAATACTAGTTTAACAGCTAATTTATATTTTCAGGATTTCTTGACTATTTTCTCTAATTCTGCCTTTTTCTACGGATCTGGACAATCACAAACAGCATCTACCAAAAAAGGATTAAGAGTTTATTTAAACACTCCATTTACAGTTTCGTCAGACTTTACAGGAGATGTTACTTATGGTTTTGATTTACTAAATGATAAAACAAATCAAAAATTAGTTGACGGTAGAGTATGGGTTCCAAACATTGATATGGTTAATCTAGCTCCTTACGCACAATTATCGACTCTATTATTTGAGGATTGGACAGTAAAAGCTGGTTTACGTATCGAAAATATCAAAATAAATATTGATGATTATAACACCCTTGCTACAGGAGCAAACGGTGCGGGAAGTGTTGCCGTAAAAGGTGGCGAACTTAATTATGATGCATTTGTTTTTAATACAGGTATAAGATATTCTAAGTTCAAGTTTTTGAACCCTTTCATCAGTTTTTCTCAAGCTTTCTCCGTATTTGATTTAGGTAGAGTTCTTACTGCAGCAAAACAAGATGCTATCTCTAAATTAGAAACTGAACCAATTATCGTAAATAATTATGAAGGTGGTTTTAGCAGCCAATTAGGGAAGTTTAATCTTAGTGCAGCTTATTATTACAGTACTTCTAAACTAGGAACAAACTTGATCCAAGTTGATGGTTTCTTACTTGCAGAACGTTTACCAGAGCGTGTATGGGGTTATGAGATTCAGGCAGATTATCAAGTATTAAAACAACTTACTGTAGGAGGAAATTACGCTTATGTACAAGGAAGAGGCGATAAAGACGGTGATGGTCATTTTTATGGAGAAAATGATATTTATTTAAAATCAAACAGGATACCTCCAGTTAAAATGACTGGTTACGCAAAATTTGGAAACGAAAGATTAAATGTAGAAATATATTGGATGTATGTTGGAGATCGCGATTATTTTAAACCAAATGCCAAAGGAGCTTATGCAATTGGTGAAGGTCCGATTCATTCATTCAACTTATGGAATCTGGCTACAGCTTATAAAGTAACCGATCAAATTAGAGTAAAATTAGGTATTGAAAACCTACTTAACACCGATTATTATACTACAACTTCTCAATTTTACGGTACAAATGCCAATTATACAAGAGGAAATGGATCAAGATTTAATCTAGCTGTTGGTTACAGTTTCTAAGACAATCTATTAAGTAATAATTAAAAGGTTTCTGGTATTTTTATCAGGAACCTTTTTTTTTTAAGATTCTGAGCGACAAAGGTTCTAAGGCTCTAAGAAACTTCACAAAGATTGTCTAAAATGGAAAGCGGATGACGCGGATTTACAAAAGTAAAGACGCAGATAAAAGCTGATTTTTAAAAGCAATATCGAGAAATCCGTCCCGACGCTTCGGGATCGTGTTTTCGCTTTAGCGAATCTGTTTTATCTGCGTACTATACACAAAGAGTTAGATAGAATTTAATTCGTCTGTTCTAGAATTGGCTACAAATAGAACGCCGATGACACGGATTTACAAAAGTAAAGACACAGATAAAAGCAGATTTTTAAAAGCAATATCGAGAAATTCGTTTTATCTGTGTTTTCGCTCTAGCGAATCCGTTTTATCCGCGTACTATAACACATCTGAAATCAATCCCGACGCTTTGGGATTGTGTTTTCGCTCGAGCGAATCTGTTTTATCCGCGTACAATTCCTCAAACTTGTCATTAAGGTTTCTTTTTTGTACTTAGTTTCTTTCTTTGTATTTGTATAAGTGCGAAAAATTAATACAATAATGTGAGATTTATTTGTTATTTTTGTTTAGACCAAATCTAAACAACCTAAATAATGAAAAATTTCCTGATTGCAGATTCTGAAAACTTGCATATAATAGGATTGAAACAGACCTTGAAAAAGTTTGTGAAGAAATCAAATTTAACCGTGGTAGGTTCTAAAGATGAGTTGATTACTCATCTAGAGAAAAATATAGTTGAGTACTTAATTATCGATCCGAATAATATTTTTTTATTTTATGATGATGACTTTAAGCAGCTACGGCTGAATTCTCCAAATTGTAAAATTATCATTTTATCATACTTTAAGAATAAACAAACGATCAGTAGTTTTCTGAAAGAAAATATTGACGGATTTATTTCAAAAGACTGTCAGGAGCAGACTATTTTTGATGCTTTGTATAAAATTGAAAACGGTGAACGTTACTTATGTCCGAAAATACTAAATCTTCTTGTAGATGTGCTTATTTCTCCGGCATCTGATTTAAAAGAAAAACTAACTTTTAGAGAGTCTGAAATTTTAAAGCAGATTGCTAAAGGTAATGATGGGAAAAGCATTGCTTCTGACCTTTTTATAAGTATTCATACATTTAGAACTCATCGGAAAAATATTATGAAAAAAACTGGCAGACATACCACCCCAGAGCTTATTTTATATGCAATTGACAGAAAAATAATATAATTCAAGACTAGGTAAATAGTGTTTTTTTTGTCTATTTTATACTACATATGTAGTATTGCTACTACCTCTTTTGTATAATTTTATTTACTATTCGTGTAGTATTGACTTTAGTTTTTATGGGATATACTTTTGTTAAAAACTATTCTTTAGAATGAATCTAAATAAAATAAGTCAATGGAAGCACGTGAACAGATAAGCACAATTGAATTAAAAGAGGTTTTAGAAAAAAAACATGTCAAGCACATTTTTTCTAATAATAAAAAAGCCATTTCTCTTTACAAGAAGAGTATGAAAAAAACAATTAAACTAATTGCAAATCATTTAGAAAGCAGAGATACTCCTTTTACAGGCGCAAGCATTTCTTCGATTAAAGAAAAAATTGATGCAATAGTACTTGACGAAAAGAATCAGGGAAACAGTTTAGAATATGTTTTAGACGAGCTTAAAGACGTTTACCTGAATGATTGTATTCATTTTCATGACCCAAAGTACATAGCTCATTTAAACTGCCCAATTTTGATACCTACACTTGTTGCAGAAGCGTTTATCTCTTCTTTAAACTCGTCAATGGATACCTGGGATCAAAGTACCGGAGGCACTTTTATCGAATTGAAGCTGATAGACTGGACGATTGAAAAATTGGGTTATCCGGAACGAGCAGATGGAATTTTTACAAGCGGAGGAACACAGTCGAATTTGATGGGATTACTTTTAGCGCGAGATCATTTTGTGAAAAAGAATTACAATATGGACCCTAAAATGGACGGACTTCCTGCGGATGCATCAAAATTTAGAGTTTTATGTTCTGAAGTAAGTCATTTTAGCTTAAAGAAGAATTTAAGTTTATTAGGATTAGGCCAAAATGCAGTTGTTCCTGTGGCAGTTGATACTGATTTTAAAATGAATGTTCAGGCTTTGAAAAAAGTAATTCAGCAGCAGAAAGATTTAGGAAATATTCCAATAGCAATTGTGGGTACAGCAGGCACTACAGATTTTGGGTCAATTGATCCCTTAACCCAAATTGCTGCAATCGCAAAAGAGAATAAATTATGGTTTCACGTTGATGCGGCTTATGGCGGGGGATTATTGATCAGTGAGAAACATAACAGTAAATTGGAAGGCATTGGACTTTCAGATTCTGTTACTATAGATTATCACAAAACCTTTTATCAGCCGGTAAGTTCAAGTGGTTTTTTTATGAGAGACAAATCGTATGTTGATTATATAAAATACCATGCAGATTACCTGAACTCAAAAGAGCAGGAAGACGAGGGAATTCCAAACATGGTGAAGAAATCAATACAGACCACCCGCAGATTTGATGCCCTAAAATTATGGTTTACCCTAAGAATAATTGGAACAAAGGGACTAAGCACCTACATGGACAAAGCGATTGATAATGCTCTCTTTACCGCAGATTTCTTAAGAAGGAGAGATGACTTTGAAGTAATTCATAATCCTGAAATAAGCACAATTGTGTTCCGCTATAAACCTTGGAAAACAGATGAAGGATCTTTTTGTAGCTTAAACAGTTACATCCGTAAAGCTATTTTTAATGAAGGAAAAGCCATTATAACGAGTACAAAAGTCTATAATGAAGTATTTTTGAAATTCACACTACTTAACCCTCTGACAACTCAGGCCGATATTGAAGAAATTATAAATTTAATCGTTTTTCACGGTCAGGAATATACATTGATAAATTAATACCCCTTATGGAAAATAAAATATACGACTTTATAGCTGTTGGTGTTGGACCTTTTAATTTGAGTCTGGCATGTCTTACAGCACCAATTGAAAATCTGGATGGTTTGTTCTTTGATAAAAATGAATCTTTCAACTGGCATCCCGGAATGTTATTGCAGGACACCACTCTTCAGATTCCTTTTTTGGCTGATTTAGTAACACTCGCAGATCCAACTAGCCCGTTTAGTTTTTTGAATTATATAAAAGAACAGGGCAAAATGTACTCGTTCTACATTCGTGAAAACTTTTTATTGTTAAGAAACGAATATAACCAATACTGTCAATGGGCAATTAAGAAACTCCCAAATGTATTTTTTAATACAGAAGTTTCGATGATTGAATATGATGATAATGAGTCTGTTTATATTGTGAGTACAGTTTGCACCAAAACAAGCAAGGTTACTTTTTACAAGACTAAAAAGATCATTTTAGGTACTGGAACTGCACCACATATTCCTAAATCCTGTCAAACTCTTAAAGGAAAAGCAATTCATTCGTCTGCCTACGTGCAGAATAAAGCAGCATTACAAAAACAAAAGGCGATTACCGTTTTGGGAAGCGGACAAAGTGCTGCCGAAGTTTTTAATGATTTATTGCAGGAAATTGATGTGTACGGATATCAGTTGAACTGGATTACGCGCTCGTCCCGTTTCTTTCCAATGGATTACAGCAAACTTACTTTAGAAATGACCTCTCCTGAATATGTGGATTACTTTTACAGTCTTCCCGCTGAGAAGAGAGATTATCTGTTAAAAGAGCAGAAATTGCTTTACAAAGGAATTAATAAAGATCTGATTGAAACTATTTTCGACACTATTTATGCTAAAAAAGTGATTGGAGAAATTGATGTGAATTTAAGAACAAATTCCGCTTGTGTAAAAGCAGATTTTGACGAAAGTAAACAGTCTTTTGAATTGGAATTACATCAGGTCGAACAAGATAAAAAATACCGTCATGTTACCGACGCATTAGTTCTGGCAACAGGTTACGGTTATAAATTGCCGCCTTTCCTCGAAGGAATTACAGACAGAATCCAATGGGATGATAAAGGACGTTTTGCTGCCAATCGAAATTACAGTATTGATAAAAATGGACGAGAAGTTTTTGTTCAGAATGCAGAATTACACACACACGGATTTGTTACACCCGACTTAGGAATGGTTTGTTACCGAAATTCTTATATTATCAAAGAAATTACGGGTGTTGAGCATTATGCAGTTGAAACAAAAATTGCTTTTCAGGAATTTGGAGTTGCTGTAGCTGAAGTTGTAGAGTCAAATGTTTTTGAAGAGATTCTGTAAACACTGCTCCGGTTCAACGGCTAAAAGGTATTCAATAACAAGACCGTAATCGGCTGAGATAATCTTGGTTGTTGTTTTACCATTTTGAAGAAAAGTGTAAAATAAGATTATGTCACTCCCATTAAAATAATAATAAGCTTAACTTGATAAGAGATGATGAATAATAAAATAATTGATATAGAAGATAAAGCCGTTTCTGATATTGTTTTTGTCAAAACAATTCCTGGTATGGGCGTTTTTGAATTGCGTCCAATAGACTTAGAAACTGATACGCCTTTGCTTCATGACTGGGTGAATCGTGATTACGCAGTTTATTGGGGAATGAATGGATTTTCTTTGCAGGAAGTGTACGATTCATACCGCGAAATTCTAGAGAAAACTGATGTTTATATGGGTGTTTTTAATGGTGACATTTCTTTTTTATTAGAATGTTACAATCCCGAGACAGATAGTATTGGAGAGTACTATAAAGTAGAAAAAGGGGATAAAGGGATGCATATCTTAGTAGCGCCCTTAGAAATACCCGTAAATAAGTTTACCTGGACAATTTTTACCGTAATACTGGATTTTATTTTTTGTGATGCCAAAAATCAACGTGTTGTTGTTGAACCTGATGCACGCAATCATAAAATTCATGCATTGAATAGAAAAGCCGGATTTGTATTCCAAACCGAAATTGATCTGCCTCATAAAAAAGCACATCTTGAGTTTTGTACACGTGAGGATTATTATAAAGCTTTGCAATCGGTTTAGATATAATATTGGAATTATCCAATAAAAAGTACTGTAGCTTTAATTTAAAGTGATTAAGGTGAAAGTAAATGTTTTTTTTGTTAAATAGAATGATAAGCGGGTTCAGGGGTGGATCCGCTTATTTTTTTGGAGTTAAGAATGAAAGTTTCTTATTTGTATTTGTTCACTGTAAAACCTCCTAAATATACTTTTAGTGCATTATTTTAGATACTTAATAAAAAAAGGAGTCAAAAAATGTACTTTGTTTTTGTTTTTTATGACCTGGTAAATTTAACCAGAATAAAAAAATGCAGAGATCATAGTCAATATGTTCTCTGCATTTTTTATTTCCTTGAATGTACTATTTACAATTTTTATAGTAAATCTTGTTGCATCGGTTTTATTTTTTTTATTATGAAATAACAGATCAGAACGAATACAATCCACAAAATATAGACCGTAGCTAAAGAGTATCCATAATTAAGTAATGGACTATCTTTACCATAAGAAGCAGTCGTTATTACCATCGTTTGTAATGGTTTTCCATTAAAGCATAACCAAATCATAGCTGCTAAATGAATAATGAGTGTACTGAACAGATAGGTAAACAAAGGAATCTGTCCTAAAGTAAAAAAGAAACTAACAACCCTGCCTTTCCAGTTTTCTGCATAAGCTAAGAACAAGAAAATCGGACCTAATGTGATCGCCAGAAAATCCAATGAAGCTGGATATTTAGTGAGATTGAAAAACGACAGTAGGCTGATTAGGTTAGAATTTCCTGCTTTCCACGGGATAGATTCTCCGTAACCATTTAGGCCACGTAATAAGAAAAATAATCCAATAAGAGTAAAACCACTGTACAGCAGTACTTTTTTTCGAATTACTGGCGAACTTTCTGACCTACAAAAGAATCCAAAAAAATAACCCAGTAAAAGAACACCAAACCAGGGGAGTAGTGTATAATTTACGATATATAAACTCTGACCATGAGGTATAAATTTTTGTTGATGTAACAAATACCAGAAGATAGCATTTATAGAATCTCCTTTCATTTGCAAAGAATCCAGTAAATGATGAGCTATTATAATAGTTAAAGCGATCGATAAGATCAATTTTCTGTTGAAGTATTGTAACCCCGCCATACAGTACAGGCATAAACCTAATGAACCAATGATAAAGACACCAATCGTACGGTAATAGGGATCAAACGTATATAAAAAATTGTTTACGAAAATTTCAATAAGGATCAGTGCACTGCCAAGTTTGAATAACTGCCATACATTTTGGTTTTTGGTTGTCTTACCCATCCAGTGAAATAATTCAATACCAGCTATAAAGAAAATTGCCGGTGCAAAATAATGGGATATAAATCGGGTAAAGAACAAAGTGAAAGTGGTATGATCTAAATCTGCCGGATTGGTGTTCCAGTAATGAAAAAACAGTCGGGTATGATCCAGAATCGCAAAAGTCATTACTACTCCCAATAGTATTCTTTGGGATTTGAAAGCGCGCTGATCAATATGCTCCATCTAATTAAAATTTATAAGTAAAGTTGATCATAAAATTACTTGGCTTTTGTGGACGTGCATAATAACCATCGCTCACCCAATATTGTTTGTCCAGAATGTTATTGGCTTTAATACCAATTCGATATTTGGGACGGTTGTAAAACAGGGTAGCATCAAGAAGATTATAAGAGGAAAGAGTAAAAGTATTTGTATTGTCAATAAAAGCATCAGAAACATAAGAATTTCCAATTCCCAATCCCAATCCCTGAGCTTTACCATTAACAATAGTGTAACTTGCCCAAAGATTAACCACATTTTTTGGAGTACCAGCGGCTCTTTTGCCCATTACATTTTCGGCTGACTTGGTAAACTCATTATCATTATATCCATAACTGGCTACATAGTTGAAACCTGCAAAAGGTCTTCCGATAATTTCTATTTCAAGCCCTTTACTTTTTTGTGTTCCGTCTTGAACAACGAAGGTTCCCTGAGTTGTCACATCATTTCTTAAACTGTTTGTTACATCAATCTGGTAATAGCTTACAGTTGCATTGATTTTGTCTGATAAATCAAGTTTAACACCACCTTCCAGTTGTGCAGCCTCTTGGGGTTTGAAAACAGAAACTTCTCCATTTGGCTGAAGTTTGCTGCCTATGTTTTTAAATCCATTCATATAATTACCGAAAACCGCTACTTTGTCTTCAATAATTTGATATACAAGACCAAATTTAGGAGAAAGTGCGGTTTGATTGTAGTCACCTACAGTTGTGCGGGATTTTGTATTTGTTGTTCCATCACCAATATAACGATCTACACGTAAACTAGCCATAACTAAAAGTTGATCTGTTATATTTAGAACATCAGAGGCATAAACACTATAGGTAGATTCTTTTGTCTGGTTTTGTCCCGTGTTTCTTTTTGCTAAAACCGATTCAACGTCCTCTATTCGAATTACTGGTGTTGCACCTAGATTATCGAGGTTTGCCGGTTCAAATACTTTACCGCCATATCCTAATCCATCATATCGGGTTGATCTGTAACTGGATAAATAATCAAAACCTACAACAAGTCTGTTTCTGAGGTTCCCGATTTTAAAATCTCCGGTAAAATTTTGCTGGAAGTTTTTTCGCACTGTTTTTTCATCCGTAAATGCTCTTAATACGCGATCAACAGATGATTTATTTTGCCAGATGAAATCAAAAATATAAAGATCATCATAAGTACCACCACCGTAAGCATATCTGGACCGAGAGATCCATTGGTCAGAAATTTTGTATTCAGCATCAAGCAATACATTGGTAGAAGCCTGTTTACTTACAAGAGAGTTGTCGTTAAGTGATATGCGGTAGTCCAGATTAAGATCTTTAAAGCTACTTAGACCCAACGTAGGAGAAGTAATCCATCCGCCCGGAGCAATTCCTTGTACACTTTGAAAATCAGCATTCAGCGTAAATTTCAAACGGTCTGATACTTGATAAGTAATACTTGGTGCAATAAGTAAAGTAGTAGAGTTACCCTGATCCTGAAAGGTATTTTCGGTCTGACGAGCCACGTTTAACCGAACCAGTAAACCTTCGGCATCCTTAACTGGGGTATTGATGTCTAATGTCATACGGTTTAGATCCCAACTTCCCATGGTATAGCCTATTTCGCCTCCAAAATGATCGTATGGTTTTTTGGTAATGTAATTAACAATTCCTCCAAATGAGGTCATCTGCGCTCCGAAAAGTGTAGAACTTGGACCTTTATAGGTCTCTACACGTTCTACAGCAGCAAGATCTACACCTGTGCGCAGATAAGTTGCCATTCCGTTACGGAAATTTTCACTGGTTTGAAAACCCCTCGAGAAAAAAGAGGGCATTCCAGCCCCCGTTTTTGCAGGTGCAGCTCCCGGAACATTTCTAAAAGATTCTTCGACTGTTAAAGCCATCTGCTCTTTGATTAGTTCTTTGTCAACTACACTATAAACTTGTGAATTTTCAAGGTTTGAAATTGGAAGTCTCGACACATACTCACTTTTCTTTTTTGAAGTAATTTTATATTTGTTTCCTACAATAAAAACCTCATTAAGAATTTCGGCATTAGCAGTAAGGTTAAAATCCAATAAAATTTCTTCTCCTGTTTCTACGGTAACCGTTTTTGTCTGTGGGGCTAATCCCATGATATTGACTGTAAGCGTATTCTTTTTTGATGTAAGTTTATCAAACGTATACCAACCATCCTTGTCTATTTTTACACTGTATTTTCCATTTAGGTTAACAGTGCCGTACTGTACCTTCTTTCCATCTTCTGTCATAACCTGACCTTTGATGACACCCGATTGGGTTTGTTGTGCCTGAGTTTGTAAAGACAATAATAAGAACGCAGCAGTAATAAGCAGCGAGGGTATGTACTTGTTTAATGATGTAAAATAATTCACGAAATTATTATTTATTAATTAATGTAAAATGGTGTTACCGGATTTTTTACAATACCGATATAAGGAAGGTTTTGAAATGGATTGGCACGATTTCTCAACTGTCTGTTATTATTCAGTTGTAATTTGTTTAGAGCATCAGGGCTGAACTCATTAACAAACAGGTCAAATTTTTGGAAAGATTCACTGAATTCTGGATGTGCAGATTGGTAATCTAAGATGCACTCTGCTACAAGCTTCCAAAACTCGTCTTCTGGAAAATCAGCATGTTCTACAAGTATTGCAGCTATAAATCGGAATATAGAATCGAATACCTGTGTAAATAAAGGCAACGTTTTGCGATCGTCAGGAACGTCAACAGCAAGCCTCAAAGCTTCTTCAGGAATCTCTAAACTACAGTTAAGTAGTGAAACCTCTTCACCAATATCTTTCATAATAGCATTAACAACCTTATGATCTTCCAGAATCAGGATTAAGTTTTCGCCATGAGGCATAAAAACCATGTCCCATTTGTAAAAGCAATGAAGTAAAGGACTCAAATAACAGCTAAAGTACTGTCTTAACCAATTTGAAGTTGTTAAACCAGATGCCTGTATTAATTCAGGAAGGTAAGCTTTGCCTTCATTATCAATATGAAGTAATGCTGCCATTGTAATTAAACGCTGATTTTCAGAAACTTTATCGGCTGGACTTTCTCTCCATAAACAGGCAAACATTTTCTTGTAAGGAGTATCACCCGGAACTGCTGTTTCATAATATTGATGAGCAAAACTCAAACTGGCGATTTCTCTCAGAATGATAAATCCCTTCGATTGTAAGTAATTATCATCCTTTACCAGGTTGTAAATCCACTCATTGATTGGTGGGTTAGACACCATAAATTTAGGAGATAGCCCACGTACATAACCCATGTTGAGTACAGATAAAGCCGTTTTAACATAGAATTTTTCAGGATGGGTAATATTATAGAATGTTCGGATTGATTGTTGCGGCTGGTATTTATCGGCATTGTACCCCATACAAACCAGTCTATTAGTTGCGATATCGGCTGAAAATATATTGGATAATTTATTAAACCATTGCCATGGATGCACCGGCATATAAAAATAATCATTAGGATTTAACCCTTTTTCCAGAAGCTGATCGTTAAAGTTTTTTAACGTTTCTTCACCAAGTTCCTGTAGCATTACTTTTTCATAATCTAAAGGTAGGACGGCAGTAAACACAGCAGTCGAGCGATGACCGGCAAGCCATACCAAAGAAAACGGTGCGGCAGCTTCCGGAGCATATTCCCTGTGATCGCTAGAAGTAAAACCGATTCTTCCATTATTTGCAATGAATCGAGGGTGACCTGTCATGGTAGATTCAGTTTGCTGATAACCAGCCTCCAATAGTTCTTTTGAATTGGGTTTGCCATAATAATTAAGGTAAGCACTTCCAGCCAATGTGCTGCATACCTCTTCCAGGTAAACAGGTAACGACTCTTCAGGAATTCCAAGTTCTGCCTTAAATTCAATGATAAAACTTAGTGCGTCTAATGTAGCAGTTTCGCCTTCAGTAAATTTTTCAATGGATGGAGTATCAATATACCAATGGTTTAAAGCTAGAATTTTGGCATTAAACTGATAGACGTTTTTTTCGTCTGCACTCGTCAACTGATAGATTTCCCAGTCGTCTTTATTTCCGATTAGCTTTGGAATAACAAGTCGCTCATGAGAAAATTCGGCAAGTATTTTTCTAAGGTGCAAACGAGTTACTTTGTCCCAAACTGTTTTTTCTAAATGGCTGGATGCTTGTATTGGTGAGATTTGAGTATCTATATTCATGGTTTTAGCGTATTATAGTTTTAAAGAAGGGCTAGATTAATTTTGTCTGATAAATGGAAAGTGGATTTTTCAGAGTACCGGCAAATTGTTGATTCTTGAATGGATTGGTAGCGTCAAGCATTTTTGTGCTGTTTTGCATTTGCAATCTATTTGAACACGTTTTAATGATTTCTGAATCAAATAAATCATACTTTCTGAATTTATCCTCCAGTTCAGGATATTCTGATTGATATTCTGTTACGCATTCCGCTACAAGACTCCAAAAATCTTCTTCTGGCAGATTTACATGTTCTACCAGTACATGATTTAGATATCGGAAGAAAGAATCAAATATCTGAGTAAAAATAGATAGGATTTTTAGATCTTCAGGGACATTGATAATGATTCGTTTGATTGTTTCTGGTAATTCTTTTTCCTGATTTACAATAGCTACTTCTTCACCAATGTCTTTCATAATTGCCCTAACCGGAACATTGTCACGGAATACCAGAATTAGATTTTCGCCGTGTGGCATAAAACGCATATCATGGTAATAAAAGCAATGTAAAAGCGGGCTAAGGTAAGATTGCAAATAGCTTTGAAGCCATCCTTTTGCATCCAAAGGGGAAGATTTAATTAATTCCGCTAGCAATGAGTTTCCATCTGTATCTATGTGAAGCAGTGCCGCCATAGTCATAAGACGTTCACCATTTGCTATTTTGTCCATCGGACTTTCTCTCCATAATGTAGACAACATTTTTTTATAAGGAGAATCTACTTTTATAGCTTCTTCTATGTACGCATTGGTGTAACCAACTGTAGCGATTTCTTTTAAGGTGGTAAAACCCTTTTTCTGAAGATAGGGATCATTTTCTACAAGGTTCGCAACCCATTCGCTAATCGGTGGGTTTGTTCGCATATAATAAGGCGAAAGCCCTCTCATAAAGCCCATATTAAGAATAGAAAGAGCTGATTTAACATAAAATCTTTTAACATCACTTACATTGAAAAATGTGCGTACCGATTGTTGGGGCATATATAAATCTTTACTATCACCTAAACAAACCAATTTTGATGCAGCAATATCCGGAGCAAATAAATAAATCAGCTTATTGTGCCATTGCCATGGATGAATAGGGAAATAAATATAATCTTCTGGCTGAAGTTCTTTTTCTGTAAGAATCGAATCAAATGATGCTTTTAAGTCTGCATCTAATTCCTGCTCCATTACTTGTTGGTAACTAAGAGGAGGAATACTCGTAAATTCGGTGTATTTTTTATGGCCTGCTACCCAAACCAGCGAAAGCGGTGTTGCTGCTTCAGGGCTGTAATTCTGATAATCTACTGCATCAAAGCCTATTCTGGCACTGTTGGCTACAAAACAAGGATGCCCTGCAGTCATGGCATGTTCTACATCAGCGTAACTTGCTTCAGTTAGATCTTTAGCCGAAAGCTCGCTATTAGTATGCATATAAGCACTACCATAAAGACAGCTGATTACTTCTTCAAGGTAAGTAGGCAGATTTAGATCAGTAAAACCTAATTCCTCTGTAAATTCAAGAAGAAAAGCGATAGCATCTAGAGGTTCAGGATTTCCGTTTACTGTTTTAGTAATAGAGTCTGTGTCAATATGCCAATGGTCTAATGCAAGTATTTGTGCATGAAATTGATATTCTGTTATTCCATCTTGTGCACTAAGGCTGTAAAGCCCCCAGATTCCGTTAGTGCCCTGCAGTTGAGGACTAAGTAATAATTCATGTGAATATTCACATAGCATTTTTCTTAGCTGTATTCTGTTTACTTTTTCCCATATTTCAGGTTGAAGATGTGATGTGACTAGTTGAGGATTTAATTGACCATTCTCATGTCTTACGATTCGGGATTTTTCTTTCATTGGGTTTTTTGGTTTAATGGATATGATTACTTTTTCAAAGTGTTTTCTTTTATCAGATAAGCGTTTTTAAGGGGTATACTTAATTGCTTTAATCTGTTAAAATTTTGATAATGATCTTTTCCGTTAAGAGTAGGAAGTAAGTGGTTGTATTTTTCATAATTATGGGACAATTATTTAGTATTGTAAAATTTTGTTTTTGTTAGCCTGCCTGGTTCTATAGTAGATTACATAGGTTTTTTTTGATGTGATAACAAGATTTATGTTGTTTTTATGAGAATTACTATATATATTTGCTTTGTTTTTATTTATTCTAATTATAAATAATAATTTAGTTCAGCAAAGCTATTTATAATAATTTTAAATAACAAAATTTATTTTGCATATTTTTCGTACTTAATTTTATCTAAATTATCACTAAATCTTTATTAAAGTTTATGGAAACAAGTATCATAAGTTCTTCATCTGAAGTTGCAACTCAGCTAATTAGATTTAGAAAAAGTATTTATGCTGATTCTTATGTAGGAGGAAGTCTTTCAGATACAGTATTGCAGGAAATTCTAATCAATGCAACATGGGCGCCTACTCATAAAATGACAGAACCCTGGAGATTTATAGTGCTTGAAGGAAGTCAACTTGAAAAATATGGAAATTATATGGCAGGCTATTACAAGTATCTGTATGAGGATATTACTGATGTCGAAAAAAAAGCGGCAAAGTATAATTATCTTAAAAAATATCCACTTAAAGCGGCGTGTCTGATCGGAGTGATTCTTTCTAAAAGCACCAAAGTGAACATTCCTGAGTGGGAAGAACTGGCTGCCGTTTCCTGCGCAGTGCAAAATATGGCTATTAGTGCAACTTCTTATCAGTTGGGTTCCTATTGGGATTCAAGTGGTGCTGCAATAGAGTATGTAAAAACCTTTGGTCTCGAGGCCAATGAGCAATCTTTAGGACTATTTTTTATAGGTTTCCCTGAGGAGTCGGCACTTTCTGTAACCAAAAGGAGAACCGCTATAGATAAAAAAGTTTCCTGGCATATTTAATAAAGAGGTTTGAAATTATCCTGAAAACCATGCGAAACAAAAGTTAAGCTAAATTTTAAAAGAAGAATCTGCAGCTGTGATAATAAAGATGCTGTTTAGCTCTTCACTTACGAAAAAATAAAGGCAGATAATCACCCCACCAGAGAGGATTGATCCGGGTATTTTAGTACCGCTGCCATTCTCCAAAAAAATCTTAATATTTCTCTTTTAAACCAAATAATTGTGCTAGTAAAAATACGTTCAATATTTACTTTATTCAGGATTGCATTGCAAGGAACTGAAAAGAATTTTACCACAGGAAATGTAAACAGGGCGACCTTTTTATTATCTGTACCTACCATGTTAGAGCTCAGTATGGAGTCTCTTTTTGTTTTAGTCGATCTTCTTTTTGTAAGCAGTCTGGGTGAAAATGCCATTACAGTCGTAGGGATTACTAACTCTGTAGTGATTCTTATTCAGTCGGTAGCGATGGGTTTGAGTATTGCGGCAACAGCAATGATTTCAAGAAGGGTAGGAGAACAAAAACCTCGTAGAGCAGGACAGACCGCAATGCAGGTCATTTATTTGGGGATTTTCCTTTCTGTGATATGCAGCGTTTTAGCCGTAATTTTTAACCAAGAGATTATGCGTTTTGCAGGTGGATCAGATCATTTGGTGAGCTACGGCAACACTTTTTCTAAAACTATGTTTGCAGGACTCATTTTTATGATCATGCGTATTTTGATTAACGGAGTGTTTAGAGGTTCCGGAGATGCCTCGATGGCTATGCGAACCCTCGCATTTTCGAATGTTTTAAATGGTTTGCTGTGTGCGGTACTAATCTTCGGATTGGGTCCATTTCCGAAGCTGGGGTTATTGGGAGCTGCAGTAGCTATGGTAATTGCAAATGTCTTTAGTGTTGGCTATCAGTTATGGTATCTGTTTAAAAATAATAGCACAATTATTATAGGAAAACGACAGATGTTGATGGTTCCTGCCCTGATGAAACGAATCCTAAAACTTGCAACTGCCGGAATGATTCAGAACCTGGTACCTTCTTCAAGTAGATTTTTAATGATTGTGATTGTTGCCAAACTTGGTGAAAATGTACTGGCTGGCTATATAATTGCCAATCGGATTATTATGTTTAGTGTTTTACCTGCCTATGGAATTGCTAATGCGGCTGGTGTATTAACCGGACAGAACCTTGGTGCAAGACAGCCGGAAAGGGCAGAAGCTTCGGTATGGAAAACAGGAGCGTTTAATATGTGTTTTCTGGGGCTAATTGCCATTTTTTTATTGATCTATGCTAAAACTCTGGCAGGATTTTTTACCCATGATGAGCAAATCCTTTCTTATGCAAGTACTTATTTGCAGTATATGGCTATTGCTTACTTTTTCTTTGGTTATACCATGGTAATCTCCCGTGCGTTAAATGCAGCCGGAAGTGTAAACACGGTGACCGTACTTTATATCCTAATGTTTTACATGATTCAGCTTCCGTTATCATATTTACTGGGTACTTATTACGAATGGGGACCAAAAGGAATATTTATTGCAATCCTAATTTCGGAAATTGTATTGGCAACTAGCAGTGTTTTAGTTTTTAGAACCGGCAAATGGAAAACGGTGAAGTTGTAAAAGATTTGAATTATCATTAAACCAATCAATTTGATGGGAACTATAAAAAGGAAGGCTTGCTATTATTTACGATTCATTTTCTTGTAGATATTTACAACATATAAAAAAACCGCTGAGAAATAATTTTCAGCGGTTTCAGTTTTATGATTCCTTATAAAGTATTAGCAAATTTTATTTCACTAATAATTTTTTACTTTGTTTATAAGCCCCGTCAGTAAGTATAACATGATAAATACCTGTTGGCAAATTCTTGATAGTATAACTAGATGCATTGCGTACAGTATCTATTACAACGCCGTTATTGTTGTAAATGGTAATTATTGCAGTAGCACTATTTACATTTTCAAAAGAAAAATTAACTACATCTGAAGCAGGATTTGGATACATCGAAAAGGATTTATTTCCTGCTAGTGAATCATTAGCTTCAGCTCCGGCAAGAGGAAGAGTTATGTCAAGATAACTACTCCAATCGCTTGTTCCGGCCGCATTAACTGCTCTTACTCTAAATCTATAAGCTGTTTCAGTTCCTTGTTTTGGAACCCACAAATAATACGTAGTCGATGTTCCTTGGGTTGCCCATCCAGTTGCAGCTTTGTATAATTGTACTTCATAGCTTGTTGCATTTGCGACTTGTGTCCATGAAGCATAAAAACCTTGAGCGTAAATTCCAGAATTAGTAATGTTTGTAGGAGTTGCCAGAGTTACAGGATTTGGATTTGATGGTCCAAAAGTTACCGTATAATCTTCAACTTCTCCATCGCCAATACTTCCGCATACAGCAGTTGGGTTCGAATTATATTTCATTACAATACGCATTCTGGTTGTTCCAGTAGCATCATTTGGCACCGTAAAATTACCAGTAACTGTACCATTCGACGAAAGTCCAGTAATTACTTTCTCTGAAGCTTCGAATGTGTTATTTTTATTGTAATCTATCCAAATTCCCCAAGATTCAGTATAATTAGAACTAGAAAAACCTGGAGTTAAACTAACTGGTGTACTTGCGTTTGGAGTTAATGTAATATTCTGAGAAGTGTAGTTTCCATATCCGGAAGCATTCGCACCAGATGAATTTGTAAAACTTCCTATTACAACATCTTTAATATACTCATATTGATTTGCTCCTTGCGCACTACAATAGGGTGAAGTAGCTGTTAATACTGCCGTTGCAACATTAGAATAATCAGAAAATGTAGTATTAGCATTTGCTCTTACCTTATAAGTATACGTATTTCCAGCAGTTAAACCTGTATTTGTATAGGTAGCAACATTTGCTCCAAGTGTTGCAATAACACTATAAATACCGTCTGCCGAAGCTCTTTCTACAGTATAAGCAGTTTCGTTAGTAGCATTATCAGTCCATGTTAATACAGCCTGAAGTGTTGTAGAGTTTGGAGTTGCTACTAAATTTGTTGGCGCTGCAACTGTTGTTCCGCTTGTAACTCCAGCTATTATAGCTTCAAAAGGTTTAGTGTTATAAGCATAATCGGTAATAGTATATCCATCTCCGCTAGCTGTAACTTTTACTTTGAACCAACCGTAGCAAGTTCTTCCTCTGCTAGTGTATTCAAAACCTACATAACCAGTTTGATTGTCCCAAGCTGTATAAGTTGCTGTACGTAAATCTAATTGATCAGGGTATGCTGCGCCAGGTGTAACAAAAGTACTTGAAGCACCTATAGATGTACCAGCAGCAATTTTAGCAATATTTCTTGTTCCGGTTATTCCGACTAATCTCTTGCCGTAAGTTTCAATTTTTAATGCATTGGCAGCAAATTGCCATGCGCCATATTCGGTATTGTCACCAATACCCAAATCTATATATTTCCAAGTGATTGCAGGAGAAACTATAAAATCAGGATTATCTACATAAACAATTCCATAAGGAGCATCGAATTTTATATTTATTGTTTTTGCAGGATTATCCACAGTTATAATTCCGCCAGTTATTGCAGCGTCTTTAAATGTAACTATAACAGCAGCATCATTGGCAGGTAAATGTGGATTTGCTTTCCCTGTAAAAGTAAGCGCTACTTTAGAGTTACTTTGTAATGTTAAAACAGCTGTTAAACCAGTTGGTACTCCCGAAATAGTGTAATCAGTTCCAGCGGTAAATGTTCCCGTACTTTTGGTAAAAGTTCCATTATTGGTCGACAGTGAAATCTCAGTGCTTGATGTTATGCCACCATCATTAGCATCAGCCTCATATAGTGTATTTGCAGATAACACAACAGCAGTTTTAGCCGTCATTCCTGTGTTAATTGTCGCACCTGGTTGAGTATTATAAGCATATTCAGAGATTGTATAACCGTCTCCATTTGCTGCAACGGTAACTTTGAACCATCCATAGCAAGTTAAACCATCAATAAGATAATCAAAACCAACATATCCAGATTTACCATCCCAGTTTGTATATGCTGCAGTACGTAAATCTAATTGGTTGGGATAAGCTCCCGGTGCTGTAAAATTGCTTGCAGGACCTACTTGAGTATTTGGAGCTAATAGTGAAATATTTTTAGTTCCGGTTTGACATACTAATTTTTTAGCATAAGTTTCAATTTTTAGCGCATTGGCAGCAAATCTCCAACCTCCAAAAGCTGGATCATCTCCTTTTTCTATTTCAAAATATTTCCAGGTTAGCGCTGATGAAACAGTTACGTCAGGCATATCAACAAAAAAAATCCCATAGGGATTTACAAAATTGAAATTGAAATATATACTTGTACAAGATAAACCTGTTGTGCCACCGGTAAATGCTGCTGGCAAAAATGAAATTGCTCCTTTAGTATTATTAGTTAATAAATGATTTGTTGCTTTTCCTGTTAAGGTAACTGTTATTTGAGAATTGGAGTTAACAGTAAGTACTGGTGTAATTCCTGCTGGGAATGTGTGAGTAAAATGTGTTCCCGCTAGCATAGTTCCAGAACTAATTGCAAGTGTTTTTGTTCCTGATAGTGTTATTATCGATGATGTGTCAAAAGATCCATCATTTACTACAGCTTCTTTAAAAGAACTTTTATTCACAGTTAATAAGCTTCCTGTATAATTAACTCCCGTTGCAATGAGATTACTTTCTTGCCAAAGGGTTTTTCTTGCGGGATGTTCTAAGGCAGCGAGCATCCGATCTATTTGCCCTTGAGTGTACATTTTATAACATCCTTGTGCACCATTGTAACCCATGTAATTTTCATTATTCACTCTGTCGCCGTTACAATTTGTTCCTTGAGTGCAGGCTAAGGTATGTAATCCGTCTTCAAGAGGAGTGTCGGCTACTTGATCTGTGCCTGTGCAACCACCCTCAAATGTGTGTATTAGATTGAGGAAATGCCCAAATTCATGTGTTAGTGTAGCCGAAAATTCTTTACTATAGGAGTTATCATATAAATAAGCTCCATTAAAGACTACACGGGCTGTATTGTCAGCAGTCATACCAGAGTCAGGGTACCAAGCTACTCCTGAGTTATTTAGAGCTCCATCTTGGTAAAGATCATTTTGGATATATACATTCATGTATTTTGTATTATCCCATGCATCGGCTGCAATTTGATCATCATATCCGCTACCGTTGCCATACCCGTTTTTGGCAGAATGAAAGACGACTCCCGAGGTACAGCCTCCATTCGGATCAATTTTGGCAAGTTTAAACTCAATGTTTAATGAGCCTCTTCTGGGTTGAAAAAATGGATCAACTGTAGCATAATCAGCATTTCGACCATTAAAATCATCATTAAGTTGAGCAAGATGATTTACTATTTTTTCGTAGGTAATGGTTTTTCCACTTTGAACATCTCCGTATATATGAAAAACAACGGGAATTACGTAGGATGTTTGTAGTAGTTTGGAAGTCTTGGATTTCCGTTCTGCACTAAATTTTTTGGTAAATGCATCAAAGTTTTGCCGTTCTTTTAATGCATTGGGGTTCTGTTTGTAAATTTTGTCATTTTCTTCTTTTGTTCTACAGGGTAGCCCTTGAGCACTAATTTTAAGAACAAAAATAAACGCCACAAATAATAATAATTTTGGTTTCATAATTTTTTTTTGGGGTTTGTTAATAATGAGACCAAAGATATCTGAATAGTTTAAAATATGATTATACTATATTATTCTGTTTTAATATGAAATAATCCAAATAAATTAACTTTAAAATTATGTTAAGTGTTTTTTTACTCTTAATTTAATAGGTTTAATGTAATTAATAAAAAAGTGTCTTGTTCTAAAATGTTATATCCATTGATGTATTCCAGTTATAGCTTTGGGCTTACAAAGGAGCATTTTTGGAATACTAAATTCTAAGCAATTTGGATAGTATTAATGGAGAGATAAGTGATAGTTACGAAACTCAATAAGTACTGAATTTCTAATGTAGGGTAGAGGAATATTATAAGAATCTAAACTCAGGAAGTTTTTCTACCTATAGTATATATAGGTAGGTAGTATCAAAGGACTATTTAAATTACGATGTTTGTAATTGTCCAAATATAAAATCATGCTTTTTTATATTATTATCTACATAATCATGATTAGAAGATTTGTTATAACTCTTATTAAAAAAATAAGATATATCAAGGAATAATAAATCATTTAATGAAACTCCAAAAACGGAAGCTATTTTTGATAATTTAGAAATTGTTAAATCAATTTCACCACGTTCAATTTTACCATATCCACTAATACTCATATCCATCTCAGAAGCTACAAATTTTCTTGTAAGATTTTTCATTTCGCGTATAGTTCTGATATTTTCTGATATATTTTTATTCATGAGAAACTAATTTTTGTAAATACATTTTAAAGCAATAAATCATTCAAAAAAATGTATCTGTTTAATTGTTAATAAATTATACGCAAAATTAATTAGGAAATGAAAATTAAAAAGCCACAATAAATCATTAAAATATTATAATAAGTTTTTTCAAAATAGTTGTTTGAAGACTTAATTTTAGTAAAAAAATGAACCATATCAATATTTTGAACAGTATCTATGTTGCTGTTTGTAAGTTCTTTAATTGTTTATATGAACGTTTTTTTGATAACTTCTAAATCAAAAAAAAGAATAAATTAGTTGATTTTGTGCCGCAAAATTTATTCAAAATAATATATGCTAAATAAGATTTAGTGTATATATCTAATTTTTCAATTAATCAACTCTTTTTCCGAATAAGATGTCCTTATTTAGGACATTATGCCACTTTTAATTCAGTCTTTTTTTTAAGCTTACAAGTACTTTTGTAAAAAATTAGCTACTATCTATTGGTGCTAAAAACAGCATGAAAGACTCCTTTTTAAGTACTGTATTTTAAAGTATTTACCTGTGATTTGATCTGCTTGATTTTCTTAATAATATATCCAAATAATAGCCAAAATGTGACTGGCTACGGGGGACCCTTTTCTATATTTTAAATATTCTATCCATTTTGTCTTTTTAGTTGTTATCGAAATTGCGTTTATCTATATCTGATAAACATCAAATCTAAATAAATTAAAAACACGATTTTATTATAAGTTTTATGCAAATGTTAATGACATATATTCTGAATTACTACTTTTTAGGAGCTTTTATAATAGTACTTTTTTCTTTTTTAGCGTCTTATAAACTATTTCCTATATTGATTCATTTAAGTTCTGTAAAAAAATTATCTAAAATACCAGAAGAAAGAAGTTCTCACCTATATAATACACCAACTATGGGCGGAGTAGGGATTTTCTTTGGTTTTACATTGACGTTTGCATTTCTAGGATCAATTTTAAATAAATATTTACAAATAGATACCTTATTAGATTTAACAGCCTCCCTTTTAATTTTATTCTTTATTGGTATCAAGGACGATTTATTAGTCATTTCTCCTTTAAAAAAATTAATAGCGCAATTCTTTGCAGCTGGAATTTTAATTCTGTTTTCAGATATATATATAACCAATTTTTATGGAATTTTTGGTATTCATGAACTTCCATATATTATCTCAATCATTTTTACCTTTTTTGCTTTTGTAGTTGTCATAAACGCTTACAATCTAATAGACGGTATTGATGGTTTGGCTGGCGCAATTGCCTTAATAATTAGTTTGTTTTTTGGATTCTATTTTTTAGCAAATAGACAATTCACGCAAATGCTGATTTCGTTTTCTTTGATAGGTCCACTAATTGCCTTTCTTAAATTTAATGTTTCCAAAACTCAAAAAATTTTTATGGGTGATACGGGAAGTATGGTAATTGGTTTTATTATAATGTATCAATCTATCAATTTCCTAACAATAAATGAGACTTTGGCAATTCCGTTTTCACTAGATAATGGACCTATTTTCATTTTAGCATTTCTTTCTTTACCCTTAACAGATACTTTAAGAGTTTTTATTATTAGAATTAAAAATGGCCAAAGCCCTTTTAAAGCTGACCGTAATCACATTCACCATTACTTTTTAGATTCAGGACTGACACATATAAAAGCAACAATTATTATTACATCATTATCCTTAATTGTAATTCTAAGCGCATTTTTACTACAGAACGTAAATATCAATCTTGCTTTATTCTTAATTATTATCATTTCTTCTATTGTCTATCTGCCTTTAACATTGAGGAAGTCTAGATAATTAGTATGATAAAAAGTATTCTTTAGAGAATATCTAAAATTCAAATTATAACATAATAATTAAAATAATTAAAATGGCAAAAGTACTTATTGTATTCGGAACTCGTCCTGAAGCAATTAAAATGGCCCCATTGGTTAAAGAATTTAAGAAGTATCCAAAAACATTTACTACGAAAGTATGTGTAACAGCTCAACATAGAGAAATGTTAGATCAAGTATTAAACTTTTTTGACATTACTCCAGATTACGACCTTGATTTAATGAAACCAAATCAAGACTTATATAGCTTAACATCGGATATAATTATTAACATGAAATCTGTGTTAGAAGATTTTCAACCAGATTATGTGTTTGTACATGGAGATACCACAACAACTATGGCAGGAAGTATCGCCTCATTTTATAGCGGTGCTAAAATATGTCATGTTGAAGCTGGTTTAAGAACCCATAATAAATGGGCACCGTTTCCAGAAGAAATAAATAGACAGATAACAGGACGTTTATCAGATTATCATTTTGCACCTACCAAATTGTCTAAGCAAAATTTATTAAACGAAAATATAGCCGAAGATTCAATCATAATTTCTGGAAATACTGTCATTGATGCGTTGTTGCAAAGTATAGACAAAGTAAATCAAGCACCGAGTAGCTTAATTCAGGAACTATCAACAAAGCTTGGCGAAAAAGAGATGATTCTTGTAACAGGACATCGAAGAGAAAATCATGGAGATGGATTTATCCGCATATGTGAGGCTTTAAAAGCTATAGCAATGGATAATCTGGACCGAATAATTGTTTATCCAGTTCACTTAAATCCTAAGGTACAAGAACCTGTAAATCGAATTTTATCTGATATTCCTAATGTATTACTTATTAATCCTTTGGCTTATGAGGATTTTATTTGGATGATGAATCGATCTAAACTAATTATTACAGATAGTGGTGGTGTACAAGAAGAAGCACCTAGTCTAGGGAAACCAGTCCTAGTTATGCGTGATATTACTGAACGTCCTGAAGCGGTAGAAGCAGGAACTGTAATACTAGTTGGAACTGATAAAGAATTGATTATAAAAGAAACCTTAGATCTTTTAAATAATAAAGATCGTTTTGAAAGCATGAGTTCTTTACATAACCCTTATGGAGATGGGAATGCAAGTAATAGAATAGTAAATTTTATTGCAGAATTAGAAGGCACAGAAATAAAATAATGAGGGAACTCACGAATAAAAAATAATAACAATGAATCAACCAGAAGTTGTAATGATTGGTTTAGGCTATATAGGTCTACCAACAGCAGCATTAATAGCGTCTAAAAATATCCGTGTATTAGGTGTAGATATTAACCCAATAGTAGTAGATACAATAAATAGGGGTAAAATTCACATTGTTGAACCACAATTAGATATTGCTGTTGAAAATGCTGTTAAAGCAGGTTTCCTAAAGGCTGCAACAGCACCAGTAGAGGCTTCAACCTATTTAATAGTTGTTCCTACACCTTTTAAAGGAAGGAACGAGCCAGATATTTCATTTGTTCAAGCAGCTACAAAAAGTATTATTCCGATTTTAAAAAAAGGAGATTTGTATATTATAGAATCTACTTCTCCAATCGGAACTACTGAAAAAATGAGAGATTTTATCTTTAGTGAACGACCTGAATTAGAGGGTTTTTTAGATATTGCTTATTGCCCTGAGCGTGTATTACCCGGAAATGTTATGTATGAATTGGTATATAACGATAGAGTAATCGGCGGAATAGATGATAAATCAACAGAAAAAGCAATTGCCTTTTATTCAAGATTTGTACAATCTAAATTACACGCTACAAATGCACGAACTGCAGAAATGTGCAAATTAGTCGAAAACTCGTCAAGAGATGTACAAATTGCATTCGCTAATGAATTGTCATTGATTTGCGATAAAGCAAACATAAATGTTTGGGAATTAATTGCTCTTGCTAATAAACACCCGAGAGTAAACATTCTACAACCTGGGTCTGGTGTTGGAGGACATTGTATCGCTGTTGACCCATACTTTTTGGTTTCAACATATCCGCTGGAATCTAAAATAATAAACACAGCCAGAGAAATTAACAATTTTAAGTCATTTTGGTGTGCTGAAAAAATTCAATCTACCAAACTAAAATTTGAATTAAAACACGGAAGAAAAGCTAGTATCGCTCTTATGGGATTAGCATTTAAACCAAATATTGATGATTTAAGAGAATCTCCAGCTAAATATATAGTTCAAAAAGTTTTGCAAGATGATAACAATGGAGAATATTTTATAGTAGAACCTAACATCACAGAACACAAAGTTTTTAAATTAACCAATTACGAAGAAGCGGCTCGTTCAGCAGATATAATTGTATTTCTAGTTAATCATAAGGAATTTAAAGAAATTGAGATTGTTGAGGACAAAGAGGTTTTAGATTTTTGTGGTGTAATAAAAAATTAAGTCATGTTAAGATATATAAATAATTTAATCAGTGTTTTTTTTGATAAACGTTCTTCTAATGAAGTAAAAAGTAAGGTGACATTACTAGGTAAAAATTATATTTTTAGAAGATCAACCATAATAAATTTACAAGAAGGTTCTTTAAAGTCAGATATCGTTTTAGATGATAATGTTTGGATTTTGGGCTCACTAACATCATGCAATGGTGGTAAAATTAAATTTGGAGGCTTTAGCAAAATCGGTACAAACTCTATAATAATGTCAGCTAATCACGTTGAAATTGGCAGTTATACGGCAATAGCAAATAATGTTAGAATAATTGATAATAATAATCACCCTATAAATCCAGAAGATAGATTATTTATGCGTCAACAATCTGAAGATTCATCATATAGATCAATAAAACATTCTGATTCGGCTCCTATCATGATTGGAGATAATTGTTGGATAGGAGAGTTTGCTCGTATATGCAAAGGTGTAACAATTGGTAACAATTCTATTGTAGCAGCGTCCTCTGTTGTAACAAAAGATGTTCCTGAAAATGCAATAGTTGCTGGAAATCCTGCGAAAATCGTAAAAATTGATATTGATAAATTACCAAGAAAATTTCTAAAAGAAGAAATCTAAATCCATATGAAATCAAGAAGTCAAATAATTTCTCTAATAACAGGCAAAGGTTTAGCCTTAATAGCTACAATGCTGATGCCAATGATATTAACAAGGTTTCTTAATATGCAAGATTATGGTACATATGGACAATTTTATACCGTTTTATTATTTTTAGTTGGTATTAGTACAATGGGGATTCATACAAGTTTGTATTATTTTTTCAATATTAAAGAAGGTAAAGATCAAAAAAAACTAATTCTACAGTCACTAATAATTTTATTATTAATGGCAGTGGTAATAGTATTTATTCTCAAAATTCCGATTATAAATGAAAATATCCTAGAGAAAAGTGGGTTAAGTAAATACTTTATTTATTTGGTATTAGCTTTACTTTTCTCCATACCTGTCGAAATGATGCAGCCCTTATATATACTTCATAATGACAAAAAAATGAGTCTAATGTATCCTTTTTTTTTGGTTATATTGAAGACTATTTGTATCATAAGTTTCACACTTTACAACAACAATATTGACTCCGTATTAAAAGGTGTAATTTTGGCTAGTTTTATTACTTTTTCTTTTTTATGCTATTATATAATAATTAAAATTAAGAGAATTCAGATAGAATTTGACTATAGTTTGATAAAAGAGCAAATTGTCTATAGTTTTCCTTTTGGATTAGCTGTAATGTTAAAATTATTTAGTTTGCGGTTTGATAAAATTGTATCACTTAGCGTTTTAACTAGTACACAATATGCAATCTATATAATTGCTTATTACGGTGTACCTGGAATTAATGAAGTATTTGATTCTCTTGCTCAAGTTTACACTATAAAAATTACTCATCTTTATAAAGAGAACAACATTGCAGAAATAGTAGAAAATTATAGAAATTTAATTGTAAAAACATTATCCTATACTCTTCCATTGGTTTTGATTGTTTGTTTATATGCAGATAGTATAATTAGTTTGCTTTTTTCAAAAAAATATTTACCTGCAACTCCATATTTTAGAATTTATTTAATTTGTGTAGTTCTTACTGCATTAGGAGCTGGATTGATACTTAGAGCTACTAACAATACTAAATCAACACTTAGGATTTACTTTATAAGTTCAATAGTAACAATGCCTGTTACTTACATTCTAGTTTGTAATTTTTCAATAGGAGGTGCTGTAACAGGTTCAGTTATTGGATTAATTATTCCAATTGCTTTAATTATTCGTAGCGAAATGAAAGTGCTGAATACCACAATATTTAATCATTTTGATTGGAAAAAAATATTTTTAATTTTTTCAATATCAATACTTGTTTATGTTCCTTTTCTGTTATTAAAAATTTATTTTGGGACTACCGTAATTATTACTGCATTACTAGGAATTATTTATCTCATTCTGGTTTTTTTATTTCAAATAAAATATGATGTGTTTATAATTGAACATGACGAGTTTCTTGAAAAAAAAATGTTATTTATAAATAAACTCAAAAGGATTATTAAATGATAAAGCTTTATAAACTTAATATTGGTTTTATTGTTATAATTTTTATTTGGCAAGCTACACAAACAAGTATTTTTAGTGGTTTTGATGGAGCTGGGAGAGTAAATGTATTTTTAACTATATCAATTTTGTTATTAAATTTATTCAATGATAAGTTCGCATACAACGTATTAAAAGAAAATTCCATCCTAATAATTGCATTTTTAGCTCTCATTTATAAAATTATTAACTCTTATTTTTTATATAATCCTAATTTTAATAAAATAGATACTGAGATATTTATAATGTCTAGGTTAGTTATTCCATTTGTAATTATATATGTAGTTACATTGATCCCAGTTAGGAGAGTAAATGTTTTTTTGAAAGTCATGATAATAACTCTATATGCATCAAGCTCTATTTTTATGTTTACTTCCAACTTTGTAAATGGAAGATTTCATAATAATATGATGAATATGAATGAAATAGTAATAATCATTTTAGCATTAGTAGCAACTATTTTATTATATGCATTAAATAATAGAATGTCTTTATTTAAAGTAATATCTCTTTTAATAATACCAACAGTTTATATAGTATTATCAGGATCAAGGATGGCTTTTGGCGCATTTCTAATTTTAGGACTTGGATATTGGACTATAAAACAAGAAAAAATGGATTTTACTTTTATATTCAAAATGATTGTTCTTGGTATTGTTTGTTATAGTTTATTCCAATATATTGCTGAAAACACAACCTTGGGTGAACGGCTAATGAATACTACTGAAGACCTTTCAGGAATGAGTGAAGCAAAAATTGTTAAAGGAACTATTTTTGAGAAATTCGGAGATCGTGGTATTTATTACATCAAAGGATGGAGCATTTTTCTTGACAATCCATATTTCGGAATTGGACTATTGAATTATCGAAAAACTAATTCTTATGTATGTCATGTTGAGTATATGATCAATTTAGCAGAACTTGGAATAATAGGGTTTACCTTTTATTTTCTTCTTTTAAAATCAATGTTTAGCAAAATATACACAAAAATCAGATTGAATAAAGACTTACAATCAAAGTTTTTAATGTGTATTTTGTTTAGTATTATTTTTTGTGGTTTTGTACTTTTTCTATATAACTCTTTCGCTATAGCTTATCTCTTTGGAATAATATCACTTTTAACCTTAAGAAAATCTCAAAATAAGTTTATATGAAAATAGTACAAATCATACCAACATTAAGTTCTGGAGGTGCACAAAGAATTACTATTGATATTTGTAATGAACTGTCAAAAAAACATGATATTTTTCTAATTCAAATTGTGTCAGATTCAATATCACATACTACTTTTTATAGAAATCAATTGAATAATAACATTCAATATATTAATTTGAAAGGAACTGATAAAAAGGTTCTTGATTTAATGGTTTTATTACCTCTTTATAAGAAAATTAATGAAATCAAACCAGATGTTGTTCATTCTCATTTGAATATTGTATATACTTTTTTACCATCAATTTTTTATAAAAAAGCAAAATATTTTCACACGATACACAGCCATGCAGCCAAAGAATGCATATCCCTTAAAGGTTATTCACTTAGAAATGTTATTCGTTTTTTTTATAGTAAAAAATTAATTAATGCAATTACAATATCGGGGGAATCTAAAAAGTCATTTGAAGAATTTTATAAACTCGATTCTCCAATACTAATCGAAAATGGATGTTATCCTAAGGTTCCCACAAATAAGTTCGAAGAGGTCAAAGAGTATATTTTTAATTTTAAAAAAAATAAAGACCGTTTGGTTTTCATCAATATTGCGCGTTGTATTGAAGCAAAGAATCACATGCTATTAGTGGAAGTTTTTAATCAACTTTTATCCGAAGATCATAATGTACTTTTACTTGTTATTGGCTCTAGTTTTGATACGCCTTTTGGACTAGAGATAAAAAAAAATGCAAGACCTGAAATTATCTTTTTAGGGCCAAAAGAAAATGTAACAGATTATTTACTTAATTCAGATGTATTTTGTTTGAGCTCGTTATGGGAAGGATTACCTATCTCACTTTTGGAAGCCTTATCTACAGGATGTTATCCTATTTGCACTCCTGTTGGAGGAATTCCTAATGTCATTGTAAATTCTCAACTCGGATTATTGTCGAAATCTGTTTCGCATGAAGACTTTTATACAGTTATAAAAAAACATTTGATGAGCAAATCAAATATTGATAAAGAATATATAAAGAACTATTTCGATGAAAATTTCCATATAAAAAAAACCGTTGAAAAATTAAGTTTTTTCTACTTAATACAATAATGAAAAAAATGAAAATCCTTGAAGTAATAGCGAGTTTAGGAGCTGGTGGGGCAGAAACACTTTTGAAAGATTTGGCTATAGGTATAAAAAAACACAATCATGAAGTTTTGGTTGTCATAATTGATTCATTTTCTAATGACATTTCTGAGATGTCAAAAATAAATCAATTATTTGAAAACGGTATAAAAGTAATAAGTCTAAACAGGAAACCTGGCGAAAAATCACTTTTTTTATTCTTTAAAATATATAAATTATTGAAAGAAAATAAACCTACGCTAATTCATATTCATTCCTTTTTGGCAAGTATATACTTTTTTCCTTTTGCATTTATATTCAAAATCAAATTTGTTCAAACAATACACAATACACATATAAGTGAGAGTAAATTATTAAAATTAGCTTACTCTAAATTATTTCACTTAAAGTTTAAATATACCTATTGTTCTGATGAAGCTTATTTGAGTTTAAATAAAATTATAGGAGAAGGAATGGTTATCAATAATGGTATAGCTTTTCACGCAAATCAAAACATTAGAGAATTTATAACCCAAAAATATGAAATTCCCACAAACAGCTTAATTCTATTAAATGTTGGACGGATTACAAAACAAAAAAATCAATTATTACTTATTGACTTAATAGAAAACCTGAATACTGAATTATATGAAGGCACACTTTATCTATTAATATGTGGTAAGCATTATAATGACAGTCTTTATCAAAATATAAAACTGCATCATAACCAATTGAAATTTAAAAACAATATTAAATTTATTGGTATACAAGATAACATTAATGATTTAATGTATTCATCAGATTTATATATCTCCTCATCGATTCATGAAGGATTGCCTATTACTGTTCTAGAAGCCATGAATACAGGTGTTCCACTCATTTTATCTCCTATAAAAGAGCATTTAAACGTATTTAGAGATTTAGAATACTGTTATTTTCCTAAAACGAATGCTGTAAGTTCGTATGTTGAGTTATTTAAAAAAAATGAAAAACTATTTGCTGTTAGTAAGGAAGAAATAATTAATAAAAGAGATTCTATGATAAAAAAATTTAGCATAAGTGCAACAGTATCAAACTACTTAATTTTTTTCAAAAATCTTTAATAATAACAATTTGGTATATGCTTATTCTGTATGCTTTATAAAATTATAAATGCTTATTTAAAATGTTAAGTATCTATAGAATGAGACATTGGTTCTATAAAAAAAGAATTTCCGCAAAAATAGGAAAACTAACAAAATTTGCTTGAGGCGGAATTGACTGTGTCCTTCATTATAATATGTATAGTAATTGGTGAAAATGTATAAATAGGAACAAATGTTACAATAGGTGGCAAATCTGAACATCCTAATGAAGTAATGAGTGTTGAATATCAATTATTCGGCTCTAAATGAATAATACCGACGCGCTAAAAGGTATTAAAACTAGTTAATAAATGAATAAAATTGTTTTTATTGGAGTTGATTACAAAAAAGGAAAAGGTGGCGTCGCTAGTGTATTGTTTCAATATTCAAAAATATTTCCTGAAGCAATATTTATTAAATCCACATCCTCAGTTAATAAAATTAGCAACTTGATACAATTTTTAATTTGTATCTCTAAGCTTTCATTTCTTTTAATTAGAAATTCTAACTTAATTATCCATATACATGGATCGTCATATCATAGTTTTTTCAGAAAGTATATCATCTATAAAATATGCAAAAGATTTTCTTGTAAAATAGTATATCATATACATGGAGGAGAATTTAATGTGTTTTATGCAAAATCATCTAAAAGAGTAAAAAGATATATTGAAGATTTTATAAACAATGCTGATCAAGTTATTTGTTTGTCAAAAGAATGGGAAATATTTTTCTTAGAAAATTTTAATCCTAAGAGAATTGATGTAGTTCCTAATATTGTCCCTTATCCTAATCTTAAAGTCAATAAATTGAATAATCTCTTTAAATTTTTATTTCTGGGCCATATTTCTGAAAACAAAGGAATTTGGTTATTACTAGATGTTATTATAGAAAATAAAAAAAAACTTCTTGGTAAATGTAAATTTCTGATAGGCGGTAATGGCGAAGTAAATAGATTACAAGAGTTAATATTAAAAAATGATTTAAACAGTTTAATAGAATATATTGGTTGGGTATCTGATGACATAAAAATCAATTACTTGAATAGTGTTAATGCTTACATTTTACCTTCTTACAACGAAGGTCTTCCAATATCTATTTTGGAAGCAATGTCATATGGTTTACCGATTTTATCTACTAACGTTGGAGGCATTCCTGAGGTAGTAAAAGAAAATGCAAACGGATATTTAATAAATCCAGGTGACAAAAAAGCATTATCAGATAAAATTTTATACATCATAGAAAAACAAAAAGAGTTTGAGTTTTTAGGAAAAAATAGCATGAAAATGGTAGAACCATACCTTCCTAAAAATGTCAAAAACATATTAAACAACTTATATAATAACATATGAATTTAGGTTTTTTTCTAAGAAATAATTTAAATTTTATGCCATATGGTATAGGTAAAATCATTTCGTTTTTGCCTTATTCTTTTAGGCCTGGAATTAGTAAAAGTTATAGAGATTCACAAAAAGAATTATTAGTATTTAATACTTTAGAAAAGAAGAAAAAAGAAGAGTATCTATTTTTTAAAATAAAAAAAATTACAATTTATGCTTATCAAAATATAGCATTTTATAAGGATTATTATAATTCATTGAATTTCAATCCTATGATGCAACTGAATTCATTCAATGATATTAAGCGCATACCAATAATCAAAAAAGAACTTTTACTTAAATACAATATTTCAGATAGGTCGGTAAACTTTACTAAAGCAGTTCAAGTAAATACTGGAGGATCAAGTGGCAAAACATTATCTTTTTTTACTCCTTCAGAAAAAATGGGTATAGAATGGGCTCATCTCCATTATATCTGGAAAAAACAAATGAAGTTTAAAGTACCTGAATTAAAGCTTATGCTTGTAGGAAGAAACGATGTTCGGAATTATGTAGATTACGATTTCGTTAGAAATAGCCTAAGATTAGATATATATAGTGATTATAATACTATATCAAAAGTATTATTAGGTAAGTATAAAAAAGTTCAAATTAAATTCCTTCATGGTTACCCAAGCGCAATATATGAACTAGCTCTTTATTGTAAGACAAATGAGCAACTCAAGGAAAGGCTTAAGAGAGATTTAAAAGGCATAATATTAAATTCTGAGTTTCCTTACGATTATTTAAGAATCACAATTGAAGAGGTTTTTGGTGTAAAAACAAATGCTTTTTATGGACACTCCGAAGGGTGTATAATAGCATATGAGATAGATAAAAATAAATATAAGCCACTTCATACTTATGGCTATGTTGAAACTGATGAAACAGAGGGAGAATCAAGTTTAATAGGAACGAATTACTACAATTTTCAATCTCCAATGATTAGATATGATACTGAAGATATTGCCTTTAATTGCGAATATAGGGACTCCTTATTAAGTTCTTTTTCGATAAAAGAAGGAAGAAGTGGTGAATATATTTTAGATAAAAAGAATAAAAAAATTCCATTGACAGGATTGATTTTTGGAAGACATCATAAATTATTTGATTACTGTGTTAGTATACAAGCAAGTCAAAGCGAAATAGGTCAAGTCGAAATTTTATACGTAATAAATCAAGACATAAATTTAAGCAAAGACTTCAATCCAATGAATTCATTTGACTCTTCTAAAGTTGATATAGAATTCACTTTTAGAGAGATACCAGAACCTGTAAAATCTATTTCGGGAAAATTTAAACTATTAATTTAAACTAATGAATTTAGATAAATCTTTTCTTAAACTAAAATCATATTGTGAATATCAGAACTTTAAAGGTTGGGATCCTTATGATGGTTTAAATTCTAAAATTTTTAATGCACTCCCATTTAAGCAATGGGATTTAGCAAGATTAGCATGGATTCAAGGGTTTAAAAGATCACCTATTAATTTTAGGAAGATTTTTTTTGTTCCAAAACAATATAATGCAAAAGGTATTGGTCTGTTCTTATCAGGTTATTGTAACCTGTATGAACTAGCTAAAAAAGGGAATAACAGTTTTGACAAGAAAGAGGAGTTTCTTGAAAAAATTATTTTCCTTGCAGATTTGTTATTAGAATTACAAAATAAACACTATTCAGGAGCATGTTGGGGATATAATTTTGATTGGCAAGCGCGTCGTCTTTTTTTATTCCCTAAAAACACACCAACGGTTGTTGCTACAACTTTTTGTGCTTCGGCATTATTTGAAGCATATGAGATTACTAAAAACGAGATTTATCTTAAAACTGCTTTAAGTTCAGCAGATTTTGTTCTGAATGACCTTGGAAGAACACCACATTTTAATGGTTTTCTTTTTTCATATAGTCCATTAAAAGGGAATAATACTGTTTATAACGCTTCATTACTTGGTGCAAAATTATTGAGTAAATGTTATAATTATACTAAGGATTCTAATCAAAAAGAAACTGCAAAAAATGCCGTAATAGCTGCTTGTGATGGACAACAAAAAGATGGTTCTTGGGTATATGGTCTTTTACCAGTGCAGTCTTGGATTGATAGTTTTCATACAGGCTACAATTTAGACGCAATAAGTACTTATCAGAATTGTACGGATGACTTTACTTTTTCAGAAAATATTGAGCGAGGCTTTAAATATTATATAGAAAATTTTTTTGAAGCTGACGGAAAACCAAAGTATTATCATAATCAAACTTATCCTATAGATATACATTGTCCTGCACAATTATTTGTAACGCTGTCGAGTCTTAACAAATTTATGAATAATAAAGGGTTAGCTAAAAAAATCATGGAATGGACAATTAATAATATGCAGGATCCTAAAGGATATTTTTATTACCAATTGAAAAAGGGGGTAAGTTCAAAAATTTCGTATATGCGCTGGAGTAATGCTTTTATGTTTAACGCTATGACTCAATTTTTAAAAGAAAATTCAAAATTATAATTATGGAATCAAGTTTTTCAAATGGCGTTAATATTTATGCCCCTCAATCTAGAATTGAACTTATAAATTATGCTGTTTTTAATCATAAAATTTTAGTTGCTGTAAACGCAGAAAAAATACTCCATGCAACTAATAAAAGTCGCTCTATTATAAACAGAAATTTAGGATATCCTGACGGAATAGGAGCGGTTTGGGCACTTCGCAAAAAAGGTTTTAAAAAAGCAGTAAAAATTCCTGGATGCGAACTTTGGTTAGATATAATTGCTGCATATCATACTACTAAAACATTTTATTTAGTTGGAGGAAAAGATGAAGTAATTGAAGCTACCGTGGTAAATTTAAAAAAAGATTTTACAGGGATTCAGATTTTAAATTACAGAAATGGTTTTTTAAAAACGGATGAAGAAAAAGAAAATCTAATAAAAGATATAGTCGAGAAACAACCTGATATTGTTTTCGTAGCAATGGGTTCTCCTAAGCAAGAATTGCTCATGGAAGAAATTCAAAAGAGACATAAAGCAACTTATCAAGGATTAGGTGGGAGTTTTGATGTGTTTACTGGTCATGTACAACGAGCACCAAAATGGTGGATAAATAACAATCTAGAATGGGCTTATCGTTTAGTATGTCAGCCTTTACGAATAAAAAGGCAAATTCATTTAATTCGATTTTTTGCTTTACTTCAGTTTAATAAGCTTTAAATAAATAAATAAATAAATAAATAAATAAATAAAATCATGAATAAATACATTTACGCATTAGCATCCATTCTCTTGCTTTTGCAATCCTGTGCTTCCAAAAAAGATATTTTATATTTTCAAGACAGCACTGAATACATATCAAGCCGTATTGAGTATACAGGTTCGTTAATACAACCGAATGATATTTTAAGTATTACTGTGGGGGCAAAAGTTCCAGAAACGGTTATTCCTTATAATATTCAACAATTAGGTACAAATAGTATGTCTAATATTGAGACAATGAAATTGCAAGGATACTTAGTATCTCCTCAAGGCACAATTGTTTTTCCTGTATTAGGTGAAATTCCTGTAGTCAATAAAAGTACCTCTGAGCTAGAACAAGAACTAAAAAATGTATTAGAGATAGGAGGTCATTTATTAAGCCCAACTGTAAGTATTCGTCTTTTAAACGCTAAAGTTACTGTACTGGGGGAGGTAAATAAGCCAGGAACATATTCTTTTACAGAGCAATACCTTACTTTACCTCAAGCTCTAGGATATGCAGGAGATTTAACTATTAATGGTAAAAGAAAAGATATAATACTTATCAGAGAATCACTAGGTATACGTACTATTAAACACCTAGATCTTACTACGACCGATTGGATGAATAATCCAGATTATACTATCAGACAGAACGATGTACTAGTAATAAATCCTAATAATTCTAAAGTAAAAACATCCGGCTATATAGGAAATGCAGCTACCATATTAACGATAGCTTCTTTGGTATTAAGTTCGGTTATTTTGTTAACACGATAATTTTGAGATGGATAAAAATATAACTAAAAATAGTTTTTTAGACTTTGACGAAAAAGAGACTACTATAAATTTTGTAGAATCATTTAAAAAATATTTGCGCTATTGGCCTTGGTTCTTGGGTGCAATGCTTCTTTCTCTTTTAATTGCATTTACATATTTACGTTATGCAGATGTTATATATACAACAGAAGCTAAAGTTAAACTTATAGATGATAAAAAGAATACTAATTTTTCTCTGGATATCTCCAAAGCATTTAGTAAATCTGCTATTAACTTAGAAAACGAAATTGCTTTGTTTAACTCATATCGTCTTTCTGAACAAGTAGTGCAGAATTTAAAATTAAATGTAATTTATATTTCAAAAGGAAAAATAAATTCTAAAATAAATTTTAATCCACCATTTGTAATCAATTATGCGCTACCACAAGATAGTTTATCAGATATAATAAGGTATGACATAAATATTACTAAAACAGGGTATACAATTTTAGACACAGATTCAGGTAAGACTTTGAAAACAAAAGGATATTGGCTTAATAAACCTCTCCCTAATTTTCCAATAACAATTCAGCCATCTGCGAATGAAAGTATAAACTCATTTGTTGACAATACGTATCAAATAATTTTAAAACCTATTAGAGTAGCAACATTAGAGCTAACTAAAGCAGTACAGGTATCCGCAATGGGAAAAGATAGTGATATCATTTCGTTAGTTTTAAAAAATTCTGATGGACAACACGCTCAAGTTATCTTGAATAATTTAATTAAAGTATTTGAAGAGGATGGAATTAAGGATAACCAACAAGTTTCCCGAAGAACAATTGATTTTGTTGATAATAGGTTTGTGTATTTAAAGCAAGAGTTAGATGCGATAGAAATATCTAAAAAGGACTATAAAACAAGTAACAATTTAAGTTTTATTCAAGAAGATGCTGGGGTGAGTATAAAAATAAAGTCTGACAAGGAACAAGCACTCTTTGATGTAGAATCTCAATTATTATTGGTTAAACTTCTTCAGGATAATTTATTTAAACAGTCTGGTTTTGATCTTTTGCCTGCTGATATTGGAGTTCAAAATGCTACTATAAATCAGTTAATTGCAGGATATAATACTTTAATATTAGAATATCAAAAACTACAAACGAGTGCGGGTAGCAATAACCCATCAGTTCAAGTTGTGTTAAGTTCTCTCAAGAATCAAAAAGATAATATTATAAATTCCATAAAAGGCTACAAGCAACAATTAGAAACTACTCGTAATCAAGGTGTATTAGCTCAGCGAACTGCAGATGGTGCTTTTTCGACGTTACCGGAGAAAGAAAAAGTATTACGTAATATAGAACGTCAGCAAAATCTAAAAGAAAACTTATATCTATTATTGCTTCAAAAAAGAGAAGAAGCTTCTATTAATCTAGCTGTTACGGTACCTAATACCAAAATTATAGATTATGCCATAACAAATAATATTCCTATTTATCCAAAAACAAGTTTTGTCTTTTTGATGGCCTTAATGTTAGGTTTATTTATTCCATTTGGCGCTTTATATCTGCTTTTTAAATTTGATAATAAAATATACAGCACTAATGATATCGAAAAAATAAACAATCATATTCCTATTCTTGGAGAATTACCTTCATTACAAGAAAATAAAAATGAAAATAATGAAGCTAATTTAGAAGTATTGGAAGCGTTTAGAACATTAGTTCATAACACCGAATTTATTACTCCATTTGATGATACTAAACAAGGAAAAATCTTTTTTGTTACTTCATCTATTAAAGGCGAGGGAAAAACTTTTGTATCATTTAATTTAGCTAATACTCTTGCTCAATTAGGCAAAAAAATACTTATTGTAGGTACAGATTTAAGAAACCCACAATTGCATAAACATTTAGATCAATCTAAACTTGACAATAAAGGATTATCTAATTATTTACATAACAGTTCATTGGAATGGCAGGATTTACTCTATAAGAATAAAACAAACGATTTTTCTTTTGATGTATTGTTATCTGGAGATATACCACCTAATCCGATACTTTTATTATCGAGTAAAAGATTTACAACTTTTGTAAATGAAATAAAAGAACTGTATGATATTATAGTTTTTGATACACCACCTACATTATTGGTTTCAGATTCATTAATTATTTCTAAATATGCAGATACAACCTTGTATGTTGTACGCTCAGGAATGACCGAGAAAAAATTAATCTCTTATTCTAGTAAACTTAATGAAGACAAAAAACTCAATAATATGGGGTATGTAATTAATGATATTGCCAGTGGTTATAATTATGGTCATAATTATGGTTATGGCAGATATGTTGAAAAGAAAACGTTATTTAAGCGTTTATTTAAGAAGTAGTTGAATCTATATTAAATATGCTTTAACCGAAAAGGTCCTCATTTATATGAGGACCTTTTTTATTTTAAGCTATAATATGTTGGAACATGATAAAGTGAAATTAATCCCTGTAAAAGATATTATTCTTCTGCATCAAATCACCAATTTTGTTCTTATTGAAGTAAATTGATTCAGTTGAAAATTGGTTCATTTGCTCTTCATTATGGATATCTGTACCTGTAAAATCATATAAATCTTTCTCGATTAAACGTTCAGCAGTTTTCTGAACTTCCCTGCCGTAGTAGCCAGTTAATGACAATAAATTAAGCTGGAAATAAACACCAAATGCTTTTAATTTTTCAAATTTATCAATATGCTTATGAAAATAAAAGTAACGTTCAGGATGCGCTATTATAATTTTATAATCTTTGCATTTTAATTCAAATAGCATTTCATACAAGTCTAATGGACAGCTTACAAGTGATAGTTCTACTAAAATGTATGAATCCTGTAAGCATAAAAGATTTTCTTTACTCAATCGTTGGATCAAAGTATTATCTAACATATATTCACTAGCATATCCTTTTAAAAAAGATTTTTCTTCTTCAGATTCTATAGCAAAATTATATGCGGTTTTTATACTTGTGGGAGTATTATTCCAATATTTAACAAAAGTGTGCGGTGTAGCTATCGCACCTGCAATATTGATTTTTTTCATGCCTGAAATAAGCATTTTAGTTTCTTCAATTGTTTTAGCCCCATCGTCAATTCCAGGTAAGAGATGGTTATGAATATCAATATAATGATTAGGTATTAAATCTTTTAAATAATAGCGGGATTTAAATAATGAAAACATATGGAATAGGTGTGTTTTTGAATAGAACTTTAAAATATTCACTATTTGAGCAATTGTATTTTGAGATAAAAAAAGGTTTTAATTATTTGTAAGACTCTCATTTAGAATATAAAGCAGTGCCGCAAAGGTAAGTTTATTTAGTTATTTTATTAAATAAGTCAAAAACATAATTCTCCTGATTTAGGACAAAATAACACTTTTTAGACTTTTTAAGATTGTAAAAATCTATCATGGTTTCATGAATCCGGTAGGACTTACTTTTTTATACTTTTTATATATTTTATTAAAATGACTTGCATCTGTAAATCCTAATTTGGCAGCTATTTCATTTACATTATGGCGACCATTTTTAAGTAATTGATCAGCAGCTTTTAATTTTGTCTGAATAATATGTTGCTGAATAGAAACTCCACTGTGTTTTTTTACATAAATACTAATATAGTTGGGGGACATGGCAAATAACTCTGCTATATTTTCAATACGCATTTTTTCAGCATCTAACGCATGTAGACGGGTATAACCTAATATTTGATTTAACTTATCAAGTTCTGTATTACTAGGGCATTGATCTCCGTGTTTAGAAGTAGAATGGCTTCTTGCAACCATCATCATTACTGCGCCAAAAAGCTCTAATACAACTTCACGACTGTAGGCACATTTTTTTGAAAATTCAATTAATAGTATTTTCAATAAGTTGCAAATATGTTCTTTATCTTCTTCATCTGTTATCAAAGTTCCATCTACAGCAGATGGATTTTGTAAAAGAACTTTAATTATTTCCATCCATTTGGCAGTTTTGCCTCCTTCAAGTTTTTCTATAAAAAGTTGCTCTGTAAATTTCACAAAAATGAAGCTTGTATTTTCTTCTATCTCAAAAGAATGGGAATCTTCTGGTCTTAATAAAAAAGCATCTCCCTCTTTATAATTGAACATGGTTTCGTTTAGAATGTGATTACCACTTCCTTTCTCTATAAAAATGAATTCATAAAAATTGTGTTTATGTGTTGGGAATTCCCATTCGTCGAGCTGTAATCTAAATACATTTAAGGAATGATAGCTACTAAAACGTTTCATATACTGATGATTAATTTATACAAAAATACAATGAAAATCTACAATATATCTTAGTTGTTAAAAAATATCTTTGCTTTTATAATCCTTTCTGTGTAAACAGAATAATAAATTAAACAATGAGTAAAAAATTAACAACAATAGCTTCTTTAATTACTACTGCTAGTTTCTTGGTAGTAAATGGGCAAGTTCAGGAAGAGAAGCCAATTTTTCATTATTCTGCAATGGACGCAATGCGAAACGGTGTTTACATAGGTGATCTTAGTATAAAATCACTTGCTGCTAAAGGAAGTTTTGGATTAGGTACTTATAATCATCTCGATGGTGAAATGATTGCTCTGGATGGTATTTTTTATCGTATAGCTTCGGATGGACGTGTTACAAAAGCAGAAGTTGAACGAGAAGTTCCATTTGCATCGGTTGCTTTTTTTAGAGCTGACAAAGAATTTGAGGTGAGTGGTATTAAAAATATTGAAATGCTCCAAAAAGAAATCATAAGTAAACTCCCATCTGCAAATAAACCGTATGCATTACGAATAGAATGTGTTTTTGAATCTATCGTAGTGGGTGGCGCAAATAAACTCGAAGACTGGGATACTACAGGTTTAGCTGAGTTAATGAAAACAAGGCCTTTATACAAAAAAGGAAATATTTCGGGAACTCTGGTTGGCTTTTATAATCCACCATCTTTTGCAGCTATCGATTTGTCACCGTTTCATTTTCACTTTATATCAAATGATAAAACATATGGGGGACATTTGGTTTCTGGAGAATTATCTTCTGTAAAAATAAAAATTAGTATAGACGAAAAATCAGGTTATGAGATTCTTTTGCCAAAGCAAAATAAAACTTTTGATAAACCCTGGCCGCAGCAAAGTAACGCCAAAAGCTCTTATTAATAATTGAAGGGAAAATCTATTTCAAATAATTAAATACAATAAAAATGATAAAATTAAAATTAACAATATTGGCAATCGCTGTAATGACTTTGATTACGAATAGTATGACAGCACAAAATACAAAAGAGATACAACATATTAAGTTTGACGATTTGGGATGGGAACAGTTGGGAGATAAATTACAACGAAAATATGTATATGGAGAGCAAGGAATGCTAGCTTTATTTAAGATGGATAAAGGAGCAAAAGTACCTTTGCACCAGCATCCCAATGAACAAACATCTTATATTACAAAAGGAAGTGTAAAAGTAACTATGCAAGGCAAAGATTATATCGTTAAGGCTGGAGAAGTACTTATAATTCCAGGGAATATACCACACCAATTTGAATGTCTTGAAGACGGAACACTAGATGTTGACTTTTTTGCTCCTCCTCGTAAAGACTGGATAGAAGGTACTGCAAGTTATTTTGGGAACGCTAATAAAACTAATAACAATCTAGAAGTTGTAGCAGCAATGGATATACGTCCGGGGGATGTAGCTGTATCGGCAGAAGGTCGTGTTTTTGCAACTATACACCCGCTAGGAAGTCAAAAAATACAATTGGTAGAAATTGTAAATGGTAAAGCAATTCCTTATCCATCTGAAAATTTTCAGAAGAATGGAAAAAAAGCTACTGATGCTACATTTGATGCTATGCTAGGACTTATTTTTGATAAAAACAATCAATTATGGGTTATCGATATGGGACTTGAACTTGGTAAAACAAGGCTTTGGGCTTTTGATATTAGCAAAAATAAAGTAACTCAAAAAATCGAATTACCTTCATCTGTAGCTCCCAAAGGAACTTTTACTCAAGATGTAGCAATAGATGAAAAGAATGGTTTTGCTTATTTGGCCGATATTGCCAATCCGGGAATTATTGTACTGAATTTAAAAACTAAAAATGTTCGTAGATTTAGTGGACATACTTCATTGCAAGCAGAAGATAAAGACATGATTATTAAAGGTAAAGTAACACATTTTGGCGGTAAACCTGCTCGTGTGGCAATTGATCCAATTACGCTTTCGAATGATCGAGAAACTATATTTTTTGGAGCTATGAATGGTTCTTCTTGGTATAAAGTGTCTGCAAAACTGTTAAGAGATGGTAAAAGTGATGCCGTAATTGGTAATTCGATAGAAAGAGTTGGAAGCAAACCTTTTAGTGATGGAGCAATTACGGATGCAGATGGCAATCATTATTTTACTAACTTGCAAGAACATGCTATTACGAAACTAGATGCTAAAGGTAAATTAACCAATATTATACAAGATAGTGAAAGAATATTATGGCCTGATAATGTTTACCAAGGTCCAGATGGCTGGATGTACATTTCAGTAAACCAACTTGATAGTTCGCCTGCATTTACAGGAGCTGGTGATGAGGGCAAACCACCTTATTATATTTATCGTTTTAAAAAATAGACTAATTAAATACTTAAAAGCAACTATGTTTACATTCTTCAAGATTTCTGTTTATACGGCTGTAGTAGCTTTTTTTATACTAAGTTTAATTACGCTTAGTGATGTTTTTATTCATAGTAATCAACTTCGTTTTTATGTATTGACTGTTATAGCAGCAGTGATATTTTTTGCGATAGCTTTTACGGGAATTATCATCTATAAAAATTTCAAAAATATCTATGAATACATTTCAAAAGATAATGAACAAAATTTAGCAAAAGGATCTATTCGAAAGTTGTTAATAATTTTTGGATTAATAGCAATTGCAATTACGCTATTTACATGCTCACTTTGCATGGGATTATTAGAGAGAATGAATAGCGGAACAGCTTTATTTGGGTAACAAAAATCCCAATTAATATAAACTTACTTATACTAGTTTAGGTAAAAGAAAGCACCCAATAATTTTTTATAATTTTATTGTGTGCTTTTCTTTTTATATAGATTATTAAATCAACGTATGCCATTTAATTATAAGTGATTATGATTTTGTTTACTTGTTGTTAATATTCAAATTTAATATGAAATTGTATTCTATAAAGATTATAAAAACAAATCTAACAGGTTAATCGAAATTTACAAACATTCAATGATATTTTACAACAAAACAGCTGTAGAACCATATTAACTTTGTTAAAAATTTTAAACTTATAAAAAATGAATTCAACTTTTTTCAAAACAATAATAACTTCAATTTTCATGATGTTATTTTTATCATTTAATGCACAGACAAAAAAAGAAAACACTACTAAAAATTGGCCAAATGGAGCTCAATTAGTAATTTCAGTATCCATGCAATTCGAAACAGGAGGCCAACCAGAAGGTGCAGAAAGTCCGTTTTCTGGAAGTCCACTACCCAAAGGACAACCAGATTTACCTGCCGAAAGTTGGTTTCGCTATGGAGCAAATGAAGGGATTTACAGAATGCTGGATTTATGGAAGAAATACGATATTAAAGTTACTTCGCATGTAGTAGGTGAAGCTGCTGTACAATATCCCGAAATTGCAAAAGCTATTGCAAATGGTGGTCATGAAATCGCAGCTCATGGAATGTCATGGAGTAATCAATGGAATATGAGTTATGCTGATGAATTAGCATTTGTAAAAAAAGGGATTGATACTGTAGAATCTATTACTGGTAAAAGGGGAGTTGGATATAATGCAAACTGGTTACGCAGAAGTCCAAACACTCTAAAAGTATTGCAAGAACTTGGTTTTTTATATCATATCGATGATTTAAGTCGTGATGAACCTTTTATCACTAAAGTAAATGGGAAAAACTTTGTCGTAATGCCATATACACTTCGTAATAATGATATTGTAAATGTAGAGGGTAAACATTGGAGTCCAGATCAATTTTTGGCTCAATTAAAAATGGAATTTGACCAACTTTATGAAGAAGGAGCTACCAAAAGAAGAATGATGTCTATTAGTTTTCATGACAGAATAGGCGGAACTCCAGCGATGGTTAAAGCAATGGATACCTTTATTCAATATACAAAAACTAAAAAAGGAGTCGTATTTATGAGAAAGGATGATATCGCTAAGATGGTTCAAAATGATCCTAAAACGCCTATCGATAATGCCGAAGAAAAGTTTAATAACTAATTATAATTTCCATGCACATTGATCATACTACCATTCGAACAAGGGATATAGACAATACAAAAAAGTTCTTTATTTCTGTATTTGATTTAAAAGAAGGGAAACGCCCCGATGTGATCGAAAAATCTATTCCTGGTTATTGGTTATATGAAGGAAATGACCCAATAGTTCATGTCATTCAATCTAATTTAAGATTTCAGCAAAGTAGTAATTATGCTGCAGAAGCAATAGATCATACTGCGTTTTTTATGAATGGATATGAAAAATTTAAGTCAAAATTAGATTCACTAGCTGTGGATTATAGCACAATGGAATTAAAGGATATTAATGAAAAAAGAATCTTTTTGCATACTCCGACAGGAGTTTTGCTCGAAGCTGTTTTTAGAAATGAATAATAAATAAAACAATTAAAATTATGAAAGCAATAGGATTTAAAACATCACTACCAATAACTGAACAAAATAGTTTTTTAGAATTTGAAACTGCTAAACCTATACCAGGTGCAAATGATTTATTGGTAAAAATCAATGCGGTATCTGTAAATCCAGTAGATTTTAAAATTCGCCAGAATAGTGCTGTAAATACAGTTTTAGAAACTCCAAAAATTATCGGCTGGGATGCTGTAGGTATAGTAGAAGCTGTTGGTGAAAATGCAAACTTATTTAAAGTTGGCGACGAAGTATATTATGCAGGAGATATTACGAAACAAGGTAGCAATGCAGAATATCAAATTATAGATGAGCGCATTGTAGGCAGAAAACCAAAATCTTTTACGAATGCAGAAGCTGCCGTTATACCTTTAACAGGTTTAACAGCTTGGGAAATACTTTTCGACCGCATTCGTATTAATCCTGAAAAGGATAAAGGTAAAACGGTTTTAATAATTGGAGGGGCAGGAGGAGTTGGTTCTATTGCCATACAATTGGCTAAAAAAATAGCAGGTTTAACTGTTATCGCCACAGCATCTCGTCCGGAAACTATTGCTTGGTGCAAAGAGCAAGGAGCCGATTATGTGGTTAATCATAAAAACTTGATTTCTGCTGTTAGGGAATTAGGATTCGAAAATGTTGATTTCATTCTCGATTTTGTTGATACAAATTTTTATTGGGATATTATGGTGGAGCTTATTAAACCTCAAGGACATATTGCTTCTATTACCGGAAGCAGTGACCCTGTTGCCTTGAATAAATTAAAGAACAAAAGCGTTTCGTTTTCATGGGAATTGATGTACACCCGTTCTATGTTTCAAACAAATGATATACAAGAACAACATAATATTCTCAATAAAATAGCTGATTTATTAGATAATGGAATACTCAAAACTACTTTGAATGAAACATTAACTGGTCTTACGGCTGATAATTTAAAAAAGGCGCATCAACTATTGGAATCTGGAAAAACAATAGGAAAGATTGCTATTGAATTTTAAATTAAAAGATAAACATGCAAGCTACAATAATAAATCCTGCAGGAACCTGGGAACTGTGGACTAATGAATTACGCGATGAACTTAATAATGCTGAAAACAATAGGACAGTAGGTGAAAAATTAGTTTTTGAAAATAAAGAATTTAAAGTTTGGACTATTCATTTACCTGCAGGAAAAGAACTTCCGTTTCATAAACATTGTTTACGCTATTTCTGGACAGCACTCTCATCTGGCAAATCTATTTCTTACTATAATGATGGTTCTGTAAAGGAAATAATTTATGAAAAAGGAGATACAGTTTATTTTGATAAGCTTAATGAAGAGAATTTTTTCGTTCATAATTTAAAAAATACTGGAGAAACAACATTGATTTTTTCAACAGTAGAATTCAAAAAATAAATTACAATTCTAAATTGACATAAAAATGAATTATCAAGAATTATTTCAGAAATATAACTTAAAAGGAATCGAATTACAAAACCGTTTTTTAATGGCTCCTATGACACGTTCTAGAGCTACACAACCTGGAGATGTTCCTAATGTATTAATGGCAGAATATTATGCTCAAAGGAGTATGGCAGGTATTATAATTACCGAAGCAACGCAAATTTCTATGCAGGGTATGGGATATGCAAAAACTCCAGGGATATATAGCCAGGAACAAATAGAAGGATGGAAACTAACAACAGATGCTGTACACAAAAAAGGAGGCAAAATATTTCTTCAATTATGGCATGTAGGCAGGGTAAGCAGTTCTAAAGTAAATGGATTGCAACCTATTGCTCCTTCGGCTTTACTGGCACAAAATACCAATGTTTATATTTTTGATGGTGCTCCAAATGGGGATGCTACTTTTATACCTGTAGAAAAACCTAGAGAAATGACTAAAATTGATATCGATAACGTAATCCAGGAATTTGTTCAGGGGGCTAAAAATGCTATCGAAGCAGGTTTTGATGGTGTAGAGATTCATGGAGCAAACGGCTATTTAATCGACCAGTTTTTAAGAAGTAATAGTAATAAAAGAACCGACAAATATGGAGGCTCGAAAGAAAATAGAATCCGATTATTAATTGAAATTTCTAAAGCAGTAGTATCAGCTATTGGAAAAGAAAAAACAGGAGTAAGGCTTTCTCCTTTTATAAGCTTTAAAGATATGAATGATCCTGAGATTCTGGAAACTATTATGTTAGCTTCGGAGGAGTTGAATAAATTAGATATTGCGTACATTCATCTTTGTGAAGCCGATTGGGATGATGCTCCACAAATTTCAAATGATTTCAGGAAAGAACTTAGAGCTAAATTTAAAAATACAATTATAGCCACTGGTAATAAAACCCCTCAAGAAGGTGAAAAATTAATAGAAAACAATTTGGTTGATTTAATTGGCTTTGGAAGAAAATTTCTTACGAATCCCGATTATCCAAAAAGAGTCAAATTAGATACATCGCTAAATGAAATATCAGATAATCATACTTTATTTGGTGGCGGTACAGGAAGAGGTTACACAGATTATCCTTTTATGGGGTAAAACCTTAATTTAAGAAAAATTTAACTTGCGCAATCGATTGATAAAACTAGTGCTTACCTACGATTAATATGGGTTTATATTGGATTTAAATAAAAAAATAATTATTTTTATAGTATCAATTTATCTACAAATAACATTTTTTTTAACAATTGTATACGCGACTATTGTCTTGATTAAAGATTTTGCTTTATGCATTTAGATTGGTTTTAATTCTTAAAAATTTAATCTTTGAAAAAATGAAAATTCTTATTTTAAAAAAAATCACTTTTTTTATAATCCTTTTTTGCAGTGTAATTACCATGTCTGCTCAGGATAAAGTTGATACTGTTATTATGGTAAATGGAGAAAAAAGAGAAGGCAAAGTTGTATCGGTTAAAGATAATGCCATTAAGTTTATATTTAAGGGAGAATCCCTAGAATATGAGTTTAAAAAGGCAGATATAAATGTAATCGTATTTGCCAGCGGAAGAACGGAAGTAGTTAATAAAACGGCTGGTTCCGAAACAATTTCACCAGTTTCTACATCTACAGATCGCAGAGGGAGAATAGCTATATTGCCTTTTGAGTTCATATCTAATGATCCTTCACTTAATGTTAATTCGATGGCTGAGCAGTTGCAAGCAGAAGGATATTTGTCTGTTAAAGACAATACTTATGGTTTAGACTTGCAAGATCCTATTACAACAAATAGTATATTGGCTAAGAATAAAATTACACATGCTAATTTAAAATCGATAACTCCACAGGAAATGGCCGTATTACTAGGGGTTGAAAATGTTTTATACGGAATTGCCACTGTAACTAATAAAGGAACTTCGTCTTACGGAAGTGGTGTTTCTAGTTATAATGATAAAGAAACCCAAAATAAAGAGGGACGAAAAGAAACTACTAAATCATCAGGTTCAGCATATAACTCTAATAATGCCACAACAATGATTAATTATGAAACTAAAATTAATCTGAATATTTATAACGATAAAGGATCTAACTTATACTCGGAATCTAGAAATTCTTTTGGAACCGGATTCGATGCTTACCACGCTACAATCAATTATCTTATAAAGCGTTGTCCGTTTGGATCTAAAGCAAAACATTAATAATTGATAATTGATAATTGATAATTGATAAAAAAGAGCGCTAAAGCGCTCTTTTTTATCAATTCAGAACCTCAGAACCTCAGAACCTCAGAACCTCAGAACCTCAGAACCTCAGAACCTCAGAACCTCAGAACCTCAGAACCTCAGAACCTCAGAACCTCAGAACCTCAGAACCTCAGAACCT
>NZ_JSYP01000016.1 GCF_000813005.1 Flavobacterium sp. KMS | reverse complement strand
GTGGAGTAGATGTAAGCTGGTCTGTTGTGGGAGGTACTGGTATTACGTACAATGTTTACAGAAACGATAATCCTGTAAAAATTAATGCCGCCCCACTTACAGAAGCAAAATTTAAAGATGTACTTACATCTACTGGTTCTTTTACATATACTGTTACTGCTAATTCAGGAGGTATGGAAAGTGTAAAAGGAGTAGTTTCTGAAAAAGTAATATTAGAACTTCCTAAAACAAGAACTGTAGAATCAATTAGTAATGTAGATAATACAAAAACGGAATATACATTTACTTATGATACTTCTAATATTACTAAATTAGTTAGTATAACGATTAAAAGTACTATGATAAAATTAAGTGATCAAACAGTAACTGAAGGAATTAGAACGATTATGTACACTTATAATGGAAATTTAATTACTAAAGTAAATAACTATAAAGCTGCTACACCTTCTACTGAATATGTATATAATGAAGGGAATAAAGAAATAGCTATGATAAGTACAAAATCAGATGGAAGTATCGATTATACAGTGAATTTTGCACATAATGAGGATGGTACAATTACTGAGACGAGCGACTTATCTGGTTGGGGTACTTGGGTTTATGCTTATGAAAAAGGAAATACAGTAAAATATACTTATTCAGCTTTGAAATATGGTTCTACTAATTATGTTGAAACATGTAATTCTATTTTTGATACAAAGAATTCTTATTCAAAAAACATTCTAGGATTTAATAACCTTATTACAGAAGGGGGAGGAGTTAATAATCAAATTAGCTCATCAATTATTGGAACCAATGATGGGAGGGTAGTCACTACCAGATCATATAAAACTGAATATACTTATAATGAAAATGGTTATGTTTTAACAAAAATGAAATACATTATGACACTTTCAGCACCAGTACTAACTGAAAAAACAGTTATTACTTATTATTAATTTAAGAAGTTTTCAATTACTTAAAATTATAACAAAAGCAACCTATTTAGAGTTGCTTTTGTTATTTAGACTCAGTCCTCTAATTTTTATTTGCTATTAAGATTAAATAATCCTCAATAAACATTGCTTTTTAATATTGATTTGCTGAATTTTGACATTCAAATACAATATAAAATGAGCAACATTCATTATATCAGTACTGAGTTACTGAATTTAGAGCAATTACAAGAGATAATCGTAGAGCAAAAAACATTAGAACTATCTGATGAAGCTAAAATCAATGTTCAAAAATGCAGAGATTATTTAGATAAAAAAATGGCTTCACATTCTGAACCTATTTATGGTATCAATACAGGATTTGGATCACTTTGTAATGTGAAGATATCTAATGAAAATTTATCTAAACTTCAAGAAAACCTTGTGAAATCTCATGCTTGTGGAACAGGCGAGGAGGTGCCACAAGAAATTGTAAAATTAATGTTATTGCTTAAGATACAATCATTAAGCTACGGACATTCGGCTATACAATTACAAACATTAGAACGTTTAGTTTCTTTCTACAACAATGATATTTTACCAGTTGTTTATACGCAAGGATCACTTGGAGCATCTGGAGATTTAGCTCCATTAGCACATTTATCATTGCCGTTGTTAGGTGAAGGTGAAGTATATTTTGAAGGGAAGAAAGTACACTCAAGTGAAGTTTTAAAACACTTTAACTGGGAGCCAATAGTATTAAAATCTAAAGAGGGATTAGCATTATTAAACGGTACGCAGTTTATGAGTGCTTACGGAGCTCATATTTTAATGAAAGCTTATAAGTTCTCTTATTTAGCCGATTTAATTGGAACAATTTCTTTGGAAGGTTTCGACGGAAGAATCGAACCGTTTCATGAATTGATTCATTTTATTCGCCCTCATAAAGGACAAATTGTTACCGCACAACGTATCAAAGAATTTTTAGAAGGAAGCGAAATCATATCTCAGGTAAAAACGCATGTTCAGGATCCATATTCGTTCCGTTGTATTCCGCAAGTTCATGGAGCTTCAAAAGATGCGATTGATTATGTGAGAAAGGTTTTTAAAACAGAGATAAATTCGGTTACTGATAATCCTAACATATTTGTAGAAAGCGATGAGATTATTTCTGGAGGAAATTTCCACGGGCAACCTTTGGCTTTAGCCTTAGATTTTATGGCAATTGCTTTGGCTGAATTAGGAAGTATTTCTGAAAGAAGAACGTATCAATTAATTTCGGGATTACGTAATCTTCCTGCATTTTTGGTAGATAATCCAGGATTAAATTCAGGATTAATGATTCCGCAATATACAGCAGCAAGTATTGCTAGTCAGAACAAGCAATTAGCAACACCATCTAGTGTAGATAGTATAGTTTCTAGCAACGGACAAGAGGATCACGTGAGCATGGGAGCAAATGGAGCTACCAAAGCATTGCGTGTTATGGATAATTTAGAGCGCATTCTTGCTATCGAATTATTAAATGCTTCGCAAGCAATTGCTTATAGAAAACCGTTGAAATCAAGCGACTTTATCGAGATGTTTTTAAGCAGCTATCGCGAAGTTGTACCGTTGGTTACTGAGGATAGAATCCTACATTATGATATCGAAAAGACAATTTCATTTTTGAATAGTTTCCAAATTGAAAATGATTTGTTAACAATGGCTTAACATAGCGAAAGAATAATGAAGTAATTTTGCAGTATTAAAAATATAAAAATGTCAATAAACAGTATTTTCCAATTTTTAGTGCCGAAAGACAAGAAATTCTTTCCACTTTTTGAAGAAGCATCAAGCAATTTAATTGAGTTAGCTTCTAACTTACACGAAGCAGTAAACCTTCCTTTGAAAGAAAGAGAAGTACTTTTTCAAAAGATTGATGAATTGGAACAAAAAGGCGAGGATATTACTCGTCAGACAAATCTAGAATTAAGCAGAAACTTCATTACTCCATTTGATAGAGAAGATATTCATACTTTGATTACTTCTATTGATAACGTAGCCGATTATTTACATGGTGCTGCAAGCAGAATGAAGTTGTATCAGGTTGATAAGATTACAAAATCTATCAGAAAAATGACTGAAATCAATCTTGAAGCATGTCAGAATATTGATAGTGCAGTAAAAGAATTGAGAAATTTAAAGAATTTCAAAGTCATTAAAGATGCGTGTGCCAGAATTAATAAACTGGAAAACAAGTCGGATAATGTTTATAACAAAGCAGTTTTTGAAATTTTTGAAAACGAAACAGACGCTAAAAATATTATTAAATATAAAGAAGTGTTATCTGTTTTAGAATCTGCAACAGATAAATGTAAGAGTGTTGCAAACATACTAGAATCTATTTCTGTAAAACATTCTTAAATTCAATTTATTTCAATTCTGAAGTTATAATTTTATGACGCTACTTATAATTATTATAGTATTAGCTTTAATCTTTGATTACATCAATGGTTTTCATGATGCGGCAAATGCTATAGCTACAGTTGTTGCTACAAAGGTATTAACGCCTTTTCAAGCCGTTCTTTGGGCAGCATTTTTTAACTTTTTGGCTTATTGGGTTTTCGGTTTTGGTGTAGCAGATACTGTTGCTAAAACGGCAAACACTATGGAAATCAATCTAGTTGTGATTTTGGCAGGGGTTATCGCTGCTATTTGTTGGAACTTATTAACTTGGTGGTTAGGAATTCCTTCAAGTTCATCTCATACCTTAATTGGAGGTTTTGCTGGTGCTGCAATTGCTCATGCAATCGCTGTACATGGTTTCTCTGGTTATGTAGGAGAAGATGGTACTACACAATATTGGTATCAAATTGTAAGCTGGTACAAAGCAGGAAAAGACGGAGGGATGCCCTCGGGAGTTCTCGTCATAGTTGCTTTTATCGTTTTAGCACCGTTGTTAGGAGCATTGGCTTCTTATTTAATTTCTATTTGGTTATTGAACTCTTCTAAAAAAAGTATTTTACCAAAGTTATTCACGATTGCTTTAATGATTTTTACAGCTGTTTTTATCTATTACCAAATGATTCCTTATGAAACAATCATAAAGGATGGAGGAAAACCTCGTTTTGCGTCTTCAGAATTTTGGAGCGTTGTATTAGAGGCACATAATATAAAATGGTTTTTGGTAGGATTTATTATCTATTCAATTTCAGCATTTGCTTTGATATTTAGTAGTTTAAATCTTCATCAGGCAGATGGAGCACTGAAAAAAATGCAATTACTATCTTCGGCTGCTTTTAGTTTAGGTCACGGTGGTAACGATTCTCAAAAAGTAATGGGTATTATTGCAGCAGCAGTTGCGGTTTATATTCATACAAATCCAGGTGTACATATGGATGCTTGGTTAGATGTGGTACTTCCGTCAGATGATGGAGCATTCAAGATGCCATCTTGGATTCCTTTAGCTTGTTACTCTGCAATTGCAGCAGGAACATTAAGTGGTGGTTGGAAAATTGTAAAAACAATGGGTTCTAAAATCACTAAAGTAACTTCATTTGAAGGTGTAGCTGCAGAAACTGCAGGAGCATTAACATTATACTTTACAGAGCATTTTAAAGTACCAGTAAGTACAACACATACTATTACAGGATCAATCATCGGGGTTGGATTAACAAAACGTGTATCTGCCGTTCGTTGGGGTGTAACAGTAAGTTTATTATGGGCTTGGGTATTAACGATTCCTGTTTCGGCACTTTTAGCTGCGATAGTGTATTATATACTTAGTATTTTTATATAATAGAAAAAAAGTATTTGTGAAATGTGAGATTCAAAATTGCATTTTAAACCTATAAAAAAAAGCTAGTTTCTTTATTGAGACTAGCTTTTTTTGTTTGTTGCATGTTTTTTACTGCCTAAATTTTATTTTCTATTATTTAAGATGTTGATTTAAAAAGATTAATCTTTCTGAAGCTTTAATAATATAAAAGACAATTTAATGGTTATTGACTTGTTTTTTAAAAACTAGTTTTTTTAGAAGTTTTCATTCGTGTTAATTGCAAGGATGGCATAAATTAAGGTAAAATTGGCATTTACGCCAAATATGAAGTTTATACCTTTGAATTATGGAAAAAAAACTGATAGTTATTGTTGCAATACCTGATATGCTTATTCTGGATCTTGCAGGTCCTATGGATGCATTTCGCCTTGCAAAACATCTGATTGAAGAACAGGATAAGCAAATTAAATCTTTTAATTATGATGTTGTAATTGCATCACCTATGGACGAATTATATTTAGGTAATTTTAATGGTTTAAACTTTAGTTGTGATAAGAAAGTTGTTGACATTGTTGAGCCAATTGATACCCTTATTATTAGTGGATTTTCCTTTAAAACTCCACCACAGGATTATCTGATTTTTCAAGAATGGTTACAGAAAAATGCATACAAAATCCGTCGTGTTTGTTCCGTTTGTATTGGAGCATTTTTATTAGCAGGATCAGGATTGTTGAATGGTAAACATGCAACTACACACTGGATGTATTGCGACTTACTAAAAAAGAAGTATCCCCTAATTCAGGTAGAATCGAAACCTATTTATATACAACAAAATTCAATATATACAGCTGCGGGTGCATCAACTGGTATTGATTTGTGTTTGGCTTTAATTGAAGAAGATTGTGGAAAGGAAATAAGTCTTTCTATAGCAAAAATATTAGTTATGTATTTACAAAGACATGGTAATCAGAGTCAGTATAGTAACTTTCTCTTACAGCCTGTGGTAGATAGTATGATTATTAAAAAACTTCATTTCTGGATATTAGAAAATTTACATAAGCCGATAACTGTTCAAAATATGGCTGAAAAAGCAGCTATGAGTCTGCGTAATTTTAATAGAGTCTTTACTGCCGAAACAGGAATTACTCCTGCTAAATACGTAGAAAAAGTACGATTAGAAACAGCGAAAAAATATTTAGAAGAAACAGATCATGAACTAAAAAATATAGCACATCTGGTAGGATTTGTATCAATAGATACTATGAGAGGAGTATTTATGAAACATTATCAGATTTCTCCCGCTGTTTATCGCATACAGTTTCAGAAATCAGACTTTAATCTGCTATTATAAAACCGTAGCGTTAAAAATATAGAATAATAATTAAAATTAAAATCATTTAAAATGGAATCAAAAAAATTTCCACAATTCAACGAAAAAAAAACAATAAAAGTCGCGTTTCTAGTATTTGATCAAGTTGAAGCACTTGATCTGAATGGTCCTATAGATGTATTTGCCAAAGCTAATTTTTTTGGTAACAGATTTGAGCTCTATAGTGTTTCCCCAAATGAAAATTTGGTGTATTCTGAAGGTAATATCCTTCAAATCAAAGCTACTTATAATTTTTCTAATGCTCCACAGGCAGACATTATAGTGATTCCCGGAGCAGAACCATCTTTAGCAAAGCAGATTGGGGATAGTAATATTGAGATTGCCGAATGGATTAAAAGTCAACATAAGGCGGCTGCATTGATATTCTCAGTTTGTACAGGCTCCGTGATTCTTGCTGCAACTGGAATATTGGATAATAAAAAAGCAACTACTCATTTTGGAGCAATGCAGTATTTAAAGATGCATGAAAGTATTGAGATTGTTGAAAATGTACGATATGTCTTAGATGATGAAGTACTCACCACTGCAGGAATCACTTCGGGTTTAGACGGAACATTATATGTAATTGAAGAAATATTGGGTAAGGAAATTGCTGAGAATGTTTCGAAAATACTGGTTTACAATCGCGATGCGGTTTATGAATAATTAAATTTAAATTTATTAAATGAAAGCTACAGGAGTAAAAAATCTTGTAGCTTTTTTGTTTGTTGAAATAATTTGTGCAAAAACTAAAATAGAGTACATTTATTCTATTCTAAAAATTGAACGAAGGAATAAAGATTAAAATGGAAGAATCGAATAGTAAGTTCATAGGTGAACAAATAGAAAGGATTAAAAGTAAGTTAGTTGAAGCTAAACAGATAGATAAAGACTTAAAAGTATTTGGCGCTTCAAGTCATAAGTATATCTTAGGAGAAGTTGTAAATGCAGAAGATATATTAAAGTTTGAAAACGAATACAGTGTAGAGCTTCCTAATTGTTATAAAGCGTTTTTAATGAATATTGGTAATGGGGGAGAATCATTCTCTTCTTCGGCTGCAGGCCCTTTTTACGGAATATATCCACTAGGAAAGAATGTAAATGACTTAATCTATGAAAATACTAAGGAGTATTTAAAAGGAGATTGTATCCTGTATCCTAAAATGTCAGATGAGTATTGGGACGATTTAATCGAAAAAACAGAAGAAGATACCATTTCAGATGACGATTATGAAAAGGAATTAGGTAAGATATATGGCGGAATATTGCCTGTTGGTGAGCAAGGTTGTTCTTGTTATCATGCAATTGTTTTAAATGGAGAATTTAAAGGAAGAGTTGTAAATATTAATAGTGAAAGATATAATCCTCAATTTACTTTCGAATTGAATTTTTTAGATTGGTATGAAAGATGGCTTGATGAAGTAATTTCGGGTGATTTAATGCAGGATAATGTAGGATGGTTTGGGTACAAAATAGGAGGTTCTTTACAAGATATTCTAAAAATGTACTTTTTGACTAATGATGATGAGGTGAAGAGCGATTGTTTGACAGGGATTTTAATCAAGCAAAAGCTAGATGCTGAGACATTAGATATAATCGAAGAAGAATATAAAATAAGTAATGGCGAAATTCAAAAAGAGTTACTTCAGATACTCGCAAAATTTGATTATGAACGTGCATATCCTTATTTAGTTGATTTTGCCGATGTGAGTTTATTGCATGTTTTTCAATTTGTATTTTGGTATGCAAAAGACAAAAGTTCAGATTGGCTAGGAGTAATCGAGGCGAATATAGAAATGATAAATGACGACGAAACTTTTAGTTTTTGTGCGTATTTATTAAAAGAAATGAATATCGATTATAGCTATCTTATAGTTCCTTTTACTGAAAGTGATAATGAGAGTATAAAAGTTACTACATATTATATGCTTGGTCAATTAAGTAATAAAAATAATTATATTGATGCTTTTATTGTAGGTTTAAATGATAGATCAAATAGGGTTATTCACACGGCTTTGCAAGCTTTAAATGGGGTAGAAGACAAGAAGCTTTTAAAGCATTATAAAAGTATCGCAGAAAGATTTCCTGTAGAGCAAGATTATATTTTGGTAAATCTAAACCACAGACTTAAACCGCTAGGACTATCCAATACTACAATTAAAGATTTGGTTCTAGACGCTTAAAGTAATTTTAATTCTATAAAAAAAGAGGATAATTTCATTGAAATTATCCTCTTTTTTATGATTTATGCTTTCCTGCAAAGTCTTTTTTGACCTTGTAGGTATTTAAATGATTATTTCTATTTTAAACTTCAACTTTAAATCCTAGATCAACATCATATGCTGATTGTCCTCCCTGAACACCCCAACTTTCTTTCTGACTGTCTCTAACAACAATTAAAACATGGTCTTTAGGGATGCCTAATTCAGATAAGTTTTTAGTTATTTCACTGAATAGTTTTCTTTTCGCATCAATAGAACGTCCCGAAAATGCATCAACACTTATTAAAGTGTATAATTCAGGTTGAGTTTTAGTTGGTGAAACTGCAAATCTATGTGGCGGATGAACTAAAAGTCTGACGGTTTTATCTTCAGGTGGGATCTGGAAAGCTGTTACCATTGCAGAATGAACTGCATCGATAATTCTAGTACCTTCTTCTTCGTTATAGTCTTTTCTAACTTCTATTAAAATTGCCGGCATAATATTTTTGTGTTTGAGCTACTTGGTTTTAGTTGTTTTGACTGATGTTGATCCTTTTGACTTTATGACTTTTAAACTTTCGACTTACTTTTAACTACTTCTGAAAGTTTTTGTGATTGTGTTTTCGCTTGTATATTGTTTGCTTTAAATGATTTGTACTTTTTGAGATAATACTTATTGTACCATCTATTTCTAGCATGGCTAATTTTACCTCTTTATAATGTTCTACGCCATGTTCCCGCATAGCTTCTTCAATTTCATCCGAAGATATATTTAATTTACTTAGCGATTTAAAATCGATATGTCCATTATGAATGAGAACTTCAGGTTTTTCTAGCAAAAGATTATGTAGTCCTTTGTATTTGTAGGTAAGTTTTTTTAGAATATAATTAATGATAAATAATACGGCTGCTGCGGCAATTCCTCCTAAAAGGCTTGTGTCGCTACCAACCATTGCGTTCTGGACAGCATTACTAATTAATAATATCAGGATTACATCGGCAGTATTGAGCTGAGATAATTCCTTTTTTCCAAAAACACGTAATGCGATTACCATAAAAAAGTAAACCGAAGCACTGCGGATGACAATATCGAGATATGGATTCATTTTTTTAGTATTCGGTTTTTTAGTAACAGTGTTTAGTAACAGTATTCAGTTGCAGTAACTGAGACTGTAAACTGCAACTGTTTACTAAAAAATTATCTAAGTTTAAAATTCTTTTCGATAGCTTTTATCATTTCACTGGCAACATCTTTATTAGTAGCTCCTTCAATTCCTTCTAAACCAGGAGAAGAGTTTACTTCTAGTAATAAAGGCCCTTTTGATGAACGTATAATATCTACACCAGCAACTTTTAAATCCATTGCTTTGGCAGCTTTTATGGCGATTCTTTTTTCTTCGCTAGTTATTTTTAATATCGATGCGGTTCCGCCTAAGTGAATATTTGCTCTAAATTCACCAGGCATGGCTTCACGCTGAATAGCTGCAACTACTTTTCCGTCGATTACAAAACAGCGTATATCTTTACCGTTTGCTTCTTTAATGAACTCTTGTACCAGAATATTAGCATTTAGGCTTTTAAAGGCATTTATAACACTTTCTGCAGCCTTTTTTGTTTCAGCTAATACAACACCTTTTCCTTGAGTTCCTTCTAATAGTTTTACGATTAAAGGAGAGCCTCCAACCATTTTTATCAAATCGTCGGTATCTAAAGGAGAATTAGCAAAACCGGTTGTCGGAATATCAATTCCGCTATGCAATAATAATTGTAAAGAATATAGTTTATCGCGTGATTGGGTTATTGCTGAAGCAGAGTTTAAGCAAAAAACCTTCATGGCTTCAAACTGGCGTGTTAATGCACAGCCGTAAAAAGTTATGCTTGGGCGAATACGCGGGATAATAGCATCAAATTCATTTAGAATTTTTCCACCACGATAATGAATTTCGGGTGTTTTGGCATCGAGTTTCATGTAGCATTCTTTGATGTTCAAAAACTGCATGTCATGACCTCGCATTTCGCCAGCTTCCATGATTCTTTTGTTGCTGTATAATTCAGGGTTACTAGCCAAAAGACCAATTCGTAAACCGGAACTTGCTTTTTCAGAATTTTGATATAATTCTTTTAGTGTGTCAGATGAAGGTTGCCCTAAAAGATATTTTTCCTCAGGATCAACAAGTACTCTACCGCTCATTGCTTCTCGGCCTAAAAGCATCCTGAAACCCATTGAATCTCGATTGGTCAAAGTCATTTCTATAGGCCATTTGGTATCACCAATTTTTAAACTGGTTTGTATAACATAGCGTTGCTCTCTAAAACCGCTAGAGCTTTTTACAACCCTTTTGTCTACTAGCGGAGCTTCGCAATGTATTATTGTTTTTGTGTTGTTTTGTATCGGATTAATATCAAATTTAACCCAATTTGCATCATTTTTTATAAAAGGAGCTATGTTAATGGCATGCATCGCCGAGGTTTTTGCACCCGAATCTACACGTGCTTTAATTGTAGGGATTCCCAATTCAGGAAATGAGCACCATTCTTCGCTACCTAAGATGACTTTATTTTGAAGCATAATTTGATTTGTTTTACTTAATCAAAAGTAAATATTTGTTTTTAATAATTGACCGATTTCATATAAAGAATAAACCCGTTATGTTATAAAAAACGTAACGGGTTTATGATTTGTTATAAAAAATAAATTATATTATTGATTTGTTGGTTCTTCTGCTTTATGAACATCAACAGTAAGTTCTTGTGATTCTTCATTTAAATCAATTAAGATTTCATCGCCTGAAGTAATTTTAGAAGTAATTATTTCTTCTGCTAATATATCTTCAACGTATTTCTGAATCGCTCTTTTTAATGGTCTTGCTCCAAATTGCTTATCAAAACCTTTATCTGCGATGAAAGCTTTGGCTTTATCAGTAAGATTTAATTTGTAACCTAACTCTTCTACACGTAAGTATAGTTTTTTAAGTTCAATTTCGATAATCAAATCGATATCGCTTTTCTCTAAGCTATTGAATACAATAACATCATCAATTCTGTTCAAGAATTCTGGTGCAAATGTTTTTTTCAATGCATTTTCGATAATACTTTTAGAATTATCATCGGCTTGAGCAATTTTTGCAGCAGTTCCAAATCCTACTCCTTGACCAAAATCTTTTAATTGTCTTGCTCCAACATTAGAAGTCATGATAATTATAGTGTTTTTAAAGTCAATTTTACGACCTAAACTATCGGTTAAATAACCATCGTCTAGAACTTGAAGCATCATGTTAAATACATCTGGATGTGCTTTTTCAATCTCATCTAAAAGTACCACACAATACGGTTTTCTACGAACTTTTTCGGTTAATTGCCCACCTTCTTCGTAACCAACGTATCCCGGAGGCGCTCCAACTAAACGAGAAATAGCAAATTTCTCCATGTATTCGCTCATGTCAATACGTACTAAAGCATCTTCAGAATCGAATAATTCTTTTGCCAGAACTTTTGCTAGTTGTGTTTTACCAACACCAGTTTGTCCTAAGAAAATGAATGATCCAATAGGTCTGTTTGGGTCTTTAAGACCAGCTCTGTTACGTTGTATAGAACGAGCAATTTTTAAAACAGCTTCGTTTTGACCAATTACTTTGTCTTGAATTAATTCAGGAAGTTTGGCTAATTTGTTACTTTCTGTTTGTGCAATTCTGTTTACAGGAATTCCTGTCATCATAGATACTACATCGGCAACATTATCTTCGGTTACAAGAATTCTATTATTTTTAGAGTCTTCTTCCCATTGTTCCTGAGCTATAGCTAGTTCTTTTTCGATGCGTTTTTCGTCATCGCGAAGTTTAGCAGCTTCCTCGTATTTTTGTTTTTTAACAACTACGTTTTTCAGTTCACGTACTTCTTCTAGTTGACGTTCTAAATCAAGGATTTGTTTAGGAACATCAATATTAGTAATATGCACACGAGATCCAGCCTCGTCAAGAGCATCAATAGCTTTGTCTGGTAAGAAACGCTCCGACATGTATCGGTTTGTTAATTTAACACAAGCTTCGATTGCTTCTGGAGTATATGTTACGTTGTGGTGATCTTCGTATTTGTCTTTGATGTTGTTTAAGATTTCAATTGTTTCTGCAACAGAAGTTGGTTCTACAATTACTTTCTGGAAACGTCTTTCTAAAGCACCGTCTTTCTCTATATATTGTCTGTATTCATCAAGAGTAGTTGCTCCAATACATTGGATTTCTCCTCTTGATAAGGCAGGTTTAAACATATTCGAAGCGTCTAGAGATCCAGTTGCACCTCCAGCACCAACGATAGTATGAATTTCGTCGATAAAAAGGATGATATCATCATTTTTCTCTAACTCGTTCATTACAGCTTTCATTCGTTCTTCAAACTGACCACGATATTTGGTTCCTGCTACAAGGCTTGCTAAGTCTAGGGTAACTACACGTTTGTGAAATAAGATACGGGATACTTTTTTCTGAACAATACGCAAGGCTAGTCCTTCGGCAATAGCAGATTTTCCTACTCCAGGTTCACCGATTAATAAAGGGTTGTTCTTTTTTCTACGGCTTAAAATTTGCGAAACGCGTTCAATTTCTTTCTCACGCCCTACAACAGGATCTAGTTTTCCTTCCTCTGCCATTTCTGTTAAATCTCTCCCAAAATTATCTAGAACAGGTGTTTTTGATTTTTTGTTGGACTTATTGGCTGGATTATTAAAACTTCCTTCTTTAAGACTGTCATCTTGTCCTGAATCATCATTATATGATTCGTTTCTTGGCAAGTTTTCTAAAAATTCTTCTTCGCTTGGAGTCATATTTAAGTATTGTTCTTTAGCTATATCATAATCTATTTTTAGCTTATTCAATAGCTTGGTTGTTGGATCGTTTTCGTTTCGTAAGATGCATAAAAGCAAGTGTGCCGTACTAATAGATGAACTCTGGAATACTTTGGCTTCTAGAAATGTAGTCTTTAGCGCTCTCTCAGCTTGACGTGTGAGGTGCAGGTTTTTTTTCTCTACATTGACTTCGGCACTAAGATTGGCAGGGCTCAGTATTTCGACCTTCCTACGTAAATGCTCTAAATCGACTGCTAGGTTATTTAATATATGAATGGCTTTTCCGTTTCCATCCCTTAAAATGCCTAGCATCAAATGTTCAGTACCAATAAAGTCGTGACCCAATCTTAAGGCTTCTTCTTTACTGTAGGTAATAACATCTTTTACTCTTGGTGAAAAATTATCATCCATAATATATAATTAGTATTGTAAATTTAGTGAATTAGTGTATGAAAAACAAAAACCATACCCATTAGAAACTCATGTCAGCTAAGGGACGAAAAAAATAATAATAAAAGAGTTAAATAAGATTTAAATTATTAACTAAAATGTAAAATAAAGTTGTTAATAAATCATTGAAATAAGTAGGGGAAAATACCCTCAAAAATTTCAAAAAGGCGTATATTGGCACGTTTTGAAACTAATATAATTTTTTAATATAACAACTTATGTCTGAAGGAGAAAAGTTAATTCCTATTAACATAGAGGATGAAATGAAATCAGCTTACATCGATTATTCGATGTCAGTAATCGTATCAAGAGCACTTCCAGATGTTAGAGATGGCTTGAAACCAGTGCATCGAAGAGTTCTTTACGGAATGTATGACTTAGGAGTAACATCAAAATCTGCCCACAAAAAATCTGCGAGAATCGTAGGGGAGGTTTTAGGTAAGTATCACCCACACGGAGATACTTCAGTATATGATGCCATGGTACGTATGGCTCAAGAATGGAGTTTACGTTATTTATTAGTGGATGGCCAAGGTAACTTTGGTTCTGTAGATGGAGATAGCCCGGCAGCAATGCGTTATACGGAGGCTAGAATGCGTAAGATTTCAGAAGAAATAATGGCTGATATCGAAAAAGAAACAGTTGATTTTCAATTGAACTTTGATGATACTTTATATGAGCCTAAAGTAATGCCTACCAGAGTTCCTACCTTATTGGTTAACGGAGCAACAGGTATTGCAGTTGGTATGGCTACAAATATGCCACCACACAACTTAACAGAAGTTATCAATGGTACATTAGCGTATCTTGACAATAACGATATTGAAATTGACGAATTAATTACTCATATTAAAGCTCCCGATTTTCCAACAGGAGGTATAATATATGGTTATGAAGGCGTTCGTGAAGCATTTAAAACAGGTAGAGGACGTATTGTAATGCGTGCCAAAGTAGGTTTTGAAGAGGTAGATGGTAGAGAATGTATCATCGTTACCGAAATTCCATACCAAGTTAATAAAGCAGAAATGATCAAACGTACTGCTGATTTGGTAAATGATAAAAAAATTGATGGAATTGCAAATATCCGTGATGAATCAGATAGAAACGGTATGCGTATCGTTTATATCCTAAAACGTGATGCAACTCCTAATGTAGTTTTAAATACATTATATAAATATACATCATTACAATCTTCTTTTAGTGTAAATAATATTGCACTGGTAAAAGGTCGCCCACAAATGTTGAATCTAAAAGATATGATTCACTATTTTATTGAGCACCGTCATGATGTTGTAGTTCGTAGAACAAGATTTGAATTACGTAAAGCAGAAGAAAGAGCTCATATCTTAGAAGGTTTAATTATTGCATCAGATAATATTGATGAAGTAATTGCTTTAATAAGAGGTTCGAAAAACACCGAAGAAGCTCGTGAGAAATTAATCGAAAGATTTAAATTATCAGATATTCAGGCACGTGCAATCGTAGAGATGCGTTTACGTCAATTAACAGGTCTGGAACAAGATAAGTTAAGAGATGAGTATAATGAATTGATGAAATTAATCGATCATTTGAAAGCATTATTAGCAGATGTAGACTTAAGAACTAATTTGATTAAAGAAGAACTTATCGAAATCCGTGATAAATACGGAGATGCGCGTCGTTCATTAATTGAATATTCTGGTGGAGACGTAAGTATCGAAGATTTAATTGCCGATGAGAATGTTGTAATTACAATTTCGCATGCAGGTTATATCAAGCGTACAAACTTAACAGAATATAAGACACAAAATAGAGGAGGAGTTGGACAAAAAAGTGCAGGAACAAGAGATCAGGATTTCCTTGAGCATATGTTCGTAGCGACCAACCACCAGTATATGATGTTCTTTACCCAAAAAGGAAAATGTTTCTGGATGCGTGTTTATGAAATTCCAGAAGGAAGCAAAACGGCAAAAGGTAGAGCAATCCAAAACTTAGTAAACATTGAGAGCGATGATAAAGTAAAAGCTTTCATTTGTACACAAGACTTAAAAGATAAAGATTATATCAACAGTCATAATCTTGTAATGGTAACTAAAAAAGGACAGGTTAAGAAAACTTCTTTAGAGAAATATTCTAAACCTAGAGTAAATGGTGTTGCTGCAATTACTATTAAAGATGGTGATGAATTACTTGAAGCTAAATTAACTAACGGAGAAAGCCAAATTATCTTAGCTGTTAAGTCAGGTAAATTGGTTCGTTTTGAGGAAACCAAAACGCGTCCGATGGGAAGAACAGCTTCTGGAGTTCGTGGAATTACCTTAAAAGACGATACTGATGAAGTAATTGGTATGGTTACTGTTGATAAAGACAACGTTAACGATTCACAGATCCTTGTTGTAACTGAAAACGGATACGGTAAACGTACTAAATTAGTTGATGATGATGGAGAAGATGTTTACAGAATTACTAACCGTGGAGGAAAAGGAGTAAAAACTCTTAATATTACCGAAAAAACAGGTAAACTTATCTCTATTAACGCAGTTACAGATGCTGATGATTTAATGATTATCAATAAATCTGGATTAACAATTAGAATGGCCATTGAAGATTTACGTGTAATGGGTCGTGCAACGCAAGGTGTTCGATTAATTAACCTTAAAGGTAAAGATTCTATTGCAGCTGTTACTAAAGTTATGAAAGATGATGTTGCAGAAGTTATTGTTGATGAAGATGGTAATGTTATCGAAAGTGTTATCGAAAGAGTAAAACCAGATTTAGAAGTTCTTGAAGACGATGGAGTTGTTGAAGACGATGAAGACGACGAAGATGATGTTGAGGACGAAGACGGAGATGATTCAGAAGAAGAGGAAGAGTCTGAAGAATAAATAATAAGAACCCAACAAACAATTTAAATAAATCAAAAATTAGAATTATGAAAAGTAAATATGTAATACTAGCGTCAGCATTATTGATATCGGTAGCTACTTTTGCTCAAAAAGATCAAATTAAAGACGCTGAAAAAGCATTGAAAAATGGCGATTCTAAATCGGCTATTACTATTCTGGATGCAGCAGATTACCTAATTGTAAATGCAAAAGATACTGAGCAAGCTCAATATTATTTCGTAAAAGGAAATGCTTATTTAGATATGGCAAAAAAAGGAGTAGAAGAAAGTAAATACCTTCTACTTGCTGCAGATGCATATAAAGCATTAATTGATACTGAAAAAACATCAGGAAAAGTTAAGTATTCAACTCAGGCTGCTGCTTCAATTACTGATATCAAAGGAAGATTGATTAATGGAGCTATAGCAGATTCAAAAGCTAATAAAAATGCTGATGGTGCAAAAAAGATATATGATGCTTATTTGTTAGACAAAAAGGATACTATTAATTTGTATTATGCTGCTTCTACTTATGTAAATGCAGGAGACTATACAGCTGCTTTACCTTTGTATGAAGAATTAAAAAAACTGAATTATTCAGGAAAAGGAACAGCTTACTTAGCAACAAACAAAGCTTCAGGAGAAGAAAATGCATTTAATACTGCAAGTGAAAGAGATCTTGCTGTTAAGATTGGAACTCATGAAAAACCAAGAGTAGAAGTTTCTCCTTCTAAAAGAGGTGAGATTTATAAAAACATCACTCTTATTTTAGTTCAAAGTGGTAAAATTGAAGAAGCTAAAAAAGCAGTAGCTGAAGCTAGAGCTGCAAATCCAGAAGATTCTTCATTAATCTTGACTGAGGCAAATTTATACTTAGAAACTAAGGACTTTGAGACTTATAAAAAATTAATCGGAGAGGTTTTGAAAAACAATCCAAACGATCCTGATTTACTTTTTAACTTAGGTGTACTTAGCGGAAATGCTAAAAATGCTGCTGATGCTGAGAAATATTATACTAAAGTAATCGAAATCAAGCCTGATTATACTAATGCTTATATTAACCTGGCTGCATTAAAATTAGAGGACGAAAAGCCTATAATTGATGAAATGAACAAGCTTGGGACATCTGCAAAAGATATGAAGCGTTATGATGAATTGAAAGCTAAAAGAAATAATCTTTTTAAAAGCACAATTCCTTATCTTAAAAAAGCTTCTGAGTTAGATCCTAAAAATGAGGATATTTCTAAGACACTTTTAAACGTTTACAGCGCACTTGAAATGACAGCTGAATACAAAGCATTGAAAGCAAAAATGTAAAATTATTTTGCAAGCATAAAAAAACCGAGATTTATATCTCGGTTTTTTTATGCTTTGTAAAGATGTACCGCAGTGCATCTTCTTTCTCTATTAATTTTTAAGAACTGAGATAATAATTGCAATGTGAGTTAATCAGACATTCATTGCATTTTGGTTTTGGACGACAAATTTCTCTTCCTAAAAATGATATTGCCATTCCTATTTCTCCCCAAATATCCTTTGGTAAAATCTGCATTAATTCTTTCTCTACTTTATTACCGTCTTTAGATTCATTTGTTAATCCAATTCTTGGAGCAACTCGTATAACGTGTAAATCAGCAATAATTCCTTCTGCAGGTTTTTTCGATTCTCTCAAAATTACATTTGCAGATTTTCGACCAATACCTTTTAAAACAACCAGATCTTTCATTTTCATCGGGATGTTTTCATCTTTTTTAAGAGTATTTGCAATTTCTATTAACCATTCCGCTTTCGTTCTGTAGTTTCTAACTTTACTAATGTCAGCAAAAAGTTCTTCCAGATTTGTTGCAGCAAGACTTTGCATATTTGGATATTTAGCAAAGAATGTAGGTGCAATGGAGTTAATATTTGCATCAGAATCTTGTGCAGACAATATGACTATTACAAGCAGCTGATACGTGTTTTTATAATCCAAAGGATGTTTTCTTCCCTTATATTTAGCAAGAAGAGGCTCTAGATTTTCTTTCCAATTTGGCGAATCTCCAAATAAATCCATGACTATTTGTCTTTAAAATCTATCGATAAGGAATTTACACAATAGCGTTGTCCAGTTTCAGTCGGACCATCGTTAAATACATGTCCCAAGTGACTTCCGCAATTGGCACATAAAATTTCAGTTCTTTTCATACCATGGCTCACATCCGAGATATATTCTACTTTACCTGGAATCGATTCGTCAAATGAAGGCCATCCACAATGTGCATCAAATTTTGAGTTGCTCTCAAACAAAAGTTCATTACAAGCACCACAACAATAAACGCCTTTTTCGAAATGAAGATTGTATTCTCCAGTATGCGGGCGTTCAGTTCCTTTTTGGCGAAGTACTTGATAACGGTCATTACCAAGTTGCTCTCTCCATTCTTGTTCTGTTTTTTCGATTGGATATTTCATGTGTTTTATTTTAATTTATTTTATCAAAAAGTAAGACTAACAAAATTAGTTACTTATGTTCGATAAATTGTACGGTTTTATTAATAACATTAGTATTGCCTAATATTTTTCGATGACCTAATCCTTCAGTTAATATTAGTGTACCATTTTGTAAATGTTCATTAATATGAATTCCAGCTTTTACGGCAACTTCAGGGTCATCTTTATCATGAATAACCAAGACAGGAATAGTTACAGCTGCTGCGGCTATATATGCCGAAAAATCATTCATTTTTATGTTGTGCTTTTCTTCAAAATAGTCACGTAAACGAATGCCTATTTCTGGTTTTAATTCTAGTTTAGCAACAAAGTCATCAACAATATCCTGAACAATATCACCGCTACCAATAAGTACTGCTCGATTAATCTTTAGTCCCTGCTTAATAGCGTTTAATACAGACATACCGCCTAATGAATGCCCGACTGCAGCTACAAAAGGACCATATTGTTTTTCAATCTCTAAGATTGAAGCAATAAAATCTACCATATGAGTAGTTTTTCCAGGAGATTTTCCGTGAGCAGGAGCGTCAAAACTTATGGTTTCATAACCATGCTTAAGTAGTTCATCGGCAATCTTAAATAATTGCGTTCCGCGGCCTGACCAACCATGAACCAATAGAATCTTTTTTTGGCTTTGGCCAAACTTATAAACAACAACTTCTTTATTAATCGCAGGAACTTTTATTGTATTCTGGATGCTTTTATGATCCATTTCTAGTTCTCTTTTCGGAACTTTATGTTTTATTGGAGTTATAAAAAGTTTTATTGCATAGGAAGTAACCCACTTAGGTGAAATGAAATTAAGGAGTTTGCCTGTAAATATTATAAATTGAGGAACTTTTAATGATTCTGCAGGGCTAGGCTTTTTTTTAGACATTATAATACGTTTTAAGGAGCTTTTGTTGTAATCAAATTTTAAAAATATAAAAGTAACACAATTAATAAAATCTATTGATAAGTTATAATTTAATAAATGTGCGATGCATAGGATAATAATCTAATTATGATATTTTTTAAACGAATTGTATAAAAAATGAATTTAGAATAATCGTATTTTTGTATGTCATTAAATGTAAAAGTCATGAGAAATAAATTATTGTTGGGAATATTCACTATAGCTTCAGTGTATTCATGTGCAGTAAATCCTGTTACGGGAAAAAAGAGTCTTAATTTTGTTTCTAATAGTGAGTTATTTCCATCTTCGTTTCAGCAGTACAATACTTTTATTAAAGAAAATAAAGTAATTACAGGAACTGCCGATGCTAAGCGAGTTGAAGTTGTTGGAATGAAAATTAAAGCAGCAGCCGAGAAATATCTAACTTACTTAGGACAATCTCAATATCTTAAAGATTATCGCTGGGAATATAAATTGGTAGATAATAAAGAGGTGAATGCCTGGTGTATGCCAGGAGGTAAAATTGTAGTTTATTCTGGTATTTTGCCAGTAACTAAAGATGATGCTGGTTTAGCAACAGTTCTAGGGCATGAGGTTTCGCATGCTTTGGCTAATCACGGTGCACAACGTATGAGTGCAGCTCAATTACAACAATTAGGTGCAGTAGGAGTTGCTGCAGTAACAGGTAGCCAGAGTGCTGACAAGCAAGAAATGTGGCAAAAATATTATGGAATTGGCTCACAAGTAGGAGTGATGCTCCCATTTAGCCGAAATAATGAAAGTGAAGCTGATAAGATAGGGTTAACGCTTATGGCAATTGCAGGATATAACGTAGATGAATCTATAGCTTTTTGGAAAAGAATGTCGGCTCAATCTTCGGGACAAACGCCAGAATTTCTTAGTACACACCCATCTGATGCTACTAGAATTGCTAATTTAAATGCGTTAATTCCAGAAGCAAAAGCTACAGCGCTTAAAGTTGGTATTATTAAGTAAAAAGAATTTATAGGTTTTGAAATATATAATTAAAAACCTTGGAATAAATTAAAACAAAAAAGATTGACCTTTTAAAGTCAATCTTTTTCTATTTAGTATTTGTTTGAATGTTATTTTGTAACAGTCATTTGTGGGTATACGCTATTTGTTGCTGGGTTAATAACTCCAGTAGCTAGGTAACCATTAGCATCTTTAATAGTAATATTTTTGATATTACTTGTTTTTGCTACACTAAGAATATTGATTTTTCTGAATGGAATACAAAGATTGAATTTAAAACTATTTGCTGTGATATCCTTTGCAGCAACCGTTACTTTTTTGGCAGTTTCTAATACAGTTCCTGTATCCGAATATACATCATAAGTAACTTCTAAGTTACCAGAAGAAAGTACTTTACCAGTAATTGGGTATTTGTAATCTAAAGTAACATCAAAACCATAAGAATAAAGACCACTACAAGGTAATGCAGAAGTTTTAACTGATCTGAAATTAGATACGGTCATGGTTTTTTTGTATTCTCCAATATTCCATAATACTTTGTTTTCTTTAAATAATTCTGTAGTATAAACAGTTAATCCTAAAGCTCCAAAAGAGAAAGTTCCTGAAGAATAGAAATTTCCTGTAGAAGCAAAAGCAGATGGTTGAGTTAAACTTCCGTTTCCAATAGTAAAGCTGTTTATTCCGAATACAATATTTCCTTTTACATCTAAAATATTAGAATCTAATAATTGAATTTTAGGTTTGATTGATATTTTCATATCCGTACTAACTTCTCCTGCTAAATCACCTTCAGTAATTTTTGAATTTGTGATAGTATTTTCATAGATAAAATGACTCTTTTTTCCAGGAATACCATTATAATAAGCAAATCCTATTTTGAATATTCCATTTGAATTAATGGCAAAATGAGAACTTTTTGATAAGTTAGCTTCAACTTCCATTGGGAAAGCAATTTCATCAATACTTATTTTTGCAGGAATATCTCCTAAAAGATCTCCAGCAGGAATAGTAACATCTATTTGTACTTTTTTAAGTAAGTCTAAAAGATTTGCAGGAACATTATCGATTAGGTTATAAGAGTATTTTTTATTTACAGCTCCAGCAAAGTTATAATATGGGTTGATAGCGCTGTTAATTTGATAATACACTTCAATTTCGTTAGGAAGTAATTTAGACTTTCCGAATCCTATTTTCATGCTAAGAACTGAATTTACAGAAGTATTTGGACTCATAGAGAAACCGTCAGCCTTATATTCAGTGATGTTATTGAAAATGTCATAAGTAAAACTGTTGTCATAATTACCTCTTGCAGTAAGTAATGAAGTGTTTTTAGATCTTAAAGCTTTTTCATTTTCTTGTACATCCATCGATAGTTCAATAGAACCACCTTGAAATAAATCCCCTATATGAGCATCAGCTGTTTTCAGTGAGTAGCTATTATTGTTCTTAGTAACACTAGCTATTGTTCTGAAATATACTTTACCTTCATCAGATGTTAAGTAAATTAAGTTTCCAGCAATAAGTTTTTCAACTACGTCAGAAGTTGAAGTTTCAATTTCGAAATTACCACTTTTCATTTCTGCCTCTGAGCTAGTAATTATAGCATTTTCAGAAGAAATTTTTGTTAAATCTGGGTTTACAGTTAAGTTTTGGAGTTTATAAGTTACCCCATCTGCAGATCCGGACGCATTGATTACTTTGGTAGGATCAGTAACGGTCGAGGAAAGGTCTTTGCTCAAATCATTATCATTGGAACATGATGTAAGCGTCATAAAACCAGCAATAAATAAGTAGAAGATTTTTTTCATGATTTATTTTTTTTAAATTCGAAACAAAATTACCTTGACAGAAGTCTTAAGATTACCCCAAAAGATTATTAAAATGTTTAAATAAGACTATATTTTGCTTTTTAAAATAAGACGTATTTTGTTTTAAGAAAACATAACTATTTTTTAAGCTTTTTATCGAGTTGTAAAATGATGTGGTTGAGAAGGATAAAAAATTATCAACAACAGGTTATTTAATGTATGTTTTTTCAGAAATCTATTTAATTACAAATAATAAATAGATAAATTCGCAGCCTATTAACGAAACTATTTTTATGAAAAACTTACCAAAAGGTGATAAGAAATTATTAAATGCGTGGGCATTTTATGATTGGGCAAACTCGGTTTATACTCTGACTATAGCATCGGCAGTATTCCCAATATTTTACGAAGCTTTGTTTGCAGAACGTGATCATTACATTCATGTTTTTGGGATGAATCTTAAAAATTCTGCTTTAATTAGTTTTATAACTGCGATGGCCTTTTTGGTTGTTTCTTTTATTTCCCCGTTATTATCAGGAATTGCTGATTATGTGGGAGACAAAAAAACATTTATGAAGTTCTTTTGCTATATGGGAGCCTTATCTTGTATGGGACTATATTGGTTTAACCTTGAGAATATATACGTAGGATTAGCATTTTATTTTCTGGGATTACTGGGATATTGGGGAAGTTTGGTTTTTTATAATTCGTATTTGCCAGATATAGCTTTTGTAGAGCAGCAGGATAATATTAGTGCCAAAGGATATTCTTTAGGATATATAGGTAGTGTTGTTTTATTACTTCTCAATTTAGCTATGATAATGAAACCAGAGTGGTTTGGAATTGAAGGAACAGAAACAGAAAAAGCTTCAAATGTGGCTATGCGTTATTCCTTTTTAATGGTAGGAGTTTGGTGGATATTATTTAGTCAGTATACCTACTATTATTTACCAAAAGGAAGTAAAGATAAAGGAGAAAAATTAACTAGATCTGTAATTTTTAATGGCTTTAAAGAATTAAAAAAAGTCTGGGCATTATTGAAACAAAATATTCCTTTACGAAGATATTTGGGCGGATTTTTCGTTTCAAGTATGGCAGTTCAAACCGTTATGCTTGTTGCTACTTATTTTGGAGCACAGGAAATTCAATGGTCATCCGAAGAAGAAAGCACTATTGGGTTAATTAAATGTATTTTAATAATTCAATTAGTAGCTGTTATTGGTGCTGTATTTACTTCGAGAGCTTCTGCAAAATTTGGAAATATTCCAACCTTGATTGTAATTAATATTATTTGGGCAATTTTTTGTGCACTAGCTTTTTTCATCACATTACCAATTCATTTTTATGTGATGGCTACAGTTGCTGGATTTGTAATGGGAGGTATTCAAGCGTTGTCACGTTCTACGTATTCCAAGTTATTACCTGAAACAGAAGATACTGCTTCATTCTTTAGTTTTTATGATGTGGCTGAAAAAGTTGGAATTGTAATCGGAATGTGTGTTTACGGTATAATTGATCAAATAACGGGAAGTCCGCGCGCAGCGATTGTAATTTTAGGAATCTTTTTTGTAGTAGCTATTTTTCTATTAAGAAGAATACCTAAAAATGACATGGTAAATAAGTAAAATATAATTATAAGATAATTACTTCGCCACTATTAATATGTTGTGGCGAAGTAAAAATTATTTGTTTATTCTGTTTTCGATTTTAGCGAGCATTTGCTTGGCATTATCATTTTTAGGATTTAATTCTAGTGATTTTTGATAGTTCTTTTTTGCAAGATTTAGATTCCCAGTCAATTCATAAATTTCCCCTAAACTGTCGTATGTATTAGCCGAATTTGGGTATTCATTACAATTAAGAGCGAAAATTTGAATAGAAAGATTCGTCTGATTTTTGTTGTAAAAACTATACCCTAAATTGTTTAATGTATTTTCAAAATTGAAATCTGGATATTTTAATCTCAATTTATTGAATTTGGCAACAGCCATTTCAAAATTAGCATCACTAAAAATTTCGATTGTTTCTGTTTGAGGAGTTCTTATTTGATCCAGCGTGAGTTCTAGATTTTTTACCTTATAACCTTGGCGAGAAATAGTTATTCCTTTTAATTCATTACTTCCGTTTAAGTTAAATTGAATGGTATTTGGATAATTATTAATCTTAAAAGTATTGTTCCCTATATAGTACATTTTGCTTTTGTCCTCCTCAAAATTTTCTTTTAAAAACGGAGAGTTGAGGTATAGCTTTTTGTTCTCTTCAAATATTTGAGTAGTTCCCATTCTGTCATATCCATATAAGATTTCAGTATAATATCCTTTTATAGCTTTGCTTAACGCCAAAGGAATATCCTTTGTAGTTTTTTCATTAATAGGTGTATACCAATTAAGTTTATTAATGACTTCTTTCTCTACATAGCTCATTAGAGGTAAACGATTAGGTTTATCACCATTTGCCAAAATAGCTATTCCATTACCATTTGTCATTGTGCCTAATAATTCTCCGCCTGTTCCAGTGTTAGAACCATCATGAGAGAACCAATCTTGATTTCCCCATCCCAGACTTCGTTGCCAACCGTAACTCCAGCCTCTGGCACCGTTGAGGGTAACAATATTGGTAACTTTTTTGGCAACAGCCGTAGAAATTACTTTATTTCCTTTTCCTAATAAAGCCTTTTGTATTTCGATGGTAATTGTTGCCAAATCAGTAGGAGTAGACCATAAGCCCGATGGCGCTACTTGAGGCGTTATAGGGATTCCTGTTCTAATGATTTTGCCTTTGCTATTATGTACTTTAGCAATGTTGGTTAAAAATCCTTTTTCATTAGGCTGTAACATTGTTGAGTTTTGCAACTTTAAAGGATCAATAAGGTATTCTTTTACAATTTCGGCAAGTGGTTTGCCAAGATGATCTTCGAGAGCGCATTGAATAATTACATAACCACCACCGCTATATTCCCAATTAGTTCCTGGTTTAAATAGGAATTTAATTGCCTCTTTAGACCTTGGAAGCAATTTTCCTTGTAAACTCTCTATAATTGTCGGTATTGAATCTCCTGTGTAATAATCTTCGAAACCTCCCTGACTTGTTCCAGCAGTATGAGATAAAAGTTGTTTCCACGTTACATCGATATCTTTTGTAAAATCACTTTTTGGTAATTGCCATCTTTTAAGATATTTAGAAATTGGATCATCTAGGTTAATTATGCCTTTTTCTTCTAGAATCGCACAAACTATTGCGGTGATAGGTTTAGAGATTGATGCTGTTGAAAATGCGGTATTTGGATTGATTTTTTCTTCAGAATCTGCTGCTTTTGTTCCCCATTCATTTGTCCAGATTATTTTATAGTTTTCAAAAACAGCAACACTCAGTCCTTTAAGGTTATACTTCGTCATTAATGATGCAGTGCTAGCCTTTAGGCTATCTAGGGCGATGATTTTATTTGCTGGTTTTTCCGTATATTCTCTTTTTTGCCCAAAAGACAGGGCACAAGAAAGCACCAGAAGGAAAATATAAATTATCCGTCTCATTTTTATCGAGTTTTAAAAGGGTTTTTTAGGGATTATATCCCTTCGGCTTTATTTGCCAGAGTTTTTTAAATCGGTCAATAAACCTAGAGATGCAGCTTCAAGGTAAGTGCCTGAATTGTTATCGCTTTGATTCATAATAATTATAAAACCTAAATTATATTCAGGATATATTTTTAGCATATTTTGCGTGCCATTAGAGCCACCATCTTTGGCATAACTAAGCTTTTTGTTACTGTTCTCCTGAATTTCCCAAAAATAGCCCATATCACCATTTACATAGATTCTTCGATGCGATTCTATTACAACCTTATTGGTCGTATCTAATTCAAATTTTATGAATTTCATTAAATCACTCATTGTAGATTTTAGCATTTTTGAAGCTCCCCAAAGATTGCTCGATAAATTTGTCATTAACAATCCACTTCCGTTATAACCATTTGCAAGAACATCATTAGGAGCTAATTTTACCTTTGTGTTTTTCATTCCTGCTTTGTCAAAAATCACCTGACGCAATAGGTCTTCATAATTTTTTTTGTAAACATTTTCCAAAATATGTGCACATAATTCGGGACCTAAAGCTCCGTATTTAAACGCTGGGCTTGAGCCTGGTAAAGTATCAACTTTTACTTTTCTTAAAGCGTTAAAAAAATCAGTTTTGGTGTAAGATTTATCTAGTCTGTTTTTATGAACAAGAAAGCTATCAGGACTAAATTTTTGTCTTATTTCTTTGGTATCAGGAAAAGGAGTTAGAATTCCGCTTCGGTGTGTAATTAGATTTTTTATTTTGATAGGAGTTCCTTTAAATTCTAAATTCGGGAATCCTTCATTGAGATACTTTCGAATATCATCGTCTAATTTTAATTTTCCATCTAAAACTGCATTTGCAACAAGAGTTCCTGTAAATACTTTAGTAGTAGACGCTATTTCAAATAGCGTTTCGTTTGTGGCTTTATTCCCTTTTCCTTTATCTATTTCGCCATAATGTCTGGTATACGTTTTGCCGTCTTTTATTATACCAATAGAAACCGAATAGGCTTTTGAATCTTTTAGTAATGCATTGGCATTTTTATCTATAGATGCGAAAATTTCTTTTTCGCTAAGAGTGTTTATTTTTTGCTGACTTGAGCATGAAAAACCAATGCTTAATAAAAAAGCAATAATTATATTTTTCATAGTTAGTTTTTTTTGTTTAATAATTATTGCTTCTTTGGGATCTTTATTTTTTAGGCTTTCGAGATACTTCCTGAGCCGCTTACTTTGGTATCTTTTGTTTTGGGATCTCCCTTATATTGAATATCGCCTGAACCCGAAACTCTGGCTTTTAGGTTTTCGCTACAAAAAACTTTGCTGTCTCCAGATCCAGAAATGGTAATATCTACATTTTTAGCTTTTAATGCATCCGAATCGATATCGCCAGAACCAGACAATTTTGTTGTGAAATTTCCAGTATTTCCTTTTAAAACAACATCTCCGGAACCGCTTACGGCAAGGTTAAATGAAGTTGTGTCAACATCTAGATCTAAATTTCCTGAGCCTGATAACGCTGCCGAAAAAGAATCAGATTTTATTGTACTCTTAGATCTTACATCTCCAGATCCTGAAAGTGTAACACTAGATATTTTTTCGAAAGGAATAGTTAGTTGGATGTTTTTACCCATGCTCGAACTAATATTTTTGTTTTTTTCGGTGTAAATTTTAAGGACATTGCCTTCAACTTCAACTTTAATATACTGTTGTAAATTTTCTTCGGCTTTAACTATAATTGCACCTTCTTTCCCTGCAACTAAATCGACATCAAACGATCCCATTACTTTAATATCATCATAAGAGCCAGTTGAGCGAGTATTGGTTACAACTTTTCCATTTCCTTTTATGCGTTCTTTAGACCATTGTGCATTGGCAACTGTACTTAAAAAGAATACGCTACAAACTAATAATTGAATTGATTTTTTCATTTTTTGATTGATTTTTAATGATTTATTGTTTTTTAACTAATGATATACTTCCATAACTTGAGATAAGAACGACTTTGTTTTGTCCTTTTTTCTTGTAAAACCCGTCGATTTTTTTTGCATTACTCTTTTCTTCACTATTAGAAATCTGAAGAGAAGAATCGGTTTTTATGCCAGAATATCTTGCCGAAATATCAAAGTCGAAAGCATAGTTGCTATCATATCCCAGTGATATATCCGAATATCCAGAGGTAACATTTATATTATTGGCTTTTTCGTTTATGATTCCTACAGCCAGATTACCATAATTAAGATCTATGCTTAATGTATTTAAAATTTCACCAATATTAACAGTCAGATAATTTCCTGCTCCTGCAATAGAACCCATTTTCTGAAATTTAAATGTTCCGTAATTACAATCGTACCTAATATTCTGACCATCCCCCATAACAATATCAGTATAATTGGTGTTAAGATTAATTCTTCCAGCACTATTAATTTTAAGTCCTGAATATCTCGCTTCTAGATTTCCGTTTTTAATATATTGTATGCTAGAGTTTTGACAATATTCTATATGAATTGTATTTGCATTCCCATTTAATCTGCCCAGGTTTACTTTGCCATATTTACAAAAGATATCTGTAGTTGATGCTAAATCTCCTGTAGTGATATTTCCGTATTTATTATTAAGCTTTACAGTTCCATTTTTCGGGATTTTTAAGGTGTAATTAATCTCAAAACTATTATTACTCCCTTTGCTTTTGTATGTTGAGTTCCCAATGCTTGTGCTAGCAGTAAGCATTGATTTTAATGCTGTGATATTTACATTGATACTGTTTAATTTTTCGTTTACCCAGTTTTCATTGTTTCCAGATACTTTTATAATTACTTCAATATCAATTTTATCTTCATCCCAGGTTGTAACCGTGATATTTCCGTATTTACTGTCTATATCTATTCCAGCATCAGAGTTAACGATATAGGTTTTTTTGATAACTTTTTGCTTTGTCGAATAACCATCGTCGTTTGCAAATCCTAAAAAAGGAATTATCAGTAATAAGATAAGGAAGTTATAGTGTTTTTTCATGAGTGCTGTTTTTAAATTTTTCATTTTCGTCAATACGGGTTAATACATTTTGCAAGAATGAAATACGGGTTTGTAAATTGCTAATCATAGCGTAAATAATCTGTTTGTTTTCGCCGTTTTTTTGTAGTTCGGTAATGATTTTTGCATAATCATTATCCATAACTTTCATTTGTTTAAGGGCATCGCTAATTATTTGCTCGTTTTCGGGCGATTTCTTGTCATGAAGTTTTTCAAGTTCATTGGCAATTAGAGCTCCAAAAATAGAATCTGTTCTTTTGGTTTCCTGCGAGGCAAATTTTAATTCTTTTGGTTTTTGATTTGCATTAAAAAACACAGAAATCCCCAGCATAAGTACTATCGAAGCAGCGATAGCATATGTAATTGTATAATTCTTTTTCGGTTTTGTTTTCTTTAATTTATTTAAAAAATCTGCTTCATGTTGGGGTTCCATCTCCTGAATATCCCACTGGTTTTCAAACTTTTCAAATAATTGGTCTAATTTGTCATTTTCCTTTTTCATATATCCAAATTTTTATTTTTTAGAGGTGATATATAGTATCGCCTTTTTGATAATTAGTTCTTTGTTCCCACAAAATTGTTTAAGTGGCGATTTCATATCTCCTCTAATTTTTTTCTTAAACTGTTTTTAGCTCTGTTTAATGTGGTCCGGCAGTTGGCATAGCTAATAGTAAGTATTTCACTTATTTCTTCTTGATCGTACCCTTCAATATAAAATAAGGTCAAAACCATTCGATAGTTATCCTTTAAACTTAAAATAGCTTCCATGACTTGTTTTACTTTCAGAGAATCCAGATCTAGATTTTCAGAAAAGAAACTATCATTTTCCTCTATTTTGTATAAAGTCTTACTAAGATCTTCTATTTGAAACTTATTGTTTTTTTTGTAAAAATCAATACTGTAATTAATTACGATTTTCTTGAGCCAGGCTCCAAAAGCGACTTCTTGTTTATAGTCATCAATTTTGGTGAATGCTTTAAGAAAAGCTTCTTGCATAACATCTTGAGCATAGTGTTCGTCTTTTACAATACGATACGCAACATTATACATGGCTTTACAGTATCTGTTGTATACTTCAAATTGTGCTTTTTGATTCTTTTGTTTGCACAATGTTATTAATTCTTCGATATTTTGGTTAGTTATATTCAAGTAGCGTCTAATGGTTTTTATTAATGACGGTGGTTTTTTTGGTTTGTTACACTTTTGATAAAATTAAATGTAAATTTTTTATAAAAGTTTTTTTGAGGCTTTAATTTAAAGCGAAACTTTCTATATTGCCGATTCTTAAAAATCAAAGTCGTTGTTTGCATTTGTTTGGCACAATGATTGTCTATTTTTATAGTTATGCAAATAAATTAAGCTCCTGTGGCGTTTTTATTTGAGATTAAGCAAGTTTATTCGATAATTTGCGATTTGAATTTATTTTTTTAATGACAAAACGACTTATATTATACTATGTCAAATCATAAAATACTTACTATTGACAATCTGTCACTTCAAGAATTTGATTCTGAAGCCGAATTAATACCGTTATTGACTCCTGAAGATGAGGAAGAAATGAATAACGAAGAATTACCTTTTTCGTTACCAATTTTACCTTTACGCAACACTGTTTTATTTCCAGGAGTTGTTATTCCTATTTCTGCAGGTAGAGATAAATCTATAAAACTTATAAATGATGCAAATGCGGGTGATAAAATCATCGGAGTTGTATCTCAGATAAATGAAGAAGACGAAGATCCATCCAAAGATGATATTCATAAGGTAGGAACAGTTGCGAGAATTCTTCGTGTCTTGAAAATGCCTGATGGAAACATCACGGTTATTTTACAAGGAAAAAAACGTTTTGAAATTGCTGAGGTAATTTCTGAAGAACCTTATATTACTGCAAATGTAAAAGAGGTTGAAGAAACGCGTCCAGATAAAAACGATACAGAGTTTAATGCTATTGTTGATTCTATAAAAGAATTAGCAATCCAGATTATTAAAGAAAGCCCAAGTATCCCATCTGAAGCTACATTTGCAATTAAAAATATTGAAAGCCAATCGTTTTTAATCAATTTTGTTTCGTCGAATATGAATTTATCGGTGAAAGAAAAGCAAGGATTACTTTCGATAAATGGCTTAAAAGACCGTGCGCTTGAAACGTTACGTTACATGAACGTTGAGTTGCAAAAATTAGAACTGAAAAACGATATACAATCAAAGGTTCGTTTTGATTTAGATCAGCAACAACGTGAGTATTTCTTGCATCAGCAAATGAAAACCATTCAGGAAGAATTGGGTGGTGTTTCGCAAGAGGAAGAAATGGACGAGATGAGTCTAAAAGCCAAAGAAAAGATTTGGGATGAGAAAACGCAAAAACATTTCGAGAAAGAATTGTCTAAAATGCGAAGAATGAATCCGCAATCGCCAGATTTTGGTATCCAAAGAAACTATCTAGAGTTATTTCTGGAATTACCTTGGGGAACATTCTCTAAAGATAATTTTGACTTAAAACATGCTCAAAAAGTATTAGATAGAGATCATTTTGGTTTAGAAGAAGTAAAGAAAAGAATGATTGAGCATTTGGCAGTTTTAAAATTGCGAAATGACATGAAATCACCAATTATATGTTTAACAGGACCTCCGGGAGTTGGTAAAACATCGATAGGAAGATCTGTTGCCGAAGCTTTAGGTAGAGAATATGTACGTATTTCGCTTGGTGGATTACGTGATGAAGCCGAAATACGTGGACACAGAAAAACATATATTGGAGCAATGCCAGGTAGAATAATCCAGAGTTTGAAAAAAGCTGGAACTTCTAATCCAGTTTTTGTTTTAGACGAAATCGATAAATTATCAAATAGTAATAGCGGTGATCCATCATCAGCTTTACTAGAAGTTTTAGATCCAGAACAAAACAATGCTTTTTATGATAACTTCCTTGAAATGGGATATGATTTATCTAAAGTAATGTTTATTGCAACTTCTAATAATATGTCGGCTATTCAACCAGCGTTAAAAGACAGAATGGAAGTTATCAAAATGTCTGGATATACAATTGAAGAAAAAGTAGAAATTGCACGTAAGCACTTGTTTCCAAAACAACTTTTGGCTCATGGTTTAACTGCAAAAGATTTGACTATTGGTAAAAAACAATTAGAAAAAATCGTTGAAGGATATACCAGAGAATCAGGTGTTCGTAATCTTGAAAATAAAATGGCTCAAGTAATCCGTAATGCTGCTAAATCGGTAGCGATGGAGGAGGAGTACAATAAAAAAGTAACCGACGAAGATATCGTTAAGATATTAGGTGTACCAAGATTAGAGCGTGATAAATACGAAAGCAATGATGTTGCTGGTGTAGTAACAGGACTAGCTTGGACAAGCGTTGGTGGAGATATTCTTTTTATAGAATCATTAATATCCGAAGGAAAAGGTTCTTTGAGCATTACAGGGAATTTAGGAACTGTAATGAAAGAATCGGCTACAATTGCATTAGAGTATATTAAGGCAAATGCTAAGAAACTAGGATTGAATCCAGAATTGTTCCAGAAATACAATATTCATATTCACGTACCAGAAGGAGCAACTCCTAAAGATGGTCCGAGTGCAGGTATTGCAATGTTAACTTCATTAGTGTCATTATTAACACAAACTAAAGTGAAGAAAAACACTGCAATGACTGGAGAAATCACTTTGCGTGGAAAAGTATTGCCAGTAGGCGGAATCAAAGAAAAAATATTGGCTGCCAAAAGAGCTAACATTAAAGAGATTATTTTATGTCATGAAAACAAAAGTGATATTGATGAAATAAAACCAGAATATTTAGAAGGTTTAACTTTTCATTATGTGAAAGAAATGAGTGAAGTTTTAGCTCTTGCTTTAACAGATCAGAAAGTTAAAAATGCTAAAGATTTGAAATAAAAGACATTGAATAGGTCTTAAAGACAATTCAAAATCTGAAATAAAATTCCAGATTCTAAACGATATAATAAAAAGTTTAGGGTTTGGAATTTTTTATTTGATACATAGAAGATTTAAGCAAATTTTCACCATTAAGTAATTAAGAAAAGTTAAGTATTCGGGACGAGAAGAAATCCGTATTTATCCGTATTTTCGCTTTAGCGAATCCGTTTAATCCGTTTAATCCGTGTGTCATTTGCGCTGAATTTTCACCATGTAAGTAATTAAGAAAAGTTAAGTATTCGGGACGAGAAGAAATCCGTGTTTGTCCGTGTTTTCGCTTTGGCGAATCTGTGTTATCCGCATGCCATTTTCGCTAAATTTTTTACCGTTGAGTAATTAATTAAGAAAAGTTAAGTAAGCCCCAAACTTGTCTTTCCTGTAAAAATGAATATTGTGTTTAATCCGCGTTACTTTGGCAACGAGTTAAACCAGATAGAAGCTGCAATACATAATAAGTTTAGGTTTTGGAATTTTTATTTTAAATTGAAATCCACAATTTGTAATTTGTCACATTATAATTTTATCTTCGCAGCTGCGTTTTAGTAAAAGGTAAAAGCAATATATAAAGCATGCTAAAAAAACTGGGATTCTTTTATTTATTTACTTTTTGTACTGTTTCCTACGGGCAAATAGGAGGTAAGTATACCTATCAGTTTTTAAATCTAATGCCTTCGCCCAGACAAGCCGCTTTAGGAGGTAAAGTAATCACCATTTATGACGACGATGTAAATCAGGTATTGTTTAATCCTGCGACTTTAAATCAGGATATGAGTAATCGTCTGGCATTAAATTATGGAAGTTATTATGGCGAAGTAACTTACGGTAGCGGTTCTTATGCATATACATATGATCAGCATTTACAAACTTTTCAGGCAGGCGTAAGTTATGTCAATTACGGAAATTTTGACGGATATGATGAGAATGGTCAGGCAACTTCGGATTTTACAGGAAGTGAAGCAGCATTATCCTTTGGGTACGCTTATAATATTCCATATACAGACATTCATATTGGGGCAAATGCCAAGCTGATTTCTTCGACTCTTGAGAGTTATCATTCTTTTGGTGGAGCTCTGGATTTAGGGATGATTTATATTGACGAAAAAAATGATATAAACTGGGCTTTGGTCATCAGGAATATAGGAACTCAATTTAGTACCTATTCAGGGATTCATGAAAAATTGCCTTTGGAGGTAATTGCAGGGGTTTCGCAAGAATTAGAAAATGTGCCTATTAGATGGCATCTTACATTAGAGAATTTACAGCAATGGAATCTTGCTTTCTCTAATCCAGCACGAGCAGAAACTGGTATTGACGGAACTACAACCGAAGAAAATGTGTCATTTTTTAATAATGCATTACGTCACGTGATTTTTGGGGTTGAACTTTTCCCTAAAAGAGCGTTTAATTTGCGACTGGGATATAATTTTAGAAGAGGCGAAGAATTGCGAATTCTAGAGCAACGCAATTTCTCTGGAATGTCTTTAGGTTTTGGACTAAAATTAAATAAATTGAAATTTAATTATTCCTATTCCAGATATAGTTTAGGAGCAAACACAAATCTTTTTGGGTTAACGATTAATTTTCAGGACTAAAAATAAAATAATAGAATTACTATCTTTAAACATTAAAATCGATATTTTGAAAAAAATAACAATAGCTATCGACGGATTTTCGTCAACGGGAAAAAGTACTTTGGCAAAACAATTAGCAAAAGAGTTGGAATATGTATATGTAGATACTGGTGCAATGTACCGTGCAGTAGCGCTTTATGCTATGAAAAACGGATATATAAATTCAGATTCTTTTGATAAAGAAAAGCTTGTTGCTAGTTTACCTTCTATACAATTGGTTTTTCAATTTAATGCCGATTTGGGTTTTGGAGAAATGTTTTTGAATGGCGAAAATGTAGAAAAAGAGATTAGAACAATTGAGGTTTCTAGTTTTGTGAGTAAGGTTGCCGAAGTTTCTCAGGTGCGTTCTAAACTTGTAGAGCAGCAACAAGAAATGGGAAAAAATAAAGGTATCGTTATGGATGGCAGGGATATAGGAACTGTAGTTTTTCCAGATGCTGAACTTAAAGTATTCATGACAGCAAGTGCAAGTACACGTGCACAAAGACGTTTTGACGAATTGCAACAAAAAGGAGATGATGTATCTTATGAAGAAGTCTTGAAAAATGTAGAAGAACGTGATTATATCGATACGCACCGTGAAGATTCACCATTGGTAATTGCCGATGATGCTGTAGAGATAGATAATTCCTACCTAAATAAAGAAGAACAATTTGCAGCCGTTATGGAATTAGTGAATGATGTTGTAAAAACAGCTTAATTCTTTGCAGATTTCATTTTAAATAGTAGTTTTACCGCCTAATTTTATTTTAAAGACAATTCATCATATGGGAATTAAAAACAGATTGATTATAATGAGCTTTCTTCAGTTTTTTGTTTGGGGAGCGTGGCTTATTACAATCGGAAATTATTGGTTTGGAACAAAAAATTGGGAAGGAACTCAATTTGGTCTAGTTTTCGGAACCATGGGAATTGCTTCTTTATTTATGCCAACTCTTACAGGAATTATTGCTGACAGATGGGTAAACGCCGAAAAATTATATGGTGGTTTACATATAGCATATGCTTTAGTTTTGTTTGGAATAGCACAAGTTACAACTCCAGATCTTTTTATATATGTTATGCTTGCTGCAATGTGCTGCTATATGCCTACAATTGCATTGAGTAACTCCATCTCATATACTTCGCTTAAATTAAATAATAAAAATATCGTAAAAGATTTTCCACCCATTCGTGTATGGGGAACAATAGGTTTTATTGTTGCAATGTGGATTACGAATCTTAGCGGAAATAAATCAACAGAATATCAATTTTATATCGCCGGAATTGCGGCATTGATATTAGGAGTATATTCGTTTACCTTACCTAAGTGTAAGCCACAACGTTTAACTAAAGAAAATGCTTCGTTAACAGAAACATTAGGATTAGAAGCTTTTAAGTTATTTGCAAATTATAAAATGGCTTTATTCTTCGTGTTCTCTATGTTTTTAGGAGGAGCTTTGCAACTTACAAATGCTTACGGAGATGTTTTCCTGGATGAATTTAAGCATTTTCCTAAATATGCCGATTCATTTGTAATCCAGTATTCTACAATTATCATGTCGATTTCTCAGGTTTCTGAAACCTTGTTTATCCTGGCAATTCCATTTTTCTTAAAACGTTTTGGTATCAAACAAGTAATGCTTATTAGTATGCTTGCTTGGGTATTACGTTTCGGATTATTTGCTTTTGGAGATCCTGTAAACGGTTTATGGATGATTATTATGTCATGTGTGGTTTACGGAATGGCGTTTGACTTCTTTAATATCTCAGGTTCATTATTTGTAGAAAGTAATACGGATTCTAAAATACGTTCTTCGGCACAGGGGTTATTTATGATGATGACTAATGGTGTTGGGGCAATTCTAGGAAGTTTAACTTCGGGATGGGCAATAGATAGATTCTTTACAAAATCATTTAAAAACTCATCTGAATTAGCTGGATTTTTACAAACAGACGCAGCAAATCCTAAGATGTTAGAATTTGTAAAAAGCCATGGAAATACAGTTTCTCCTGATGGTATTTTTGGTAGTGAAATTTTAATGAAAGACTGGCATAACATCTGGTTGTCATTTGCAGCTTATGCCTTGGTTATTGCGATTGCTTTTGCTATTTTATTTAAGCATAAACATGATCCAAAAGAATTTGAAAATATGAGTCATTAAGAACTTATTGATATATTTTAAAATCCCGTTTTCTAGTTATAGAAAACGGGATTTTTGTTTATTTTTGTTATTCAAAATTATATGTTTCACCCCAACGACGCAATCAGGTTTTCTACTTGCTTTTTTTGTTCGGCATATTTTTGTTGCAGTTCAGAACCTTCGCCCATTCGGTTGTAATATTCTAAGCCTTTGTTGGCGAAGAACTTTTTGTGAAAGTTGGATATTTCGGGAAGGTTCGGAAACAGAATATTAAAATTCATTTCGTAATAAGCCTGCCATTCTCGTTCGTTTTTATCTAAAATATATGGTTTTATAGTTTTTTGGTTTACATGAACCATTTCGTGAGCTATAAGAGTGAGCATTAATTCTAGAGGGAACTCAAATGTGTTTTCTGGAATTCGGATGATTTGTGTTTTTCCAAAATCACCTTCGGTAGTCATTAGGATAAAACTAGGTTCGGCTTTTTCTCTAAATTCAAATCCTTTTAAGTTAGAATTCTTGAGATTATACTTTTTTAAAAGCCAATAAACAGTATTGATAACTTGTCCGTTTTTATGGAAAGTATCAATTTTTAGTTTTATTTCTTCTAGTGTTAATGTCATGAGATAAAAATAAGAATTTTAAACTTTTATAGTATCATTTAGAGTTTTAATTAAAACTTATTGTATAAATTCGCTTGATCAGTTTGGAGAATGAAGAAATATAAAAAAAATATTTATGAGAGATTTGAAATTGTTTTTTCTAATTTTTTCGTTGCTCACTTTTGGTAGTATTTATGCTCATAAGGATAGAGGCGAGTATCCAAAAAGTATTAAATTTATTTTTATTGATAAAGAGGTTTTAGTATTGAGTTATGATGATTCAAGATTAAAAAATATTTGCGATGAAATAATTTCAGGAAAAAGGAAATTGACAGAAGTGTACGTGACGTATAAAACCGGTGAAGTAATAAGTGCAAAATTTAATGGTAAAAATTGGACTTCAATTAGTATATTATATAAAAATAAAAGAGTATTTGTTGACAAAAATATCTTAGAAAAAATTAAAGAAATTCATTTTTCAACACTCACTTTGTCTTGGTCATCAGATTACGATAAGGCTTTCTCATCATCTTACTTTATAATAAGTTTTGATATGGGATCTGAACTTTTTTATGATGAGTTTCCTAATGTACAATTGTTTTTTAACAAGCAAGTATTTTCAAAAGCTCAAGTTTGGAAACAAATTAGTAAAGACGGTAAACAGGGGAGTAATTTGTAACCTTAAATTTACCGCGAAGGAGTAAGTATATTTTCGAAAACTTTTTCTAACATTTCAATTTAATAACCCGACAGATTTAAAAAATCTGTCGGGTTTCGTTTTAGCGTTAGTAAAAAGTTCTTAAAAACTACAAAACCTCTAATCTAGCCCCGATAGAAGTGAGAATACTTTTGTGCCGGGGTTCGGCACAAAAGATTGTAACGAATAGCGGGACTTTTGGTCTTGAAAACGGTTAAATCTTCTGCTTCTGAACAATTGGCGGATAATCATTTGGAATTGTTTTGCTATTACAAATAAATGTATTAATTTTGCAGACCTTTTGGCGGAGAAGAGTTTCCATTAGGTATCAACTATTTATGTAAAACAACTTCTGTTTTTTCTATCGCTTTATGAAACTCAAGAAAAGCAGAATACAAATTTTTTATCAGCATGTCTGAACAATTAAAATCACAAGAAGAGTTTTTAGCAAATTTTAACTGGCATAACTTCGAAGAAGGTATCGATGCAGTAGATGAGAAAAACTTACAAGAATTCGAAGACTTAGTATCAAAAACTTTCATCGCTACAGATCAAGAAGAAGTAGTAGAAGGTGTAGTTGTTAGAATTACAGATAGAGACGTTATCGTTGATATCAACGCAAAATCGGAAGGTGTTATTTCTTTAAACGAATTCCGTTACAACCCAAACTTAAAAGTTGGTGATAAAGTAGAAGTATTAATCGACATCCGTGAGGATAAAACAGGTCAATTAGTATTATCTCACAGAAAAGCTCGTACTATTAAATCATGGGATAGAGTTATTGCTGCAAACGAAACAGGTGAAATCGTTAATGGTTTTGTAAAATGCAGAACTAAAGGTGGTATGATCGTTGACGTTTTTGGTATTGAAGCTTTCTTACCTGGATCTCAAATTGACGTTAAGCCAATTAGAGACTATGATGTATATGTAAACAAAATGATGGAATTCAAAGTGGTAAAAATTAACCACGAATTCAAAAACGTTGTTGTATCTCATAAAGCGCTTATCGAAGCTGATATCGAAGTACAGAAAAAAGAAATCATCGGTCAATTACAAAAAGGACAAGTATTAGAAGGTGTTGTTAAAAACATTACTTCTTATGGTGTGTTCATTGACTTAGGTGGTGTTGACGGATTAATTCACATTACTGACCTTTCTTGGAGTAGAATCAACCACCCAAGTGAAGTTCTTGAATTAGACCAAAAATTAAACGTTGTAATCCTTGATTTCGATGATGAGAAAACAAGAATTCAATTAGGATTGAAACAATTAAACGCTCACCCATGGGATGCTTTAGATGCTAATTTAACTATTGGTGATAAAGTAAAAGGTAAAGTAGTTGTAATCGCTGATTACGGTGCATTTATCGAAGTTGCTGAAGGTGTTGAAGGTTTAATCCACGTTTCTGAAATGTCATGGTCTACTCATTTACGTTCTGCACAAGATTTCGTAAAAGTTGGAGATGTTGTTGAAGCTGTTATCTTAACTTTAGATAGAGATGACCGTAAAATGTCATTAGGTATCAAACAATTGACTCAAGATCCATGGACTGATATTACTTCTAAATACCCAGTAGGTTCTAAACATACAGGTATCGTTAGAAACTTTACAAACTTTGGTATTTTCGTAGAATTAGAAGAAGGAATTGATGGATTAATCTACATTTCTGACCTTTCTTGGACTAAGAAAATCAAACACCCATCTGAATTTGTAAATGTTGGTGAGAAACTTGATGTAGTTGTATTAGAATTAGATGTTGAAGGACGTAAATTATCTTTAGGTCACAAACAAACTACTGCTAATCCTTGGGATCAATACGAAGATTCTTTCGCTGTAGGAACTATCCACAATGGTGAAATTTCTGAAATCGTTGATAAAGGAGCTACTGTAGAATTCGGAGATGATATCGTTGCTTTCATTCCTACTCGTCACCTTGAAAAAGAAGACGGAAAGAAATTGAAAAAAGGTGATACTGCTGATTTCAAAGTAATCGAATTTAACAAAGAATTCAAAAGAGTAGTTGCTTCTCACACTGCTATCTTCCGTGAAGAAGAAGAGAAAAACGTGAAAGCTGCAACTGAAAATACTTCATCTAACTCATCTACAAATGCACCAGCTGCAACTTTAGGAGATAACAATGATGTATTAGCTGCATTGAAAGCTAAAATGGAAAAAACTGAGAAAAAATAATTCTTAAGTTTATCTAAATATAGAAAGTCCCACAGCAATGTGGGACTTTTTTTTGTGTTCTTTAGTTTCTGTTTTTTTTTTGTTTCATGTTTTACGTTTCGCACAATCTTGTCTTTTCGAGGAACGAGAAATCTCCGCAAGTAACTCGACAATCAGGAAAAGCTTTGAGTTAGTTTCTTGTAGAGACCCTTCCTACGTCAGGGTGACAAGATTGGGTAGAAACAAAAATTATCTATATACAAGTTTGTGCACAATGCAATCCCAATCTTGTCTTTTCGAGGAACGAGAAATCTCCGTTAGCTACATCAAATAGGTATGTTTTATCTAGCAGCTAATAATTTTGATTCCTCAGGCGTAAAATCATTTACAATTGTATACGTTTCAATTTTAGCAATTGCTATTTCATCCAAAATGTCAATTAAATTTTTATAATTTGATTTTTTGCTTGGTTTTATAATTACAGTAACTCCTCTTCCTGGTTTTCCTATATTAGAAGAATATTCAAGCACCGATTCATTTCTTTTTAGTAGTTCTTCTCTAATTCCATCTTTTCCTTTTCCGTATTTCATCTTTTTTGGGGCAACAATAGGAGTTGCTAGATATCCCATATAATATATTATTTTATTATCATCTCCGAGTAATAGGGGTAAAGAACGATTTTCGCCACAACCACCAACATACAAACGACATGTTGGAGGATCTTTCTCAGGTAAGCTTAAACTCATGATTTTCGGTTTGCCCAATTCAGTTGTAACCATAAAAAATACAATTAATAAAAAAGAAACACTTACCATGGCAGTTAAATCTACACGTGCTTTTAGTTTTTTGCTTCTTACTTTCTTATCTTTTTTGTAGATTTCCATAACTGATAGATTAAAATGAATGTATTATAAAATAAGTGAGATTGATTTATTTGTGTTCTTTATCTAGCTGCTAATAATTTTGATTCCTCAGGTGTAAATTCATTTTGAATAGCATAGGTTTCTATACCAGCAATTTTCATTTCATCAAGAATATTAACTAAGTTACCGTAGTTAGATTTATTACCAGGTTTTATAACTATAATAGCCCCATTTTTAGGTTTACCCATGCTGGCAGAATATTGGAGAATAGTTCTGTTTCTATTTGATATTTCTTTTCGGATGCCATTTTTACCATACTTAATTTCTTTAGGAGCTTCAATTGGATATGATAATAAACCTGAATAGGTGACTATTTTATCATTATCTCCTAATAATATTGTATAAAAGCGATTACTATCATAACATGCTATAGGTCCACAACCTTGCTCTTTATCAGGTAGACCAAAATCAAAATTTTTCGGTTTCCCCAATTCAGTTGTAACCATAAAAAACACAATCAATAAAAAAGAGACGCTTACCATGGCAGTTAAATCTACACGAGCTTTAAGTTTTTTGCTTCTTACTTTCTTGTCTTTTTTGTAGATTTCCATGATTGTGAGGTTTTAAATGATTTAAAAGTAAATCTGAGTTAATTTAGGTATTTGTGTTATTTGGTTGTTATAAATATAATAATTTTTGAATATGATTGATAATTAAGTTGATTTGTTTTTTTTATGTATTGCTATTTCAAAACAAGATATAAATATAAAAGTCCCACAGGAATGTGGGACTTTTATATTTAATTTTCATCACATTGAGCAGAGTGAAGAGTTAGAGAACTTATCTAAAATAGTAACGCGGATTAAACGGATTTGCTAAAGCAAAAACGCTGATAGAACGGATTTTTTTAAACAATGAAATAAAACCGTTTTAATCTGTGTCTTCGCCTAAGCGAATCCGTTTAATCCGCGTACCTTTTTCAAGACAAACCAAGCCTTTGAACCTTTGTTACTTAGAATTTAAGAATCTTAGATTCTCTTTTTTTAAAGTAAATTCACCGTTAAAGTAATATTCGTTTTCAATAACTTAGATATCGGACAAATTTCTTTGGCTTTTAAAGCAGTTTTAGAAAACTCATCTTCGGTGATATTTGGAACTTTCCCTTTTAGATCCAAATTAATCTGAGTTATTGTGCCGTCTTCAAACGTAACAGTGGCTTCTGTATGCAAATCTTCGGGAATATAACCAGCTTCTGATAGTAAGAAGCTTAATTGCATCGTAAAACAGCCAGAATGAGCTGCAGCAATCAATTCTTCGGGATTGGTACCTACACCGTTTTCAAAACGGGTCTTGAACGATAGTTGTGCATTATCTAGAGTGGTACTTTGTGTACTAATAGTTCCTTTTCCTTCCATTCCAGTGCCTTTCCAGTTGGCATGTGCTTTTCTAGTAAATTTCATCTTTTTTGAATTTAATGGGTTTATTAATAATTATGACAACTCAATTAATTGGATTTTATATATTGTTTTGAATTTCAAATGATTGTATTCTCAAATATAATCAAATTTTGGTTGTAGAGACGCACCGCAGTGCGTCTTTTAGATGTTGTTAAGAAAAAAAACACGGTGAAGACGCATTACAGAGATACATTGCGGATCGTCTCTATTATTTCACAATCATTTTTTTGACAATTCCATCAGAAGTTTTTACAAAATAAATCCCTGTAGAGAATTGTGATGTATTGATGGTTTGTGCATTTTTGGTAGTTAAAACATTTTTACCATTTATATCAAATACCTGAACATCGGCAGTTCTGTTAAAATACACAATTCCTTTTTGCGACGGATTTGGGAATAATGCAAAAGTAGGAGTGCTGTCCGAAACAAAATCGGGAGCTGATAAGCTTTTGGCATTAACTTCAAAGATGGTGATTGTACCACTTATTTCATTAGCTACAAGAATATATCCTTTTCCTGTAGGGCTATTTTCGGGAGCGATATAAGTAATACCTTCTGGCCCGTGATCTCCTGCATATGCCGATGTGCTTCGGCTATTTTTGTATTCTACAAATTTTGCATTATTAGGGTCGGTCACATTATATACCATAACTCCACCAACACGTTCTAATGATATGAAAGCAAAAGTTTCGCTTCCGATTTTTGCAGTTGTTACACCTTCAGGTTCTGGACCTTTGGCACGGCTTCTTGTTTTGGCAGTATTACTTTCGTGATCAGCATTAAAGAGTAATGGTAAATTTGAAGCTGTGTACATTTCGAAGTCGTCTCCGCTATCAAAAACAATTTGTTTGGTAGTTGCATTAAAAATAGAAAAAGAACGTGTTCCTACGCAATTGATTTCCTCAAATTCTGCATCACCATCTAAATTTCCATTTAGATTTGTTGTTCTAAAACGACCCAAATTATACGTTTGTTTTAAAACAGCTGCATTAGGAAAAATAGTTGCATCTAGATTGGTTGCTCCTACAGTTGTTCTTTCTACAAAACCAGTATATTCTTTTTCGTCACCTTCATTTGCAGTAACCAAATATGTATTTGCTCCAATAGTATAATTTGCAACTCCATCAGGAAGATAAAAGGCTTTCATGGGCCAATTGGCAATTAATACTTCACCGTTGTTATCCGATACATCAAATCCGTTTCCAGGAATACTAATATCTTTTGTTCCTAATGCCCAGATATCGGTTATGGTATTATTGGTTAAATCAATCTCGGCAATAGCATTGTTTTCCTGCAAGGTTACCCATGCTTTTTTAGAGTCAGAATTTATAGTAACGTATTCTGGTTCTAAATCCTGAGATAGAGTACTCGTTAATTTCAGTTTTCGAACGCCTGACGCAATTAAAGTAGCTTCCTGAGCATTATAAGCTGTAAATAGTAATGTTGTAACATTTGATTGGTTTAAAGCGGTAATTCCGCCAGAAATATCAATTATACTTACAGAACCTTCTGGATCTACAGTATAATCAAGATTTGGTTGTCCTTCATTGGCGGTCATAACCTTTTTTCCATCTGGTGAAAATGTAATCATATCCGGTAAAGCACCTACGATTACTTGTTTTTGAAACACACCATCGGTATCAAAAAATACTACTGAACCATTAAGGGCTTCATTTGTATTTGGAGAAGCAACAGCTACAATTCCGTTTTTTACCGCAACACTTGTTACGCCACCATAAACATTCATATCTATAGATTTTATCACTTTTGGGGCTGTAGGGTCACTAAAGTTTATTACATCCAGAAATCCTGCTACTGCACTTGTAGTAAATAAGCGTTGAGAAGTTTTATCATGAACTACAATCTCGCAGGTACTAGTATTACTTCCTGATGGATCAAAACTGCCGATATAATTTAGTTCGATTTCTTTATTAGGAACAGGAGCTAAACGATCATTATCTTTAATGTAAATTGTTGCTGTTGATGTTCCTGTAATTGTAAAACCAACAGGATTTTCAAAACTCAGTACAAAATATTCAGCTTGTTGTTCTTCTAAATTATCATCGATAATAGGAATTGTAATAGTTTGCGTTAAAGCGCTTGAATTGGTAAAATGTAAGGTTTGTGTACTTAAGGAAAAATCATTAGCATCAGCGGTACTAAAAGGCGCTCCTTTTACAACTAAATCGACAGAACCAGTTATCGGACTTCCTAAATTGATTACAAAATTCAGGTTTCCTGCATTTTCGTTTACAGTAACAAAGTTTGATGCAAATGAAACAGTTGGACTAGCGGTTGTAAATAATGATGATTGTGTTGTGGCAACTGCATTGTTATTTAAATCTTCGATAGTATTTGGTAGTAATGCCAGATAATAGGTTTGATTATTAGCCAATGCTTGTGCTGGTAGAATTGTAATTACCTTATCATTTACTGTTGCGGTAAATGGAATTAGGGTTCCAGTTGCATTATTCAAACGTAATTCTAGCAAAGATGCTACATTAGCGTTATCTATAGTATTATCATTGATTAAACGGATACTTTCGTTAAAAGTAATCGTAGGATTAATTGTAGTGCTAATAGATGTACTTGCGTTTGCAGGCAAAATAGTTGCGACAGGAGCGTTTGTATCTCCGCCACCATTAGGAGTTCCTTCGGTTGTGAAATTATCAAAACGATTATTTCCGCCAGTTCCGCCAGGACCTTGAACAAATTCGACCTTTAATTTAAAATTCGAATTGTTGTTTGCGCCTGTAATTGCTGTAAAATCTAAAGTAGCCAAACCTGGATCACCGTTATTTGGGGTGACTGGAATAAAGGAGATATATGTATTTCCGTCAAGAGAGTAGAACCAATTTTGTGTTCCTGCTCCTTGTGCAGAGCGGCGTGTAGTAAATTTTACAATTATATCTTTATAGCCTGTGGTTGGTAAAGCAAATACTAGTGCGCCACCTATAGGATTACTAAAGCGGAGGTGAGTTCCTGAAACTTCACTATTACGTGAGTTTAGATTTAAGAGATCAAAATTTTGTCCAGTTCCTCCATTAAATTCTATAAAACTAGTTCCTCCTGCAATGGCAGTTATAGTAGTTCCAGAAACCAGAGCAACACTTGGAGTTGTTATAGTTGCTACAGATGCAGGATTATTAAATGACCAGTAATTAATTAATGTTTGACTCCAGGAGTAAGAAGAGGTTAGGAGTAAGAAAAAATAAAGTAACCTTTTTGTGTAAAGTTTTTTCATAGTTTGTAGTTTAATAGTAGGCTACAAAAATCACTTAAAACTGTTATAATAAGATTAATATAAAAACAAGGAATGATTAAATCAATGCTCTAAACGTTTACAAAAGGTTACGATTTGTAATTGTTATTCAGATAATTATGAATTGATTAAATGAAAAAATGGTTTGAAAGTTTTTACACTCTCAAACCATTTTTATATGTATAAGGGAAATATTAAAGTGCAGTTACAATAGCAACAAAATCATCTGCTTTTAATGCAGCTCCACCAATAAGACCACCGTCTACATCTGGTTTAGAGAAAATTTCTTTTGCATTTTCTGGTTTTACACTTCCTCCGTATAAAATAGAAACTTCTTCAGCAATCTCTTTTCCAAAAGCTTTACGAACAGTTTCTCTAATAAATTCGTGCATTTCTTGTGCTTGTTCTGGCGAAGCAGTTTCTCCAGTTCCGATAGCCCAAACTGGTTCGTAAGCTAGGATAACATTAGCCCAAGATTCTTTTTCTATTTGAAACAAACCATCAGTTAATTGGTTTTCAACCACATTAAAATGATTTCCTGTTTGACGGTCTTTTAATTCTTCTCCAAAACAGAAGATAACTGTTAACTCATGTTTTAATGCAGTATCTACTTTATTAGCAATTAGAGCATCAGTTTCTTTAAAAATAGCTCTACGCTCAGAGTGTCCAAGAATAACGTAGTTTACACCAACGCTTTTAAGCATATCTGCAGAAACTTCACCTGTAAAGGCACCGCTTTCTGCTTGGTGTACATTTTGTGCAGCAACCTCAATAGTTGTAAACTCTAAATGTGCAACTGCAGAAGCTAAGTTTACAAAAGTAGGAGCTACAATTACTTGAGCCTCACTTACAGTTGGTAATTTAGCAATTAATTCGTTTAATAAATCTTCAGTTTGTTCTGCGTTTTTATGCATTTTCCAGTTTCCTGCAACAATTTTCTTTCTCATCTCGGTTCGTTTTATTTTTTTATTTTTTGAAATTCTATACTTTTATTTTAAGCTTTGTAAAGTTTGATTGATTTTTTCAAAATCCTTTTCGATTGCACGATACAAAACAATTTTACCTTTTTTGTCCACAATGATATATCTCGGAATCCAATCCAAATCAATTGCTTTTCCAAAAACACCTTTCATACCGTCGTTCATCATAAAATGATCGCCTTTTATTTTGTGTTTTTCAATTCCAGCTTTCCATTTATCAGCAGTTTTATCCGCCGAAAGGAATAAGTAAGATACATCTGGATTGTTTGCTTGTAATTCTTTTACTTGTGGCATTGCTTTTACACAATCTCCACACCATGAAGCCCAAACTTCGATAACCAAAGTTTTTCCTTTATACTTTTTTAAGATGTCTTTAAAAGCAACCTGACTATTATCAGTCGCTAATAATTTTTCTGATAGCGCTTCTTTAGAAAAAGCAGTTTTTTGCGCATTTGTACAAGAAAACGTAACAAAAGCAATAAGCGATAGAACTATTTGTTTCATGGTTAATTATTTTTTACCAAAGTTAAACAAACAAATCGAAACAGAAATAGAGATTAACAAAATTTGAAGGCGTCCTTATTTTGTCACAAATTGAGAAGTTTTGGTTACAAAAAGGAAAATGAAATCGTAATAGTTACACCACAAAACGAGTTTTTGGAGTGTTTTTTATTCAAGAGATTTCATGAAGAGGGAAAAAAGCTGTTTTTTTATTTAGTTAGATGATTTTTAAAAGTCAAAAAACGTCTAGGTAAGCTATAAAAAATGTCCAATAAATTCTCAGTCAGAATTATATTGAACATTATATTTTATTTTAATTCGTAATTGCCATTTGCCCATTTTTTGCAAGGCACAATCCAATCATTTAAAGCTTTATATAAAAAACCATGTTTAAGACCTGTATTCAATTCAATTTCCTTGAAATGATTGATTTTTAATTTTGAAGTTTCTTTTCGTTTTATGGCTGAGACTCCGTAGATGTCTGATTTCTCATAGATTGTCAAGATATTTCCACAATAATATATAACTGGAATATTTTGAATATCAGATTCTGTAAAACAGCCGATAAATACAAAATTAACATTGGGATTTGCTAAATAAGTAGAAACGTATTGTGCAAGATAGCCTCCTTTAGAAGTTCCTATTACCGTTATTTTATTTGGTTTAACTCCTTTTTTAATTAAGCTTTTAATTTGCTTAACAACTTTTTTAGCATATCCATCAAAATCGGTATTCTTATTTCTTAGCTCACTAAAAACGATGAAGTTGTCATCTTTAAATGATTTAATGATTTCATTGTATTCTGCTCTTCCATATTCAGGATGCACAGCATTTAAATCATTTTCTTCAAGAAACTTATTATGTAAAAAAAAGATATAGGCCTGGGTTGTATCTTGTGCTTTGGCTTGACCAAAACTTAAAGAACTCAAAAGCATAAAAAATAAAATAAACACCAGATTATGTATTTTGCTCATTATGTTTTCGTTTTTTAAGTAAGAATGTTATTGACTTTGATTTTAGTAACCATATAAGTGATATAAGTAAATATAAGCGTGATTAATCAGCATAAACCTTAAATGGACTTACATCACTTATATGGTTAACTTTTTTGTAACAAACTATAATTATTCAAATTTTATAATTTCAAATCTTTAATGTCGTTATAATGTACTTTTTGAGTAATAGTTCCATCATTTAAGATTACGATACTAGGATTTGCTCTTTCGATTGTTTTTAGCGTTATAGCATCACAAAAGTAAAAATCGACATTTAGTTTATATTGTTTTTTTGCAGCAGCAATTTCATCTTGTCCCGAAGCTGTCATTGCAATTACTTTATATCCTTTTGCTTTAGCTTCCTGATTTAGTTTTTCTAATTTTTCCATTCCAGATGGCTCAGAACGAGTTAAATCATAAGTAACAAAAATCATAAGTTTAGGCTCTTTTAACAATTGATCTTTGTGGTCTTCACCATCTTTTTCCATGCTAAAATCATGAATTGGTGGTACGTAACCTTCAGTGATTACTTTGTCTTTTCTGTCAACAAAAGTAGCTCCTTCTGGAATTGCCATTAAATCTTTCTCAGTAAATTCTTTGTTCACACCATTTACGTTGTAAATAAAAATCATTTCTACAACAGATTGTGGTGCTCCTTCTGGAATTTCCATTCCCTTCTCGATGTTTGAACCTACTTTGTAAGGACGGAAATCTTTTATTGGTAAATGGTTCAATACCCAAACTCCCATAAAAATGCATAAAAATATAGTTACGTATGCAACAATATTTTGAACGCTATTACTAAATAATGGTTTAATCAATTCTTTATTAATGAACAGAATCAAGATGAAGAATAATAAAACAATATCTTTTGTAAATGATTGCCAAGGCGTTAAATGTAAAGCATCACCAAAACAACCACAGTCTTTTACTACATCAAAATATGCCGAATAAAAAGTAAGGAATGTAAAAAGTATAATCAGGATTAATAAACTCCAGATTGTAGCTTTAGATTTGTATCCAATAAGTAACATTACACCTAAAACTACTTCTAAGATTACTAAGAATAAAGCCAAAGCCAAAGTTATTGGCTCTAAAAAAGGCATATTAAATACAGGTTCGCTAAAATACTCTGCCAGTTTATATGAGAATCCTACAGGGTCGTTTAGTTTTATTAATCCAGAAATAATAAATAATACTCCAACAAAAAGTCTAGAGAATTGGGTAATTATATTTTTCATAAAAAGTTTTTTTTATTTACAAATTGCAATTTATTTTTTTGTATCCAAAGGGTTTAATATCAGTGCAAAAACAGCATAATTGATCATATCCTGATAATTAGCATCGATACCTTCGGATACTAAAGTTTTCCCTTTATTATCTTCGATTTGCTTAACGCGAAGTAGTTTTTGAAGAATGATATCGGTTAAAGAACTCACACGCATATCACGCCAAGCTTCACCGTAATCATGATTTTTGGCAAGCATTAATTCTTTGGTAAGTTTTACTTTGGCATCGTATAATTCGGTAGCTTTTTCTACGTCTAGATCAGGCTGATCGACAACACCTAATTCTAATTGAATTAATGCCATTATGGAATAGTTGATGATTCCGATGAATTCTCCTTTTTCATCCTCGTCAACTTTACGAATTTCATTTTCTTGTAAACTTCTAATTCGTTGTGCTTTTATAAAAATTTGGTCGGTTAATGAAGGCAATCTTAATATGCGCCATGCACTACCATAGTCTTTCATTTTATTGATAAAAAGCGAACGACAAATCGCAATTACATTATCGTATTCTTGAGAAGTATTCTTCATTATTGATGTATATTTGTCTAAATTTCTTCAAAAATAGGGATAAATTTTTGAAAGAGTTTAAAGTTTCAGGTTTAAAGTTTTAAGTTGTTGAAATAGTTAATCTTGATTTCTAGGCCTCAAACTTTAAACCTGAAATAAAGAAAACATTAAACAAAATACAAAATGACAATTAACTGCAAAGGGCAACTTATTGATTTGTCAGTTCCTAAAGTAATGGGAATTTTAAATGTAACGCCAAACTCTTTTTTTGATGGTGGAAAATATGATAGCGACGAAGCTATAATAACTCAAGTAGGGAAAATGATTGCCGATGGAGCAACGTTTATAGATCTGGGAGCCTATTCTAGTAAACCAAGTGCCGAATTTGTTTCGGGAGAAGAAGAACTAAACCGAATTGTTCCAGTTGTAAAGCTGATTTTGCAGCATTTTCCAGATGCATTACTTTCCATAGATACTTTTAGAAGTGAAGTTGCACAAGCCTGTATAGAAAATGGAGCGGCAATTATTAATGATATTTCGGGCGGAAATCTAGATGATAAAATGTTTGATGTTATAGCCAAATATAATGTTCCGTATATCCTGATGCACATGCGAGGTACGCCACAAACGATGCAAACCTTAACTGATTATGATGATATTGTAAAAGAGATGCTTTTTTATTTCTCCGAAAAAGTAGCACAAGCCAGAAGTTTAGGTATAAACGATATCATATTAGATCCTGGTTTTGGCTTTGCTAAAACACTAGATCAAAATTATGAAGTTCTACAAAAAATGGAATTATTCAATATCTTGGAATTACCAGTTTTAGCTGGATTTTCGAGAAAATCTATGATATACAAGTATTTAAATACAAACCAGCAAGAAGCGTTGAACGGAACAACAGTTTTGAACACGATTTCTTTAACAAAAGGAGCTAAAATTTTACGTGTTCATGATGTGAAGGAAGCAATGGAATGTGTGAGTTTGTTTAATAAAATGGCAGTTTAGCGAATAAATTTAATTCAACACTTGTGAAAGGAACGCGGATTAAACGGATTCGCTAATGCGAAAACACTGATTAAACGGATTTTCTCTTGTCCCGACATTACGGGATTTGCGTTCCCCTATAGACAATACTGAAAGTCATACAGACAAAATAAATCTGTGACAAAAAATAAATAAAAACATAGAATTTAAAATATGAAATACCTTAGTCTTATTCTCGTTTTGCTTCTTTTTTCTTGTGGAAAAAAAGAGGATGTTCTGTTACCAAAATCGAATGTGTCTGTAGTGAAAGATGTACAAGACCATTCGCCTATTTATATCTTTTTTAGAGTAAATGGAAAAGATACTTTGGCGGAAGTAAACAGAAAAAACAGTATTATTTCGACCAATTGGTTGTTTAATGTAGACAAGCGTTTGCCTTTACGATTAGTTATTCCAGAAGTAGCAAAATTGCAAGAAAAGAAACGAGCTGACAAAGCACATGAAAACAAAAAAGCCGAAAATTATTATTCGTACGCAGATAGCATCGGAAAGAATTTAGCTTTTGTACCTTTTACGGAAGTGTATTATAAACTCGAAAAACCAAAAGAAGAAGGATTAATCATCTTTTTTGAAAAGAATAATAAAATGGTTAGGGTGAATAACGAGATAATTAAAAGAGAAGAATTACTCAATTATATTGCGAGTCTTGATTTTGCGGTTAAACCCAAAATGCAATTTTGCTTTGATAAGAATATGAGTTATGAAAGTTATGTTCAGGATAAAGTTTTAATTAATAAGTTGCAATCATTTGCAATGGTTATAGATGAATTTATCTATTAAAAACGAATAAATCTAGCTGTACGAAATCTTCAGGTTTTATACTGGCAAAGAGAATTAAAAAGGAAAACCTTGCAGGTATGCAAGGTTTTTTTTATGTCTTATTTTATTATAAATAAAATTGTAAGTAGTTTATTTAGTGTTTGTTAATCGATAGTTTTGCAAGAATTTAGATAGATCCTATATTCACAAAGGTAGCATGGTTTTTTTTGTGCTAGAAATAGAATTTACAAATAAAAAGAGATAATCAGGAGTATAAAGTCTGGTTTAATGGTTGGTTTACTATTGATAAAATTCAGTATTATGGTAATGAAAAAAATAATGATTGCAGTTAGCATTCTTTATATATTTAGTTTTAGTATAGATGGAAATGCACAGTCTTCTGTGGTAGATTCATTAGAAAGTGTGACTATAAAATATTTGGATAAATACAGTAATAATATTAATAGGCAAACATATGTGGTAGTTAGATTTTGCTCTTTGTTTGGTAAGTATATAATATACATTGAACCCAGGCATGATAAATTGTGTAGAGACAGTGATGGTATTTACAAAATACAAAACATAGATGGATTTAAGAATGTCTATTTTTTTAATGATTTTATGAATTCTATTAAAATAGATGAAGAAAATAATCATTTTTTTCTAAATGATGAAGAATGTGAAGAAGCTGAAGGAACAATGTACCTCACAAATTTAATAATGTTATTAGTTGACAATAAATTTGCTATAGAAAAGGAAGCTAAAGGAATTAATTTTAATGCATTAAAAGAAGATTTATTGTGTCCAACAGCACCTGGATCTATTGCGAGAGCTCGTGTAATAAAAAAATACGGGCATCTATAAGTTTAAACCAGTTGGTAAAGATATGTAACGAAAGTGCAGAAAATCTTTCCGTAAAATTTGACTACCATAAAAATGATAATAGGGTTTGATATGATTTAAACTTAAAAAAAATGATTAGTAATGAAAACTAAAGTATTATTAATTTGTTCAGTCTTTTCCTTTTTAATTTCTTGTAATTTTAACGTTGCAGGAACTTTAGGAGGAGGTAAAATTTATAGATATAATTGTACAGAAGAAAAATTAAATGAATATCTGGATAGTATTGAAAAAAACGATAATGCATTAAAAATCCCACTAGAATGGAAGAAATATGACAATTGGGATACAATTGGCTACGATTTTCTGAAAGGAAAGCTTTTTTACATAAAAGGGCACGATTCCAATGATGATGAAATATATTATGTTTCAGTTATTCCTCCCATAGCGAAATTAGAAAAAAATCCAGGTGTGGCAGTACGATCTGTTTTTAGAACTAAGGAATATTTATTAGGATGGAAATATTTTGAAGATTTCTCAAGATCCAAAAAAAGAGCTATAGAGACAGAATTTCAAGAAAGAGTTTTAAGTAAGGTACCTTTAGATATTGTTTCGGTTGATAAATAGGAAAGCAATTGGGAGTTATATTCGATTGGAGGTTCAATTGGGATGTCAGTTGGTTTTTCTACCAGTATTACTGGAGGTTATACTCAAGGATCAGGAAATGTTAACTCCACTAATAAGAAAGAAGATGGTAATCCGAAATCCTTTTCTGAAACTGTAGCCAACTATTCGAAATTATTATCTCCGTTTAATTAATTTTGATATGAAACAAATATTATACATAATATTAGGAGTGGTTGCTTTTGTCTTGTTATTATTAGGAGTGTTTTTACCATATGTTTGTGGTTTCACCTGCTAAATATGAAGAAGAGCAAAATGATTATTTTTCTAAGGTTGATTATCATTTTACTGGAACAGTAGATAGATTTCAATATTTAGGAAGTAGTAGATGTTTGTTATATATTAAGGTTAACCAAATTGAAATTAAAAAGAATAAACTTAATATGGACGATGATTTTTTAGGTTTGTATTCTAAAGAAAGCAACTTGATTGTGTTATTTGCAGATTTTTATTTACTTCTAAAGAATAAGTATAATTCGTTAGAAAATGATAAAATAGAAAATATAAATGTTGATATAAAAGTAAATAGTATTGAACGAAAAATTTATTATTACAAGAACAAAATACTTGTTGGAGAAACTTATCTTAGGCCAACAGCTGTGTATGTTAAAAAGTTGATAATGGTAGAAAAAGATATGAATGAACCAATTCGATTTTGAGCCCCCGCTTGTGAGGCAAAGAGAAAGACCCGATGACTCGGATATATAAACCTATTTCAGGACAAGACAAATAGATAAAGAATGAAAAAGTATAGTTTAGTGCTCATAGTTGCAATATTATATTCTTGTACATGTAGACAAGTAAATCTGACTAAAAATGAAATGCAATGGTTAGATCCATACAAAAAAGGCGATTTGTTAATTTTTAAAAGTAATAAAGGAAATATTGACACTATTCTCGTTTCAGATAAAGAGGAGTTTTATACAAATGAAAAATGCCAATGGTTTACAATTGGAGATACACAAAAGCAAGGAATAAATATTGATTTAAAGCCCACAATATGTCATAATGAATCTTATTGTGAAGGAGAAATTTCAATTATAAAAAGTAACGTTGATGATGAGACAGCACCATTTTTTAGAATCTTTGGGCTTGAATTTTCTAAAAGTGTAGCCCAATTAATTAAACAAAAAGTTGTGCTATCGACTACAGGAAAAGTTTATGATTCAGCATATTTATTTCAAGACGAGATTAATGCCGATAATTATGGTGATAATTATATGAAATCATTTTTCTGGGATAAAGAAGATGGATTAATAAAATATGAAAGTAATGAAGGTGAGATTTTTGAAATAAGTAAGTAATGATAGAATTATTATTTGATAAAAAATTTCTTTCGGGAGAAGAAAAAAAGAAATGTAATGAGGATTTTTTCCAGATTAAAAATGAAATAGAGATTTTTTTAGACAAAATACTCGTAGAGAATAATTTTGAGTCAATTCATAAGCTTATTGAAGTTTATAATTTATTTGACTTTTATAAAACTGATCTGGATAACAAATTTGTTAGTTTTTTGCATTTTAGTTTTTTTGATTTTTATATTTTGAATATCGAAAAGATGATAAAATTAAGAGAAGATTTTGCAATAGATGTATTAATTGATTTATTTTATTGTGATGAGAGGTATTTTGAGGATAAGAAAAATAAAGAAAAATTTAATGAAAAAACATATCCAATTCTATTGTTAGATACAGACAATTTATCAACTTTTATTGCTATTTCTTGCTCTAGATTTATAAGTATATTAAAATCGGAAGATGTGTATAAATGTTTTCTTGAAAAGTATTTAAAAGAAACTAAAAACTTTATTTACCAAGAAGAAGTGATGGAAGCTTTAAAAAATTAAACCCGATAGTTGGAATATGCACAACGATAACGCGGAAATTCTTTCCGTGTCCATAAACAAAATCGATAAAGAATAGAAAAAAGGAAACCCCGCAATGCGAGGTTTTTTTTATGTTTTTAACGAAGAAATCTATTGATGATGATAAGGTTCATTTCTTAAAATTGTAAACCCGCGATACAATTGTTCGATAAAAAACAAACGCACCATTTGGTGTGAGAATGTCATTAGCGAAAGCGAAATTTTCCCTTGAGCTTTGCTGTAAACCGTATCCGAAAATCCATAAGGTCCACCAATTACAAAAACTAAGGTCTTAATACCCGAGTTCATTTTCTTTTGTAATTCTTCTGAGAAACCAACGCTTGAGAAGTTTTTACCATTTTCGTCTAATAAAATTAACTGATCGGTTGGCGTTAGTTTTGCCAGAATCAATTCGCCTTCTTTTTCTTTTTGCTGACTCTCCGATAAGTTTTTTACATTCTTAATATCTGGAATAATCTCCAAGTCAAATTTGATATAAAACGACAAACGCTTAGTATAATCGTCAATTAAAGTTTGAAGCGATTTATTGTCGGTTTTGCCAATGGCGATAAGTTTGATGTTCATTCTCAGAAATTATATTTTGTTTTGAGTTTTAAGTTTTTGCCACAGATTAAAAAGGTTAGACCGATTTTATCCCGACGCTTCGGGATTACTAGCTTTGCATGAACCTTTGTAAACTTTGTGGTTAAAAGCTAACTAGATTTTATTCTCAAAAACAGTTTCAAAATGTTCTACAATAGGAAACGGCTCGTAATAATGATGCAATAATTTCTTCCATTCCAGATATGCTACCGATTCTCTAAAACCAATTGTGTGGTCTTCGAGATTGCGCCAATCGACCAATAAAAGATACTTATTGGGCTGTTCCATGCATTTTTTAAGACTGTGCCCTAAATAACCTTCTATAGAACTTATATATTGACTTGCTTTAGCAAAATTATTTTCGAAATCCTTTTCTTGGTCTTTTTTTACAAATAAAACTGCTGCTTCTTGAATCATATTTTATTTCTCTGAAAATTTGGCTTCAAAAGTTTTAAATCTTGTATCAAGGTCTTTTAGTAACTGCTTTTTAACTGCATTATCCTGAATGAAACTGTAATTGATACTATTGTAAACATATTGCTTAATAGTTGCATAAGTAACATCCTGATATCTGCTAGCCAATAAAACATATTGCTCCGTCATGTTTGTTCTTAAAATTCCTGCATCATCAGTACTAATTACAATTGGCACATTAAATTCTTTGTATAATGTAAAAGGATGACGTGCATTTTTAACTTTCAGGATAAACTCATTACTTACTAAGTTAATCTCAATCGGAATATTATTCTTTGCCATATAACGCAATAAGTCATACGAGTTTTCTTCGTAAGCGATATCTACACCATGACCAATTCTATTAGCTCCGGCAGTATGAATAGCCGAAGTAATATGCCATGTTAATTCTTCTGGTTGTACAAGTCCTAATGTAAGTTCACCAGCATGAAGTGTATATTTTACATCTGGAAAACGAGAATGGCAGTATTTAAACATTACCATGTGTAACCAATAATCTTTCATAGACGTTTCGCCATGTTCTGGAGAAACGATATTTACACCCGCTACAAGCTTGCTTTTGTCAGCAGAGATAAAGGCAATCATAAGATTTTTGAATAAATCTACAGGCTCCATAAAGCGCAACACAAAGTTTTGATAACGCATTGTGAAGTTTGCATCATCGATTTTAAGGTCTTTATGTAATTTGGCTATAAAATTAGTATTGAAATCCTCAGCGTATTTTACAGCATTTTTATCTTGTAATGATTTATAAAGTGCATCTAAAGATTTAAAAATTGCTTTTTCATCTTTTTGAGCAGCAGCTAGTCTTAGTTTTGTATTAAAATCGGCTAAATCATCCACATTCATATCACAAGGAATGGTGTTTAATTGTGTTTCAATATAGCTTACATTTTCTTTAATTGCTCTGTTTTTAAGCTCAAGCATACCTTCGGCAAAATGTCCGTCGATAGTTGGAGAAAATTTCTCAAAAGAGTCAAAGAATAAATCATCAGAAGGAACAGTAACACCATTGTAGTCTTTTGCAGACCAGGTTTGCATGATTTGTTGCTTGTAATATTCTAGTTTTCCACTGTTTCTAAGGGAAGAAAAAGTCTCCCAATTTCCTTTTGCAGGTTTTGCTTTTAGAACTTGCATGGTTTCTAAATTCAAATAGAAATCTTCTGCGATAGCTCTTTCTAATAAAGGTTCGGCATAGATAGAACCCGAAAAATGATGATGTAAATCACCGCCTTTTGGCATCTGAGAAAAGAAAGCAGTTAGTGCCGCTTCGTTATTTCTGATTTTATCTAAATAAGTTGCTGTTGATTGTGAAAAGCAGAGTTGTGCTATGAAAAAACTAAAAACTGTAATTATCCTCGTCATATAGTAAGTTTAAATTACATGCAAATGTAATTGATTAGGAGGACATTTGAAAATTAAGATGAAAATTGGTGAAACGACAGGTTGTTTTCTTATATAAATGTAAAATAAAGGCGCACTGTTGTGCACCTTTATAGAATCTTTTAAAAAAATAGAACGCGGATGACACAGATTCGCCTTTGGCGAAAACGCGGATAAAAACGGATTTTTTTCTCATTGTTATTTTAAAAAATCAGTTTTTATCCGCGTCTTTACGAAGTAAATCTGCGTCATCCGCGTTCCTTATTATGCGCAATTAAAATCCAGCATTGCTCTTTGACTCTGCTCAGTCTGACAAGATTGGGACTTAGAACCTCAGCCTCTTTGCAGCTCAAAACCTTTGTCCCTTTGCATCTCAGAACCTCAGTACCTTAAATAATTAGTGAAACAATACGTCTTTTATATCGTCTGTTTTATCAAATACGCTTTTCGCAAAAGGGCAAAGCGGAATGATTTTTAGATTGTTTTCGCGAGCATATGTTACTGCTGCCATAACTAGTTTTTTCCCAACACCTTTACCGTTAAAATCGGGATTTACTTCGGTATGGTCAATTATAAATTTAGTATCTCCAGCCCAAGTATAGGTCATTCTTCCACCTTCTTTTCCGTCTTCTACTGCTTTATAATATCCTTTTCTTCCTTCGTTTATTTGTTCTATTTCCATAATATTTAGTCTAAAGTTGTTTGTATTTGTATCGTGTTTGTTAGCGTTTTGTGAATTGGGCAACTATTGGCAATTTTTAAAAGTCTTTCCTTTTGAGCTTCATCTACATTTCCTGTTATCTCTATCTTGCGGTTTAATAAGGAAACGTTTTGTTCAGAATTTCTCTCAAAATCTACCGAAATATTAATTTCTGCAATATTCCATTGTTTACGGTCAATATACATACGTAATGTAATCAATGTGCAAGATGCCAATGCAGAAGCCAATAACTCGGAAGGGGAAAAGCCCAAATTTTTTCCTCCCATTTCTTGTGGTTCATCAGCAATAACGATATTACCGCTTGCCGATTTTATTTCCGTTCGGTATTTTCTTGTGTCAATACTTGCTGTTATCGTATTCATAAATTTATCGTATTTGAGGTTTTGGTAAAGGAACAAAATCGGTTTCACCAGGGACTTTAGGAAAAGTTTGTGCTTCCCAGTCTTGTTTTGCTTTTTCCAATATTTCTTTGTCTGATGAGACAAAATTCCAAAAAATGAAATGTTCTTCTGGAAATGGAGTTCCTCCAAATATATAAACGGTTGTATTGGCAGCGATTTCAAATTCGCATAAGGTACTGTCGTTTGCAATCAGGATTTGTTTTGGGTCATATGTATGTCCATCAGCTTTTATACTTCCGTCAAGAATATATAATCCGCTTTCGCCAAATAAATCTTTTCCGATGTTTATTTTTTGAGCCGTCGTACTTTTGATTTCAATAAAATATAACGGACTATACACGGGAACTGGTGATTTTTTTCCGAAAGCTTCTCCTGCAATTAGCTTATAAGAAACTCCATCTTTTTCCCAACTCGGAATATCACTGGCTTCTACATGCACAAAATTAGGTTCCATTTGTTCCAATTCTTTTGGTAACGCCACCCAAATTTGTAATCCATGAAGCGTTTTTTTAGATTCACGCAAGTATTGTGGTGTTCTTTCAGAATGCACAATTCCTTTTCCTGCTGTCATCCAGTTTACTGCTCCGGGTTTGATTTCTATTTCAGATCCCAAACTATCTTTGTGCATGATACTTCCCTCAAATAAAAAAGTAAGGGTAGATAATCCGATGTGAGGATGTGGCGGAACATCTAAATTTTCTTGTTCGCTTAAATGAACCGGTCCCATATGGTCAATAAATACAAATGGTCCAACGGCTCTTTTTTGCCGAAAGGGCAATAATCTTCCTACCATAAAATTACCAATACTGGCAGCGCGTTCTTCAATAATTAGATTTACGTTTGACATATTATATTTTTTAAATTAATTTTCCAGAGTTCCAAATTTACCATTATTGTAATCATTTACAGCCTGAACTAATTCTTCCTGCGTGTTCATTACAAAAGGTCCGTGAGTAGCAATTGGCTCTTTAATTGGTTCTCCGCTTAAAATCAATACGATACTATTTTCTTGTGCTTCGATATGAAAATCTTCGCCTTCATTTTCGAATAAAACCAAATGATTTGTCGGTACGTTTGTAATATCGTTTACTGTAATACTACCTTCTATAACCAATAATGCAGTGTTGTAAGTTGCTGGGAAATTAAAAGCTGCTTTTCCGCCTTTAAGTAATCTTGCATTAAGTAAGTGCAAAGGAGTAAAGGTAGATGCAGTTCCTTTTACATCTTTATATTCTCCAGCAATTACTTCGATATGACCACCATTTTCAGGAAGTTCATATTTATTAATTTGGTCATTAGTGATTCCTTGGTATTTAGGTTTCGACATTTTGTCTTTAGCAGGTAAGTTTACCCAAAGTTGTACCATTTGGAAATCGCCTCCAGTTTTACTGAAGTTTTCTTCATGATATTCTTTGTGCAAAACTCCCGATGCTGCAGTCATCCATTGTACATCGCCTTCGCCAATTACTCCGCCGCCTCCGCTACTATCATGATGGGCTACTTTGCCTTTATAAGCAATAGTTACGGTCTCAAAACCACGATGTGGATGTACACCAACACCTTTTGGAGTATTTGTAGGCGGGAAATAAAATTTTGAATTATAATCTAGCATGATAAAAGGGCTCATGCGTTTCATGCTTAATTGTGGTACACTTGGAATAAAATTGTGCACTCTAAATCCATCACCAACATAATGTGGTTGTCTTGGAGCTACTACTATTTCTATATTTTTAGTTTTCATAATGTATTTGTTTTATTGTTATACAAAGTTACTCTCATTATGAAAAATGTAACTTAATGTAGATTAAGAAGTGAGTTAGTATAAAAGTAAGGAATATTATTTAATTTTTTTTAGTTGTTGGTTGAGGGTTATCAGTTGTTGGTTTTTAAAATGATGAGTTTTAGAAAATAGGAGGTTTTGAATTGATTATAAATGATTTGGCTTTAGCCAAAATAATAAAGCTTTTTTAGGCAATTGTTACTAAAATTTTCACGCAAAGCCGCAAAGTCGCAAAGGAAAGGTGTGTAATCTTGGCGTTTTTGCGAAAACTTTATTTGGAAGAGTATTAAAACGACATTAACCTATAAAAAAGAAATCAATTCAAAAATGAGAATAAAAAAGGACGTTCATACAAAATCGTACAAACGTCCTTTTAAACTATTAATAGAATATCTAGAATTTCATTTTCTGAATTCTTACTGCATTTAGAATCGCTAGTAAAGCAACTCCAACATCTGCAAATACTGCTTCCCACATGGTTGCTAAACCTCCTGCACCAAGTATTAGCACAACAGCTTTTACAACAAATGCCAAAGTGATATTTTGCCAAACGATTTGTTTGGTTTTTTTTCCAATGTTTATAGCAGTATAAATTTTTGTTGGTTGGTCGTTTTGGATAACGATATCTGCAGTTTCAATTGTAGCATCACTTCCTAAACCGCCCATTGCAATACCTGCATGAGCAAGAGCAACAACTGGTGCATCATTTACACCATCGCCTACAAAGGCAATTTTCAGGTTTTTGTCTTTTAAGGCTGTTACTTTCTCGACTTTATTCTCCGGCAATAAATCTCCATAGGCTTCATCAATATTTAGTTCTTTTGCAACAGCATTAACAACAGCAGTTTTGTCTCCCGAGAGCATAACTGTTTTTACGTTTATCGAATGTAAACTCTGAATTGCTTGTTTGGCATCTTCTTTAATTTCATCGGCGATTAAAAAGTAACCTGCATATTTCTGGTTAATGGCAATTACGATTATAGTAAACGGTGTATTGTCTATTTCGGAATCATAACTTATGTTGAATTTCTTTAATAGTTTAGCATTACCTGCCAAGATTTCGTTTCCATCAACTTTTCCTTTTAAACCATGACCTGCAATTTCTTCTACATCAGTAACCGAAACACCTTTTTCAGTACCTTTTGCATATTCGATTATGGCAGTTCCTACTGGATGCGTTGATTTGGTTTCGAGCGCTGCGGTATATTTTACTAAATCTGCTTCTGGAATATCTAACGCAACTACTTTCTGAACTTTAAAAACACCTTTGGTCAATGTTCCTGTTTTGTCCATTACAACAACTTGAATGGCTGCCATGATATCAAGGAAACTAGAACCTTTAAACAAGATTCCGTTTTTACTTGCTGCTCCAATTCCTCCAAAATAACCTAGCGGAATAGAAATAACCAAGGCACAAGGACAGGAAATAACCAAGAATACTAATGCTCGGTACAACCAATCGCGGAAGATATATTCATCTACAAAGAAGTAAGGCAATAAACAGATTGCAATTGCGGAATACACTACAAATGGTGTATATACTTTGGCAAATTTTCTAATGAACAATTCAGTTGGCGCTTTCTTGGCGGTTGCATCCTGAACCATTTCCAGAATCTTGGATAATTTACTATCGGTATATAATGCTGTAACGCGTACTTCGGCTACTGAGTTTAGATTTATCATTCCTGCCAAAACACTTTCACCTTTGCTCTTGGTGTCAGGTTTACTTTCGCCTGTTAAAGCCGCTGTATTAAACGAAGCATTATCAGAGAGTAATTCTCCATCTAAACCTAGTTTTTCTCCAGGTTTAAGCTGAATAATAGCCCCAATTTGAACGCTTTCGGCTTTAATTATTTTCGGCTGATTATTTTCCAGAATAGTAACCTCATCAGGACGTTGGTCGAGTAATGATTTAATGTTTGCTTTTGCTCTGGTAACTGCCAGTGTCTGGAAAGTTTCGCCAATAGCGTAAAACAACATTACTGCAACTCCTTCAGGATATTCGCCAATGGCAAAAGCTCCGATTGTAGCAATACTCATGAGTAAAAATTCAGAAAAGAAAGAACCTTTTCTAGCACTTTCTAATGCTTCTTTAACGACTGGAAAACCTACCGGTAAATAGGCAATTACATACCAAATGATTCGTATCCATCCCGTAAACCAGTTTTGTGGTAAATAATTATCAAAAACAATAGCAATAATTAATAAAGCAAAGCTAATTATTGCTGGAGCAAACATCTGGAAAACGGTTTGGTCTCCTCCTGAATGGTCGTGCCCGTCGTGATCATCATGAGTTTCTTGCTCATCATGGGAACAACATCCTGAATTCGTATTTTTTGAAGATTTTTTATCGGGGACTTTACAATCTACTTGCTTATTATTCTCGTCGGGTTTATGTTGATGGTTCATATTTATTTCTTTTTAAATCCACAGAATTGAAAATTCTGTGTTGTGTTAAATGGTGTAATATGATCTTCTGTAAAACATTTTATTGTTTCAAAACTTTTTTGGAAAGTATCTTTCATATTCTTTTCAGAATATTGCTTTATTTCTAATCCGCTACATTTTAATGGTCCATTTTCTGAAAATGTGCCTAATAAAAAATGACCATTAGGATTGACTGCATTACTGATAATGGAGACATATTTATTGATACTTTCGTGATTAGTTAGAAAATGGAAAACGGCTCTGTCATGCCAAAAATCGAATTTTACATCAGGGATAAATTCTGTAATATCCGAGACAATCCAATGTACGGAATTAGCTTTTTCGCCTAAGCGTGTTTTTGTTTTTTCTAGTGCAGCAGCAGAAATATCCAATATCCAAATGTTTAGAAAACCTTTGTCTAATAAGGCATCGACCAGATTACTATCGCCACCGCCAACATCAATGATATTGGCAGTTTTTGATAGTTTTATGTTTTCTATATAATCTATTGCAGTTTTAGGATATTCTTGTGTCCAGCTTACTTCATTTGGAGTTTTGGTCGTGAATACATTTTCCCAATGTTGCTTATTATTCATATAAAAATTAATGTGTGTGCTCTCCACCGCCTTTTTGGGCTGCTAATAAGTAGAAAGCACCCTGTGTAACAATTTGACTATTCTCAGGGATTGAAGTTACAAATTTTATTTCGGTATATCCCATATCGGTTGTACCAGGAATAACTTCTATTGCTTTAAAGTGTATTTCTTCATGCTCCTCTTTGTGTTCTGCTTCAGATTCTTGTTTCGCTCCTTTTTCAGGATGAGGATGTGAATCTTCTTTTATGTAGATAAAAAATTTGTCCCCATTTTTTACAACAGCTGCTTTAGGTAAAGATGGAACTGTGGCACTGTTTAAATTGATATTAGCCGAAACATACATTCCTGATATTAATCCTTTGGCATCATCTGGGTTTATTTTGGCGTGAACCGCAACAGTTTTACTTTCGTTAGAAAACGATTTATTGATACCAAATATTTTTCCTTTTATCGATTTATTAGATTGATTGGTAAGAATAAAATCGACTTCCTGACCAATTGAAATTGAACCTAAATCTTTTTCATATACATTTAAATCTAAGTGCATCTGGCTATTATCAACAACTTCAAACAACGGGATTCCTGTATCTGCAAATGCGCCTTTGGCAATGCTTATTTTCCCCACATAACCACTTATTGGCGATGTAATAGGTATTAATGCGCTGTTACTGCTTGTGCTTACATTCAATGCTTGCAATCTGTTTTTTGCAGCTTGCGCTCTTGCTTTTTCTACAGCTAGTTTTGCTTTTACTTCCTGAAATATTTTTCGGGGATTTACATTTTCATCAGCCAATGTTTTCTGACGATTGTATTCCAATTGCAAATACTCGATATTGGCTGTAGCCGATTTATAATCTTCTAACATTCCAACAACTTCAAGATTCTGGATGGTTGCCAAAACTTTTCCTTTATTTACAAAAGTACCTTCCAGAACAAAGATGTCTCTAACTGTTCCGCCAAGTAATGTAGCTATTTGAGCCGAATTTTGGGGAGGAACTGTTGTGTATCCATTGGCTTTAATAATAGTGTTGAGGTTGCGATTTTCGACTTTACCAAATTGAATCCCAACTGTCTTAAATTGCGCTTCGGTTAGCGATACTTCTGTTTGTTCTTTTTCTTCTTCATGTGCTTCTTCTGTTTTCTTTTCGTTGCAAGATGTTAAAGCCAGCATTAAAAAAGCAATTGGAAGTAGAGTAGAAGTTCGGAGTATTGTGTTCTTTATATTTTTCATTGTATGGAATATTAGTTATTGGAAATTGTTGGAAATTGTAATCGAATGGCACTTTGATTATATGTATTCAAAGTCTCAGCATATTGTTTTTTGATATCAATTGCTTGATTTAAAAAACTGATATACGTCCAATAACTCATATCTCCGTTGGCATAACTTTTTTGTGCTGTTGTAATAATTTGTTCTGCATAGTGCAAACCTTCAGTTTGATAGTAATGCAGTCCTTTTTCCTGTTTTTCAAATTCATTTTGCAGTTCCTGCATTTGTAATTCCAGTGAAAATTGATTTTTCTCTAATTCCAGTTGTGATTGCGCAATACTTATCGAAGCTGCTTTGGCTTTAGCCGTATTTACACCTCCAAACAACGGAATTTGTAAACCAGCTGTAAATCCTTGAAACATAGATTTAGTATCGATAGTTTGAGCAAAATAACCTAAACCTAATTTTGGTGTACGTTGTGCTTTAAACGTATTGGCTTCTTTTTGGAAAACCGAAATTTGTTGCTGATAATAATCATTCATCAAACCTTCTACTTTCGATTTATTAGATTCCGTAAGAGAAGCAAATTGAAGCGGTGTAGTACTATCAGGGACAATGTTTTCTTTTGTTCGAACAAAAAACTGTAATTGCTTCTGATAAATAGCCAAATCGTATTCTAATTGTGCTTTTTGTGTCTCAATTTCTTTAGATTTAGCCTTTGCGCTAATAACTTCTATATTACCACTTTCGCCTGTTTTAAAACGAAGTTCTGCATTTTTTAGGAACAAAGCATACACATTGAATAATTCGGTATTTAGTTTTTGAACAGAAACACCATATAGATATTGATAATAGGCTAATGTTACTGCTTTTTCGATTTCATATTCGGATAAAGCTTTTTGCTTTTCGGCTAGCTTTACCAGTTCTTCCTGCAATTGTCGGTTGGCTTTGGTAATTTTTCCGATAGGAAAATATTGCTGTACCGAAACATTATTGTCATATGAAGCGCTATTAAATTGCCCTCCCTGATATTCTACTTGCAGAGGGTCGGGTTGAAATGCTGTCTTTTTAAGCACCGTTTGTTTTTCTATCTCTTTATCAGCAATTTTCAAATTAATACTATTAGTTTTTGCCATTTCGATTGCTTTATCCAAACCAATAGGTTGGTTGTTTTGTGCAAAAGAAAAGCTGCTAATAAGTAATAAAAGCACTGTTACTATAGGTTTTATCATTGTCGTTTTTCTTTTAATTTTTGTTTCGAATAATAAGTATAGTATCGGCAAAACAATAAGCGTAAGTAATGTAGCCGAGAATAAACCGCCTATTACAACTGTTGCAAGAGGTTTTTGTACTTCGGCACCGCCACTAGTAGATAATGCCATTGGTAAGAAACCTAAAGAGGCTACGGCTGCGGTCATTAAAACAGGACGTAATCTTGTTTTGGTTCCAATTAATACACGTTGTAAAGGATCTGTAATACCTTCGGCTTTAAGCTGGTTAAAGTAGGATATTAGTACAATTCCGTTTAAAACTGCAATTCCAAATAAAGCAATAAAACCAATTCCTGCCGAAATACTAAACGGCATTCCACGCATCCACAATGCAAATACACCACCAATTGCCGAAAGCGGAATTGCGGTAAATATCAAAGCGGCTTGTTTAGTGCTTTTAAAAGTGAAATAAAGTAATACCAAAATTAAACACAAAGCGATTGGTAAAGCAATAGAAAGACGCTTATTAGCTTCGATTAAGTTTTCAAATTGTCCTCCGTAAGTAACATAATATCCTGCAGGAAGTTTGAAATTGTTGTCCAGTTTTTGCTGAATTTCTTCTACAACACTTTTTACATCACGTCCGCGAACATTTAGTCCGATAGTTATTCTACGTTTACCGTCTTCACGAATTACCTGTACTGGACCTTGCTCATAATCGACAGTTGCAACTTGCGAAAGTGGCACTTGCTGACCATTTGGTAACGGAATAAATAAATTACTCACATCGTTAATGTCGTTACGATTGTCTTTGTTCATACGAACTACGATATCAAATCGTCTGTTTTCTTCATAGATTTTACCAGCAGCTTCTCCTGCAAACGAAGAACGAAGAATTTTGTTTAAATCCTCGATATTCAGACCATACAAGGCGATTTTATCATAATCATATTTTATGGTAATCTGAGGCAATCCACTTACTTTATCGGCTTTAAGGTCACCAATACCTTCAATTTTATTTATTTTTGAAATTAATTCATTGGCTTTTCTTTCCAGAACATCCAGATTATCTCCAAAAATTTTAATAGCAATATCACTTCGGCTACCCGTCATTAATTCGTTAAAACGCATTTGAATAGGCTGAGAAACTTCGATATTGGCTCCAGGAATTTTTTCCATTTCCTCTTTCATCATATGTGCAAGGTCTTGCCAATTATCTGCGCTCGTCCATTCTTTTTTGTCTTTTAGCACAATAATCAAATCTCCACTTTCTATAGGCATCGGATCGGTTGGGATTTCGCCACTTCCTATCTTGGTTACAATGGTTTTAATCTCTGGAAATTTTGCTTTAAGCATTTTCTCATATTGCGTTGTTGTTTTTATCATTTGCGATAAAGAACTTCCTGTCATGATCGTAGCATTAATGGCCAAATCTCCTTCTTCGATAGTAGGAATAAATTCTCCTCCCATGTTTTGAAACGTTACAAGAGCAAGAACAAATAATGTAACGGCAATACCCAAAACAGCTTTCTTAAAACGCAATGCTTTATCTAAGAATGGTGCATATATTTTTTCGAACCAAGCCATCATTCTGTCACTAAAGTTTGGTTTATGCTCAGTGTTTTTAGATAAAAACATAGCACTCATCATCGGGACATAAGTAAGCGATAATATAAATGCACCAATAACGGCAAAACCAACTGTCATTGCCATTGGTTTAAACATTTTTCCTTCGGTTCCAACCAAAGCTAATATTGGGAGATAAACAATCAGGATGATGATTTCTCCAAAAGCAGCACTATTTCTGATTTTTGAAGCCGAAGCATACACTTCTTCGTCCATTTCAGATTGGGTTAATTCTTTTTTCTTCTTGAGTTTTTGCAAATGATGCATCGTGGCTTCGACAATAATTACGGCACCATCGACAATAATTCCAAAGTCAATTGCTCCAAGACTCATTAAGTTTCCGCTTACGCCAAAGGCATTCATTAAGATTACAGCAAAAAGCATGGCTAGCGGAATCACAGAAGCTACAATTAGTCCAGCACGAAGGTTTCCTAAGAATAATATCAGTACAAAGATTACAATTAAAGCTCCTTCCAGCAAGTTTTTAGTAACTGTTCCTATGGCGTTATCGACTAATTTACTTCGGTCAATAAATGCTTCGGCAACAACTCCTTCAGGTAACATTTTGTTTACCTCAATCATTTTTTCTTTTACGCGTTCTACAACTGCTTTGGAGTTTTCTCCTTTTAGCATTAGCGTTAAACCACCTACAATTTCTCCTTTTCCATCTTTGGTTGTTGCTCCAAAACGAATGGCATTACCTAATTGTACAGTTGCTACATCGCGAACTAAAATAGGAGTAGCATTTCTGTTTTTAATAACAATGTTTCCTATATCTTTTATTCCAGATGCCATACCAACACCACGAATAAAATAAGCGAATTCATCTTTTTCGATATAAGCACCACCAGTATTTTGGTTGTTTTTTTCGAGAGCGTCAAAAATTTCGGTAATTGTTACTCCGGCACTATTTAATCGGTTTGGATCAACTGCAATTTCGTATTGCTTTACGCTTCCGCCCCAGGTACTTACTTCGGCAACACCTTTTACTCCTTGTAATTGAGGAACGATTATCCAATCCTGAATCGTTCTTAAACTTGTAGCATTGTATTTGTCTTCGTAGCCTTTTTTGGCATAAACATCATATTGATAAATTTCGCCAAGACCTGTTGTAATTGGAGCCAATTCTGGCGTTCCGGCATATTTAGGAATGTTTTCTTCGGCTTGTTTTAATCTCTGAAATACTTGTTCACGTGCCCAATAAGTGTCGGCATTTTCTTCAAAAACAACTGTAACAACCGATAATCCGAAACGAGAAATACTTCTAAGTTCAATTACTTTCGGAATTGTTTTTAGAGATTGTTCTATCGGATAGGTTATTAATTGTTCTACTTCCTGACTTGCAAGAGTAGGAGCGGTAGTAATAATTTGCACCTGATTATTTGTAATATCAGGAAGCGCATCGAGCGGTAAATTTTTAAGTGAAAAACTTCCCCAGGCTATAAGAACCAAGGTTAGTAATAGTATAATGAATTTATTCTTTATACTAAATTGTATAATCTTATCTAACATTTTCGGGATATAATGAATGAGAAATCAGGACGAGAAATCGCCTGTTTTTTTGTGGTACACCACAACACATTTACCCGTATCCCGAAGCGTCGGGGCGGGCTACATTATACTATTTGGGGCGGTTGCCAAATACTTCCGTAGAAATTGGAAGCAAGAATTGAATGGTAAGATGATAAAGGTTTTTTAATAAGAGCTGTTTCTTCATTAAAAATCCATGTAATAGCAGGAGCTGCAGTTAAAACTTGAGCTGCACAACAATTACAACTACAGAAAGGAGCACAAAGGTCCAATCCTTTTGTGTGAGATTGATGACCATTATCTTTACTTACTATTTCGCTTGTATGCGATTTAGTTTCGTTTTCCAGCGTATCTGCACAAGGCAAGCACGATAGCACGATTAAATAAACTGATAATATGATGTTAATCCATTTCACGGCAGTAAAATTAATGATAAAAGTCTAATGTTTTAAAAAATATTTATGTTTTTTAGCAGAATAATAACATAGTTTTAGTGTAAAACCTTGAGGTATAAGTAAGGTCTTGTTCAGGAAATACCTATTTTTATCTAAATTTTAAAAAAAACGAACCATATAAGTTATGTAAGTTCATTTAAGGAAAACTTATATTTCCTTATATCACTTATATGGTTTTTAAAGAAACAACTGTTTTATTCTTAGTATTAAACCAATTCGAAATCTAATAATTCGCTTTCAGTGCCATTAATAATTATCGATAATTGATGTTTTCCTAAATGAAATACACGTGTTGTGATTACCTTAAAAGATTGGTTTCTTTTAATCTTAACCAATTGATTTGGCTGATAAATACGCTCACTAATTTTGAATACTTTTTTAGCCAGATGCCCTTTTGATTTCTGATAATAAACGGCATATTCTAATCGAATAGTTTTGCTTTCAGAGTTCGCATTATTCAATGAAAACTGAAATTCTAAGTATTCACCAATTTTTACTTTTGGAGTACCAATTTCAAATTCTGATAATAGGATATTAGTGCTCTCTAAGCCATAATGTTTCAGGATATCTACATTACCTTGTTTTAGTAAAGTGCGAGAACCATGTTTGATAATAGCATCGGTTTCTGGGCTTATATTCTGCCATTTGGCAGCAATATCAAGCACAATTTCGGGATTGTCTTTTACAATGTCGTTGAGGTTGTTGGCAACACTTCGACGAACATATTCGGACGAGTCAGTTTTTAAATTTTCTAATATTGGTAAAATTGGCGTAGGGTCTTTCTTTAAGGCAGGAATTGCCATTGCCCAAGGTAATCGAGAACGAGAACCTTCACTAGCCAAGCGTCTTACATGGTGATTTTCATGCAAAGACCATTTTATCATTTCATCAATCATATCCTGATGGTATTTAATAATAAATGGACGAACGGCAAACTCACAACTTATAAATTGCGTAATCATTACAAAAGCTTTTGCGCTTGTTTTAAAATCATCAATACCATATTTCTCTATATAATCAGCAAAAAAGATAAAAGCCAGATTACCATCAGTGAATTTGTTTTTCTTTAAATTCTCGATAATATTCTCAATTGTTAAAACTGCTTTTCCAAAGTCTTTAGGCATAAATTCATGTAAGACAATTGTAGTATGCTGCATGCGATCTTTCCATTCTTTATTGGCAAAATCAGCATCAAAAATCAAATTCATAAATTGTTGTTTGTCAAAGTCAGGAATGACTTTGGCTACACAATCAGTAAAATTTTCGTAAAAAGCAATCGAGTAAATATCTTTAATTAATCCCATTTGATAGTAAATTGAAGTTCAAAGATATCTAATGTTTACAATAGATAATGTACCAAAATGAAAAATATTTAAACCACTAAGACATTAAGTTTTATAAAGCATAAAGCTTAATTTTTCTTAATCTCTTAATGGTAAAAGAAGATAAAATTAACCATTAAAAAAATTAAGTTTCATAAAGAATAAAACTTAATTTTTTTAATCTCTTAATGGTAAAAGAAGATAAAAATAAACCATTAAGGCATTAAGTTTCATAAAGCGTAAAGCCTAATTTTCTTAATCTATTAATGGTAAAATAAGACAAAAAATAAACTATTAAGGCATTAAGTTTCATAAAGCGTAAAGCTTAATTTTCTTAATCTCTTAATGGTAAAGAATACAAAAATAAACCATTAAGACATTAAGTTTTATTGAGCGTAAAGCTTAATTTTCTTAATCTCTTAATGGTAAAAGAAGATAAAAATAAACCATTAAGGCATTAAGTTTCATAAGGCGTAAAGCTTAATTTTCCTTAATACCTTAATGGTGAAAAAAAATATTATTTAGGTAAATAAGATAAATCTTTAGCAATGTCTAAATAAAATTTATTTAGCCAAGTACTAGTTGATTGCAAATAATCTGGAGCCACAACACTTAAGTGATCTTGCCCTTTAATAGTAGGATGCACATCCCAAACCCCTTTTGGCGCCAACTTTCTGTTAAGCGGATCCATTAATACATAATCATGCCCAATAGGATATTGACTAGAAACTACACTTACTAGTCCATCATTAGGTCTCCAATTTAAGAAACCAAGAGGTAAGCTTGCTGTGGTTCGGCCTATATTAGCTGCTTCAAGTTTAAATAAAAGACTCATAGTAGAGGCTGGCGACCAAGTTCCGTTAGTTTGCTCAACCATGTCATTAAATGTATACGATGCATAATAAACATTTGGCGAACTCTTAACCCATTCGTTTTGTACCTGCATTGCTTTTACACTCAAGTCATACATACAATTATCTTGCGAATTCCAAAAACGAGCCGATGATGGAGCGCCAGAAGATGTTTTGTCAAATATCCTGTCAAAATATGCCTTTACAGTTTCATTTTTTTGGCGTTGTAATCCCCATTGACCAAGGTCAAAATTGTAAAATGTATTTTGCTCTAGTCCAATTCCTCCTATAGCACCCATTCCAAGTACCATTTTCATAAGATCCTCTCTAAAATAACCAGAATCTACAGTTAAAGCACCATTTTGCACACCCGCAATTGACGTAAGACTTGCTACCCAATTTTTTTTATTTCCTTTAAATAAGTCCGAAGTCGGAGCTTCTTGACCACTAGGGACATAAGCTTTTTCTGCTGCATCTCCATTTTCTAGTAGCTGAATTAAAAATCTTGGAGACGCACCTCCTAAACTATGACCAACAATGTGTACTTTATTAGTAGCACTCCATTGTTTGTAAAATCCAGGATAAGTATCGCCATAACGGTTATGTCCATGTTTTAGAGCATGCGCAGCACCATAATCTACTCTTCCGCCTACGATATTATAGTAAAGCTCAACAGCACGATCCCAATTACTAGATATTGGCCCTACCGATGCCGTAAAAGTTTTATATCCGTAAAGGTTTAAATAGGTTTGAGTATCTCCAAGTCCGCCCCAATAACGATAACCAAGCATTTCATCGCGTCCCCAGCCGCACATTCCGTGAACCAGTACGATAGGATAATTATTTTGTCGTTTGTTAGGATAAGCATCGAGACTGTTTGTCGTTACTTGTTTTGAAGTAAGAGATTTTGTGGTTGCGGTTGTGGCAGCCGAAGTCAAATCTTCTTTTTCACACGAAGTAATAATTGTTATGCAGAAGAGTAAGAGAATAATTTTTTTCATAAATAAGAATTTAATTTTTTTTTTAAAATTGAGTGTCATAAATTAGGATGAGTACTTTAAAAATGCACTAGTAAAACTTTTTTGTACTAATAAATCAGCTTTATTTAATCTTTTAATAGTAAGATTATATTTACATTGCGAATTTGTTTAAAAACGCAAAGACTATCTACTACTAAAAGTTTTTAAAAAAGTATTTTAAGACATTTTTTATTTCTGAGGTTCAGAGAATCAGAGGATTCAGTGTTGTGAAACTCATGGAGATTATTCCGAAATTTCGGGACTGAGATTGTATATTTTCGCTAAAGACTTTTTCTGGCAGATATTAATAAAATATGTGTTTTAAATTTTCAAATCGTCTAAATTTTCAAATCCACAAAATATATCCTACTTTAGCATTCTATTAAAATTCATACAAAATGATTAACGAAGTACAATTTCAGAACGAGTTACAATTGCTTATTTTTAATGCAATTCGCGAAGATGTAGGCACAGGAGATTATAGTTCTTTGGCTTGTATTCCTGCAGATGCACAAGGAAAAGCCAAATTATTGGTAAAAGAAGATGGAATAATTGCAGGAGTTGCTTTTGCTAAAATGATTTTTAATTATGTTGACCCAAGTTTAAAAGTCGAGACATTCATCGAAGACGGAACTCCGGTTAAATACGGAGATATCGTACTGCATGTTACAGGTAGTTCACAATCGATTTTAAAATCGGAGCGTGTTGTGCTTAACTCGATGCAACGTATGTCGGCAATAGCTACTAAAACAAACCAATACGTACAACTTTTAAAAGGTACAAATGCCAAGATATTAGACACCCGTAAAACGACACCAAATTTTCGTGTTGCCGAGAAATGGGCAGTAAAAATAGGAGGTGGCGAAAATCATCGATTTGCACTTTATGATATGGTAATGCTTAAGGATAATCATATCGATTTTGCTGGCGGTATAACTTTGGCTATAGCCAAAACCCAAGCCTATCTTAAAGAAAACAATCTTGATTTAAAGATAATTGTCGAAGCCAGAAGTCTTGATGAAATTAGAGAAATTCTACAAAGTGATGGTGTTTTTCGTATTTTAATAGATAATTTTAATTATGAAGATACTAAAAAAGCGGTTGAATTAATCGGTGATAAATGCCAAACAGAATCTTCAGGTAACATTAATGAAAAAACAATTCGTGAATATGCTTTATGTGGAGTCGATTATATTTCTTCGGGCGCATTAACGCATTCGGTTTATAATATGGATTTGAGTTTAAAAGCATTTTAGTTTAAGTTTTAATTATGACTTACGACTTGTGAGTTAGAATTGTAATCTAAACTCAAAAATCTAAAATTTAAAAAGTATGTCTGTAGAAATAGAAGAGCGACTTGATAAAGTTCCTGTAGTACGCTATCTGGTTCGTCTCTTAAAGAATATAAAACTGCCATGGCTCGAAGGATTTTCATTGTATGATTTACTCGAATTATATACTATTGGGATCATCGAAGGAGCATTTTCATACCATGCAAGTGCTGTTTCTTTTAGTTTTTTTATGGCATTATTCCCCTTTGCGCTGTTTATACTTAACTTAATTCCGTTTATTCCGATTGATGGATTTCAACAAGATTTTTTGCAGTTTGTACAGCAAGGAGTTCCGCCAAATACGTATGATGCAATTAGCAAAATTATTAGCGATATTTTAAATAATAGTCATTCAGGTTTATTATCATCGGGTTTTTTACTTTCCATATTTTTAATGGGAAATGGTATTAACGGGATCCTTAGTGGTTTCGAATCATCAAAACATGTCTTTGATAAACGCGGTTTTTTTCGTCAATATTTAGTAGCCTTAGCAATATCGCTTGTCATGACAATTATATTGTTTGTGACCGTTGCTACAATTGTTGTTTTTGAGGTATTTATCCAAAAAACAACAATTCAGGATGTTCTAAGCGATAGGATTCCTCTTATTATCATGGGGCGTTACTTATTTGTAATCTTAATGATTTTGATAACATCCTCTATATTATTGCGTTATGGTACCAAGCAGTATAATAAAGTGCCGTTTATAAGTATTGGTTCCGTATTTACAACAATCCTAATTGTTATATCTTCATACTTTTTTGGGATTTGGGTTATAAAATTCTCAAAATACAATGAACTTTATGGCTCAATTGGTACATTATTAATTCTAATGTTTTACATTTGGATAAACTGTATGATTTTGCTTTTGGGTTTCGAACTAAATGCCACAATCAGAAAATTAAGACAAAAAAATAATAATAACATTTAGAAGCTATTCCTGCTTTCCGCTATATCTTTATCCCTAAAAGAATCGGGATAAAGGATGTCGCTGTAATCAGGGCTAAAAAACAAACATCATGAAAAACTGGATCTTAACAATGGGCTTATTATTTGTAGTAATAGGCAACGTACAAAGTCAAACTGTAATCGGAAAATGGAAAACTATTGATGATCAAACAGGAGAAGCAAAATCGATTGTAGAAGTGTATGAACAATCAGGTAAAATTTATGGTAAAGTAGTTGAGATTCTTCGTGAAGATCACAAAAAAGATGTGTGTACTTCGTGCTCGGGAGCGCTTAAAAACAAGCCTATCTTAGGAATGGTAATCATAAATGGTTTAAAGAAAGATGGTGATGAGTACAACGGAGGAACAATTTTAGATCCAACAAACGGTAAAGTGTACAAATGTTATATTACATTAGACTCTGCAAATAAATTGAAATTACGCGGATTTATTGGATTTTCTCTTTTAGGAAAAACACAATATTGGGTAAGAGTTAAATAAACTTAATTGAGTTATAAAAAAAATGCGAAATAAATTAATGATATTATTTTTGCTCATAGGATTCACAAAATCTTTTGGACAAACAGAAAATAATAAATTACAAATAAGTCATCTTACAGGTGACTTTTATGTTTATAAAACTTTTCACGATTACAAAGGAACCCTGATTTCTGCTAACTCCATGTATCTGCTTACAGATAAAGGCGTTGTGTTATTTGATGCCCCTTGGGACGAAGCACAATTTCAGCCATTGCTAGATAGCATAAAAGCCAGGCATCATAAAGATGTTGTTATGCATATTGCAACACATTCGCACGAGGATAGAGCAGGAGGCTTGGGATTTTATAAACAAAAAGGTATAAAAACATATACTATAAAACTAACCGATCAGATTCTTGAAAAAGAAGGTAAAAAAAAGGCTGAGTTTATAATACCAAACGATACTACATTTACAGTTGGTCAGCACCGTTTCGAGGTTTTTTATCCAGGTAAGGGACATGCGCCAGACAATGTTGTAGTTTGGTTTAATAAAGAAAAAATACTGTACGGAGGATGTTTTGTAAAAAGTACCGACGCAACAGATTTAGGTTACTTAGGAGATTCTGATGTAAAAGAATGGGAGCAATCTATTAAAAAAGTTCAGGCAAAATTCAAAAAACCAGTATATATCATCACAGGACATGATAATTGGAAAGATCTCCAATCTCTTAACCATACCTTAAAAATGGTAAGAGAATATAATGCAGCAAAAGCTTCTGGGAGTTCAGATAAAAAGTAAATTTGCTTTAAAATTAAAAACTAAATAATAGTATTTCAAATACTATTATTTTAAATCATACATATCTTTAAAATGCATTTTGTAGAAGTCATTTTACCACTTTCATTAGCCAAAACGTTTACGTACCGTATTTCCGAAGCAGAGTTTAATTTTATTCAGAAAGGGATGCGTGTTGCTGTGCCTTTTGGTAAAAGCAAAATGTACACCGCATTAGTTCTGGATATACATCAGGATGAACCAACGCTGTATGAAGCTAAAGAAATTCATCAAATTCTGGATGAAAAACCAATCGCTACCGAAATTCAAATAGCGCATTGGCTCTGGATTGCTTCCTATTATATGTGTGCTATTGGCGATGTATATCGTGGTGCATTCCCAAGCGGATTATTGCTAGAGAGTGAAACAGTAATTTCGCATAAAGCAGATGTTTTTATAGATCAAACTGCTTTAACAGACGAAGAGTATTTGGTTTACGAAGCATTGCAACAACAGAGTTCGCTTAAGGTTCAGGATATAGTTGCGATTTTAAATAAAAAGAATATTTTTCCTATTCTTCAAAAATTAATAGATAAAGATATTGTTGTACTCCAGCAGGAGATACAAGAAAGTTACAAACCAAAATTGGTTCGTTATGTTAAGTTACATAGCAAGTACGATTCCAATCAAGGGTTAAGTGAGTTGTTAGATATTCTTAAAGGTGCTGCTAAACAGAGAGAAATTGTTTTGGCATTTTTTCAGTTAAGTGCGGCCGAAAAGAAACCAATAACAGTTAAGAAATTGGTAGAAGCCTCACAATCATCATCGGCAGTTGTAAAAGCCTTAATTGAAAAAGAAATCTTTGAAGAGTATTTTTTACAACAAGACCGAATTAATTTTACAGGAAAAAGTACCGAAAAAGAACTACAGTTAAGTTTGGTTCAGCAAACAGCTTTTGAGGAAATTAAAACTAGTTTTATCGAAAAAGAAGTTTGTTTACTTCATGGAGTAACTTCCAGTGGTAAGACCGAAATTTATATAAAACTTATAGAAGAGTATTTGGCAACAGGAAGACAGGTTTTATACTTGTTGCCCGAAATTGCACTTACGACACAATTAGTAAGCAGATTACGAATTCATTTTGGGAATAAAGTAGCTGTTTTTCATTCTAAATATAGCAATAACGAGCGTGTTGAGGTTTGGAATCAGACTTTAGGGAATGCCGAAAATGCGCAAATAGTAATAGGAGCAAGGTCGGCTTTGTTCTTGCCATTTGCAGATTTAGGATTACTAATTGTTGATGAAGAGCATGAACAAACTTTTAAACAAGTAGATCCTGCACCACGTTATCATGCGCGTGATGCAGCAATTGTTCTGGCGAACTTTCATAAAGCAAAAGTTCTTTTAGGTTCGGCTACGCCAAGTTTAGAAACTTATTTTAATGCACAATCACAAAAATTCGGGTTAGTAACAGTTACAGAACGTTATAACAATGTTCGGATGCCGGATATAGCCTTGGTCGATTTAAAAGATAAGTATTTTAGAAAACGCATGACGGGACATTTTAGCGATGTTTTAACCGAAGCAATTTCTGAAGCGATAAGTTTAGGTGAACAGGTTATATTGTTTCAAAACAGACGTGGATATTCACCTATTATAGAATGTATTACTTGTGGGCATGTTCCGCAATGCCAGCAATGCGATGTAAGTCTTACTTATCATAAACATAAAAACCAATTGCGATGCCATTATTGTGGTTATAGCATGGCAAAACCAACAAATTGCCATAGTTGTTCTAGTATTGATTTAACGACCAAAGGTTTTGGTACAGAGCAAATAGAGCAGGAGTTGATTGCGCTTTTCCCAAATGCCAAAACAGGCAGGATGGATCAGGATACAACGCGAGGCAAGTTTGGGTTTGAGAAAATTATCGATAGTTTTAAAAATCGGGAAATAGATATTTTGGTAGGAACACAAATGCTTGCCAAAGGATTAGATTTTGATAATGTAAGTTTGGTAGGGATAATGAATGCCGATAATATGTTGTTTCATCCCGATTTTCGTGCTTTCGAAAGAAGTTTTCAAATGATGATGCAAGTTTCAGGACGTGCAGGACGCTCAGAGAAACAAGGTAAGGTTGTAATCCAGACCTATAACCCAAATCATAATACAATTCAGCAAGTAACCAATAATGATTATGCCGGGATGTACAAAGAGCAATTGTATGACAGGCAAATTTATAAATACCCTCCTTATTTCCGACTGGTTAAATTAACGCTTAAACACCGTGATTTTGATAAGTTAAAAGAAGGTTCGATATGGTTGTATCAGGTTTTGAGTCAGAATTTGAATATGCCGGTTTTAGGTCCGGAAGAACCTGTTATTAGCAGAATAAGAAATGAGTATATACGAACGATTTTAATTAAGATTCCGCAGAATGTGCCGTTGGGAGGTACAAAAAAAACTATTCAGAAAATACTGAATAGTTTTGAGGCTGTTGCGCAATATAGAGCGATAAGAGTGGTAACAAATGTCGACTTTTATTAAACGTTTTAGTGTGTTATAGATAAAGCACGAACGAGGTCTTCTTTTTTGTTTCGACTTAACGGAATTTTTGTGATTCCGATTTCGGCAAATTTGCTATTAAAACGTTCTACTTTGTCGATATTGATGATATACGATTTATGTACTCGAATAAATTTTTCTTTTGATAAATCATTTTCAAAAGACTTCATTGTCGAAAGTACAAGATTACTATCATCTTCTGTAACAACTCTTACATAATCACCGAAAGCTTCGATCCACTTAATTTTTGCAGTGAAAATTTTAAGTTTTTTTAGATTACTTTTGATAAAAATATGTTCTCCTTCATCTTCTTTTACATCTGTACGTAAGGCATATAGGTCTAGTGCTCTTTTTACAGAAGCATTAAAACGATCTATTGCTATTGGTTTTTGTAGATAATCGGTGGCGTCATAATCAAACGCCTTTAAAGCATATTCTGCTTTAGACGTAATGAAGATAATTTGAGGTTTTGTTTTTAGACCATCTAAAAAATCAAAACCATTTATAACGGGCATTTCGATATCTAAAAATATCAAATCAATATTATTTAAAGAGATACAACTTCTAGCTTCAATCGCATTAGAAAAATCTCCTATTAAGTGTAAATTCGGATGATTATTGACTAATTTTGAGATAATAGTTCTTTGGATAGAACTATCGTCTACTACAACACAATTTAGTTTCATAACATTTAAATTTAGGGAATGTAATAGTAAATATAGATTTATTTTTAATAAAAAACTAGATTTAGAGCTTATTTTTTGTCATACGTCGAATAAAAGCAAAAAAGTGTTGGATATATAAAATAAATGGTTACTTTTGCACCCAATTTTAACAAATAAATATTGTATTTATGAATCATTATGAAACTGTTTTCATTTTAAATCCCGTTTTATCTGAGGTTCAGGTGAAGGAAACAGTAACGAAATTTGAAGAATTTCTTACTAGTAGAGGAGCTGAAATGGTATCAAAAGAGGATTGGGGTCTGAAAAAAATGGCTTACGAAATCCAAAACAAAAAAAGTGGTTTTTATCACTTATTTGAGTTCAAAGTAGCAGGAGAAGTTCTTATTGCTTTTGAAACTGAATTTAGACGTGACGAGAGAGTTATGCGTTTCTTAACTGTAAGTTTAGATAAACACGCTATTTCTTGGGCTGAGAGAAGAAGAACAAAATTAAAATCTACAAAAGCTTAATTATTATGTCTACAATAGAGCAATCAGCAAAAGGAAAAAAAGACGGAGATATCAGATATTTAACGCCTTTAAACATAGAAACTAACAAAACTAAAAAGTATTGTCGTTTCAAAAAATCTGGAATCAAATATATCGATTATAAAGATGCAGATTTCTTATTGAAATTCGTTAATGAGCAAGGAAAAATTCTTCCTCGTCGTTTAACAGGAACTTCATTAAAATACCAAAGAAAAGTGTCTGTAGCTGTTAAGAGAGCACGTCACTTAGCTTTAATGCCATACGTGGCCGATTTATTAAAATAATATTAAACAACAGTTGTTGGTTTCCGGTAAGATGGAACCTAACTTCTCAAATATAAGGACAACAACATGGAACTTATTTTAAAACAAGACGTACAGAATCTAGGATTTAAAGATGATGTAGTATCTGTAAAAGCTGGTTACGGTCGTAACTTTTTAATTCCTCAAGGTTTTGCTTCTTTAGCAACTCCTTCTGCAAAAAAAGTATTGGCTGAAAACCTAAAACAAAGAGCACACAAAGAGGCTAAAATTGTTGATGACGCTAAGAAAATAGCTGAAGCATTGAAAGCACTTGAAATTAAAATTTTCGCAAAAGCTGGTGGAGAGAAACTTTTTGGTTCTATCACTAACATAGATATTGCTGAAGCTTTAGAAAAAGCTGGTAACTCTATCGAAAGAAAATTTATTACTAGCGGTATCGTAAAACGTACTGGTAAATATGCTGCAAGCATTAGATTACACAGAGATGTTGTAGTTGAATTACCTTACGAAATTGTTGCTGAAAAGTAATAGTTTTAATTTATAATATGAAATCCCGATGTAAATCGGGATTTTTTTGTTTAAAAGAGATAATAATTAATTAGACTTAAAGTTATTTGCACAAAGCATCTTGCTTAAAGCTTATAGCGTAAGGCATAAAGCCTAAAAAAAATGAAATACGCAAGATTAACAAAAGAACAATTTGATGAATTACATGCCGAATTTGCTAACTTTTTAGGAACGCAGGCAATTGATAAGGCAGAGTGGGATTCGATCAAAATAAACAAGCCTGAGGTAGCTGAGCAAGAGCTAGATGTATTCTCTGATTTAATTTGGGAAGGCGTTCTCTCAAGAGCCGAATTTTTAGAACATTTTTCTAAGAATCATATTTTCTTATTTCAATGTTTTGATACACATGTGCAATCAATAGTTTTGAAATCCTTAGTTCCAGAAACTGATTTCCTGACTAAAGAAGGTTTACAATGGCTTAGTGATAATATGTTTACTGAAACTATCGAAATGAAAGTTGGTAAAAAAGTTTTTACCGATGATCGTAATACTTCAATTTTTGAATTAATTCAACAAGGAGCATTCTTGAGCGATGGTCAATTGTTTAAGCAAATAAATACGATTATCGAATCGTAATCGCTTTGATTGATTACCATTAAATAAATCTGGATTGAATTAAATTCTAATCAGTATATTCTTTACTGCCCAGATTTCCTTAATATCTTCAGAGTCGATAGTAGTGTTTTTAAAGAAAGCATTATCATTGCTTAAAGTAAAGTTTTTTTCTAAAGGGCTATCATTGCTTATTCGATTAATGATTAGCCCTTTAGTTTTACTTATTATTACTACAATCGCATTTTCTTCTATTGTATTTATATCTGCAATTTCACAAACTACAAATGAATTTGCGTTTATAATAGGTTTCATATTATTTCCAACTACTTCAAAAGCTCTTGAAATTTTGCTTTGGATAAATGGAAAATGATATTTGGGTAAAGTGTTTAATAAATCTTCATTTCCAAGACAATATTCAAACTGTATCTCTCTTTTAATTAAAGGGGTATTGTTTAATATTATATTGTTAGTTTTTTCGTTGTGGCTTTTTTCTGAAAGTATTTTGTTTAAGTCAATTTCATGAACATTGCAAATTGAGATTATTGCACTAAAATCCAAAGTATCCCTTTTCTTCCATGTAGAGATAGTGTTTGGTTTGATATTCAATAATTTAGATAACTCGATGTCGGTGTTTATATGTAAAGCTTTTTTTAATCGTTTTAAGATTAAATTCGCATTTAGTGATTTTTTTACTTGCATATTCGAAAAAAGATTTTTACATTTATGAAATATTAATCATTAAACGATTGTTAATTAATCTTAAGACTATTAAAGAAATAGTCAAAAAACGTTAATTACTCGCATGTTTTAAGTTAATATCTTAAAATTTGAATTATTGCCCAAAATCGCACAACACCGAAAGTCAGATATAAATCTGATTAAGTATAGATAGGTTATATATTTATATAGAATCGGGGAATTCTAATGAAATGGAGAGCAATATATAAAAAAAATGATTATTTATTATTATTCTAATTTGTTTTCTGTAATAAAATAATATAATACCACATAATAGCATGAAGGCTTTTTAAAAAAAGCTCTTTAAATAAATAAATTTTTTGTACGATTTTTTGTCAATTATTATTTAACCTGGATGCTTATGGAATTTATAATTACTTTTTTCAGAAGAAATGAATTCTTCTTTTCTTTATTCTTTACTTCATTAGCATTCAATTCAAAATTAAATGTCATATCTAATTTTGTTAGTATAGCTAGAAAGCAATTTTTCCTTTTAAATATTTTTATAAAACAACTGATTTTTTGTATCCCCAAATTAAACAATCAGTATGTTCAATATAGGCGTGATTATCGATGTTGTCTATTCGATAATAATACGTAGTTAGTATTATTAATTTGAGTCTTCAGTCTCCAGAAGCGTAAATCGACTACTCAAGTATTAGTAATTAAATCTATTTATAAAATCAATAGATCTTAGTTTTTCGCATTTCTTGTAGAACTCTGTTTCTTTAAGATTATCGTGTGAATTCTTTCTTGTACTTAAAATTGTCGAGTTAAAATTTCTGTTTTTTATTTTTATGGATGACCATATGGAGCATCGCATACAGGCTTTTAGTGCCTTATGGTAACCAAAAAATGACAAAAGTAGAATCCCTAATAAATACATTAATCTCTTAAAAACATTTTTATGAAATTAAAATCTACTTTAAATGACTCTTGTAAACATCTTTCTTTTTTTAGCATTCATTTGACTTTTAAATTTTGTCGAATTAAGGAATCATACGCTTCTTCGCGAATTGAGTTTGCAACAAATTCTGAGTAATTTTTTATAGACCTTAAAATTTAGATGTTTTTAACAGCATTAGAATGTATTTCTGATGATTTGTTATTATGGCTTTTGTTTTAATAATCTCTGCGTAAATGCACAAGAGAGGTTGTTGATAGAGTTGCCTATTTATCATATTGGAATTTATTTATCACTTTATTAATCTCTCAGGAATATGAAAACATTTTTCTTAACAATAAAAAAGGGGGCATTTCTACAAAATTATTTGTGGTTGTTTTTGATATTAATTCCCTTTTCGAGCTCATTTTCACAGACTTTTTGTAAGCCGACCTCACAGACCAATAGTACAGGTGGATTATTGTGCGTTGGTATGAGTGTAACGACTCCCAATGATGCATTTGATGGAAGTATGGCTACTTATGCTTCGTTAACAAATGCTGTTGGTTTACTCTGTTTTGCACAAGAAACATTAAGTTTTAGTCAGACAGCAAAAGCGGGAGACCAAATTGTTTTTTATTTAGGTACAGGAAACGGATTGTTGGATGTTGGTTTATTATCTAATGTCTCTGTTCAGGCTAAAAATGGAGCGGCTGATGTTGGCTCGCAGGTAGCCTTAAATAGTCCATTATTAAACCTTCAGCTGTTACCTGGTAATGCAATAGCAACTGTAACATATACATTGCCCGGTGATGCAAATGGTGTAAGAATTGAAACTGGAGGCCTATTAAGCTTATTAGTAAATTTAAGAGTATATGAGGTGCGTTTGCAGTTTGCACCGCCAACTATTACAGGAGGCCAATCACAATCAGTATGTTATGGGCAATCAGCAGTTCTTTCTGCTACGCCTGGTGCTGGAACAACATTGGCTTGGTATAGTTCAGCAACTTCTACTACTGCACTTTCTAATACTAATACATATACAACACCAGCTTTAACAGCTACAACTACTTATTATGTAAGTGTTTCAAGAGGTGTAGGTTGCGAAAGCGATCAACGAATACCAGTAACAGTAAATGTTCTAAATCCTCTATTACCTGCTATAGATAGTAGCGGTACTGCAATTTGTTCTTCTACAGCTACACAGGCGACTACATTATCGGTGATAAGTCCCGTACCGGGAACAACTTATTCCTGGTTTAGTACTCCAACTGGAGGTGTTGCTATAACTACAGGTACTACATATACACCTACAGTATCAGCGGGTGTGACTAATTTTTATGTTGAGGCTTCGATAGGAGCTTGTAAGACAGCAACAAGAACTCCGGTTAGTGTTACTTTAACTCCAATTCCTGCTGTGGCAACGGTATTAACGCCAAGTGTCTCAATATTAACGGGACAAAATGCAAGCTTAAGCGCTTCGACATCAGAGTCTGGAGTTGTTTTGGATTGGTACGATGTACCTACAGGAGGAACTTTATTATTGGCTAGTTCTAATACTTTTACTACTCCAATACTAACCGCTACCAAAACATATTATGTTGAGTCGCGTAATGTTGCAGGAGGATGTGTAAGTGCTACCAGAGTACCGATCGTTGTAAATGTTTCAACTAGTTCGTTGGGAGGATGTTTGGATGCTAATAGCCAACAGACAGCTCAAAACGGACTTTGCTTATTATGTTCTTCAAGTAATCCTAACAATTCGGTTGATGGTAGCAGCAGTACTGCAGCCACATTATCAGTACCTGTTGGTTTGATTACTGGTTGGATTCAACAGACACTACAGTTTAATAACTCAGGTCAGGCCGGAGATGTTATTACAGTTGATTTAGAAATTCCAACTGGACTTTTAGATATAAGCGCCTTAAGTTATATTTCATTAGCTACCTATAATGGTGCTACCTATAATAATGATAGAGTAGCTGTAAACAGTTCTCTTTTAAATATTCAATTATTAACGGGTAATCGTTTTAAAGCAAGTCTTACAGCAGGTTCAGCCTTTGATCGTGTTGAGATTAGGTTAGGAGGTTTAGCAACATTACTAACAAATCTTAATATTTATGGGGCTTCATATAAATTTAAAGCAAGAACTATAACTGGAAATACGACAATTTGTAGCGGACAAACAACAACGTTAATATCTAGTGCAGCTTTAGGTGAAACGATTAAGTGGTATGATGCTTTAACTGGAGGAACTTTATTGAGTAGCACAGCTGCTTATACAACATTACCTTTAACCGTGAATACTACCTATTATGTAGAAGTTACTCGCAATGGTTGTTTAAATAGCGAAAGATTTCCTGTTACTGTAACAGTTAATAATCCTGTTGCTCCAACAACGGTTGTGGCTACACCTTTAAATGTATGTAGTGGAGAATCCACAATAATAACAGTTGATTCACCAGTTGCAGGTACAACTTATAAGTGGTATGATGAATCTGCGGGTGGAAATTTGGTATTTACAGGTACGACTTATACGACACCAGGTTTAACTGCTTCTGTAACTTATCATGTTGAAGCAGTTATTGGAAGTTGTTCAAGTCCTACACGTACTCCGGTACATGTAAATGTTAATCCAATACCAGCAGTACCAACTGTAGGATCATCAACAGTATTTATTCAATCTGGACAGAATGTTACTTTGCAGGTTACGAATCCTGTTACAGATGTAGCTTACGATTGGTATGATGCTCCAATTAATGGAAACTTACTATCATCTGGCACAACCTCATATACACCATCTCCTGCTTTAATAGTAAATAAGAGCTTTTATATTGCAGCGAGAAGTACAACTACAGCTTGTACAAATAGTACAAGGGCTGTTATTAATGTTGTCATAAGTAATTCAATCAATTCTTGTTTATTAGCTAATTCACAAGTAACTTCAAAAGGAGGAACAACAGGATGCTTATTATGTGATTCAACAAATAACGGAGCTTCTGTGGATGGAAATAATGCAACTGCTGCCAACCTTTCAATTCCTGTTGGTTTACTAGGGGATTATATTCAGCAAATGTTGAGTTTCCCTACAACAGGGCAAACAGGTGATATTATAGATGTTGAATTAGGAATTCCTGTGGGACTTCTTGATATCAGTGCTCTTTCGAATATTACTTTGCAAAGTTTTAACTCAGGTGTTCCTAATAGTGATCAAGTTGCTATTAGTTCGCTTTTAAATGTTCAACTATTAGGAGGAAACCGCTTTAGAGCGAGTTTTACAGCAGCAGGTCCATTTACAAGTGTTCAGATTCAATTAAGCGGATTAGCTACTTTATTGACGAGCTTAGATATTTATGAGGCTTCTTACAGATATCCAAATGCTTCGATAACAGGAGCATCATCTCCAATTTGTGCAGGACAAACTACTACATTAACAGCTACGGCTACGGGTACACAAACATTTACTTGGTATGATGTAGCAACTGGTGGGACTGCTTTAGCAACTAATACAAACACTTATACAACGGGATCATTAATAGGAACTAAAACATTTTATTTAGAAGCTAGTCGTGGAGTTACACCGTGTTTGAATACTAATCGTCAGGCTATTACAGTAACAGTGTTGCCTATTCCTATAGAAAGTGATATTACGATAACAACTCCTTTAACCGCTACTTGTGCGGGAGGTGCTGTTTTATCTCCGACATCTACATTTGCGGGAGCAACATTTAAATATTATACAGATCAAAGTAAAACTCAGGAAATTATAACAGGGACTACTATTGTTGCCCAACCTGGAGTTACCTTCTCCAAAGATGCTTCAACAGGTGCTCTTACAATTAGTGGACTTAATGCTACTGATGCACCTTATAAATATTATGTTTCGGTACTTAATGGAGGTATTTGCGAAAATATAGACGGAGCTTTAAAAGAAGTTGTAGTAAATTTTCCAGCAGGCTCAGCTTTAACAGTTACTGCAACTTTGGCGGGTTGTGCCAAAGTAAATTTAAAAGATGCTATCACAAATTTTGATACATCAGGAAATACGACATATACTTTCTTTGATTCATCAAACAATCCAATCACAGAAGTTGCCGCAGGGAATATTACAGTAAGTGGTGATTATTGGATTCAGGCACAAACAACCGGTGTTGATTGTCCATCTGTAAAACAAAAAGTAACGGTTACAATTAATCAGTTACCTACTTTAACAGCAGTAACAAGTTCGGTGGTTGTGAATTTAGGTGATTCTGTACCTTTATCCGCAACTTCAAATGGAACTGTTACGTGGTATGATCCATCAGGGAATGCTATACCATCAAATAATACAGGCGCACTTAATACTGTTGGTGTTTTTACTTATACCGTAATTGCGAGTAATGGAACTTGTACTAATAGTCAGACTATTACAATTACTGTTATAGACCCAGCTAGTTGTGACCCATTATTAGAGAGAGAATATGCTACAACTCAACAGTGGGGAACTATTGTTACAGGAACTGTTACAAATGAAGCTAGTGCTGTAGATGGTAATCCACAAACCTATTCTACAATAACAACTGGTTTAGGACTTTTAGGTATTGGAACAACATGGCAAAATCTACAATGGCCAGGAACAATAACACAAGGTACTCCTGTAACAATTAAGTTAGGTTCAGATTATAGCGCTGTTGCACTGGGACAAAGTGTTACTGTGGTAGGAACTAAACGTGATGGACTTGGAAACCCAATTGATATTGGAACTTTACAATCTATATCGGGATCATTACTAAATTTATTATCAGGTCAAAATTCATTCGAATATACATTTGTTCCATCCGATGCTACAGGGCCTAAAGCTTATGACGGTATTCGAGTACAAATGGGGTCAATTTTAGGTGTAGCACAAAATATTAATGTGTATGATGCTTATTATGATAAGCCAGTTACTCAGATAACTTGTGGACAAGGTGATATTGAAGATGTTTTCTTTGGTGTAAAAGACTTAGGAGTAGGCGCATTAACGGCTACTGTAGGGGTGACAGACCCATGGAATATTGCCGATGGTGATGTTGCTACTTATGCTACAATGTTTAGTGGAGCAGGAGTACTTGCTGCTGCTCAGCTTACAGCAACTTTTAGAACACCATCGATGGTTGGAGATAGCCTTAGAATAACAATTTCTAAACCTGGAACGATTTTAAATCTCAATTTGCTTACAGGATTTAATATTCAGCTTTATTTAGGAAATACTGCTGTTGGTGCACCGATTCAAAACAATAGTAGTTTATTGTCTTTAAGACTACTTTCGGGAGGTACAATAGCAATGACCGTTGTTGCACCTCAAACTCAACCATATGATAGAGTTACAATATCTTTAGGAGGTGTAGCAAGTGTGTTAGACCAACTTAGAGTACATAATATTGACCGTGTAACAAATACTAAAGTTCTTGGGGGAGACATTAATAATATGGTCACGGTCTGCCCTGGTAGCAATATAACATTAGAAGTGCCCCCTGCCAATTGTTCGACTTATAAATGGTATGACTCCCCAACTGGAGGAAATTTCCTTGCCGATGGTCAGACATATACGATTCCAGCTACGTTAGCAACAGGTACTTATAAATATTATATCCAACCAATTCGTTATGGCTGTGCAGCTCTTGCGAGAGGAGAAGTGACTGTAGTTGTTAGAGCTACAACTCCTGCAGCAGCAGTAGCAAGTGTAACAATTAATGGGGGAAATAACACTATTATTTGTGCTGAAGATGGAAAAGTAACATTGAATGCAACTTTAGCTGTTACACCAGTACTTACAAATCCAATATACTATTGGTATAGTTTTGATGGTACAACAAGTCAGTTGGTTCCTGGGGAAACAACTTCTGAATTAAAGTTAACAGGATTAGTTCCTGGAACTTATACTTATTATGTTGGAGTAAGTTCAGATGAGTTTTGTGAAACAGTTTCAGGCGATAGAAAACAAGTTACGTTCACAATATTGCCAACATCTTTACCAACAGATATTGCAGTAAACAATGCTTCTATTTGTCATGATACTGATGCTGTATTAACACCAACAAGTACTTTGGGAAGCCCAGTCTTCTTTTGGTATTTTGATGCGAATAAAACACAGCCTATTACTGATGGATTAGTGGTTGATAATGTCACTTATGCAGTTAGTAATGTGGGAGTTTTAACAATCTCAGGGTTAACAAAACTTATGAGCCCTTTTTCTTATTATGTTGCAGTAACAAGTGATTTTACATGTCAAAATAAAAATGGTGAACTTCAAGTTACAACCGTAACTGTGATCGACCCAGCTACACCAACTACTACTGATGATACTCAAGATTTCTGTCTGGTAAATACACCAACAGTAGCAAATCTTCAGACAAATGAGACTAGCGTAATTTGGTACAACGTTGCAACTGGAGGAGCGGCTTTAGCTCCGACAACAGCTTTAGCAAACGGTGCTTATTACGGAGCAATCTTAGACCCAATAACAGGATGTGAAAGTTCAGTTCGTTTACTAGTAACAGTAACAGTTACTGATCCTGCAACGCCAACCACTACCGACGATACTCAAGACTTCTGTTTGGTAAATGC
>NZ_JSYP01000015.1 GCF_000813005.1 Flavobacterium sp. KMS | reverse complement strand
GGGCTTCCTGTAACTGCTGTAGTAGCAATTGTAGGCTTTGCGGTTAAATTCGTTTCAGTTTCACCAGGCACAAAACCATCATAACTTACTGTTAAAACTGGATTCTGAGATCCGTAAACTTTACTATTATCATTTGTTGTAATAGTTAAAGCCGCAGGAGTAATAGTTAATGATCCTTTATTAACATATATAATTTTATAATTTGATGAAGCCGCTCCAGTAGCTGTAATTTCATATTTTCCTGCTGGGCTTCCTGTAACTGCTGTAGTAGCAATTGTAGGCTTTGCGGTTAAATTCGCTTCAGTTTCACCAGGCACAAAACCATCATAACTTACTGTTAAAACTGGATTCTGAGATCCGTAAACTTTACTATTATCATTTGTTGTAATAGTTAAAGCTACAGGAGTAATAGTTAATGATCCATTTATCGGCTCATATTTAAACTTATAATTCAATGCCTCTGCTCCAGTAGCAGTGATTGGATAAGTTGTTCCTGCTACACTTCCTTTAACTGCCGTAGTTGTAATTGTAGGTAGTTTAATTAAAATCGCTACAGTCTCTCCATTTACAAATCCATCATAACTTACTGTTAAAACTGGATTGTCTGATCCATAAGCTTTTTCCTTGTTCTCTGCTTTGATAGTTAATTCTGCTTTATCTACAGTACTTGTCGCTATTGGTATATTTACCGTAGTTGTACCATTACTCGTTAAAGCAATATTTCCAGAAGAATAACTTCCTGCTGCAGTTGTCGCTTTTAATCGAACATAAATCTTTGATTGCGCAATATTACCAGTCGCTCCAAGAGTAAGTGTATTAGCAAAAGTAATTCCATCTGTACTTACTTCAAACTCTGAAGATGGCGTAACTACAATTCCTTCAAGCATTGCGATACCTGTTATATCAAAGTTTTTTGATACTGATGGTGTGCCATAAATTGTCGTTAATGCTGGTAAGCTATTTGTACTTACTACTATTGTTGGTCCAACATTTACGATACCACTATTAGAAGTAAAATAAACATTATTTTTATTCACTGCGTTTGAAAGTGAGCTTCCCCATGATCCACCAGATCCTGCATTGCCACCAAGTTTTATACTTTTAGCTGTATGCACGAAACCAGCTGTAAGATCAGCAACTACTCCAGTCGCTATAGAAAAAGTATCATTTATTGTAGTTTTAGCACCAAATGTTTTAACTCCAGTTCCTGATAATACCAAATTATTATAAGTTATGGATCCTGATCCTAAATTTTGAGCTCCTCCATTAAATTCTACTGTACCGGTTCCTGGTACAAAATTACTTCCGTTACCTACAACATCTCCTGAAATTTTTAAAATACTTGAACCTCCGTTTAATGTTCCTTGGGTTCTAATCCATTTAGTAAATGTATGAGTCAAATTTTTTCCAAGATTAAGTGCTCCACCTATACCGTCAATTGTTAATTCTTCTGCCTTAACATTAGCTGTAAAAGTAGCTGTTCCAGCAGTTTTGCTCATAACAACTCCCTTTGTAGATACAAAACCACCAATATTTTGATTGCTTGTACCTGTCAAATAAACATATCCATCAGTTATTAATGACCCTTCGCTGTTCATAAAATTACCCGCGAAATACATATTACTGTTGTTACCAACTACTAATGAAGCTTCTGAATCTATGATAAGCGACACTCCTTTATCAAATTTCTTCTCTAAATTATCACCTATAGTGACTACTTTTGGAGCAATAGTAGAAATCTGAACCCCACCTTTCGAAACAAAGGGAGTAACCCACTCCGGTCCAACTGTCTGATTCGATACACTATTGTACCTTAAAGCTGCATTATCACCATAAACTGGCGCAGCAGAAGCTGTTGCAGAACCAGTCATAGTTAGCGTACCATTTACAATTACTCCAGAACCAATTGTTCTTACACCACTACCAGAAAGCGTTAGATTATGATAACTATATGCACCAACAGATCGTGTTGTTGTACCATTATAAGTTACAGTTCCTTTTTGATCTGATACAGTACCAGTATTTAAAGAACCTCCAGTCATCATTCCTCCAATTAGTAAATTTCCATCTCCGGAAAAAGTCACATCATTTTGAAGCGCAGTTCCATTCATTTTAACATCACCTTTTACAGTTACAGTTGAGCCGATATTTAAACTACACTTGCTGGTAGCTACGCTACTATTCATAATTATTGATGCAGTAGTCAATCCACCTAACCCCTTAACTGTCAAAACAACAATACTACCTGGAGTTGAATTTTGCAACGTAAGAGTACCGCAAGTAATTCCTGGGATAGATATTATCGGCTGATATAGCACATTGGGCCCGTTTGATATTAATATATCATTGTCAAATGTCGGCATTCCTTCAGGCGCCCAATTTGCATCATCATCCCATGCAGTGCTCTGGGCTCCTGTCCATGTTTTTAGATCTTGGCCATATCCTATATTAAATAAAAGAATGGCTAATACTATAAGTAAATTTTTGTTCATTTTTATTTTATTTCTGTTCGTTTTTTTTTAAGTTTTTATTCATTTTTGCTAATTTTCTATTTCATCTTTTTAATTTTTTAAATTCATTTATTTATCACTCTTTTTTTAATTTTAAAGACCAATACAACTCTTTAAAAACAATCGCACATAACTCACTAAACATTAATTTTAAAATTCTCAAAAAACACTTTAAGCAAGTAGGAATTGTACAAAAAAACAACCCCAAAAACATAATGTCCTGATTGTAAAATTATTGCAATTATAAGTTGGCGAGTTAGCCAACCATGAGGGTTAGCGCTATTATATTATTCAAATATTGCAGTAATTAAGATCTGTTTTTACTTTCAAAAGTTTTTAAACTGACAAATAAAGATATTTATAAGAAATATAGTGTTATTTTAAAAATATAAACAAGTATAATCTTTAAAAACCAAAAAATGCTCAAATATTGTACTTCAATAACAATCTAATCAAATAGATAGCACAAAGTAGATCCTGGAATTGAATAAAAGAGGTAAAAATGATAAGCTTTGAGTTCCAATGATTACCAATTAAGACTCATAAAGAGAACATGTGATAATTCATATATTCAAAAAAAAAAAAAAAAAAAGGTAAAATACATAATGTATTTTACCTTTTTTAGGGAATGCCTCGGTACAAAATTCGAGCCTTTTACTTAGAGATTTCCAGAGTTTAGGAAAGAAAATTTACCCCTGATAAAACTGAATACATAATTTACCTCAATCGGTAAATCATTTCAATTATTTACCCAAGCTCATTTGTTTTTTGCCCCAGATCCTCATTTGATTGATAAAAGGGATTAATTCTATTCCATTTTCAGTAAGAGTATATTCAACACGAGGTGGAACTTCAGCATAAACCTTTCTTGAAATTAGTTCATCGGCTTCTAATTCTTTGAGTGTTTGAGTGAGCATTTTGGGGGTTATACCTTCAACTATTCTTTTTAATTCACCATATCTCATCAAACCATCTTTTAAATACCATAAAATTCTTCCTTTGTATTTCCCGCCTATTCTTTGAAAAGCATAATCAACTGGACAATATGCTTTTTTTAAACTTTTTTCCATTAATTAATTTTTTAAACTACTGGTAATCAACAATAGTATATTATTAGTATCTTAATCACTAAAATGTATGTACTTGCAATAAAGATATTAAATTACTTTATTTACTATAGTCTTTAAAGGAAAATGAATATAAAACAATTAGCAATATTTATGTTATTCACCATAATTGCTTGCAAATCGATATTATTGAACGCAAAAAAAACAATATGAGTAATTTAGCCCAACAAGATTCAGTAAACATAAAAGTATTAGAAATCCGTAATTATTTATTAAAACCAAATTTAGTCGATAAGTTCAGTGATTATTTTCATTCCAAATTTGTTGACCAAATGAATGAAATGGGTGGCTACACTTTGGGAGAATTCAAAATTAATAGCGTAAATGATAGATTTGTTTGGTTTCGTGGTTTTACAGACATGAAAACTAGATTAAAATTTTTGAATGATTTTTATATTGATAGTGCAACTTGGAAAGAATATGGTAAAGGTGCAAACCAGATGATGATAAATTCTGACAATGTTTGTTTATTACGACCATTAAAGAAAGAAATTAATAGTGGATTGCTAAAAACCGATAAAACAATTACCGTTGTAGATTTTTATATTTGTAACAGCACACTTGAAAAGGTTATTGACCTATTTGACACTACATATATTCCTTTTCTTAAAAATTTAGAAATAGAAGATATAACACTTTGGGTAAGCGAAATGACTGAAAATGATTTTCCAAGACTACCCGTTTTTCAAGATAAAAACCTTTTAGTGAGTATTACACATTACAAAGATGAAAATGACTTTTATACCAAGCAAAATGAAATTGATAATATGCCAAGTGATTTAAAAAAATCGATGCAAGAGTTAGTAACCACTCAGAATAAATTAATGCTTTTAAATCTGAATCTTAAAAATCTAAGTTAAAAACTATAAAGGATTCAAACCGGTAAACTTAATAAACATAAAGAGGTTATCAATCAGTTTAAACTATCGATGATTTTGTCGAACATAAAAAAAGCCTGTAAAATATTGATTTTACAGGCTTTTTAATTTTCTTGTGACCACGGTAGGGTTCGAACCTACAACCCTCAGAGTCGAAATCTGATATTCTATCCAGTTGAACTACGCGGTCAAAATATTTAAAATTCAATTTTTTAAATTCCAAATTCCAATTTTAAGCTTGGAATTTGGAATTTATTTTTTGGATTTTTTATACTAATAATTTCTTCACAATAGTCGAAATGGTTTTTCCTTCAGCAGTTCCACCCAATTGAGCAGATGCTAATCCCATTACTTTACCCATTGAAGCAATTCCAGAAGCTCCAGTTTCTGCAATGATTTTTGCAATAACTGCCTCTACTTCTTCTTCGCTTAATTGTGCAGGCAAGAATTTCTCGATTACAGCAATCTGAGCTAATTCTGGCTCAGCTAAATCTGGACGATTTTGCTCTGTAAAAATTCTAGCGCTCTCTTTACGAGTTTTAACTAGTCTCTGAAGTAATTTAATTTCATCATCTTCCGTTAATTCTTCTTTAGATCCTGTAGCTGTAGCAGCCAATAACATTTCTGATTTAATTGCTCTTAAAGCTTCTAATGCAACAGTATCTTTTGCTCTCATGGCGGTTTTAATTTCGTCCATGATTAATGTTTGTAAACTCATCTCAGTTTTATTTTTTTATAAGCCAGGCTTATAGATTTATATATTTATTTAAAATTTGCTCTCTCCTTATTTATCCTGAACAAAGCCGAAGGACTCGAACTGATAATAAAATTCACTTTAAAAGTCTATGAAAGAAGTCAAATTTCTAATTCTGTGCGAAGATAAAAAAAATAACCCGAAAATTAAATTCAATTTTCGGGTTACCTCATTTTGATTTTATCGTATTAATCTACGTTGTCGTGCAAAAATGAATTGTTAGAACGCAACTGTAAATCATTATTACTATCTGTTCCTACAGAGATTCTAGAATTTGTGTTGTTCTGTGAACTGTTAGAAAGATCAATACCTAATCTTTTATAGGCTGGCTCTTTCTCTAGTTCTTCAACTCTAGAAACGTTATTATGGAACTTATAATTAAACTCTTTTAATTTCTTTCTTCTTTCGTCAGCTCTCAAACGTAATGTTTCTTCGATAGTTAATTCCATCGGAGATACCTCTGCAGAAAAATTAGTTTCAGGAGCAACCGCTCTTTGGTGAACTGTAATATTAAGCTCTTCTGGAATAACTTCTTCAATTACCTTTTCAACAGGTTTAGATGAAGTAAAATCATTTTCAAGCTCCATATACTCTTCCAAAGAATATTTGATAATACCTTTATCTGAAAGTTCTGTAACTGGAACAAACTGAACTGGCTGATTTACTTTAATATCACGTGTTTCATTTGATAATTCAAATAAAACTCTTGTATCTTCTACTACTGGCGGAGCTTTAACTTCTGGCTCGGTTCTAAAAAGAGGCAAGTCAAAAGAAAAAGTAGTTTGCTCTTCTTTTTCTACGATTCTATGTTGAACAGCTCTTACAGGGGCAACTTCAGGAGCTGAAATAGTAAAATCAATATCTGTAATTGGAGAAACGATTTCAAAAGTCACATCTAAATTTTTAATAAATTCAGACATTACAACTAATTCATCTTCGTTAATCACTGGAGTTTGAACAATCGGTGCAACTGCTGTAGGTGCAGGAGTATCATCAATCAATTCAAAAACTATTTTTTCTTCTGGTTTTGGTGTTGAAGGGGTTTCAGCATTCAAATCAAAAGAAGTAACTGTTTTATTCGTTAAATTATGAACACTTCTTTGCTCATCTTCTAGCGTATGGATAATTTTTTTAGGCTCTGTATTTACAATTTCATTTTGTTGTTCAACATCAAAACCAGTCGCAATAATTGTAACCGCAATAGCATCACCAAGAGTTTCGTCTTCACCAACCCCCATAATGATATTAGCGTTAAAACCTGCTTCTACCTGGATATGATCATTGATCTCTCCAATTTCATCAAGTGTAATCTCGTTAGAACCTGAAACGATAAGCAACAATACGTTTTTAGCTCCCGTAATTTTATTGTCATTTAACAATGGAGAATCTAATGCCGAAATAATAGCATCTTTTGCTCTGTTTTCTCCAGATGCAGTAGATGATCCCATTATAGCAGTTCCACTATTAGACAATACTGTTTTAGCGTCACGTAAATCGATATTCTGAGTATAGTGATGCGTAATAACTTCAGCAATACCTCTAGAGGCTGTTGCCAAAACTTCATCAGCTTTAGAAAATCCTGCTTTAAAACCAAGATTTCCGTAAACTTCTCTTAACTTATTATTATTAATTACAATTAATGAATCGACTTGTTTACGTAACTTTTCGATACCCAAAAGCGCTTGCTCCTGACGTACTTTACCTTCAAAAAGAAACGGAATAGTAACGATTCCAACTGTAAGAATCTCTCTTTCCTTTGATAATTGTGCAATTACTGGCGCAGCACCTGTACCGGTACCTCCACCCATTCCTGCAGTAATAAATACCATCTTGGTATTTCGATCCAACATCTTCTCGATGTCTGCAATACTTTCGATAGCCGACTGCTGTCCTACATCTGGATTGGCACCTGCTCCTAAACCTTCTGTCAAGTTAACCCCTAACTGAATTTTATTAGGCACGGAACTATTTTGTAGCGCTTGTGAATCTGTATTACAAACGATAAAATCTACTCCTTTAATTCCTTGTTTAAACATATGGTTTATGGCATTACTACCTCCACCTCCTACACCGATAACTTTTATTACATTTGATTGATTCTTTGGTAAATCAAATGAAATGCTTCCAAATTCTGAGTTGCCCATCATATTTTTGGTTTTTTGATATTAAATATTAATTCTTGTATTATTTCAAATCGCTTATTCAGCGTTGTCTAAAAAATCTTTGATTTTATCGACATAGCGGTCAAAAAAGGATCTTCTTATTTTTGTTTCAGTCGATTCTTCCTTAACTACTTTCTTCACTTCTTCAACAGTTTCTACATAAGATTCATCAACCTCATAGTGTTGCTGTTGTACCGGAGCTCTATGTACTGGTGCCTTTGGTTGTTCTATAACGTCCAATCTTACGGCACTTTGAGTTCTATTTTCAATGCTGTTCATTACTAAACCAACAGCTGTAGCGTATAACGGACTTGAGATTTCTTCGTTAGAATTTCCTGCCAAATGCTCATTTGGATAACCAATTCTGGTATCCATTCCTGTAATGTACTCTACTAATTGCTTAATGTGTTTTAGTTGAGCTCCACCACCTGTAAGAACAATTCCTGCAATTAATTTTTTACGAGGATCTTCATGTCCATAAGCTTTTACTTCTGTAAAAACCTGATCTACGATTTCGACTACACGAGCGTGAATTATTTTTGATAAATTCTTCAAAGAAATTTCTTTTGGCTCTCTTCCTCTTAATCCCGGAATCGAAACAATTTCATTGTCTTTGTTTTCACCTGGCCATGCAGATCCAAATTTAATTTTCAATAATTCGGCTTGTTTCTCAATAATCGAACAACCTTCTTTTATATCATCTGTAATTACATTTCCTCCAAAAGGAATTACAGCCGTATGACGAATGATTCCGTCTTTAAAAATCGCTAAATCTGTTGTACCGCCACCGATATCGATAAGTGCTACTCCTGCTTCTTTTTCTTCCTGACTCAATACTGCATCTGCAGAAGCCAATGGCTCTAATGTTAAGCCCGATAATTCAATTCCTGAACTCTGGATACATCTTCCAACGTTTCTTATAGATGAAGCTTGTCCAACTACAACGTGAAAGCTAGATTCTAATCTTCCTCCGTACATTCCAATCGGTTCTTTAATCTCCGATTGTCCATCAATTTTAAATTCCTGTGGTAAAACGTGAATTATTTCTTCACCTGGTAACATCGCAAGTTTATTAACCTGGTCTATTAAAAGCTGGATGTCATTCTCGCCAATAACCTCTTCAGGATTGGTTCTGCTAATGTAGTCTGTATGCTGAATACTGCGAATATGCTGTCCTGCTATACCTACAACTACATCTTTAATCTTGTAACCCGAATTATTCTCCGCTTCATGTATCGCTTGCTGAATAGATTGTATTGTTTGAGTAATATTGTTTACAACACCTCTCGCAACACCTAAGCTTTTTGATTTCCCTATTCCCAGGATCTCAAGCTTACCATATTCATTCTTCTTACCTATCATGGCAACAATTTTGGTTGTACCAATATCTAGACCTACTGCAATATTATCTTTTCCCATTATCTATTATTTTGTGCAAACTACTTGTTCCGTAAACCTAAGATCTATCCTTTTGTATTTGTATAACGAGCTATCCAAAACTGCCTTTTGAAAAAAGGCTTTATAATTATTAAATTTTCGCTCAACATTTATTGTTCTGCCAAAATCTATCTCGTAATTAAAATTTCTGTTAAGCATTTTTAAGCTACCATTAGGCATAATTTGAATCGCAATGATATTTTTTTTCAAAAATGCATCGTCAAAAATCATGCGGAATAATGTAGCTAATTCTTCGTTATTTTTCTCATTTAAGCTCCCCGAAACAAGAGGAACTCTAGCTGTAAAATTATCCGACAAAGGCATTTTACTACCCTCGTAATCAATATAAAACGACTCATTCCCGTTCATAATGCGGGCTATCGGCGTCTTCTGTTTTACTACTGCTTTTAGAATACCATCAATACTCACAAATACATCTGATTTTTCAATCATCTCTTGCGTATTAAGGGCTTTCTCTATCTTATTCAAATCTAACCCTTCTTTTTTAATGCTAGAAGCATCTTTTTCATTTTCTATTAACAATTTATTAACCGCTTCCGGCTTAACAAAAATAGCGTTTTCTCCTACAAAAACAACGGTCGATTTCTTTAATTTTCGCTCTCCATTTCTATGAGAAGTAAACGAAAATAAAACAATAACGACTCCGAACATGAGTACCAAACGAAGATTTATCCAATTAATTAGTTTCATTTAAAATGTTTTTAATTGACGGTACTAATTCTCCTAAATCACCCGCTCCAATAGTCACAATTATGGTTGCATCGCTAGCCTTAATTGATGCTAATAAATCATTTTTAGCAACTATTTTCCTGTTAGAATTACTCATTTTATCCATTAACCATTGCGATGTAATTCCTTCCATCGGCAATTCTCTTGCTGGATAAATATCTAATAAAATCACTTCATCAAATGCTGATAAACTTTTAGCAAAACCATCGACAAAATCTCTTGTTCTGCTAAATAAATGTGGCTGAAATATAGCCAGTACTTTTTGTCCCGGATACAATTCTCTAACCGCTTGATTAACTGCATTTATCTCTGTCGGATGATGTGCGTAATCATCTATATAAACCAGATTATTTGTTTTTATCTGATAAGAAAAACGTCTTCTTATTCCTTTAAATGAAGCCAAAGCTTTTGCAATTGCATTGGTTGATGTTCCGTATGTTTTTGCCATTGCAATAGCCATTAACGCATTCATTAAATTATGCTTTCCTGGCAAACCAAAATGTAAATCTTTAATTGTTTCTGATGGTGTTTGTACATCAAAAATATAGCTCCCTTTAGCAATTCTTACATTAAACGCTTTAAACGGAGCATCTTCATTTATAGCACATTGAACTCCCTCCAGAGGCAATTCTTTGGTTATAAAAAGATTGTTTTTATCTTCAACTTTTGAAGCAAATTCTACAAAAGACTCTTCAATAGCTTCACTTGTTCCGTAAATATCCAAATGATCCGCATCCATAGATGTGATACAAGCAATATTTGGGTGTAAATGCAAGAACGAACGATCAAATTCATCAGCTTCGACAACAGTAACCGTTTTTCCGTTTCCTATTAAGTTCGAATTATAATTCTCAACAATTCCACCTACAAAAGCAGTAACATCAGCTCCACTTTCGTAAAGAATATGTCCTAAAATACTAGATGTTGTTGTTTTACCATGTGTTCCTGCTACAGCAAAACTAAAAGTACCCTGAGTAATGATTCCTAAAACTTCAGCTCTTTTCTTAACCTGATAATTTCTTTCTAAAAAGTAATTCCACTCCGAATGTTTAGTTGGAACTGCTGGCGTTATAATTACTAGTGTATTTTCTACAAAATAATCACTTGGAATTAAACTGATATTATCTTCAAAATGAATATTAATCCCACTTTCGATAAGTTCACTTGTAAGCATTGAAGGTGTCTTGTCGTAACCTGAAACTTGTTTTCCAATGTTCTTGAAATAACGAGCCAGAGCACTCATTCCGATGCCTCCAATTCCTATAAAATAGACGTTCTGTATTTGGTTTAAATTCATTTCTTATTATTTGTAAATTATTCTAAAATCATATTAATCAATTCTGAAAAAACATAAATAGCCAAAATTATAACTATTAATGAGCCTAAATTTTTTATTGATTTATTGAAATATTTTTTATTTTTTTTATAATCTAAATAATATGCTACACCAATCAATACAATAAATAAAAAAGATATGATTAAAATGTAACTCATAAATTATTCTTACTTAATCAACTTTATAATTTCTGCAACGATCGCTTTTGTTGCACCTGGCATTGCCAATCTTTTTATATTCTCTCTAAGCTGTTTTTGCTTCTCTTCATCCTTCAACAACGCTTCAAAAACAATGCTAAACTCGCTATTTAACTCAGATTCTTTTAACAAAATCGCACCCTTCTGATCTACAATAGCTTGTGCGTTTTTTGTTTGATGATCTTCGGCAACATTCGGTGACGGAATAAAAATAACTGGCTTTCCAACTATACATAATTCCGAAACTGATGATGCTCCTGCTCTTGAAATAATTACATCGGCAGCTGCATAAACAAAATCCATTCGCTCTATAAAATCAACCACTTTTACATTTGGCTGATTGTATTTTTTATAATCTTCAAAATATAATTTCCCACATTGCCAGATTACCTGAACATTTTGCGAAAGCATATTTGGCAATTCTTTTTCTATTAATTGATTCACTCTTCGAGCACCAAGACTTCCGCCAAGAACCAACAATGTTTTTTTATTTGCATCTAAATTGTAAAATGCAATTGCTTCGTCTCTTTTGCTATCAATATCAATTAAATCCTGACGAACAGGATTACCAGTTAAAACAATTTTATCTGCAGGAAAAAAACGCTCTAAGTTTTTATAAGCTACACAAATTGCATTCGCTTTTTTGCTAAGCAACTTATTTGTAATTCCCGGAAATGAGTTTTGTTCTTGGATAACTGTTGGAATTCCTGCCGAACCTGCCATTTTTAATAATGGCCCGCTCGCAAAACCTCCTGTACCGATAACTACATTTGGTTTAAATGCTTTTATTATTTTTCTTGATTGCAATAAACTACTCATTAACTTAAAAGGAAACATGGCATTCTGTAAAGTTAATTTTCGTTGTAACCCAGCAATCCAAAGACCTTTTATTTCATATCCTGCTTGTGGTACTTTCTGCATTTCCATTTTGTCTTTTGCACCAACAAAAAGAAATTCAGCATCAGGATATTGTAATTTTAATTCATTCGCAATTGCGATTGCAGGATAAATATGTCCTCCTGTTCCACCACCGCTTAATATGAATTTATATTTTGTCATATTTTTAAATGTTACTACATTTTAAAAATTATTATATTCTCTTTTTACTCTAACTACCTCATAACAGCTTCCATTGGATTCTTTGCATTGTCTTCTATAGAATATGCTGCTGCTACTTCTTGATCACTCCCTACTTCATTCTCTTCTTCTAATTGTTTATCGATTAATTTCTTAAGCGCTTCTTCTCTTTTTTCCTTTTCTTTCAGCTCTTCTTCAATTTCTTCGTCTTTTTTAGTAACGCTAATAATGATTCCAAGTGCAAAACATGTCATCCAAATCGAACTACCTCCACTACTAATAAGTGGCAACGTTTGTCCTGTTACCGGCAATAATTCGACCGCAACAGCCATATTAATCATCGCCTGAAATATCATAGGAAATCCGAGCCCGACGACGACTAATTTCCCGAATAATGTATTGGCTTTATGCGATGCGATTACAAATCGGAACATCAGTAATAAATACAAACACAAGATTGTTAATCCCCCTATTAAACCATATTCTTCTACAATAATTGCATAAATAAAATCGGAAGATGATTGTGGTAAAAAGTTCTTCTGAACACTTTTCCCTGGTCCTAAACCTCCTAATTTTCCAGATGCAATTGCAATTTTTGCTTTCTCTATCTGATAATCATCTTCATCTGGTTTATCAGTCGTAAAATTCTCGATTCGGCTTCCCCATGTTCCTACCCTGCTAAAAAAGCGGGATTCAGGAAACGCTTTAGCTAAAAGAAGAAAGAACAAAAACATTACAACTCCCGAACCTATAATTAATCCTATATATTTTAAAGGATACTTACCAATAAACGTAAGCATTAATACCATCGAAAAGATAAGCGCTGTTGTCGAGAAATTTGCTGGCAAAATAAGCATCAGCGTAACAAAAACCGGCATCCAAAGCTGTATCAACGAGGTCTGAAAAGGTTCATCTTCATCTCTTGTTTTCGATAAATAACGTGCCACAAAAATAAACAACACCATCGATGCTAATGTAGAGGTCTGAAACGTAATCCCGATAAACGGAACCTGAATCCATCGACTCGCATTTGCACCAGCAATAACAGTTCCTTTTAAAAGTGTATAGGCTAACAAAAGCCAAACTACTGGCAAGGCAACTTTAGAAATTGCTCTAAAATAATGGTACGGTACTTTGTGTACCCAGTAAATAATTAAAAAACCAATACAAATATGAGCCAAATGTTTTACCAAATAACCCAATGTATTTCCTGTTCCATGACCTAAATAGGCCAAATTACTACTCGCACTAAAAACAGGCATAAACGAAAACAAAGCCAATAAAGCCACGAATGACCATATTACTCTATCTCCTTTTAATTTGTTTACTAGTTCTTTCATCTTCAATATTGTTTAAAGTTATTTTTGTTTAATGTTCAAAGTTGCTCAACCTTAAACATTAAACCTTAAACTTTTTTATAGGTTGTGAACCGCCTGCTTAAATTGCTTCCCTCTGTCTTCGTAGTTTTCGAATAAATCGAAACTTGCACAAGCTGGAGACAATAATACTGCATCACCTTTTTCGGTTAAGCGTTGTGCTGTTTTTACAGCATCGTTCATATTATTAACTTCAACCATAATATCAACTACATTTCCAAAAGCATCGATAATTTTTCGGTTATCAACTCCAAGACAAATAATAGCTTTTACTTTCTCACGAACCAATGACATTAATTCGTTATAATCATTTCCTTTATCAACACCACCAACAATCCAAACTGTTGGAGCATTCATACTATCCAAAGCAAAGAATGTAGCGTTTACATTTGTTGCTTTTGAATCATTAATATATTGTACATTCTGAATTTTCAGAACTTTTTCTAAGCGGTGTTCAACGCCTTGAAAATTAGATAAACTCTCACGAATTGTTGCGTTTCTGATTTGCATCAACTTAGCTACTGAACTTGCTGCCATTGCGTTTTTCAAATTATGTTTTCCTTCTAAAGCAATGTACTCAGTATCCATTGTAAACTCTTCTTGGTTAATCTTGATTTCCATTTTGTTGTTTTTTATAAATGCTCCTTCATTGAATTCTTCTGTCAATGAAAAAGGAATTAGTTTTGCTTTTGTCGTGTTATTTTTAAGCCATTCGGCTGATGCTTCATCATCGCCATCATAAATAAGATAATCACTTTCTGTCTGATTCATCGTTACCCGAAACTTCGAGTTAATATAATTTTCATACTTATAATCATATCTGTCTAAATGATCTGGACTAATATTGGTTATAATCGCAATATCTGGCCTGTAATCTATAATCCCGTCCAATTGAAAACTGCTTAGCTCAAGCACGTAAAAATCAAATTTGTTTTCGGCTACCTGCCATGCAAAACTCTTTCCGATATTACCTCCCAATCCTACGTTTAATCCTGCCGACTTTAGCAAATGATAGGTTAACATTGTTGTTGTTGTCTTACCATTACTTCCGGTAATTCCAACTGTTAAGGCTTCAGTAAAAGGTTTTGCAAACTCAATTTCGGAGATTACTTTAATTCCTTTTTCTATAAGCTTCTTAACTATAGGTGATTTTTCAGGAATACCAGGACTTTTCATGACGACATCGGCATTCAAAATCAATTCTTCGGTATGCTTTCCTTCTTCCCAGGCAATTCCGTTAATGATAAGAACTTCTTTATAACTCTCGTTTATCTTTCCGTAATCGGAAACAAAAACATCATATCCTTTCTTTTTTCCAAGAATAGCAGTACCAACACCGCTTTCTCCACCACCTAAAACAACTAACCTCATATTATCTTAGTTTTAATGTTACGATAGACAATATGGCTAACATGATTGCAACAATCCAAAAACGGGTTACAATTTTACTTTCATGATACCCTTTTTTCTGGTAATGATGATGCAATGGCGACATCAGGAAAATCCTTCGTCCTTCGCCAAAACGCTTTTTTGTATATTTAAAATAAGCCACCTGGATAATTACCGAGGCACTTTCGGCCAAGAAAATACCACAGAACAAAACAATCAGCATTTCTTTACGAACCGCAATTGCCAAAACAGCTATAATACCTCCTATTGTTAAACTTCCTGTATCTCCCATAAAAACAGATGCGGGATATGAATTATACCATAGAAATCCAATTAATGCACCTACGAAGGCGGATATAAAAACGGTCATTTCTCCCGAATTGGGGATATACATAATATTGAGGTAATTCGAGAAAATAATATTCCCGGAAAGAAACGTAAATATCCCGAGCGCAAGGACGGACACTGCCGAGGTTCCCGCTGCAAGACCATCTATTCCATCGGTTAAATTAGCTCCATTAGAAACTGCTGTGATAATAAAAATTACAACTGGGATAAAAATTAACCAAGCCCATTTTTCATATCCTTCGCCTGTCCAAGCCAATAATTCGGCGTAATCAAATTCATTATTTTTAAAGAAAGGAATAGTTGTAACGGTCGATTTCTCTTCGATTAATGCAGGAACTATAACACTAGTTGTTGATTGTACTCTATAAATATCACTATTACCAGTATCGGTTCTTACGGTAACATTTGGGCTAAAATAAAGTACAGACCCTACAATTAAACCTAAACCTACCTGACCAATAACCTTAAAAATTCCTTTAAGTCCTTGTTTATCTTTTTTGAAAATCTTGATATAATCATCCACAAAACCAATTACTCCCATCCAAAGCGTGGTTACAATTAGTAATACGATATAAATATTATGCAGTTTAGCAAACAACAAAACAGGCACAAGGGTAGCAAATATGATGATTAAACCTCCCATTGTTGGCGTACCAGCTTTTTCATTTTGACCAGCAAGTCCAAGCTCACGAACAGTTTCTCCTACTTGTTGATTCCTAAGGAAATTGATAATTCTCTTTCCGTAGATTGTTGATAAAAGCAACGAAAGCAAGAAAGCTAAAGCCGATCTAAATGTGATGTACTGAAAAACTCCTGTTCCTGGCACATCTAATGTTTTGTCTAAATATTCAAATAAATAGTATAGCATATATCTGGTTTTATTTGTTTAGTTGTGCTAAAATTTCCTTAACTATCTTCATGTCATCAAAATCATGACGTACTCCATTTACTTCTTGGTACGTTTCGTGTCCTTTACCTGCTATTAAAATAATATCGTTAGGCTGAGCTAGTTGACAAGCTGTTTTTATGGCTTGTTTTCGATCTGTAATTGCCAATGTTTTTTTATAATTTTGAGGTTCAACACCTTTTTCCATTTCACTAATTATAGTTTCTGGATCTTCATTTCTAGGGTTGTCCGATGTAAATATTGCCTTATCACTTAGTTCTGAACCAATTTGTGCCATAATCGGACGCTTGGTTTTATCTCTATTTCCTCCACAACCTACAACCGTAATTAATTGCTCATTTTTAGTACGAATATCATTTATGGTTTTCAATACGTTTTCTAACGCATCTGGTGTGTGTGCATAATCTACAATCGCTGTGATATTAGAATCTGATACAATAAACTGAAAACGACCAGAAACACTTTCTAAATCCGATAATAATCGTAAAGCCTCAAGGCTATCAATCCCTAATTCAATAGCCGTTCCGTAAATAGCTAATAAATTATAAGCATTAAATGTTCCTATTAATTTTACCCAAACCTCATTATCATTAATTTTTAATAACAATCCTGATAATTGGTTTTCTAAAATTTGCGCTTTATAATCCGCATACGATTTTAAAGCATAGGTGCGTTTTTTAGCAACTGTATTTTGCAACATTACAGGCCCATTTTTATCATCAATATTTGATAATGCAAATGCTGTTTTTGGTAATGAATCAAAAAACGACTTTTTTACATCTCTATATTCTGCAAAAGTTGGATGATAATCTAAATGATCATGTGATAAATTTGTAAAAATCCCACCTACAAAATGCAATGCTTCAGTACGTTTTTGATGAATCCCGTGTGAACTCACTTCCATAAAACAATACGTTACTCCAGCTTCAATCATTTCATTTAAATAATGATTGATTGTAATAGAATCTGGTGTTGTATGAGTTGCTTTATACTCCGTCTCATCAACCAATATTTTTACTGTAGATAACAAACCTACTTTAAATCCAGCTTTTTTAAATAATTGATATAACAATGAAGCAATCGTAGTTTTTCCGTTTGTTCCTGTAATACCAACTAATTTTATTTTTTCTGATGGGTTATCAAAATAATTAGCTGCCATAAAAGCCAAAGCCGAATTGGTATCTTTAACCTTGATATAAGTAACTTTTTTTGCTAAAACCTCTGGTAATGTATCGCAAATAATAGCCGTTGCACCAAGTTCAATTGCTTTTTGGATATAATCATGTCCATCAGAAAGTGATCCTCTAATGGCAACAAAAACATCATTCGCTTCTATTTTTCTAGAATCGAAATCTATTTTATGAATAGCAATATCTGTTGAACCCGTTACCGATTCAATAGCTACTTTGTATAATATGTCTTTTAATATATTCACGATAATTCTAATACTATAATTGTGTTTTTGGCGATATTCTGCCCTGCCTGAAGTGATTGATTTTTCACTTTTCCTATTCCGTTAACTTTTACCTTAAGTCCCAAATTTTCAAGCAAAGCAATTGCATCCATTCCTGCCATTCCTTTTACATCTGGAATAGACTGTTTTTTTTGTACCTGGGTATAATATGCGTTATAATTGCTCTCTTGTTTTGGTATCTTACCGTCTATTTTTTTAATCGTATTTGCAGATGGTGCATCTGTAAATATCTTTTGTGCAATTCTTTTAAAAACAGGCCCTGCAACATCGGCTCCGTAATAATTATTCTTAGATGTATTTGGTTTATGAACGACTACAATACAAGAATATTTAGGATGATCTGCTGGAAAATACCCTACAAACGAAGAAGCGTAATAAAAATTTCCTTTGTCACCTTTTCCGTAATTCACCTTAACCGTTCCTGTTTTTCCTGCCATCGAAAAATCTTTCGAATACAACTTAGACCCAGTTCCTTTTTTAACCACGTTTGCCAAAACAGCTTTTAGCTTCTTAACTGTTTCTTGCGAACACACTTTAGGATTTAAAACTTCGACATCAAATTTCTTAATCGTTCTATTCCATTCTTTTATCTCCGAAACAAACTGTGGCTTAACCATTACTCCATTATTTGCAACCGAATTATAATAAGTCAACGTTTGCAATGGCGTTACCGAAACTCCATATCCAAAAGCCATCCATGGCAATGAAACTCCCGACCAATGCTTGTCTCCTGGTTGTGGAATATATGGTCTTCCTTCTCCTTCAAAAGGCAATCCCAATCTTTTATTTAATCCGTATCCGTTAATATGATTTACAAATTTGGATGGGTTACTCTTATAATTATCATAAACTGCCTGAGCCATTACTGTATTTGACGAAAGTTCAAACCCTCTAGCTAATGAAACTTTACCATACCCCCCTCTATGCGAATCATTAACAGAACGACCATAATACTTTATTGTTCCGCCATTAGTGTCATAAACAGTACTGGTATCCGCTACTTTATCTTCTAAAATTGCCATTAAATCAACTAGTTTAAAAGTTGATCCCGGCTCATGAGATTCGGCTATAGCATAATTTGTTGTTTCATAATAAGAACCATCATCTGCTCTTCCTAAATTAGAAATTGCTTTAACATGTCCGGTTTCTGTTTCCATTACTACCACACAACCATGATCTGCTTGGTAATCTTCTACTTGTTTTAACAATGCATGATGCGCGATATCCTGAATAAAAACATCTATTGTCGATATTACATCATAACCATCTTGAGGGTCTACCTCGTTTACATCACGAATAGGTTTCCACTGCCCTTTTGCAATTTTTTGTTTTAGAATTTTACCATCCTTTCCATTCAGGTATTTTCTAAAAGCCCATTCGATTCCTTTACCCATCGATTCTCCGTTCACACCACCTTTGTCATAACCAATAGTACGTTCGGCAATTTTCCCGATAGGATGCTCTCTTACCGTTTCTTGCTCAACGATAATCCCACCTTTATAAGCTCCCAAATTAAATAATGGGAACCCTTTTATTTTCATATAATCTGTATAACTCAATTTTCGAGCTATCAAAAAATATCTGTTTTTATTGGCTCTTGCCTTTCTTAATTCATTTTGATAATAACCACTTGGTCTTCCTAAAACAAAAGACAAAGAATCCGAAAGCAATTTTACATTTTTCTCGAATACTTCAGTTTTTGGTGTAACAGCATCAAATCTAATTTCGTAATTAGGAATAGAGGTTGCCAAAAGACTTCCATCGGCAGAATAAATATTCCCTTTATTTGCAGGAATAACGAAGTTTTTTACAGTACGTTGCTTGGCTAATTTCCTGTAATAATCCCCCTCAACCCACTGAATGTTGGTCAACTTTACGACAATACCAATTGCCATCAAAAAGATGAAAACTGCTACCAGATAAATTCTGTAGGATATATTTTTATCGTCTACTGCCATATGCGTTTAAAAAAGCTTTTTTCTTTTTCTTTCTTCACTTCAATCTTAATTGGCGGAACTGTTGATGGATAAATTTCTTTAGCAAGCATTTTTTCCGATACTGTCGATTCCATCTTTAATTTCATCAATTCCGAACGTCTGTCTACAAACTCCGATCGCAATTCCTTTACTTCATTATTCAATTTTGCAATTTCAAAAACCTTTTGTTCGTATCGTTGTGTATTTGCAATCATTATTATTGCTAGCAGAATGATAAAAACGATAAAACGCCAATTTTTAATAGCGTCATCATTTATAAGAAATCTTGCTTTTAATATGTCAAATACTCCGTGTTTCATTATACCTTATTATAGTACTATATTTTTTCAGCTATTCTTAGCTTTGCACTTCTAGCCCTATTGTTAATTTTAATCTCTGCATCATCTGGAACTATTAGCTTTCCGATAGTCTTAAATGGAACTGTGAAGTTTCCATAAAAATCACGTTCTGGCTCTCCCTCAAACATTCCGTTTTTAATAAAACGCTTTACCAATCTGTCTTCTAATGAGTGATAAGAAATAACACTTAATCTTCCGCCTGGGTTTAAAATCTCCAACGATTGCTCGATGAACTCTTTCAATACATCCATTTCCTGATTTACCTCAATACGAATAGCCTGATAAATCTGAGCTAATATTTTATTTTTAACTCTTTCTGGTAAATATTTCGCCAAAACTTCTTTTAATTCGTCTGTAGTTTTGATTGGTCTGTGCTCTCTCGCCTCTACAATTGTTCTTGACAAAACTGGTGCATTTTTCAATTCCCCATAATCCAGAAAAACTCGGCGTAAATCCTGCTCGTCGTATTCATTTACCACACGATATGCGTTCAAATCATTCTTCTGACTCATTCTCATATCCAGATCAGCATCAAAACGAGTAGAAAAGCCTCTTTCAGCAACATCAAACTGGTGTGATGAAACACCTAAGTCTGCCAAAATTCCATCTACTCCTCTTACACCATGAAAACGCAAGAACCTTTTTATAAACCTAAAATTCTCATTTATCAAAGTAAACCTTTCGTCAGGCAAAGCATTTGCCAAAGCATCTTCGTCTTGATCAAAAGCAAACAATCTTCCGTTTGGCCCTAGCCTGTTTAAAATCTCTTTTGAATGTCCCCCACCACCAAACGTCACATCTACATAAATGCCGTCGGGCTTAATATTTAAGCCATCTACTGTCGGATGAAGCAAAACCGGATTATGATATTCCATTGTCGTCGTCATTTATATTTCCCATTACTTCTTCGGCTAAATCTGCAAAATCCATATCTTCGCCGCTAATTGATTTTTCGTATAACTCTTTATCCCATATTTCAACAATATTTACCGCAGATGAAAACACCACGTCTTTTGAAATACCAGAAAATGTCATTAAATCTTTCGGAACCAATAAACGTCCTAATGCATCAATCTCAACAATCTTAACTCCAGCGGTAAACCTTCTGATAAAATCATTGTTTTTCTTTACAAAACGATTCAGTTTATTAATTTTCTGCATCATCAAATCCCATTCTTCCATTGGATACAACTCCAGACAGGTCTGAAAAACGGAACGCTTCAAAACAAATCCGTTTTGAAGAGAGGTCGCCAACTGCTTTTTTAAAGGAGCTGGCATTAGCAGCCTCCCTTTTGCATCGACTTTACACTCATATGTCCCGACAATTGTGTTCAAAAAAATGTATGGTTATGTTACACAGCAAAAATATAAAAAATATTACCACAATTTACCACTATATACCACTTTGTTGATAAGTTTAACCACTTTTATCCCAAAAGCCTTAAATTATGCAGAGTCAGATCATTAGCCATTTTAAAATAGTTTGTAAGAATGGTTCTACATAACAAAAAATGAAATGATATTGTCATAAAATTCCAATCTGTTTTTGCTAATTTTCTTTAGAAAAAAGAAAAAAATTAAAACAACTAGCAACTGATTTTTAGCCTTTTATTTCTTCTACTAAAATTATCTAGTTAAAAAATGTTTTCAAAAATCCATATTTATGTATTAAACCCTATATTTGTCCAAATTGAAATCGGTATTTAGTTAGATGGATAAACATTACAAAAAAGAAGGCAGATACAGCTATTATGAAGCTGGAGAAGGGACACCTATTGTTATTTTACATGGACTCATGGGAGGACTTAGTAACTTCGATGCCGTAGCCGAATATTTTTCAAATAGAGGATATAAAATAGTAATACCTGACTTACCGATATACACACAAAGCATACTAAAAACCAACGTAAAAAGTTTTGCCAAATATGTTAAGGACTTTATCACCTTCAAAGGATTCGATAAAGTTATTTTACTAGGGAATTCATTAGGTGGACATATTGCTTTATACCATACCAAATTATACCCTGAAAAAGTAATTGGGCTTGTTATAACAGGAAGTTCTGGTCTTTACGAAAGTGCAATGGGCGACAGTTACCCAAAAAGAGGAGATTACGAATACATAAGAAGAAAAGCTGAAGATGTATTTTATGACCCAAAAATTGCAACTCCCGAACTTATCGATGAAGTTTACGCTTCGGTAAACGATCGAATAAAATTAATAAAAACGCTTACTATAGCAAAAAGCGCTATTCGCCATAACATGGCAAAAGATTTACCTAAAATGCAAGTTGAAACTTGTATCATTTGGGGTAAAAACGACAAAGTAACTCCACCGGACGTAGCCGAAGAGTTTAACAAATTACTTCCTAACTCTTCTTTATATTGGATAGACAAATGTGGACATGCTGCCATGATGGAACATCCAGAAGAGTTTAACAAAATTCTTGAAGAGTGGTTGCAAAAAACCAATTTATAATAAACGCTTTCGAATTTGAGGAGGTTTTAGAAATAGTATAGATATGAAAATAAATACCGCCGAATTTATAATTAGTAATTCTGATGTAAGCAAATGTCCTAAGGACTTCTTGCCAGAATATGCTTTTATAGGAAGATCAAACGTAGGAAAGTCTTCTTTGATCAACATGTTGACCAATCATAAAAACTTAGCAAAAACTTCTGGTCGCCCTGGAAAAACACAATTGATAAATCATTTCCTGATTAATAACAATTGGTTCCTTGTCGATTTACCAGGATATGGTTACGCTAAAGTTTCTAAAAAAACAAAATCTGTTTTCCAACAGTTCATTACTGATTATTTTGAAACTCGCGAACAATTAGTTTGCGCTTTCGTATTAATCGATATTCGTCACGAAGCTCAAACCATCGACATTGAATTTATGTCGTACATGGGAGAAAGTGAAATTCCGTTTTGTATCATTTTCACCAAAGCAGATAAAATCAGTAAAGTAAAAATCGATTCTCATATCGCAGCTTACAAAAAGAAAATGTTTGCTAATAACTGGGCCGAAATGCCTCATTATTTTGTAACATCGGCAACAGAAGCTACTGGTAAAGATGATGTTTTAAAATACATTGACGAAGTAAACCAAGAGGTATTCAAAAACAACAGTCAGTTTTAAAATACCCTTTTCAGATAAAATAAAAAAATCCCAAAACTTAATCGGTTTTGGGATTTTTTATTTTGTAGTTAAAATCTTTAAAAAAAATATTTTTTTAAACTACATTTGAAACCAATCAATATATAGTTATGAAAAGCTTAAAGTTTATACCACTCATTTTTCTGTTTATACTTTCATCATGCGAATCATCATCGTATGTTACTATGCCTGGACCAAAAACTGGCGTTGATTTTACATCTGGAAAATGGCTGTTAAACGAATTAGATTGTCCAAAAAACTCTAGAGACAAATTAACCGCTGAAACTCTAGACTATTTCAAGAAAAATTTAGGGGAACGAATATCTTATATCAATGACGTAAATGGATTACTAATTACCAGAAAAATTCATTTAGATCCCAACAAAACAAAATTAAAAGAACTTAAAGATGGAACTGGTTTTGATTTCTTTATTAATATTGTTTCCACAAAAAACAAAAACGACTTCTCTTCCGTCGAACTTTATCAAGACGAAAATGATTTAGGCAAAAACGAAAGTGCTGTTACTCTAGAAGTATATGACTTAAACTTACAGGAAATTATTTTCTCTCAAAAAGTGGTAGGTACAGCTCACAAAAAGGAAACTAAATCTATGTGGGAAACAGAAAAGTCAGATAAACTTATAGACAACATAACATTCTACAGAAGCTCAGACAAATTAATGGTTGGGTCTTTAAAACGAATATTTAAGAATCTAAACAAAGCCTCTGTTAAATAAAAAAAATCCCATTCGCCGCGGCGAATGGGATTTTCTATTTTGTATTCAATTATGATTTTTTCAATTCTAGCTTTTCAGCGAAATAATCACAGAAATCTTTCATTGTATCCGACATTTTTTCATCGTCTGTAGCACGTTTAAAAGTATCTGCCATAGCTACTAAAGTCTGGTGAAAGAAAATTTTCATTTCATCCACAGGCATATCTTTTGTCCATAAATCAATACGCATTGTTTCCTGTACCTTACTATCCCAGATAGAAAGCATAATTGCTTTAGCATCCTGAGCTTCAACTCCACCATCTTTTGCCGACCATTTTAATTTTTCTGGCACACGGTTTTCGTCTAATTCTATAAGGAATTTAATTTCTGAGGTTTGTTGTTTATTATCTGACATTACTTCTTAGGTTTATATTTTGACTTTTCAAAAATTTCTTTTGCGTTCGTTTTTAATAATTGCTCTATCGACACATCATTGTTTTTCATGTATGAACGTACAATCTGCCAACCAATCCAGGTTCCAACGCGTCCTGGAGATTCGTTATCTATTTCTAAGTAAAATTTAGAAAATGGAGCTGTATTTATAAATCGTGTTGTGAGTTTTGCATCATCACTATACAACATTTCTTTCTCTATAAAATAACGCCACATATATCCTTCATTCTCTTCACACCATTTTATTTGTTCTGGTGTGTATCCTATTTTATCTGCATCGGTATAATCTGGTAAAAGCAAATCTTTTAAATACAATTGCTTTCCATAATATACCATTTTGCTAATTAAATTCTTATCGGTAACTGGTGAGATTTTCTTCATCGAAAAACTAGAAACCACATCTGGCATAATTTGTTTCTCTTCAAAATTCTCTTTTATATAATTTGGGAATTGATAAAACTTATGTTCTTTTCCTAAATACAACTCTAGCGCTACAACAACCAGACTATCGGCATAAATTGCTTTATTATTATAATCCATCTCAGATATTATAGTAATAACCTTTGGCGTTTTAGTTTTAGGAAAATAGTACTCTATATGTTGGAATAAAGTATTAAACTCTTTTCGAACTGGCTCAAAATCTCCATACTTTTTCTGAACTTCGGTATACAATTCTCTCCAAAGCGGATTCTGCATTTTCTCTATCCAAACCGCATCATCATTTCCTGCAGGAAAAAAATAAGGGTATTCTTTTTTTACTTTACCCAAATCTTTTGGTTGGGTCTCAAAAAACACTTTATCAAAGCGTTCTACTTTAATATCAACAGGAATTTCTTCTACCGCTTTTTCAATTTTACTTTTTTGGTCGCAGGACAAAAAAAAGACAGATAGAGCGATAGCAAACCGATATATTTTCATTTTATTTTAATTAAGTTTGTGTTGCAAAATTATCTAAGTAAAGACTACTTAAATATAATTGTGCAAATATACATTCCTGCATTTTAAAACTTAAACTATTATGGCTAAAAAAAGCACTATTCAAACAGAAAAAGTAAATACCTACATTGTAGAGTGGTTAAAAGATTATGCTAACAATGCTAAAGTGAATGGTTTTATTATAGGAATTTCTGGTGGTGTCGACTCAGCTGTAACCTCAACATTATGCGCTCAAACAGGATTAAAGGTTTTATGCGTAGAAATGCCAATTCATCAAGCTCCAAATCAAGTTTCCAGAGGACGAGAACACATCGAGCAACTAAAAAAACGATTCCCAAATGTCTCTAATATCGAAACCGACTTAACAAGTACTTTTGAAGCTTTTAAAGCCTCAACTCCTCATGATGCCGATATTGCAAAAGTAAATTTATCGCTTGCCAACACTCGTGCTCGTTTACGCATGACAAGTTTGTATTATTTAGCTGGAATTTACGGATTATTGGTTGCTGGAACTGGAAACAAAGTCGAAGATTTTGGAGTAGGTTTTTATACAAAATACGGTGATGGCGGCGTAGATTTGAGTCCAATTGCCGATTTAATGAAATCTGACGTGTATGCTTTAGGGGAATTTCTTGAAATTCCTAACACAATTTTAACAGCTGCCCCAACCGATGGTTTATTTGGAGATAATAGAACAGATGAAGACCAATTGGGTGCAAGTTATGACGAATTAGAAGCAGCAATGTTAGCCGATGAGCTAGGAAAATCGGCTGCTGACTTTGTAGGAAGAGAAAAAATTGTTTTCGAAATATACAAGAAATTAAACACAGCCAATCAGCACAAAATGAATCCTATACCTGTGTGCTCGATACCTAAAAAGTTAAAATAATCATTTTTATACTGATTTGCAATAAATTACAGAATTTATTTATTAATTTTACAGTTCCAAAAAAAATGAACAATTCTTAAAAAGGTAAAACTATGATTAAAGTATGTTTAGCAGACAACCACCCTGTGACGCACTTTGGCGTTAAGTCGTATTTTAAAGACCATGATGACATTTCAATTGTTGCAAATGTAGGCAACTTTACGATGGTAAAAGACATCCTTCAAACTAAGGACATCGACATTCTAATTTTAGATTTAGAATTAGAAGGTCTTGCCAGTATTTTTGAAGTTAAGTCTATTCTGAAAAACTTTCCAAAAACAAAAATCATCATCTTCAGTAATCTTTCTGAACAAATGTATGCTCCAAATGCCATAAAAGCTGGTGTGTCGGGATACATTCACAAAACAGAAAAATTAGAAACTCTGGGGATTTCGATTATCAAAGTACACGAAGGAAAAATTATCATCAATGAAACTGTACGTAAAAACATGGCATTGATCGCAAAACAAAGCAAAAGCGAACGTTTGTATCGAAAACTTTCTAACAGAGAAATTGAGGTATTACGTTACTTAAGCGATGGTAAGAAAAACAACGAAATTTCTAAAATTCTAAATCTTAACGAAAAAACAATTAGTACTTACAAACTAAGATTACTAACAAAATTAAACGTTACCAATTTAGTAGATTTGGTTAATAAAGCCAAAACACTAGAGATTATTTAATTATGATAACGGGACATTACCCTCCCAAGTTTTCTCGAAAACGAATTAATTAATTTAGAGTAATCTACCACCATTAACAAGAGCTCCATATTATCTTCCTTAGGGTCTGATATTATGGAGCTTTTTAATTCTTCAATTATCTTATCGACCAAAAACCAACGCATAGACAAAATTGTCTCGGTTACGTATTGACTTATAGATTCTGATTTTTCTTTTGCGAAAATATTTTGTCCCTCCCAATCATGAAGTGTAACTTTTTCATCTTCCATTAGAATATCTGTTACCTCCTGAGCAAATTCAGGCTGCAAACGCATTAAATATTGTTCTAAACTAAATTTTTCATTCTGATGATAGAATGCAATTAAGTCTGTAAAAATATCTCGAAACAGATTATTAGAAAGCTCTACCTCATCTTCCTGCAAACTCAAATAAATTCGCTGAAAAACTTTGTATTCTTTCTTTTCGGTAACAGTTTCAATTTCTCCTTCTCCATTACTTCTCAGGAAAACATCTTCAAACAGTTCTGTTTTATCTCCATAAAGCAATAAAATTTCAATTACTTTACGTTCTAAATGATATAAAATATCAATTTTTTCTGCTTGCTGTTCTACTGGATATCCTGGCTCACCTGGATAATCATCGGGTGGTCCGTTTCTTGGATCTTCTGGATCTCCTCCTGAATACCCTGTTTGTTTTGGTTTTTGGTTTCTATAAACTTCAAAAGGTTTTTGCTCCTGCTTTTGCTTTTTACCTACTTCTGTAATATCTTTTTGAATCAACTGAGCTAAAGTACTCACAAGTACCTGCTCAGAAATATCCATAATTCTGGCACATTCCTGAACGTAAACTTCACGCTGAATTCTATCTGGAATTTTAGAAATACTCGTAACCATATCCCGAATCAAATCGGCTTTCTTTATAGGATCATTTTTTGCTTCATTCATTAATAACGAAGCCTTAAACTGAATAAAGTCTTTAGCATTATTTTCTAAGTATGCTACTAAGTCATCATACGAAGTTTTTCTGGCGAAACTATCCGGGTCATCACCATCAGGGAAAGTACATACTCTTACGTTCATACCTTCTTCCAGAATCAAATCGATTCCTCGAATAGAAGCTCGTAATCCCGCAGCATCACCATCAAAAAGTACGGTGATGTTTTTTGTCAATCTATTTACCAGTCTAATCTGATCTGGTGTTAATGCCGTTCCAGAAGATGCAACTACATTTTCTATCCCTGCTTGATTAAACTGAATTACATCAGTATAACCCTCAACTAAAAAACAATTGTTTTGTTTCGCAATAGCTTGTTTGGCCTGAAAAATACCATACAACACTTTACTCTTATGGTAAATATCACTCTCTGGTGAATTTAAATATTTTGCAGCTTTTTTATCATTGGTTAAAATACGTCCTCCAAAACCAAGTACACGTCCCGACATACTTTGTATTGGGAACATAACACGTCCTTTAAATCGATCAAACGGACGGTCATCTCTAGGAATTGTTAACCCTGTACTTTCAAGAAATTCAAGTTTATATCCCTGACCGAGTGCTTCTTTAGTTAAAGCATCCCAAGTTTCAGGAGAATATCCTAGTTCGAATTTTTTAATTGTTTCGTTTGTAAACCCTCTTTCTTTAAAATATGAAAGCCCTATTGCCTGACCTTCATCTGTATTTAAAAGTACATTATGAAAATACTTTTTGGCAAACTCCGAAACAAGATACATACTTTCGCGAACATCTGTAATCGCTTTTTCAGCATCTGTTTGTTCGGTTTCTTCAATTTCGATATTATATTTTCTTGCTAGATATCGAATGGCTTCTGGATAAGTAAAATGTTCATGCTCTATCAAGAAAGCAACTGAGTTCCCTCCTTTTCCAGAACTAAAATCTTTCCAGATACCTTTTGCAGGCGATACCATAAATGATGGCGAGCGCTCATCCGAGAATGGGCTCAATCCCTTAAAGTTACTTCCTGCTCGTTTTAAATGTACAAAATCGCCAATTACCTCCTCTACTCGAGCAGTTTCAAAAACGGTATTTATGGTATTTTGTGAAATCAAAACGTATTACTTTTTTAAAGATTGAAGCTTGCAAAATTACACAAATCAAACTTGATATTTTGAATTATATGAAACAAAAAAAGCACTTCTCTCGAAGTGCTTCATTACTATAAAACTAACCTAACTTTTTTAATTCAAATCTAAACGTAATCCTAATGAAACATTGTTTTGTTTTATATCATTGTCAGCAAACAAAGGGTTAAGGTCATATTTTAAATACAAACTTATATCTCTATATCCCATATAACCACTTACTCCGTAAATGAAATTATTTACATTATAATCGCCTTTTGATATTACTTTTTCTTTTATATCATCTTGATCATATTTTAGAATTTGTTTGGACTTAACATTAATCCCTGCATATCCTCCAAGCCCAAAACGAAAACTTCTATGGGTTCTAAAATAAGTACCTCCATTACTATCTCGTTTACTTCCCGAAAAATCAAACTCTAAGTGCGCTGGTATAACTAAATAAACATTTCTAAAACGGGATTCATCTAGATTTACAGGATTAACTTCCAGAACGGTCTTATCTCCATCCACCACAAAATTACGGTTCTCTGTAGGTCTAATATTATTATACATTAATGACAATCCGTATTTAGCATGAAGCAAATTATGATCTTTTAAAATCCTGGAATTAAATGTAAATCCCCATTCGTAAAAATGCGAACCCATAAATTTGTAATCGGAATTTTTTAAACTTCCATCGGTTACTAAATTATTTATTCCAGCTGCAAACACAAATTGCGAAGTAGTTCTCTTTTCTCTGTAAATCGAATCTTTTCCTTTTCCACATCCTTTGCAAAGCCTAATCATATACTTTTTTACAGAATCTCTTTCTTTTATTTTTCCATCTACTTTTTGTTGTACTAAATCATTTAATTCATTTTGTACAACCGTAATTTTCTCTTCTATTATAATTGCTCTTACTTCCGCCAATTGTTTTTTCTTATTATCGGCATCTTCTCTCGTTATTTTCCCTTCAGAAAGCTGAACATTTACAACTTCTACTTCTTCTTTCAAAGCAGCTTTTTCATCTTTGGTTATTTTTTCGATTTTATCTGCAATAGATTTTGCTCTGGATTCAAATGTTTCCTGACCTATCATTTTACTAACAAATAAAAATAGGAAGAGGACTAAATAAATGGTAAAATTTCTCATGGTGATTTTTTTAAAATTGATTGATTTTTTGATTGATGATGATTTTAATTTTGATTATTGCAATAGTTATTCTTCAGCATTTCTGTTTCCCAAAGCTACTTTTACAGTTTGGTAATTTTTATTGACTTTATTAATTACTTTTTCTCTAAATGAAAGCTCTAACTCTCCATCGACTTGAGAAAGTAACTCATTAGCATTTACCTTAATTTTAGCTTTTTGCTGATCTGTTTTCCCCATTACTAAAGTTTTTTCTGCCGAAGTCAGTAACTGATCTACAGTTGCATTTTTTGAATTGTCTGCGATTGTTGTTTGATTAATTTTTGATTCTGTTTTTTGATTGTTTTTCCAATTCTCGTTATTGGTTTCTTTGATGATTGAACGCTCCGCTACTTGATTTTGATTTATTTTATTTTGATTTACTTTTTCATTTTTTTCTTCACTATTTTTCTTTGTCTCCTTTATTACAACTGCATCTTTATTTAAAGGGCTCAAGATTATTTTATCTTCTGGCTTATTTGGTTTAGCGACTGAATCTTTTACTTCTTCTTTAACAACTACTGTATCATTCAGCTTATTAACCGGAGCCTCTCTTTGACTAAAATAAATCGTGCTTATCAATAAGAAACCGATAAACCCTGCCGCAACATACATCCAGGTATATTTTCGTTTTGGCTTAGTTTCTTCGGCAACATTCAGCATCGCATCTAATCTATCCCAAGCATTATTACTAGGATTGATTTCTCTTTCATTTAGTTTTTCACGAAACTCTTTTTCTATTTTATTCGGTTCCATTTTCTTGTTTTTTTAATATAATAATTTGCTTTTGCAGCATTTTACGAGCATGTGATAATTGCGACTTTGACGTTCCTTCATTAATCCCCAGCATCGTTGCAATTTCATTGTGCTTATACCCTTCGATAGCATAAAGGTTAAAAACCATCTTATAACCATCTGGTAAGCTATCTATTAAAAACTGAATTTGATCTGTAGATAATTGACTTTCGATGCCATTAAAACTCTCTTCGGTATAATTTTCATCTTCTATAAATTTTACCTTCTTTTGAACCCGTAGATATGAGATGCATTCGTTTACCATTATCCTTCGAATCCATCCTTCAAAACTTCCTTTTTTTTCAAATCTATTAAGGTTTACAAAGACTTTCATAAATGATGTTATCATTACATCTTCTGCTAGTTGAATGTCTTTAATATACTGTCGGCAAACACTTAACATTTTCGAAGAAAACTTACTGTATATCTGCTGCTGAGCCTGTCGATTATTATCGATAGCCAACTGAATGATTTCAGTTTCTTCTTGATGTAAATGGATTACTTTCATAAAAACGTATAGAAAATTTCAAAAAATGATTCGGTAAAAATTAACTCAAATACTGTTATTATTAATCGTCCGTTCAAAATCAAACAGACTTCTATTAGCATAGACGCTTTAAGATTAAAAAAGGTTGTATGGGATTTAAAAATTAAATGATTTAAAAATAGAATCAAACCAGTAAACAACTAAACAACAAATAATTACAAGTTAAATTATTTTAAAAAAAAATCACAATTAGAAATAATTATCTAATTGCAATATTATCTTATTACTTTTTTCTTTCGATAACGTAGTTCACCATCAAAGTCAAGGCTGCTTTGAATTCTGAATCTGAATAATTGTTGAGTAGTGAGAGTGCTTCTTGCTGAAATTCTACCATTTTATTTTCGGCGTAAGCCAAACCATTATTATCTTTTACAAAAGCAATAACTTCTTTTACGCGCTTTTTGTCTTTATTATGGTTTTTGATAGAATTAATAAGCCAGCTTTTTTCTTTAGAGGTACAATTATTTAGAACATGAATTAAAGGCAAAGTCATTTTTTGCTCTTTAATATCTATTCCGGTAGGTTTACCAATAGCTTCTTCGCTATAATCGAATAAATCATCTTTTATTTGAAAAGCCATTCCTATAAGCTCTCCAAATTTACGCATGTTCTCTACCTGAACTTCATCTTCTATAACCGATTTTGCGCCAAGTGCACAACAAGCAGCAATAAGTGTCGCTGTCTTTTTTCGGATAATTTCATAATAAACATCCTCGGTAATATCTAGTCTTCTTGCTTTTTCTATCTGAAGTAATTCGCCTTCGCTCATTTCGCGTACAGCAACAGATATTATTTTAAGTAAATCAAAATCACCATTATCTATAGAAAGTAACAATCCTTTTGATAGTAAATAATCTCCAACCAGAACAGCTATTTTATTTTTCCAAAGTGCGTTGATAGAGAAAAAACCACGACGACGGTTACTATCATCTACAACATCATCATGAACCAAAGTGGCGGTATGAATTAACTCTATAACCGATGCTCCTCGATAAGTACGCTCGTTCACGATTCCTTCTGAAACCATTTTTGCTGTCAAGAAAACAAACATAGGTCGCATTTGTTTTCCTTTTCGATTTACGATATAATAGGTAATTCTGTTAAGCAAAGCCACCTTTGAAGTCATCGATTCATGGAACTTTTTTTCAAAAAGTTCCATTTCGTTAAAAATGGGCTGCTTTATTTGTGAGGTAATATTCATTTCGATTCCAAATATACTATTTTAAATAAAAAAACGTTGTCTATTTTATAGAAGTATATCAACATTTGTAACTTTTTATACACTATTCATATTCAAGTAAACCTTATTTACTCGAAAGCTCATTATTAGCATAGTCTAATTGTGTCGTTACTATTTTATTTCCCCTTTATAAAATAGCAGTAACTTAAAATCTACAATATAATCTCCACTTTAATTTAATTCACTAATTACAAGAAATCTAAATTACTTATTATGAAAACAAAGATTTTATTATTGGGAGCCATTGCAACTTTTTCGTTTTTCATTAGTTGTAATTCAGATGAAACAAGACAAGATGTTTCATCTAAAACTATTTCAAACGATGAAATAGCTACAAACTCAAAAATTGATGTATCGATTGATGATGTTTCAAATATTGCAGAAGACCAATTTGGCGCACAACAAAACAGTTCCCGAAAAGCAACTGGAGTTATTAAAAGCTTTTTACCAGAATGCGCCGTCATTACAACTGTATTAACAGACAATACATGGACAAGAACTATCGATTTTGGCACTGAAGGTTGTACCTTATCTAATGGAAATACATTGAAAGGAAAAATTACCATTTCGTTTACAAATGATTTCTCAAGCTCTGAACATACAATCACATACAGTTTTGAGAACTTTTACCACAATGGTAATAAAATACAAGGTAGCAAAAGCATAAGCCTAACACAAAAAGCAACTGCTTTATTAGCAACTGTTCACCCTGTATCTACTTCGGCAATCGACATGACAATTACATTTGAAGATGGGAAAATTTACAAACGAACTGGTACTTTAACAAAGGAAATGATTGCTGGTTTCGACACTTGGTTTAATTGGGACGATAACATTTTTATTATCACTGGTACTGGAGAAACTACGTTCCCTAATGGTGATAAAATTTCGACCGAAATTATACTTCCTCTAGAATTCTCTATGGCATGCAAAAAAACTTTCCCTGTAAAAGGTTCTATTTCTATTACTAAAAATGAAGCTAAGGCTTTAATTGATTTTGGAAATGGTGATTGTGATGACCTTGCTGTTGTTACAAGAGATGGCGTTTCGGAAGAAATTCATTTAAAAAAATAAGCTGATTTATAAAGAGAAAAGCATTAAAAACAAGTGGTAATCTCGTTTTTAATGCTTTTTTATTTTTATACTAAAGTAATTCTAAACTTCTGCTTCTTTATTGGCCAATTGCCCACAAGCAGCATCAATATCTTTTCCTCTGCTTCGGCGTACTTTTACCACAATCCCTATGTTTTCTAATGCTTTTATGTACGCATTAATCGATTCTTCTGAAGCTTGCTGAAACTCTCCATCATCGATTGGATTATATTCGATAAGGTTGACTTTACATGGTATGTATTTACAAAACTTTACCAAGGCATCAATCGATGCTTTATCGTCGTTAATTCCTTTCCAAACTACATATTCGTATGAAACTTTGCATTTGGTCTTTCTGTACCAGTATTCTAATGATTCTCGTAAATCTGCCAAAGGAAAGTTTTTACTAAAAGGCATGATTCGAGAACGGATTTCATCGATTGCCGAGTGTAATGAAACCGCCAATTTGAATTTAACATCATCATCGGCCATTTTTTTAATCATCTTAGGAATTCCCGATGTCGATACCATAATACGTTTTGGTGACATCCCTAATCCTTCTGTAGAGGTAATCATATCAATTGCTTTCATAACATTGTTATAATTCATGAGCGGTTCTCCCATTCCCATAAAAACAATATTCGATAGCGGATGATTATAATACAAACGACTTTCTTTATCTATAGCTATTACCTGATCATAAATCTCTGCAGGTTCTAGATTTCGCATTCTTTTTAATCTCGCTGTTGCGCAAAAATTACAATCTAAGCTACAACCTACCTGACTAGATACACAAGCCGTAGTTCTTGTTTGGGTAGGAATTAAAACTGACTCTACTACCAACCCATCATGTAATCGAACAGCATTCTTTACTGTACCATCGCTACTGCGTTGCATTGTATCAACCTTAATATGATTGATAACAAAATTATCTTCGAGCATAGAACGTGTTGCCTTAGCAACATTGGTCATATCATCAAAACTATGTGCTCCTTTACTCCATAACCACTCGTAAACTTGATTTCCGCGAAAAGCTTTGTCATTATTAGCGACAAAAAAATCGCGCAATTCCTCTTTTGATAAGGCTCGTATGTCTTTTTTCTCCATTTGCATGCTGCAAAGTTACTAAAGTATTTGCTCATTTTTAATCGACTATAAGATATAATCTAAAACCGATAATAGAATCTAAAATAAAGGCAATTATATCCGTAAAAAACCATGTAATTTCTTACCCTAAAAAACATCAATTATACTACATCGTTGTAGCTATAGATAGGGCTTTAATAAAATTTTAACAATGATTTATATCATCTCAAGAGCTCTTTATGTGTGTTAAATTTGACTCAAACAAATACCACGATTAGTTGCTCATAAATATAATTTAAAAGCTACAAATCAAATTTTTCGATAACAATTTAATACACAGAAAAATGAAATTACCAAAAAACAAATTATTCCTTTCAACAGTACTTTTCTTCGGAATCGTATTGTCATCAAATGCTCAAAAAAACTACACACTAGACGCAAAAACTAGTTACTCTGTTTCTGGAACATCTACAATGCATGATTGGGAAATGAAATCTGACTCAAAAACAGGAACAGCTAATTTCACTATCGCAGATTCAAAATTAGTTAGTATCAACAGTATTGATATTACCCTGCCTGCAGAGAGCATTAAAAGCGAGAAAACTAGTATGGATAAGGTAGCGTACAAAACTTTAAAAACAGACAAATTCAAAAATATTAAATATGTTTTAAAATCTGCCGAAAAGATTAATGAAACTACATGGGAACTTACTGGAACTTATACCATAGCCGGAGTAAGCAAAGTAATAAAAACACAAGTAAAAACTACAGTTACCAAAGATGCGGTATCCTTACAAGGCAGCAACAAAATCACTTTTACTGAATTTGGAATGAAATCTCCAACTGCATTATTAGGAACGATTAAAACTGGAGAAAACTTAACCATAAAATTCAATTTAAACTTTAATTTATAATAATCATGAAAAAAATCTATCTACTATTTATAGCATTAGCAAGCACAATTGCTGCAAATGCACAGCTAAGTTTTGGACATATGCAAAATCAAATTCCTCGTGACCAGAGAGCCATCAATGTATTTGATGTCAAAAAAGATACCGCCGCTTACAAAGGCATTAGTGTTGATCTGGGCGGTGCATTTGCCTTACAATTTCAAGCCTTGAATTCGTTCAATGACCAAAGAAACTTAACCGGAGCGAATGCCGAATACAGATTAAACAATCTAACTAACGACTTTAATTTACCAAATGCTAATATGACAATAGGTGCACAATTAGCAGATGGGGTACGTGTAAACTTAGACATATATCTTGCTTCCAGACACCACCATGAAACCTGGGTACAAGGTGGATACTTGCAAATTGACAAATTAGATTTCATTAAAAAAGGGCTTCTTGAAGATGTTATGAAATATACCACCATCAAAATAGGTCAAATGGAAAACAACTATGGTGATGCGCATTTTAGAAGAAGTAACAATGCTTATACGATTACAAACCCTTTTATTGGAAACAATATCATGGATGCTTTTACTACCGAAATGGGAGCTGAAATATATTATAACAGAAGCGGTTTTGTAAGTATGATTGGAGTAACAAACTCTAAATTAAATCAAAACGTACAAGAAGTTATTCCAGGAACAGCTACAGAACTTGCTCCGGATCAAAATACAACTATTAGCCCTACAATCTTAGCCAAATTAGGTTGGGACAAACAAATTGACAGTGATTTAAGAATCAGACTTACCGGATCTTACTATCATACAGCAAATTCTAGCGGAAACTTATATAGTTCTGATAGAGCAGGAAGTCGTTTTTATAGCGTAATGACGCACGCCGGAACGATAGGTTACCCAAGTTCAAATATTTTAGATTCAGAGAGTAATAAAGACACTGGTAGATTTAATCCTGGATTTGGAAACTGGGCTACTTCTTACATGATTAACCCGTTTATAAAATATAAAGGATTTGAATTCTTCGGTACTTTAGAATTTGCTTCAGGAGGTGACTATAAAGGAACAGATGATACTCGTAATGTCAATCAATATGTTGGAGATTTAGTTTATCGTTTTGGAAATCATGAAAATCTATATGTTGGTGCTAAATACAATTTAGTCGACGGAAAACTACGTAACTCTGATGCTGATGCTGTACAAGTAAATAGATTTGAAGCTGCTGCAGGTTGGTTTATGACTAAAAACATTTTAGCAAAACTTTCATACGTGCAACAGAACTACAAAAACTACCAACAATTTGGAAATGTAGGCGGAGTTTCAATGCCAAATGACTTTTACGGAGGAAAATTTGAAGGACTAATGTTTGAAGCAACAATTTCATTCTAAATAAAATGAAAAATAGATTTCTAATTTTAATTTTGGGTTTAGTCATTTTTCTTTCCTTAGGAAGTGCTAAACCCACTTTTTTAACAGATGATACTGTTTTAATAATAAATAAAATAAAAATAGAAATTACAGGAGTATCAACTGTCGGCAATTACAATTGCTCCAATATCTTCCCTAAAAAAGATACCATTTATTTAAATTCAACAAAAAAAAATGCATTTAATACTGAAATCAAGATGTCAAATTTTGATTGCGGAAACAAAATAATGACTAAAGATTTACAAGGAACTGTAAAGATAAAAACCTTCCCTAACAGTATTGTGTATATTACAGACATAAAACCTAGTGGCAAAAATTACAAATGTACACTGGCTTTTTACATCACTAATAAAACCCTGAAATACAAAGATTTCATATTATATACCACTGATAAAAAAATCGAAGGATCTCTTAATTTAAAGTTCTCAGATATTGAATTAGCGCCTCCCGTAAAGATGGCTGGTTTAATTAAAGTAAAAGATGATATTGTTATTAATTTTAGTCTGTACAAAAACTAGTGAGTGGAAAAACTCATCATTTCTTTTCAAAATATTATCATGTTTTTTTGAAGGTACTCTAAATGGGTACCTTTTTGATTTTAAAAAACTTTCTCCTAAATCTTTCCAAATATAAAACTTGGCACGAGAATTGTTTTTCTCTCAAAGGGAAAATAATATTACAAAGCGCGCAATCATTTTAAAATGTGTATCTTTATTTTTCAGCTCTATAAAAGTTAAATTTCATCAACCTAAAAAAATTAATTCATTATGAAAAAACAAATTTTAAGTTTAGCATTAGTTGCCTTATTAAGTTTAGCTGTTCAGTCATGTAAAAAAGAAGAGCCAAAACCTACAGAAGATGAATTAACGCTTGGAAACAAAGTAGACTCATTAACTACTGACATTAAAGAAGTAAAAGATACAGCCGTAACTAAAGTTGAGGATGCTGCCAAAGATGTAAAAGATGCTACTAAAAAAGCTGCTGAAGATGTAAAAGACGCTACAGAAAAAGGAGCTAAAAAAGTAGAAAATGCTGCAAAAGCTGCAAAAGACGGAACTGTAAAAACAGCTAAAGAAGTTAATGATGCTTTAAAAAAATAATTTTCATTGTCATGAAAATTAAAACCATTCGTCACGACGAATGGTTTTTTTATGCTAAAAAGTGTAGTAGATATTTTTGTATTTTTGTGTTTCAAAAATTTAGACTTTACTCATCATGCATTTTATATCACAAGACTTAGAGGATTATATCGAACAACACTCAGAAAGAGAACCTGAATTACTAGCACGTTTAAACAAAGAAACTTACCAAAAAATATTATTACCACGTATGTTAAGCGGGCATTTTCAGGGGCGTGTTTTAAGTATGCTATCTAAGTTAATACGTCCTGTAAATATCCTCGAAATTGGTACTTATACTGGCTATGCAGCTTTATGTTTATGCGAAGGCATGCAAGAAAACGGGCAATTACACACCATCGATATTAAAGAAGAATTAATCGATTTTCAACGAAAATATTTTGACCAATCACCTTGGGGAAAACAAATTTTCCAACATTTGGGCGAAGCAACAACTATTATCCCTACAATTGATGTAAAATTTGATTTGGTTTTTATCGATGCTGATAAAGAAAACTATCTTAATTATTACGAAATGATTGTTCCTAAAATGAATAAAGGAGGTATCATTTTATCTGATAATGTTTTATGGAGTGGTAAAGTTTTAGAGCCATTACAACCAAACGATATTAGCACAAAAATTCTCTTAGAATACAACTTACTTTTAAAGAACGATCCAAGGGTAGAAACTGTTTTATTACCTATTCGTGATGGTCTAACTGTGAGTCGAGTACTTTAACTTTAAGAAAGTTACTAAGTTATTGAGGCACTAAGATTCTAAGTTTTTTTATTAAACAAAGACTCAATTACCTTCTACTTTAGCTAGAGGTAATTCAGAAAAAAAACAGCAATAATGAATTACAGCAATGAAATAAACTCGGAAGGTTTTGCAATTATTGATAATGTTTATGATGAAAACGAAATTAAAAAATTGATTTCGATAATTGAAAACGTTACTGAGAACAAAACGGATAAAACAACCTTTAGGAAATCTGAAGATTTATTTGCTATTAGACAATTCCACAAAGAAATTCCTGAGACATTAGATTATATCTTTAATCAGAACTTAAAGGATATTATCAAATCTAACTTTGGGGAGAATTATTTTATAACGAAATCAATATATTTTGACAAACCCGAAAAATCAAATTGGTTTGTTGCTTACCATCAAGATTTAACTATTTCGGTAGATAAGAAATTAGATATAGAAAATTTCGAAAATTGGACCACCAAACAAAATCAGTTTGCAGTACAACCTCCCAAAGAAGTTCTCGAAAATAATTTTACAATAAGAATCCATATCGACAAAACTACTAAAGACAATGGTGCTTTAAAAGTGATTAACAATTCTCATTCTAAAGGAATTTTGAGAGTCGAAAACATGGACTTGAAGAATGAAACGGAAACAATTTGCGAAATCGAAAAAGGCGGTATAATGATTATGAAACCATTGCTTTTTCATGCTTCTAACAAGACTACTAATAACGAGAGAAGACGCGTTATTCATATCGAATTTAGCAATCTGGAATTACCAAATGGATTGGAATGGAGCGAAAAAACAAAGCTTAATTAATCAAAGCTTTTAAATTTTTAAACACAATTCTAGCCCAGATGGAAACGGCATCCTTTTTCTGGCTCCTTTAGCCAGGAAAAGATAGAGTGTACAGCTGGAAAAAGCTCCTAAAATTTAAACTGGAAAGTACCTTGCTCTTACTTTTTGGTATATTTTAAACAGCAAGAATCCCATTGTTGCTCCTGCTAAATATCCGCAAAGAATATCCAACGGATAGTGCAATCCTAAATAAATACGGCTATAAGCAAAAACTAATGGCCATAAAAACAGGAGTCCAAAATATTTAAAATGTTTATTAAGCAACAAGTATAAAAATGTAGCTACTGCCATTGTATTAGCAGCATGTCCTGAGAAAAAGCTGAATGATGAGCGAACTTGTACAATTCGAATAAACGAATTAATATCGGGGTTATTACAAGGTCTTAAACGCTGTACATTATTTTTAACCAAATTTGTTAATTGGTCTGTACAGGTTATTAAAATTGCTATAAAAAGTAATAGATACAAGGTTTGTTTTGTTCCTAATTTTTTATAAATGAAATAAAATAATAACAAAAAAAGTGGAATCCAATTTACCTGATCCGTAATTACGAGCCAAAGTTTGTCGTAAGTTTCGGAACCTAAACCGTTAAGATAAACAAATAAATTAGTATCGAGTTCTTGTAATTTTTCAAGCATTATATCTGACGTTTTATTGGGCCTGTAATTGTATCAATGTCTTCTTTTGTTTTTTCGAATTGCGTTGTAGCATCTCCTAACAAATTAGTTTTGGCTTTTTCTATTTCAGAATTAATATTGCCTGTTATGTTGTCTAATGATTTCGCATCAAAACCGTTAGCTTCTGCGCCTTTTTGAATTTCGCTTTTAATGTCATTGGTCGCATTTTTAAGTTGCGCCATTGCTTTCCCCATAGTACGAGCAATTTCTGGCACTTTATCTGAACCAAAAAGCATAAGTACTACAAATAGTATAAAAACTAATTCTCCTCCTCCTATACCAAACATATCTTTTTTATTTTATGTGCCACAAAGATATTAAATTTTGTAGCCTACTGTTTTAAAATTTACTTAAAAAAAGAGACCCTTGCGAGTCTCTTATCTTTTTATGCTTAATCAAATTTTGATTTTACCTCTACTTTTGGCCATGCATTATTAGTTACGTCAATATCTGCAGTAAGTAATTTTGGGTCAATTTGAATGCTTTTTATTGCTTTCTCTGTTGCATATACTTTTTTGGCTGTATCATTATTTTTTCTCCAGATTTGTGCCGGATATTTAAATTCTTCTTTACTTCCGTCCTCATAAGTAATCTCTACAAGAATAGGCATGATCATTCCTCCCGGCTTTTCAAACTCTACTTCGTAAAAATATTTAGGTGATTTTAAATTTGCCTTTTCTTCTGCATTAAATGTTTGCGCAACATAATCTGATAATAATTTTACATCATCAACCTTTAAAGCTTTTTTATCAGATCCTTTTAATTCTTTGTTATCGCTTGCAATTAAATATACAAAAGGTCCTTTTTCGAAACCAAAACGTCCTTTTCTAATCTTAGTATCTTTTAGCTCTGCTGTAGCAGTTTCGCTAACATAATATTGTTTTACATCTTTAATTCCGATATCTACAAAATCTGTTGAGTAAAACCATCCTCTAAAAAACCAATCTAGATCGACTGCCGAAGCATCTTCCATCGTTCTAAAGAAATCTTCTGGTGTTGGGTGTTTAAATTTCCATCTGTTTGCATATGTTTTAAAAGCATAGTCAAACAATTCTCTTCCCATAACTACTTCTCTTAAAATATTAAGACCTGTAGCTGGTTTTCCGTAAGCATTATTACCAAATTGGTGAATCGTCTCTGAGTTTGACATAATTGGCTCTAAAAACTTTTGATCTCCACTCATATAAGGAACAATGTTTTTTGCAGGACCACGTCTTGATGGGAAATTAGGATCTAACTCCTGCTCTGCCAAGTACTCTAAAAATGAGTTCAACCCTTCATCCATCCAGCTCCATTGGCGCTCGTCGGAATTTACAATCATAGGGAAAAAGTTATGCCCTACTTCGTGTATTACGACACCAATCATTCCGTTTTTTATTTCTTTGCTCGTTACTCCGTTTTCATCAGGACGACCAAAATTCCAACAAATCATTGGGTATTCCATTCCTTGATCTTCTGCCGAAACTGAAACTGCTTTTGGGTAAGGATAATCAAATGTGTGTGATGAATAACTTTTTAATGTATGTGCAACTGTTATTGTTGACGTTTCTCCCCAAAGTGGATTTGCTTCTTTTGGATATACTGAAGCTGCCATAACTGTTTTACCTCCGAGCTTTACTGCCATTGCATCATAAATGAATTTTCTTGATGTTGCAATCCCGAAATCACGTACGTTTTTAGCACTAAATTTCCATATTTTTTTCTTTTCAGAAAATCCTTTCTCAGTTGCCTCTGCTTCTGCCTGTGTAACAATAACAACTGGCTTATCATATGATTTTTGAGCAAGCTCGTATCTTTTTACTTGTTCTGGAGTAAACACTTCACTTCTGTTTGTTAATTCTCCTGTAGCTTCCATTACGTGATCTGCAGGAACGGTAATATTAACATCAAAATTTCCGAATGGTAAAGCAAATTCTCCACCTCCCCAAAACTGCATATTCTGCCATCCTTCTACATCATTATAAACTGCCATTCTTGGATAGAATTGCGCAATTACGTATAATCTATTTTTGTCTTTTTCAAAAAATTCATATCCTGAACGTCCTCCGTCTTTTCTATAATTATTAATGTTATACCACCATTTAATAGAAAATGAAATTTTTTCACCAGCTTTTAAAGGCGCAGGTAAATTAATTCTCATCATGGTTTCATTAATTGTATAAGACATCGGATTTCCCTTTGCATCTTTTACAGACTCAATATTAAAACCTCGCTCAAGTCCGTCTTTTAAGTATTTGTTCGAAAAACCTTCAACTGCTAAAACTTGATTAATTTTATCGCTCTCGGCTAATGTAGTTTGTGTATTTTTTTTAGCTTGATTTTGATCTAGTTGCAACCATAAATACTCTAGATTATCTGGAGAATTATTAGAATATGTAATTGTTTCTGACCCGCTTAATTTTGCGTTTTTATCATCTAACTCAACATCAATTTTATAATCGGCTTGTTGCTGATAATATGCTGGCCCTGGCGCTCCAGATGCTGTACGAAACATATTGGGAGTAGCCAATAAGTCATACATTTGACTAAATTTGTTAGTATCGTACTTCCCTTGTTGCTTTATTGGTGTGGTATTTTTTTCCTGCGCAAACATGATTGCAGGAAAAAACAATAAAAATGATATTCTTCTCATAAACTGGTTTTTTGGAGTTTTTGTCAGGGTGTGAAAATAACAATTAAAAAAATATTCATCTCCATTTATTCATACTTTAACAATTCTTTCCTTGAAGATTCTGTAAAAAGCACACTCTTTTTGCTCCCTAATACCGAAACATGTGTAATATTTTGTTGCTCGGTATTCCAGTCTACTAAAATTGTATTCGAAATTTCTAAGCTTTTAATTTTATCAACATCTTTTATTCTGGAATAACAAACCAAAACATCATTTGATTCAACTTCTTTCGATAAAAACGTGATTGGTCGTGACTGACCATTTACTTTAATAGTAAAATTTTCAGCAAGATATTTTTTCAAAAGGGCAACATCGGCTTCAGTTTCTTTCTCTGTGCCGATGTTGGACTTGATTTTATATTTTTTTTCTACTCCATTATTCAGATCATCGATAAAAATTCGAGATGTAATTTGAAGCATTTTTTTTTCGGGAGCATAATTTATTTGATATACCCCAACATAAAATTTATGAAAAGCAAATGATGATAATGATAGGAACAATAACCCTATTAAAGAGTAAGCTACAATTTTTCTCATTTTTTAATATCATTCACTTTTTTGAATTCTTTACTTTTATTAATTAAAAAATCCATTAACTGAAATCTATCTTCTGGTTTTAGATATTGTTTTGAAACAGGATCATTAGAAGAATACATCAGGAACAAATCAATCTCATCATCTTGTAATTCTAAAGTTTTAGCAAAGAATGACGGACTGAAATTTGCTCTTACATATTGCGTAAAAGCTACATCGTCTACAGGAACTTCTTTTTCGCCTGATTTATTCAAGAGCTTTTTAACATCTTTAAATATCCTCACGAAATCTGTACCGTATTTTATGGTTTGATCTGAATAAGAAACACTGTTTTCTGGGGTTGACTGTTTATCATCCTCAAATTGCATATCAACATATTTCTGGGTATTCTTATCCAGTGATTTTACTTTTAATCCTTTTGGAATAACCACTTCTTTTAACTGATTATTTTTAAGCCCCAATCGCACTACTAAAAGGCGTTCAGCAAACTCCTTTTCTGTCAGCACCATTTTTCTTGTTTGAAAAGCCAAACTCGAAAACAACAAAGTATCTTTTGGTTTCGCCAATATATCAAACAATCCGTTTGAAGAAATAAAGGTCCTTGTTTTTGTATTAACATTCAAAACATAACCACTTTCCAGGGCAACCGAGTCATTCACTACTCTTCCATGTAAAGACATTCTTGTTCCAGTTTGCGCGATACACAACTGACAAAATAAACTCAAGATCAATATTCCAATTTTATTTCTCATTTTCGATAATTGTTAAATATTTTTGCGCCAAACCTGTTATTAAAAACATACTCATTGTTTTGTTTTTGGCATTCAACGAAGTTACAAACTCTGGATCATCTATGCAATACAACTGGAACCCTTTTATATGCTCTAGCGGAATCTTTAATCTATCAGTATAATAATTCTCTTCGAAAAGATATTCAATTTTTGAATACAACATCTCTTTTTTCTCTACTGCTACTTCTTTTTTCAGCATAGCGGTCCGACCAGATATCTTATTTAAGAGTGCATCTGTCATAGTAGACTTGGCCGTGTATAATTTTCGTTCTGCCGGTGTGTATTTCTTTTGTCCATAAGGTATGATTCCTAAATTTTCGGCATTTATGTTTGAAAATTCATTTATAACAACCTCTTTTAATTCTATGTTTTTAGGAACCATTTTTACCAGTAACAAGTCTAATTTCAAATCATTAGCTGTAATTCTTTTTCGGAGTGGTTCTAGATTTACTGCCGAAAAAACCAACACATCTCCTTCTTTGATAACGATAGAAAACTGTCCTTTATTATCCGAAATAGTAGTTTCCTGAGTGGTATTATTGACTATTGTTATAGCTTCGACCGAACTTGAGTCGGCGGTAATTCTTCCTGAAATTTCTTTTGTAACAACAGTTTGCCCAAAACTAATTTGAAAGAATAAAGATACAATAAATAAAAGTAAGGTATTAATTATTTTCACGTGCTATTATTTCTTTGTACTTCTCTGCTAGTTCTCCTAGCAAGAATTCGGTAGTCGTTTTGTTTTTAGAGCTTAAAATCTTTGTAAAACTTTCATTTTCTACTGCAAAATATTCAAATCCCTTTACATAATCCAAAGGAATACTAAGCTTTCGTACAAAGTGATCTGTATCAAACATATTTTCCAAAAGCTTCATGAAGATTTCTTTTTTCTCTACAGCAAGTTCTTTTTTAAGCATTTTTGACCTGCCTGAAAACATATTTATTATAGGATCCAGACCAACTGAACCTCCTAATCCTACTGAAGCATCCAGATCAGTTCCTCCTTTTAACCTACGCTCTGCAGTTGTGTAAGAACGTTGCCCCGCAGGAATTATCCCTAAGGCAACTGCATTAATATTATCGTATCTTTTTATAATAACTTCTCGCAACTGATTCACTAGTGTTTCCAATTTTACCACAAACTTTACCGACGCCAAATCTTCGTCTGTCAAAACAATTCGACGTTCTTTAAGCTGTACCGACGAAAAAATAAGCGTATCGCCTGTTTGGACTGGTATCGAAAAAGAACCTTCCTTATCTGTAACTACAGAAGCTTCAGTCCTTAAATTAACCACATAAATCCCCTCCAAATCCATTGTATTAGCATCTATTTTTCCTTTTAAAACAGGAGAAACAGCAACTTGAGCCAAAAGATTATTAGCTAGGAAAACAAAAAACACACATACTACCTTGTTCATCAAAACATTATAAGGATAAGCTGTAAAAGTATCTTAATGTCATCTAAATTTAATATTAACGACTTGGTAAAAATATGTTAATTAAACCTTTATTTTACGGCTTTAAAACGCACTATTTAATATCTTTAACTTAACAAAAAACATTACAAAATCTATGAAAAATATCATTATTGCCAGCACCTCTACTCTTCACGGTGGCAGCTATTTAGATTATTTATTACCCGAATTGCAAGTGCATTTTAAGAACTGCAAAACACTTCTTTTTATCCCTTTTGCAAGACCCGGAGGAATTTCGCATGAACAATACACTAATACTGTTTCTCAAGCTTTTGAAAAAATAAACATTAAAGTAAAAGGAATTCACGAATTTGAAGATGCTACAACAGCGATTAACAATGCCGAAGGAATTTTTACTGGTGGCGGGAATACTTTTTTGTTAGTAACACAACTATACAAAAATAACATTATGACGGTTCTTGCTGAAGCTGTTAAAAACGGAACTCCTTATTTAGGAACCAGCGCAGGAAGCAACATTTGCGGACTATCAATGCAAACTACTAATGATATGCCAATTATCTACCCGCCAAGTTTCCAGACTTTAGGATTAATTCCGTTTAACTTAAACCCTCATTATTTAGATCCAGATTCTCAGTCTAAACATATGGGCGAAACTCGCGAAACAAGAATAAAAGAATTCCATGCTTTTAATACACTTCCTGTTTTAGGATTGCGTGAAGGAAGCTGGTTAGACGTAAAAGGAGATCAAATTATTTTGAAAGGGGATTTATCTGCTCGTCTTTTTAGACAAAATCAAGAGCCTGAAGAATTAGAACCTCAAACAGATTTGAGTTATGTGCAATAAAAAAGCCGAAACTATTAAGTTTCGGCTTTTTAAAGAGCGAAAGACGAGGCTCGAACTCGCGACAACCAGCTTGGAAGGCTGGAGCTCTACCAACTGAGCTACTTTCGCATTAACAGGGTGCAAATATAAAAAAATTAAATCATTCTAAAAAATAAAAATCAAAAATTTTTTCTTTTTAAAAGAAACCGAAACATTTGCAATTTCGGTTTCTTTAGAGCGAAAGACGAGGCTCGAACTCGCGACAACCAGCTTGGAAGGCTGGAGCTCTACCAACTGAGCTACTTTCGCATTACTGTGGTGCAAATATAGATAATAACTCCAGTTAAAAACAAGTTTTTTTTACAAAAATTTCAAAAAATCTTAAACAAATTCTTTAATATATCTTCTGATGGAACTCCAAATGCAAAGCTGAAAACGGCAGGTTTTATCTGAAAAAGAACTTCAACTTGTTGTTCAAATTTTGATGGAATGTCAATATTTAGATCAGGAATCGGAATGTTTAATTGATCGAAATAAAGTTTAAATAAGGTTGTTATTCTTGCTAAACTTTCGGGTGAATAATTTTTCAATCGTTCATCGACATCCGATACCCACAAATTAATATTATATGGTTTGTCTGTTGCTGCATTTATTTTATTGCCAGCTTCCAGAATTTCTTGTGGTGTAAGCGTATAAGCTCCAAAACTACCCAAACCTCCCGCATCTGAAACTGAAGTAAGTAAATCTACAGTAGAAAAACCTGCACCCAATGGACCTTGAAGAATAGGATATTTAATTTTCAGAATTTTGGTTAATTTGGTTTTATGCCACATAATTTTGTTCTTTCTTACGATTAATGACAGAGGTAATTTTTAGTAAACAAGATTTTTATTTACCATTGATATCAAAATTAATCATTTCTGAATTAAGAAATAATCAGAATCCTAATTTTCATTACTTAAAACAAAACATAAGAAACATTAATAAAAAAGTTTCTTCCTTGTCTCGGAATTTTATTCCAATCGGAGAATGTGGTGTAATATTTATCAAGAATATTTTCGATTCCAGCCTGAATATTTAACTTGTTATCGTTCCATGGAAATGTATATCCAGAATTGAAATTAAAAATTACATAATCAGGTGTTTTGTTTTCTCCATATACCGAAGCGAATTTTGTTTGCGCCAGATTTCCAGATGCGCCAAATCCTAAATTAAAGTTCTCTTTTTTGTATTGAATGCTTCCCGAATAACGCAACGGACTTATAAATGGCAGATTATTGTTATCATCATCTTTTCCGTAGCTATAAACGAACATGGTTTTGAAGTTCCAGTTTTCGGCTATTTTATATTCCAGATTTAAATCGGTATTAAAAATTGATGCATAATTTAATGCATTATATACTTTTACTCCCGAGGCTCCAATAGTCATAGGTTGTATGTTAGCATCAATTTTTCCGACGATATAATCCTGAATATGGAAAAAGGAAGAAGTTAGTCTTGAAGTAAATTTTTCGGTTTTAAATCCAAATGAGAGATTAGCTTCAAATGATTTTTCGTTTCTCAGATTTGGATTTCCTATATAATCATAAAAATCATTACTGTTGTACAAATAGTATCCATATCCCTCTGAAACTGAAGGTGCTCTTTCGCCGTAGGCTAAACCAAAACCATATTCTAATTTATCGTGATGCACGAGGTAATTCCCAGAAAGGCTTTTCAGAATTCTATTTTTGGATGCATCCATATCAGGATAAAAAATCTGTAGACTTTGTAAACCAAATTCATCAGCCACTTTATTAGAATGCATTCCGATGTTTGCAGAAAGTTTAATATCAGTATTTGAGGAAATTTGTATTGCATCTTCTAGATATAATCCGTTATAAAGTGTTCGCACATCGGGCCAAGTGTACATAAACATTGCATTTTCTTTGGGATTGTTTGGATACATTGTCATCTCGGCAATCGATTTGTTATAAAAACTATTCAGGTTTGCCATGAAATGATGGTTTTTAAATTTCCCCTTTAGTTTAGAGTAGTATCCGTAGGTGTCTGACCAACCCGGCATATCCATATGAATAGGGACGCTTGGTCTTTTTGTATCATCCATTCTGTGAGTAATGGTGTTAAAGTATACTTTGGTTTCCCAATTGGTAAAATATTCAGAAGCAGGAGTATAGCTATAACGCAACGAAGTTATTGTGGCTTTCGCCAAAGAAACGTCCATTGGTAGCGCAGGATAACCTACATCTGTAGCTTTATCATAAATTATCGAACCTTCTATTAAACTCTTTTTGTTTAAATAATAACCCGCTGTTGCCGATAGGTTGTATTTTGTAAACTGCGAAAAGTTTATTTCTTCATCGTTTCCCGCTTTGTAATTTTCTGCATCACGATACATAAAATCAGTATTGATATAAAAAGAACTATTGTTGTAGCCTATAGATGTTCCCATGATTTTATGTTGATTATTGGTTTCATATCCCGTTCTTAAATTCCCATTCCATCCTAATTCTCTTTGAGTAAGATTGGTTCGTTTTAAATCAATTCCACCGCCAATTGTAGGGCCATGACAACTTCCTTGCTGACCAGAAGCAATATTGGCCTCAGACAAGTTTGATATTTCGACATAAGAAGTTACAGGATCCATTTTATCGGTACAAGCTCCAAAAATTCGCATGCCATCAATAGTGATAACAGTTCGTTCGGTAGCCATACTATTGATAATTGGTTCGAGTGCATATCCGCCTCTTCGTACCATATTTACTTTAGATGATTGCTGTAAATATTCTTCGACAGTCGCAAGAGATTTAGGTTGTTTTTGAGATACTGGCGTTTTTTTTCCAATAACAATAATTTCATTAAGATTAATGGGCGAAATACTATCTTTTTCTTTTTTCTGTGCAAAGCAAATAGTTGAAAATGCTGCTAACAGAATTGTTGCTATAATTTTCATAATATCACAAATAGGGATGGACTAAGCGTTGCTGCTTAGTCCTTAATCTTGTTATTAATAAAATGATTAAAATTCAATCTCAAAGAAGAGACTGCTTGAGGTATTTTCAGGAGTAAATTCTTCTCCTTTCAATATTTCGCCAGAAGCATTTAAGAGTTGGAGGTTAATTTTCCAATAACCAGTCATAGTCAGGGAAAGATTTCCGTTATAAAATCCTTGCGCTATCGATTGTGTTAAATCGGTATTGTTTGGAGAACTATGATTTCCCATACTTGGCATTCTTGGGTCAATTTTTACTTTAAAATTATCAACCACAGAAAACGTCATCATGTCTTGCATTTTATATAGCCCTACGGTCATATTATTCAACCCAATTTTTGGACTTTTAGGAGCAATGTAAGCTAAAATATATCTTACACCATCAGTTCCTGTAAAAGAGTTTACAGTACGTTTTTCAGATGCAAACACGCTTATAGGTGCTGTTGCAGTATAATTTACAGCATTAATAGTATAGTTAATTTTTAATTCCCAAAAATCTTTGTCATTCTGAGCCATCTGAAAAATAATAGTACCATCGTATAACGTTTGTTTATCAGAAACCTTTTCGATTAGAGACTTAGGACAAGAATGTTGCATGGTTGCCATATTCATTATTGGCATCCAATTTAAGGAAGCGTTGGTAATGTATGTATTGGTGTTTTTGTCTTTTATTCTTAATGAAATCTGGTTGTAACCTTGGGTTAATTTTCCAGTTTCAGAATAAAGTTCGATGATATGATTATCATTAGATAATTCTTGAATTTTTGTAAGTCCTGATATTTCATCAATAGGTTTTTCGGGTGTAGAATCACTATCAGAAGAACAAGAAAAAAGAGTGACTGCAACAAAAAGAATAGATAAATATTTAAAATTTTTCATAAGTATTAAATTTAAAAATGGATAATAAGCAGCTTGTCGGTTTGTATTACCGATAAGACAATTAATATAAATTCCGAAAATTAATACTGAAGAGTAGGTGGATGAAATATTAAATCGATATTGAAATGAGAATATAGATTTATAGGCAAAATATCATTCTTCAAAATGGATTTGAAAATGAGTTTAAAATTAAATGAGTTGATTTTTTCCAGGAATAATAGGTCTAATCCAGTAGGAAAGCTCTTTTTTTCTGATGAAGATGAAGAATCATCTTCGGTTGCTTTTCCTAATTCCTTTTTTAAATGACATTTCCCTTTACAATCTAATTCTGGTTGATTTTTGTTTTCGCAAAGTTCAGTCGCTATATAATCATAATTAATGATGTAGTCTAAGACAGGAAAGACAGGTCTTAAAATCATAGTTATTAAAAATATATAGGCAAGGGTTTTCATTGATTTCTTGAAAACACAAAGTTATGGTCTGTTTTTTTTACAAAATATGATTCATGTCATATTAAGCAAAATAGACAAGAAGAATATTAATTTCTACTTTTAAAAGTAAAACCGAAGTAAGTCTAAAAGAATTGCGCTAAGTCAGTGACATCTGCATAAAAGAATAGAATTAGACTCAATACTCTAGGTTTAATTTTATAAAGATAAATATGCCAGAAGATTTCATTGGATTGTTTTACGAGTTCTCTTTTTAATAATGTATATTCGCTAGGTATTACTTCTATAATAGTATCTGAATTTTTAAACAGAGAAATTATCAAATAATCGGTATCGGTATTCTTAACAAATCTTGAAATTATATTTTCTTGATTTTCCAGATAGCTAAGAACTTCGTTAAAAATGACAATCTCATAATGCTCATTGGTATTAAATTTATTAATATCAGAAGTTATAAAAGTAGAGTTTATGAAATTTTGTTTTTTAGCTTTACTAATTGCTACAGAAGATAAGTCTACACCTGTTATAGTAGAATAATCAGTTTCTTTTAAATAAAAATTTAGGGCTCCATATCCGCAGCCTAAGTCTAGTATTTTTGGTTTTTTAACAGGAGACGCTTTGATGAATTCAATAATTTTTTCATATCTGGTCTTTTCCTCTTTCATAAAATCCCACTTACCTAAAGCATATTTGTAGTTCCAACTACATTTTTTTCTGAATTTTTCTACTTTGATAAGTAATTGACCAATATTCGATTTTGAATTGCCTTTATATAGTTTCATCTATAACTAGTTTATATTACTAAAACGGATTTTCTTCTCTTTACAGGTTCATATTCAGTTGGTTGTGGTTTTGTTACTTGCTAATTTATTAATTATTTTAATTCTTAATAATAACTTAAGTTAAATTAATTGTGATAATTGTTTTATCAAATTCTATTGCAAAATGAATTTAAGCATAGATTTCTTCTTTGGAGACTTTTGAAATTATATAATTTCTAATTGGATAAGATATTTCTAAAAAAAATGAGATTTATGCCATTAATTTAAGAAATTGTTACAAGACTTATTGCTCATAACAATTTAATAACCAGAAGAAAACGTTTTCGTTGGCTTTTACTTGTTAAAGCCTAGTGAAAATTCTTTTTTTGTTTCAATACTTTGTTTACTTTTGACCCCAAATGAAAAAAATCGTTGTGATATTTGTGTATTTAAGTTTGCTTCTGCTAGGCGGAGGTCAATATCTTAATGCCGGTACACATCAAAATTCTTCTTCTCATAGTTTAGAGAAAAAACACCGAGTAAAATTTACTAATCAGGATTCAGGCAGTTCTTTAATTGAAGATGCCGACTTAGATATCGACGAGGAACACCTTGGAGGAGATATCAAAGATGGAATTTCTGACAAACTTTTTACAGGAAATTATAGCTTATTAGATAATTGGTATTTGACACTCTCTTGTCAATCTATTTTAGACCATCATCAAAATAGTTTTAAAATCTTCACGCCATTTTGTGGCCAATCCAATCCTATTTATATTACTCAACGAGTATTAAGAATCTGATAAACAAGATACATCGGTTACCTAAAGTGTGATTATGATGCATATCTTGTTGTTGTATATTTAGTACTTCTTCTTGTATGACTGTTCGTGCATAACTATGGCTACTGATGTCTTTTTAACATCCAAAGGAATCATTGCATTCCAAGCATTCAATCGCTTAATTTCCATTTTATACCATGAAGAGAATTATCTTGTTCACAGGCTTAATAGCCCTTGTGTGCCTAACTAGTTGTACAACTAAAAAAGAAGAAAAAGAAGAAGCTGAAAAATTTACAGTAACAAACCCTGTAAAAATAGACACTTCGTTTACTAAAGAGTATGTTTCGCAGATTAAATCTGTACGTAACATCGAACTCCGCGCCCAGGAAAAAGGGTTTTTACAAAATATTTATGTTGATGAAGGACAGTTTGTAAAGGCTGGACAATTGTTGTTTAAAATTCAGCCAAAAATGTATGAAGCTGAGTTACTTAAAGCTCAGGCAGAACAAAAAGCTGCTGAAATTGAATTGCAGAATACTAAAATGTTGGCAGACAAAAATATCGTTTCTAAAAACGAACAAGCGGTAGCATTATCAAAACTTCAGGCTGCAAAAGCTGAGGTTGCATTGGCAAAACTACATTTGTCATTTACCGAAATCAGAGCTCCGTTTGACGGAACAATTGACCGTATTCCGTTAAAACTTGGAAGTCTTATTGATGAAGGCGAATTATTGACAAGTCTTTCAGACAACAGTCAGATGTTTGCTTATTTCAATGTTTCTGAGCCAGAATATCTTCAGTACCAAACGGATGTGAAAGATCGTGCAGAAACTAAAGTGAATTTGGTTTTAGCAAATGGTCAACTTTTTAAAGATAAAGGAAACGTAGAAGTTATCGAAAGTGAATTTAACAATGAAACAGGAAATATCGCTTTTAGAGCAAGATTCCCTAATTCGGCTAAATTACTTAGAAACGGAGAAACAGGACAAGTACAAATGCTTGTTCCGCTTAAAAATGCTATTGTGATTCCACAAAAAGCGACTTACGAAATTCAGGATAAAAAATATGTTTTTATTGTAGATAAAAATAATAAAGTGAGTTCTAGAGAAATCAGTATTACTGGCGAAATCCCAGATCTGTATGTAATAAGCAGCGGACTTACTGAAAATGATAAAATTTTACTTGAAGGAGTTCAGAAAGTAAAAGATAATGATAAGATTAAATTTAGCTATATCGCTCCTCAAAAAGTGATTAATAATTTACGATTAAAAGCGGAGTAGGGGGAAGTGTTCAGTGTTCAGTAACAGTTTACGGTGACAGTGTTCAGTTTACATTTCACAACTCACATTTCACAAGCCTACATTTCATAATGTGGTTTAATCATTAAAAAAATACAAATAAATGTTTAATAAATTTATACAAAGACCTGTACTGTCGATAGTAATATCGCTAATAATTGTCTTTTTAGGGATATTGTCGGTGATGAATTTACCTATTACACAATTCCCTTCCATCTCTCCACCGATGGTAAATGTTACAGCAGATTATCCTGGTTCTAATGGCGAATTGATGATTAAATCGGTTGTTATTCCTTTAGAAAGAGCTTTAAACGGAGTTCCGGGAATGAAATACATGACTTCTGATGCAGGAAATGACGGTGAAGCAAGTATTCAAGTGGTTTTTAATTTAGGAACAGATCCTAACCAAGCAGCCATTAATGTTCAGAACAGAGTAGCTTCGGTTACGAATAAATTACCTCCATTGGTAGTTCGTGAAGGTGTAAAGATCACGCGTGAAGTTCCTAGTATGTTGATGTATGTGAATCTTTATAGTACGGATAAAAATACCGACATGAAGTTCTTGTACAACTATGCAGATATCAATGTACTATCAGAATTAAAAAGGGTAAATGGAGTAGGATCAGGAGATATCTTAGGTACTCGTGAATATGCAATGCGTATTTGGTTAAAACCTGATCGTATGTTGGCTTATAAAATTTCTGCCGATGAAGTAATGGAGGCATTATCAAGCCAGAGTTTAGAAGCTTCGCCTGGTAAAACAGGAGAAAGTTCGGGTAAACGTTCTCAGGCATTTGAGTATGTATTAAAATATTCTGGTCGTTTTACAACAAAAGAGCAATATGAGAATATAGTAGTTAGATCTAATAGTAGCGGAGAGCTTTTGCGTTTAAAAGATATTGCCAAAGTTGAATTTGGTAGTTCGATGTATGATATTTATTCTAATTTAAATGGAAAGCCATCTGCAGCGATTGTATTAAAACAATCTTTTGGAAGTAATGCAAATCAGGTTATTGAAGATGTAAAAGCTAAACTTGAAAAAATTAAGCAAAAGTTTCCAAAAGGAATGAATTATGAAATCTCTTACGACGTTTCTAAATTCTTAGATGCTTCTATAGAAAAAGTAATTCATACTTTAATCGAAGCTTTTATTCTGGTAGGACTTGTTGTATTTCTTTTCTTGGGCGATTGGCGTTCTACGGTTATTCCTGCGATTGCAGTACCAGTTTCCTTAATTGGAACTTTTATTTTTATGACATTCTTTGATATTTCATTGAACTTAATCACATTATTTGCGTTGGTTCTGGCGATTGGAGTCGTCGTCGATGATGCGATTGTGGTAATCGAAGCCGTCCATGCCAAGATGGAAGAAGAACATCTTTCAGCCTTTAAAGCAACTAAAAAAGCAATGCATGAGATTGCGGGTGCTATTGTTGCAATTACTTTCCTGATGGCTGCGGTATTTATTCCTGTAGCATTTATGTCTGGTCCTGTTGGAGTTTTTTACAGACAATTCTCTATCACGATGGCTACAGCAATTATACTTTCGGGTATTGTTGCCTTGACTTTAACTCCAGCACTTTGTGCAATGATGTTAAAAAATAATCATGGTAAACCTAAAAAGAAAACGCCTGTAAACAGATTTATAGATGGTTTTAATAACAAGTTTAATCTTGCTCAAGGCAAATATCAAAATGTATTGGCCAAAATTGTAAATAGAAGAGCTGTTACTATTATTGCACTTCTAGGATTTTGTGCAGGAACATGGCTTATTAGTAGCACAGTTCCTTCTGGGTTTATACCAAATGAGGATCAGGGTATGTTTTATGCTATTATACAAACACCTCCAGGTTCATCATTAGAAAGAACAAATGATATTGCATTAAAACTGCAAAAAATATCTGAAGATGTAGAGGGTGTAAAATCAGTATCTGCCCTTGCAGGTTATGAAATCCTGACAGAAGGTACAGGATCTAATGCAGGAACTTGTTTGATTAACTTAGAAGATTGGAACGATCGTAAACAATCTGTAGTGGAGATTATGGCAGAACTGGAAGAAAAATCGAAAGATATTCCAGGTGCAAATATTGAGTTTTTCCAACCACCAGCGGTACCAGGATATGGAGCTGCAGGAGGATTTGAACTTCGTTTGCTTGATAAAACAGGTTCGGGAGATTTCAAAAAAATGGAAGCTGTTAATAAAGAGTTTGTTGAAGAATTAAACAAACAACCTGAGTTATCTAATGTGTTTAGTTTCTTTAGTGCGAGTTTTCCTCAGTACATGATGAAGGTAGACAATGATTTGGCACAACAAAAAGGAGTTTCTATCGAAAATGCGATGAATACGTTATCTACTCTTGTGGGAAGTAACTATGAAATTAGTTTCATTAAATACGGAATTAACTATAAGGTAATCGTACAGGCTGCTCCAGAATATCGTGCACAACCTGATGATATCTTAAAACTTTATGTGAAAAACAACCATGATGAAATGGTGCCATTTTCGGCATTTATGAAATTAGAAAAAGTATACGGTCTTTCAGAAATTACAAGACATAATATGTACAATTCTACAGAAATTAGTGGTGGTGCAGCTCCGGGATACAGTTCTGGTACAGCTATTAAAGTAATTCAGGATGTTGCTGCCAAAAAGCTACCTAGAGGATATGATATTGATTGGGCAGGTATTTCTGCCGATGAAGTTGCACAGGGTAATCAGGCAATTTGGGTATTCTTGATTTGTTTGGGATTTGTGTATTTGGTTTTAGCTGCCCAATATGAGAGTTTTATTTTGCCATTATCTGTAATTCTTTCATTGCCGGCAGGTATTTTTGGAGCTTTCCTTCTGTTAAAAATAACAGGATTAGAAAACAACATTTATGCTCAGGTTGCCATGGTAATGCTTATTGGTTTATTGGGTAAAAATGCCGTATTGATTGTAGAGTTTGCTATACAAAGGCATGCCGCTGGCAAATCAGTTCTTGAAGCCGCAATGGAGGGAGCGAAAGCGAGGTTCCGTCCTATCTTGATGACTTCATTTGCTTTTATCGCTGGATTATTGCCGCTTGCTTTTGCTACGGGACCAGGTAAAATTGGTAACAGAACCATTGGTACTGCCGCTGCCGGAGGTATGCTTATAGGTACAATTTGTGGTGTATTTGTTATTCCGGGATTGTATTACATATTTGGTAGAATTGCCGAAAAACACAAGCTGGTAAAACATGAAGAAGAAAACCCATTAACAGAAGAAATTGATAACAATCATGTATAAATTCAAATTACATCAATATGCTATTGCTTTAGGGCTTTGTCTTGCTGTAGTAAGTTGCAAGACCCCAGAAACAGTAGCAGAAACTCCAAAGACTCCAGTTCCTGAGTCTTTTGGAGACAAGAAAGACACGATAAATATGTCGGCTATTAAGTGGAATAATTACTTTAAAGATCAGAACCTTGTAGATTTAATAGATGTTGCTCTAAAAAACAATCAGGAGTTAAATATCACTTTGCAAGAAATAGAAATTGCCAAAAATGATATTCGTGTTAAAAAAGGATTATTGTTGCCAACTGTTGGCGTACGTGCTGGTGCAGGAGTAGAGAAAGTAGGAAGATATACTAGCCAGGGTGCTGGTGATGCTTCTACTGAAATAACTCCTGGTAGAGAAACGCCAGATCCACTGGGTGATTTTACTATTTCGGCTTATGCAAATTGGGAAGTTGATATCTGGAAAAAATTGCGCAATTCTAAAAAAGCAGCAGTAAGCAGATATTTAGCGACTGTAGAAGGGAAAAACTTTGTAATTACAAATCTTATTGCAGAAGTTGCTGATTCTTATTATGAATTATTAGCTCTTGATAGCCAACTAGAAATCGTAAAGCAGACGATAAAATTGCAAACGAATGCTTTGGAAATTGTAAAAGTTCAGAAGGAAGCAGCAAGAGCAACAGAATTGGGTGTTCAGAAATTTCAGGCTGAAGTTTTAACCTCAAAAAGTATGGAATTCGAGATTCTTCAGAAGATAAAAGAAGCAGAGAATAAAATCAACTTTTTGTTAGCACGTTATCCTCAAGAGATTAAAAGAGATAATAGTAACTTCTTGGCTTTGTTGCCTTCATCGGTTAGTTCTGGGATTCCGTCGCAGTTGTTAGCGAATCGTCCAGATGTTAAACAAGCAGAGTTAGAGTTAGTGGCTGCAAAACTGGATGTAAAAGTAGCTCGTGCCGAATTTTATCCGTCACTAGATATTTCGGCTGCAATAGGTGTACAAGCATTTAAACCATCATATTTGTTTACTATGCCAGAGTCATTGCTTTATTCTTTAGCAGGAGATTTAGCTGCGCCATTAATTAATCGTAATGCGATTAAAGCGGAGTTTGCAAGTGCAAATGCAAGACAACTTCAGGCTTTGTATAATTATGATCGTACGGTTCTGAACGCTTATTTAGAAGTTTCTAATCAGCTTTCTAAAATAGATAACCTTCAAAAAGGTTATGATTTAAAATCGCAACAAGTAGATGCGTTAAACAAATCGATTGATATTTCTAATGATTTATTTAAATCTGCCAGAATTGATTATTTTGAAGTTTTAATGACGCAGCGTGATGCTCTGGAAGCTAAACTGGAATTAATAGATACTAAAAAAGAACAACTTAATGCTGCAGTTTATATTTATAAAGACTTAGGTGGTGGTTGGAAATAGAAAAGCAATTTTGTTTTAGATTACAAAACCTCTTGAAAGTAAAATTTCAAGAGGTTTTTTTGTGTATTTAATGGAAATGAAGTTTTTTAAAATGAAAGTTGTTGTTGAGTAAATTAGTACTTTTATAAGGTTAAATTTATTTTTAAAAACTTCTAAAAAATTAATCAATAATGCGAAAGTTTACAATAGTAATTATAATGATGTTTTTTTTGATAAGTTGTACTAATAAAGAGTTTATAATCTCGATTGAACAGCCAAAAAATAGCCAGCTCGATGACTTGAAAGTTGAAATAAATTTAGACAGGAAGAAAGTTAAGGAAATATATTTAAAATCTACCAATGTTGTTCCTACACATGAAACGATTAAAGTTTTTATAAATGAAGAAGGAATACATCACTTAGAAATAAAATTAATAGACACCACATTTAGTTATAGTATAATTTATCCCGGAGAGAAATATATTATTTTAAGTCCATATTTAAAAAAAAATGGAAAAATTAGTATTGGAATTTTAAAGCAACAAGAGAAGTTTACTTTTCATTAAACGATATTTTAGGTTGAGTTCTGGGAGACTTTATTTTGTATGTTATGTTGTATTTTGAAACTGATTCTGCAATTTGATTCACTATTAAATTCTCCATTACAACCTTAGTCAAAGTTTTAAACTTTTACAAGGGTAAAATCCTTTCAGAATCTTGATTTTGAAAGGATTTTTAGGTAGTAAAGATTTGTCTAAACTTATATTTGTTAGGAAAACGGGAGTCCTAGCCCAGACAGTAACGGCATCCTTTGTTTGCCTTCTTTAGGCAAGCAAAGATACAGTGTATGGCTGGATTAGCTCCTTATAAATAGTATTAGACTATTGTTACGCCTGCGTCTTTATAAGGTTTTAATAGTTTGTCTTCGGGATCATTATTTGTTACGAGAACATTAATGTCTTTGATTGGGCAAACAAAATAAGCTTCGGCAGTTCCTACTTTTTCGATAGAACTTAATGCGATAACAAAATTTGAATTTTGTATCATGTTCTTTTTAATTTGCGAATCATCGTACATAATGCCTGTAATTCCGCGTTCATGATGTATGCTGCAAACTCCCAAGATACAGACATCGGCTCTAAAGTTTCTGAAGAAATCTATTGTTTCGATACTGGAGGTTGCAAATGATGTTTTGCACATTTTTCCGCCTGCAAAAATTAGTTCGATATTAGGCAAATCTTCTACTAATGCCGCAACTGGAAAGCTATTTGTAATGATTGTTATTTTTAAATCGTAAGGAAAACTTGCCACTAATGCTACTGAGGTTGTTCCGCCATCGATAAATACTACCTGACCATCTTTTAGGAATGATATTGCTTTTTCGGCAATAATTTTTTTGTTTTCGAGGTCATGTTTTTCTCTATTTCTATAATGTAGCGGTATTGGCGATGGAGCTACTGCACCGCCTCGTACTGCTTTGAGTAATCCCTGATCAGAAAGTTCTTTTACATCGCGTCTTACGGTATCTTCGGATACGTTTAAGTATTCGCTAAGCTCTATTAGCGTTACTCTGTGCTCTTTGGAAAGGTATTCTAAAATTACGTTCTGACGTTCTTCCTTTTTCATGTGTTGCGGATTTATATTGCAAAAATAAGTTAAAATTGCAATATATTGCAATTTTTGCATAAATTTGTCGCAAAATAATTTATCATGAATAAGAAAACAATTGCTATCGATATGGATGGCGTACTTGCGGATATTGAGGCGCATTTAATCACGTATTATAATAATGAATTTGGAACTGCGATTACAAAAGATAGTATTCAGGGGCTAACTGAAGAGGAAGCTTTTAAGGAGAGAGCTATTTTGCGTAGGATTTTAAATTCGGAGAATTTTTTTAGAACATTACCTGTAATGCCTAATGCTGTGGAGAGTTTACTTGAATTACAAGAAAACTATGAGCTTTTTATAGTTTCTGCAGCCATGGAGTTTCCGATGTCTCTTTCTGAAAAAGTATTCTGGCTTGAGGAGCATTTTCCTTTTATAAAATGGGAAAATATTATTTTATGCGGAAGCAAAAGAATTATTAATACAGATTATATGATTGATGATCATGCTAAGAATCTGGATTATTGTATAGGAAAACCTATTATGTTTACGGCGTTTCATAATATAAACCAAACTCATCATTTAAGGGTTAACAATTGGAAAGAAGTTGTTGCAGTTTTAAATAAAGCAGTATAGTTATTGCTTTTATTATTAAAGCAGAAAACCTGCCCGGAAAATCATTTTCGGGCAGGTTTTTTTGTATAAATTGCAATAAAGAATCAGGATTTTTTCTTCCAGAAGTTCAATATTCCATCGCAGGCAGATTCTTCGAGGTCAAAACTTTCTGGAATTTCTTCCCAAGTACTCCAATAGGTTACGAGCCTTGTGCCTTTGGGAGTTTTGCCGAGTTGTTCTCTCACATAATTAGAATAGGTGTGAAACAATTCTTTTTCTGGAAGTATGATTTTATCTATCGGACAGGTAATATCTATATTCTCGTAAAAGGAGTTATAGAAATAAAACGCATCGTAATCTGAAAATGAGATTTGATCGATATTTGAATGAATAAATTCTACATTTTTTATATCGTGTTTTTCGGCTATTTTCTTAGATACTTTTATGAGTGATTCTCTTTGTTCTACTCCATAAAAAAAGCCTCTTGTAGATGCAGCTCCCACTAAGCAAAATTTTCCTGCTCCGGCACCAATGTCTAATACCTTTTTATAAGGTTTGTCGACTAGGTAATCGGCTGCAACTTTGGCTATTTCTACTGGTGTCCAATGTCGTTCAGAAAGTCTTTGAATACGAGTTGGGTACAATTGATTAAATGTACTATCTTCGATATCAATATTTTGTCTTAGGTTTTTAAAAATCATTTTGTTAGCTGTATGTACTCTTCATTGGTCAAAAAAGTACTGTTATCTATTGTGATAACTACTCTTAAGAGCCAATTATAATAAGAATCGGTATTAATATGCGATGCATTTTTTTCTAAGATACAATTAGTTACTGTGATTTCACAATCTAAAGGGGAGATAAGGGTAAAAGTTTTATTTGTACCATAAATAGTTCCCCATGTTTCGCCTTTTTTAATAGTATTGCTTTCTAGTTTTAGTTCAACTGAATCAATTTTTCCAATTTCTTTTTGAGCATAATCTGTAATACCGATATAGAAATCGCATGATCCAATTTTTCGTAACCACAAATGGTCTTTAGTGTAATAAAGACTTCTAGGAATAAACATAATTTTTGTTTTTATATTATATCATTTTATTATAAAATGTATAATGTGACTTAATTTTTGAATAAAACAAAGGTAAGTAGCTTGAAAATAGAATATAACGACTAAAATGATGCTTAAATTTGATTTAAATCAATATTTACAAAGTAGGAAAGAAAATAGCTTAACTTTGAGTTTATTATGATATCAAAATTTATTTTTAATAACCAATATCTTTTAAATGAGCTTCCTGAAGATGATAAGGATATGCTCGAAGAGGTTATGCATAATAAAAAATATCGCAAACATGAAGCTATATTTACTGAAGGAACTTTGCCTACAGGTATTTTTTATGTTAAGGTTGGTAAAATAAAGAAATACAAAGTTGATAACGACGGCAGGGAACAGATAATTTACATCTACAATCCTGGAGAATTTTTTGGCTATTCGGCCATTTTAAGCGAGGAATCGTATGGAGATACTACTGTTGCTATAGAAAATGCCATCATTTCATTTATTTCTAAAGACGATTTTATTCATATTCTGAACACTTCGGTAGTTTTTTCCAGATTATTATTAAAAAGTTTAAGTCATGAATTTAGTGTTATGGCAAACTTAATGGCTGTATTATCTCAACGAACTGTAAGGGAAAGAGTCGCTCTTAGTTTACTGATATTGCATGATAAATATAAAATAAGTGATATCGAAAAAAAGGTTTTTATAATGCTTTCCAGAGCCGATTTGGCAAACATGGCAGGTACTGCAAATGAAACACTGGCAAGAGTACTTCATGAATTTAAAGAAGATAATCTTATCTGGATGGAAGGTCGGAAAATACAATTACTAGATCTTAAACAACTTACATTAATAGCCAATTTTTATTAGTTTTTTGTTGTGTGGTATTTAACCGCAAAGGGCGCAAAGTGATACGCAATGTTCGCAATGTTTTTAAATCCCAGTATGTATTAGAATTATTTTAATCCTTTGAATCTGTGGCTAACTCTTCGCGAAAAGGGTACGCGGATGATGCGGATTCGCTAAAGCGAAAACACGGATGACACGGATTTTCTATTTTTTGTTTTATAAATCTGTGGCTAACTTTTTGCGAAAATGGTACGCGGATGAAACGGATTCGCTAAAGCGAAAACGCGGATGACACGGATTTTTTGTTTTTTTGTTTTATAAATCGGTGGCTAACTCTTTGCGAAAATGGAACGCGGATTAAACGGATTCGCTAAAGCGAAAACACGGATGATACGGATTTTTTGTTTTATAAATCTGTGGCTAATTCTTTGCGAAAATGGTACGCGGATGATAAGGATTCGCTAAAGCGAAAACACGGATGACACGGATTTTTTGTTTTTAATACTTTAATTTTGTGGTAAATAATAACAAACTGATTGCAATAATTTTAAATCAAGTTATATTTGATTTTCTTAACTTTGCTGCATGGATAATCAAATTGTTACTCAGGCTTCGGATTTTACTACTAATGACTTAAAGTTAAAGGGCTTTAAGGTGTATGAAGTAAAAAGTGGTGTTAATGCTATTCCTACTTATAATCGTAGAGATTTTTATAAGATATGCATTAATACTAGCAAAAGTTTTATTCATTATGCCGACAGAGGTATTGAGACTGATGGTACTATATTGTTTTTTGGTAATCCTCATATTCCTTACTCTTGGGAAATTATATCGCCATCTTATAATGGATATGCCTGCGTTTTTACAGAAGATTTTATAAAGAAGCAAGATCGTTCTCAGAGTCTTAACGAATCTCCATTATTTAAAATAGGAGGGACACCTATTTTTTCTTTAACTGCTGAACAGGAGAGTTTTATTGCTACAATGTTTAAGAAAATGCTCTCGGAACAAAATACTGACTATATATTTAAAGATGATTTAATTCGTAATTATATCAACCTTATTATACATGAGGCACTTAAGATGCAACCTTCGGAAAATTTCTTTAAGCATAAAAATGCATCTTCGAGAATAACAACTCTTTTTCTTGAACTCTTAGAAAGACAATTTCCTATAGAAACCAAGAACCAACCGCTTAAGTTAAAAACACCACAGGATTATGCTCAAAATCTTGCTGTGCATGTAAATCACCTGAATCGTTCGGTGAGAGAAATTACTGGAAAATCGACCACAGCACATATTACTGAAAGAATAATTAGTGAAGCAAAAGCACTTTTGCAACATACGGATTGGAGTATTGCTGATATCGGATATTCGTTAGGATTTGAGTATCCTAGCTACTTTAATAATTACTTTAAAAGACTTACAGGAACAATACCTAAAACTTTAAGAGTGTAGATTGTTTGAAATTCTTAATTTTTTGTTTGATAATCGTTATATCTGTATGTCTTTGCCAAAGTAAATTTGCATTGAAATAATTAGTATTAACCAATATTAGATTGTTTAGCTAAATGATATGGTCGAAGTTATTATTGACCACTACTTCTAGATTTAGTTTCTATCTGATGTATAAAACCAGAAAAATTATGAAAAATCAAGCAGATCAAATCGATACTACAATTTTCCCCAAAGGAGATCCTGCACCAGCAGATTATTTTACTGGTAATGCTTGGATAAAAACTCTTGTTCCTGATAATCGCGCACTAAATGTTGTTATGGGAAATGTAGTTTTTGAGCCTGGCGCAAGAAACAATTGGCATACTCATCCCGGAGGTCAAGTTCTTATAGTTACTCATGGAGTAGGGTACTATCAGGAAGAAGGAAAAGCAATCCAGTTACTTAATGTAGGTGATGTTGTTTCTATTTTACCAGATGTTAAACATTGGCATGGTGCATCTCCAGAGAGTGAATTTACTCATATAGCAATAAGTACTAATACTCAAAATGGTATTGTAGATTGGCTGGAAAGAGTAACTGACGAACAATACAATAGCTTTAAATAATTTTAAGGTATAGGTGTGTTGTTTCATCCAATATTAATTTAAAAACAAGCTTAAAAAAAGTAATTCTTAAATTTTTGTTCTCTACATTATTATAAGAGAATATTTTTGTAATTTACTGTTTTTAAATTGGTTGCATTTTTATTGGGTTAGCATTAAATAATAAATTAAACTACAACAAATAACTAATTTATGTCAACACATTATACAACAGTTATCGAAGAAGGAATAGTCCCTAATAAATATACTACTGGTGAGGTTTCTTATAAAAAACGTACTAGCGATATTCAGCCACGTAATACTACTATAAAAGAAGTTGCTTTTGAGGCAGGTTCTAGAAATAATTGGCATACTAACTCGGCTTTGCAATTGCTTGTTGCGACTGAAGGTGTTGGATATTTTCAGGAAAGAGGTACACCAATACGATTGGTTCATAAAGGAGAAGTTCTTACCATTTTGCCAGGGGTAGTACATTGGTATGGCGCAACACCAAATAGTCGATTCTCGCATATAGCAATTATTACCGAGATTGATAAAGGCATAGGAACTTGGATGGAACAAGTTACTGATGAAGAATACAACAGTTTTTCTAAATAATTTTAGCAATGAATCTATTTAAAAACTGAGTTTAAATTTGTTTGTAAACAAGAATTAAATATAACTATAAAACTATGGAAACAAAAAACATAAAAGCATTTGGTACTGAAGCTGCTGAAGCACCATTAAAAACATTAGACATTAAACGTAGAGCGGTAACGGCTCATGATGTAGAAATTGATATTTTGTATTGCGGAATTTGTCATTCTGATCTTCACTCAGCTAGAAACGAGTGGCACGGTACGACATACCCAATAGTTCCGGGACATGAAATTGTAGGTAGAGTAACCAAAGTAGGAGATCATGTAAAAAACTTTAAAGTAGGAGATTTAGCTGGAGTAGGATGCATGGTCGATTCTTGTAGAGAGTGTGAACATTGCAAAGAAGATTTAGAGCAGTTTTGCGATTCAGGAAGTACACTTACATTTGATTCTCCGGATAAACATTTAGGTGGACAAACGTTTGGTGGATACTCTGAGAGTGTTGTTGTAGATGAAAATTTTGTTCTTCATATATCCGATAAATTAGATCTTGCTGGTGTTGCACCTTTACTTTGTGCTGGTATTACAACTTATTCTCCTTTAAAACACTGGAAAGTTGGTCCTGGACAAAAAGTAGGTATTGTAGGTATTGGTGGTTTAGGACACATGGGAATTAAAATTGCAAAAGCAATGGGCGCTCATGTTGTAGTTTTTACTACTTCATTATCTAAAACTGAAGATGCTAAACGTTTGGGAGCAGACGAAGTAGTATTATCTAGCGATGCCGAACAAATGGCTAAACACGCTAAAAGCCTTCATTTTATTTTAGATTGTGTATCGGCTCAACATGATATCGATGCGTATTTAAATTTACTTAGAGTAGATGGAACGCTTACATTAGTTGGTGCTCCGATGGATCCACTTCCTGTAACTTCATTTAGTCTTATATTAGGAAGAAGAAGTTTCTCTGGTTCTCTTATTGGTGGAATTGCCGAAACTCAGGAAATGCTTGATTTTTGCGCGAAACATAACATCACCGCAGATATAGAAATTATTGGCGTAAATGATGTAAATAATGCTTACGAAAGATTATTAAAAGGTGATATAAAATACCGTTTTGTAATAGACATGGCTTCTCTTAAAAACTAGAGAATTCTAAAAACTAAAAAAGGTGTTCATTGTAATGATGAACACCTTTTTTTATTTAATAATTAAGCTATTTGCTGATTACTATATTCCAATTTGCTCCGCTATAAACTTTATATTTTTCGGAGAAACTACCTTGGTTTACTGCCAATGAAAAGTTTAAGAGACTATTAAAGTAGCAAACATCGGTTCCGATTTTTACCTCTCCAAAAGTATGTACTAGTTTTAGTTTGCCGTCATATACTTTTTTAGTTCCATCGAAGATTTGAATTTTCACTAAATCTCCCGCTTTCAAGTCTAAATTAGCAAATGTTTTTTTGTCGATGTTTGTCCAGACATTTCCATATTGAATATCTAAAATCGGAATTCCTCCTTTGATAATTCCTTTCTCGAAAACAGGTTTTTGGTATTCTATTTTTACTACTTCATTAGGTAATTTTGGTCCGACTTGGTCAAAAGTAATTGTTTTGGATGCCAAACGCGCGCCTGTATATGCATACACATCACGACCATGAAAAGTATATGATTCATTTGAGTCCTGACGACGATTTTTGACTTCGTCAATCTCGCGAATTTCCTGAATTCCTAATTGTTCCGCTATCAAAGTTAAAGTTCCGTTATCTGGAGTTACAAAATAATGTCCTGTTTTAGTAAGCAATACAACCGAATGTCTTGCTGTTCCTACTCCGGGATCACAAACAGAAACAAATACTGTTCCTGTGGGATAATATTGTGCTGTTTGGGATAGGCGATAGGCAGCTTCCCATATATTGTAAGCTGGGATTTCGTGTGTTAAATCGAATATTTTCAAATCGGTAGAAACGCCCATTGCAACTCCTTTCATAGCAGATACAGCACCGTCTTTTAACCCAAAATCAGATTGAAAAACCAATACGTTGTTCTGAGAAAAGCCATTAAAAGTAACAGCACACAAAAAAAGTAATAATCGTAACTTCATTTTTTATCGTATTTAGAAGATGTTTTACCGCAAAGTACGTAAAGTTTTGGGTGTATTTAACCGTAAAGTTCTATGTGTGTTTAACCGCAGAGAACGCTAAGTTCTACGCAAAGGTCGCAAAGTTTTATATGTATTTAACCGCAGAGGACGCAATCCCGAAGCGTCGGGATACGCAAAGTTCGCAAAGCTTTGGGATAGAATCCTTTTAATCTTTTTAATCTGTGGCAAAAAGTATCTAGTCTCAGTGCCTTAGAACCTTAGCCTCTCAGAACCTTAAAAAAAATCAATCTAGTTTAACACAATCATAGCTAAGGATATTAAGTAGTTCTATAATTTTATTTGATTCTATTTCATTGGCTTCAATTCGTAGTATTTTATCGCAATCTTCTAAGTCAAAATTAATTTTATGGTCCTGAAAATAGTCTTGAATACTTTTTATAATTACAGTTGTTTCAGTTTCGTTTTGAACGTTTGTTTTAAAAATTTCAATCATGATTTCTCTTTTTTAAAATGGATTGTAAGATATACCAAATCTAAAATAGCCTTGAGAATCTTGTTTGTTGTCATAAATATATTTGTCGGTTCGTTCGCCTCTTTCGGTAACACGAGTGCTTAAAACATTGTTTATTCCGGCTTTAAATGTGCCTATAATTTTTCTGTCAATATGATATTCGTAGGTTACGCCAGATTTTAATTCAAGAGAGTTTACTTCGTAGATTCCGTTTAACTGCGGGGTTTTTAGATTCAGATAGAAATTTTCCGAATCAAACTCTGTTCCAAACGAAATACGTCCGTTTTCTAGCAAACTTCTTCTGAAAAGAATACTCTTAGGCAGGATTACATTAATTTCCCATTTAGAATCTAAGAAGTGGTGATTATAGCTAAATAAAGGAGCAACAGGAACTATAGATGATGGATCTGCAATTGCTAAAAGCCCAATCGTAATAGTCGTATTTGGTGTTTTCTTGATGACTAAACTTGCAGTAACAAACCCTTTAATTCGTTGTACGTTTTCTTGATTTCCATCGACAATTACGGTTGTGTTGTAAATGATGGGTTTCTTAAAAAGAGACGAAACATAGGTAGCGCTTAATGCTCCAGCGAGATAGTGAAAATCTTGTGTAGGTCGAGTATGGGTTATATTAGAGTCAAAATTATAAACATCGCCAAATCCGTAAGATTCATACTTATAGTTAAATGTGCTTGTTACAATAAATCGTTGTGTTTGCGATTTATATAAGGGCAAGTTTACAGCTAGTTTTAATCTATTATGGCTGTCAAATCTTCCTTTTTCCAAGTCTTGACCAAAGAGTTTAGCATCATAGTTCGTAGGTCCGAATTGGTCATATTGCAAATCGAAAGTTCTGGTAATAGGAAAATTTTCCTTTACGGCTCTAACAAAGCCTTTCATTGTTTTATTATCTTCCTGACCTATAACATGTAAAGAAGTTAAAGCTAGTAGAATAAAATAAATAATTGTTTTCATGAGTTTGGTATAAAAAACGTAAATGCCTTGATGTAGGCTAGTAAAAATCGGAAGCAAATGTAGTTTGTAGCTACTTATTATAATAGAACAATTATACTAATGGCGTATGATTTATACCAATGGCGTTTGTATAATTTTGGCATTATAAAAGGTTATAAATTAAATATTAAGCTAATTTTGCACACATGAAATTTTTTAAAATTTATCAAAACTTTTTTCTACGAAACATCATAATAAATATTCTTGTTGTAGGGATTATTTTGGCTTGTGTATATGATGAGTTTAGTATTGAAGTAGACTGGTTTTACCTTTTTAAGAAAATATGTTTAGGCTATTTACCAATGTATTTTGGGGTATTAATCAGTAATATTTTTTTAATTAAAATGTTATTTTTCGAAAAGAAGTATAAAACCTTTACTGTCCTTTTTATTATCTATTGGATTTGTTTTTATTTCCTGATGTCGTGGTATTTTTTATATGCTGATTTAGGAAGACTTAAAACATTATCTGTATTTTCATTAGTTTGCAATGGTACAGGAATCTATTTTCTGCATTTATGGATTGTTGATAAAATCTCGCAAACGAGTAAGGATATTATTAATTATGAATCGGAACTTTCCTTTCTTAAGCAGCAATTAAATCCTCATTTCCTGCTTAACGCAATGAATAATCTTTATGGAGAATCATTGGTTGCACCAGAAAGACTTCCGGATAGAATTTTAAATTTATCAGATATGCTTCGGTATCAGATAGAAGCAACCAAAAAAGATTTTGTATTGCTTGTAGAGGAAGTAGAGTTTATTAAAAAATATGTAGAGTATTATACTTTTAGGAATGAACGCCTTTCGATTTCTCAAAATTATGAAGGCCATTTTGAAGGAATAGAAATATCGCCATTGTTCTTTTTGCCATTAGTAGAAAATGCGGTTAAATTTTCGGGAGAAACGGCAGCGCCTTACATTATTCTGGATGTAATTGTAAAGGGACGAAACTTATCCTTTTCGATAAAGAATAATTTTTTGGTAGATGGTTCCAGACTTTCAAGTACCGGAATAGGGATTGAAAACCTTAAAAGACGGCTTGAAGTTTATGGATTAAAACATGAGCTTAAATGCAATAAAGAGGATGATTTATTCAGTATAAAATTAAATATATGGGATTTACCTACCGCTGCCTTATAATAGATGATGAGACTCCTGCTCACAAAGCGCTAGCTTCGCATATTGCAAAATATGAGGATTTAGAGCATTCTGGTAGTGCATTTAGTGGTATGGAAGCTCTAAAAATGCTGAACGAAAACACGTACGATATTATTTTTCTGGATATTAATATGCCAGTTATATCAGGAGTAGAGTTAATGGAACTTCAGCCCAATCGCCCGCTTACAATTGTAACAACAGCTTATTCTGATTTTGCCCTTTCGGCTTATGAAAATGATGCTATAGATTATTTACTCAAGCCTATCTCTATAGAAAAATTTGCAAAAGCAATAACCAAAGCAAAAGCGTATTTTTTGGGTAAAAAAAATAAGAATGATACTAGTGTTAAGGATGTACTTTCTTATCGTGTAAACGGTCAGATGACAGATATTTTATTAAAGGATATCATTTACATTGAAAGTTTAGGTAACTATATGAAACTATTTAGTAACAAGCTAGATATACCTATTATAATATATGGTTCACTTTCTAGTATTGCTACAGATATTGATAGCGTAAATTTTATACAAATTCATAGGTCATTTATTGTAAATACAAAAGCTATACAAGCACTAACTTCCAGAACTTTAACTATGAGTAATAGTGAGGTTTTACCTATTGGAAGAAAATATCAAATCTTGGTTGATAATTTAAATTTATAGTTTGGTTGTATTTGTATTACCATTTACACCATCTTAACATGGATGTTCTTTATATTATTTCTACAGAAATTGTTAAGTATAAGTTTTACAACGTCATGATAAAAAAGTATTGGAAGTATCGTTTGTTTTAATATTTGGTTTCAAATTATAAAATAGAACATAGAATAGTTTTTGAAATGATACCTATTAAGTCTTGGTTTTCAGTAGAATAATTGTTCTGGGTTATTGCAAGTATTTCTTCGGATGTTATCGAAAGTTGAAAAAATCAAGATTTGATTCAATTGATGTTCTTATACTTCGAATAATATTAATTACTTAACTCTTATATTTTTAAAAAATTAAATATCTTTATATAAAGTGATTTTTAATCATAAAAAGTAATTATTTTGACTACAACAGAATTTTTAACCCGACTAGTGATAGCCCTTTTCGCAGGGTTAATTATAGGTTTTGAGAGACAATGGCATCATAAAGAAACTGGCTTAAAAACCAATATGCTGGTCGCAACAGGAGCTGCTGCTTTTGTATTATTGTCTATAAAAGTTGCAGCAACTGCACCAAATATTGATGTAACTCGTATTACTGCCCAAGTTGTTATGGGAGTTGGTTTTCTGGGAGCAGGAGTGATCTTTAGAGAAGGACCAAATGTACATGGATTAAACTCGGCAGCTACAATATGGTGTAGTGCTGCTATTGGCTGTATTGCGGCTTCAGGTTATTTTGCCGAAGCATTAATTTGTACATTCTTAGTTACTATCGTGAACACGGTTCTTGAACCTGTAGATAAATGGTTAAGAAATAGGAAGTAAGGAGTGGCATATTAGATGAAAGAAGTGAGGTATGACTTAGCAGTTAAATTTCTTTTAAGCACACATGATGGAATCGATTGTTTTTTTATGGAATGAGGATGTTGATTTAATTTGTATTAAAAAAGCAACTTGATTATGAGTTGCTTTAATTTTAATATTATTTACGGGCAGGGAAATCGGGTTATCGTTGTGGATATCCTAACCTAGTAGCAGGGTACCTTTGAAGTTTGACTTTTTTAACTTATTTGTCTAATACTTTATTAAGTGTTATTTTGCATTTTCTGTTTTTTTCTTTATAATGATAATAAGATAGTATTATTTGTTTGGGATTACATTTTTCTATTTTATAATCTTCATTATCCCAAACGAATGTAGAATCATTTTTTATACTCCAAGATCTTGGACCACTTATTAAATCTCCATCGTTGCTGAATAAATCAAAACCTTTACCCTCATTTATAGGCTTGCTTAAATATTTATCATAGTCTCTTTTTTTATTAAACTTAAAATAAACATGACTACTACCACAATCATCCTTATATTGCCAATATTCATTTTTTTTGGCTATAAAAATACTTTCGAGTTCTTTTTGTTTCGTACAAGAAAATTGAATAGATAAACATATTAAAATTACTATTTTCTTCATTGATTTTTTTATAATTTATTGGATAAGTATTTTCTTGATATTGAAGCTCTAAACTAATTTCCTTACCTATTTTAAAATTAGACGTAGTCGAACAAAAACTATTATCGCTCACTTAATTTATATATACACCGCATCTGCATGAGGTATTTGTTGCGGACACAAAAAGAATTTACATATCTTACTTGAAGATTATCGATTTAGACTACGGGTACTGATTGCAAATCAGCGCTATCGTTGCGCATACCTGAGTGGTCGAGTCAGACATATTAATTTTCTAAATCCTTTGATTTTGTATTTGTATATTTTTCAAGTTTGGAAACTATTTCGTTTTTAAATCTTGTTTGAATTCTATTTTCTTCATCTTTACCAAATTCTTCTTGTTTTAACCATTTTTGGTTACGATTAGTAAAAACAGAGCGAATAGCAATATCTATATGTGTAGTATCTTTAAATGTTTCTTCATCTCCAATAAAAGAGATGTAATACATTTCTTCGGGAGTATCTTTAAAATAAAATATGTGACTTTCTAAAAAATCATACCCTCTTTTTGACCAGTTATCATTATCATCCCATTTGCTTGGGATTTTGTATTCGGGATATTTAGAATACAAACTATCAATCGCAATTTTAATTTTTGCTTTTGATGTAGGAAAACGGATAGTAGAAAAGCCGCCCAATGTTCCATCGCAAGTAATACAGGTAAGTAATATAAAAAGCAAACATAATTTTATTTCTAATTTCATAATTTTATATTTTAATGTCCAAACACTGTTGGGTCTATTGGTGACTCAGCAGTATTAATACTTTCTAGCACCTTGAATTACTGAACGTACAAGATATTTACCAATTGTGTGACCTGTTTTTGGCCATGCAGCAATTCCTAATCCTACGCCTAAAGCTCACTCATTTAATTTATATATGCACTGCATCTGCATGAGGTATTTGTTACGGACACAAAAAGAATTTACATATTTTACTTGAAGATTATCGATTTAGATTACGGGCACTGATTGCAAATCAGCGCTATCGTTGTGTATATCCGAGCTGTCAGGTTTATCGTTATGCATATCCTAGCCTAGTAGTCGGGTACCTTTGAAGTTTGACTTTTTTAGCTTATTTGTCTAATACTTTATTAAGGGTTATTTTGCATTTTCTGTTTTTTTCTTTATAGTGATAATAAGATAGTATTATTTGCTTGGGATTACATTTTTCTATTTTGTAATCTTCATCATCCCAAACGAATGTAGAATCATTTTTTATACCCCAAGATCTTGGACCACTTATTAAATCGCCATCGTTATTGAATAAATCAAAACCACCGTTAATGAACCTATTATATTTATCATAATCACCTTTTTTATTGAATTTAAAATAAACTCCATGACTTTGACAATCATCTTTATATTGCCAATATTCATTTTCTTTGGCTATAAAAATAGTTTTGAGTTCATTTTGTTTGGTACAAGAAAATTGAATAGATAAACATATTAAAATTACTATTTTCTTCATTGATTTTTTTATAATTTATTGGATAATTATTTTCTTGATATTGAAGTTCTAAACTAATTTCCCTTTTGAAAAATTGCCAAAATTATCTTCTTGTCGTCTTAATTGTAATCCACCTGCTCTCCAAAGTGTTCTAACGAGTGCAGTGTGAACGTCTCCGACTTCCCACTCATAATCAAACGAAATATATAAAGCCTCGTCAAAATATTCGCGAAGTCATTTTTATTTATTTAAACAATTCAAATTTCTTCATACATACTTTAAACTTGTACTTGCTTTTTTGAAGTGGGCATCGAGGGAAAGAAAACTTCAGGAATAATATTCTAAAATTATATTCCTTGAATTACTTTAAAATTATCAATCTCAATTTTATTAGATTCAGGGTCAAACATTTTAACTTTTATATTACGATTTTTTAAAATTAAATAACTTTCAAATTCATTTACAAATTTATGAGCATTATTTTTTTTATGGTATTTGATTAAAATCAATGCTAATCCATAGCCCTCATCGTCCCATTTAATATTCTTAGTTGTTATTAGACTTTGCCATAATATAGATTTATTTGTCTGTCGTAAAACAAGTCCGTTTTTAATATTAAATTTGCTTATATCTTTGAAGTCAATTTTATCATCTTTTTCAATTAATAAAGGATAAAACTCTAAATATCTTATAGAGCCTGTTGAACTGGACGTAAATCGAATAATGCCATAACCATCATAGTTTTCTGCTAAATTTATAGCATTATCCTTAGACTTCTTTTTGTCATTACATGCCACTATCATTAAACTAATTGCTAAAAAGTATATTAATCTCATAACTCGGTCTTCAAAGAATTCTAATGAATAAATAAATTAGTAGTGTGTGCTGTACGAAAGCCCCCTGACTTCGCACCCACAATCTAAATCTGTAAACAAAGTAGAAACAAGTAGGAACTCAAATAGACCTCAGTTCCTACTTGTTTCGTTTATATAAAAACCATTTAAAGAACAACAAAATGGTCGCATAAATTAGCGTTATAGATTGTAATATTGTAAATATAGCATTTAAGGGATGAGTCATTAATTGTTCTTTTATAAATGCTGGGAGGCTATTAAAAGCAATGAGAATTAAAGCTAATAGCAAATATTTAACCCAAGTGATTTGAAACCTAACTAGTAATCCTACTATAAAGAGCAAGGAAAGGGATATTATACCTATAATCGTTGTCGATTTTGAAGAAAGTATATCCGAAGAAAGTAAGAAATTAATAACTCCAAGACCTACAGAAATAAAAATGAAATTTGATGATCTAATGTAATTTGGGTTTAAAGATAATTTCATTGTAAATTTTATCAGGGTATAAAAAATTATTAATTAGATAAGTTAGAAATAAAGATAATAAAAAATGTGAGATTCAAAATAATTGCTCATAATCGTTTTTTAATTAAATAAAAAAGAGGACAAAAATATGTCCTCTTCATATATTCTAAACGCTAAAAATATTATTCACTTTCAGCTCCTACAAAGTCGTCACCAGTTTCTCCAGCGGCAACTAATTCAGGTTTTGATGCTTTAAGTGCATTAAATCTTTCTAGTTGTTCCATTTCTCCTTCTTCGCCACTAAAGTATGGGAAAACATCCATAATAGGCGATTCTGCAATAGCAGGGATTGTATAATCTCCCATGGTATTTTTCATAATACCAATTGTGTTATCGTAAGCTTCTTTTACATCATTGGCTTGAACCAAAATATACATATTTGATCTTCTTTCTTTACCGCTTTCTTCATCATAAGCCATTAAAGATACTTTTGATTTAAACCAACGATCAGCATTTTCGAAAGGGTGGATTTCGGCATAATTAGCCATTTTTATATTTGTGATTTTAAATTCTTCACTAATATAAGCAGACATTTCTTCATTAATTCTAGTTTCTGCTTCTGTATATGATAACGCATCTACCAAGTAAGGTTCTGTAGTAACCTTTTGTGTTCCAGTATCATCAGTCTTTCTATATTTTACTTTGCATTCGTACCAAATTGTGCTCATTTCTTTTTTTTTTAAGGGTACCAAAGATAGATTTTAAAGAAAAAGAAATCGACAATTCGTAAAATAGATATTCACAATTTAAATCAAATAATAACATTCGGTTTCTTGTGTTTTTTACTCTATTGTTACAGAGTATATTAGATAATAAAGAGATTTTAAGCAATGATTGTATTTTATAGAAAATATTTAGATTAATCCTATTATTTTTTTTGATGCGAAATAAATGCTTAGTAAATCTATTACCTATAAAGTCGAAAATTTTAAATTAATTAACGATATTGCTTATGAATTAAGTCACAATAAACTATATCTTATTTTTATAAATGTATTGTAATCTCACGAAGATTTATTTTAATATAACAGTTATGGTCACGTTGCTTTAATTTAGTTATTCTTTTTATATGTTGTGTGAATTGTGATATTATAAGTAATTTTTAATATCATTAAAAAATTAGTTGCTATTTGTTGAAATTGTGGCTTTTTTTGATGTTTTTTTGATTTAAAAGGAGTTATATTTAAATGTACTTATATTAATTTTATCCCAATAATTTATCCAGATATGTTCAAACTATTTATTTCCATTTTGAAATATTCAGGAATATTTCTTAAAATATAAAATATGAAAAATACCACACATTTTTACTCATTAAAACCGCAATGGCAACGGTCGTTTGCTGATGGAATTAATGCTGAACTTATTGATGATAAAATCATTGTTATTCCAGAAGCAATTGGAACCGGACATACTTATTTTATAGAAGTAGCGCCTGGTATTTCGGTACTTTTTAGCGATTATACGTTAACTAGCCCTATAAGGATGAGTAAACTGACATCAGAGGAAGAGTTTTATATATTTGATTATAATCTAACTGAATTTAGCGATTTAGATGATGAAATAAACGATGCAATAAATTTAGATTTGACCATCTTAAATAATCAAGTCGAAAATGCTTATGAACCCGCAGTAAATCAAAAGACATTTGGTTTTAGTTTATTTATAGATGCTGTTATGATGCAGAAATTTATTAACGAAATGCCTCATGCAGAATTCCTTAATAAGAAACTCAATAATAGTAATAAACCCCATAAGGATTATATAGATAGCAATAGTTTAATATTGATTTTCTCTTTAAAAGAAAAATCAATATTTGATGTTTCATTCGAGGAATACTTAAAAGGAATCTCTTTTAAATTATTAGCAAATTTTTTAAATCGTAATGCCGATTTAGTCCCTGCAAAAGAATATATGTTATAATGATTGGTGGTAATCATTATTAATGTTTTTATTTGGTTGTTTTTTATTTTTTGGTTTTAAAGTTTACCCGATTACAAAATGTAGTTGGGTTCTTTATTTAGAAAAGGTTTAGGATCTGCAAAGATTTTTACTTCATATCATTCTGAACCTTTTTTGACTTTGATATAGTCTTTACTCTCAATAAAAAATTCCTTGATTCGAGTTTAAAAAAAGCTTTCGTTTGGTATAGATTTATGATTTTCAGAATGTTTATAACTTTAAAAATAAATAACTGAACTAATTAACTATTTCTTATTTTTGAGGGAACGAAATAATCAAAATATGTATTTGAAAAAGATAAAAAGGTATGTAGTAGCCCAATCAATTGCTTTATTTGGGATAGTTTTATTGTTAATTGGTTGTAACCAAAAAGAAAAGAAAGTTATAGAAAAGCAAGTTGTTTATCAGGCAATAAGTACAAATAATGATACTGCAGTTTTATCAATTGTGATAAATAAAGACCGATTTTATGGTCAATACGAAATAAAGTACGGAGAAACAACGAAAGATTCTGGAAGTATAAAAGGTAACATCAAAAAGGATGTATATCTTGGGGAATTTTATTGTAGAACTTATGGAGGTGACCTAAAAAGAGTTCCGATTTCGTTATTAAAAAAAGACAATAAATTAATTTTAGGAAAAGGTGTCATAACCACATATCTTGGTCTGCCTTGTTTTGCTCCAGACATTCCTATAAGTTACAATGATGCTGAATTTATATTTCAAGAGATAAAAAAATAAGTTTTTTAAGGTTCTTTTTAAAGGTGCAAAGGTTCAGAGTAGCAAAGGTTCAAAGGTTTTTTAAGGCACAAAGGTTCTGAGATTCAAAGGTTCAAAGGGGAAAAATTTTGCGGTCAAATCTTTTGCCACAGATTAAAAGGATTAAATAGATTTCTCCCTATCCCGACGCTCAATGTCATTAAGTTAAGCTTTTTAAGCCAAGTATTTTCGACAAAGATTGTCTAAAAGGGAACGCGGATGACACAGATTTTGAAATATATTTATTGAAAATGAAAATTCAATATATACACCTTAAACACCAATACAACCCTTTGAACCTTTGCTACTCTGAACCTTTGTACCTAAAAAAGCTTACTTAATTTCAGTAACAAACTCTTCCATTGGAGTTCTTACTTTTTTCATGTTAGCTAGCCAGTCATTAGCTTCATCTCTGTAACCAAGAGGCAACAATAACGCACTTTTTAAACCTTGCTCTTCTAAACCTAAAAGTTTATCCATTTCTGCAGGAATAAAACCTTCCATTGGTGTAGCATCTACTTTTTGCTCAGCAGCAGCTACAATTGCAACTCCCATAGAGATATAAGCCTGACGAGCTGCGTGATTTGCGTGCCACTCTGTAGAAAGAGGTTCGTAAAGTCCCCAAAGTGTTTTCTTGTAATCATCCATTGTATCAGCTGGCAAACCTCTCTCGGCAAGAGTTTTGTTAAATACAGCAGTAATTCTATCAAGCGAATAACCATCCCAAGCTGCGAAAACTAATAAATGAGAACAATCTGTAATCTGACTTTGGTTCCAACTAATAGCTTTTATTTTTTCTAATAAATCTGGATTGCTAATTACAAAAATTTTATATGGTTGTAATCCCGAAGAAGATGGAGCAAGTCTGGCAGCTTCCAGTATATAATCCAATTTTTCTTGCGGTACTTTATTACCGTTCATTTTTTTAGTAGCATATCGCCACTTTAATGTGTCTATTAAATTCATCTTTAATTATTTTTAATTAGGAAGTACAAATCTAGATAAAAGCTTGTTACTTTTTGTAACTTTGTAACGAAAAGTAATAGTGACAAATGAGTAACCAAGTAACATGGTATGGAAACAGAAAATGATATTCGATTAAAACAGTGCTATAGCACAGTAATGGCCATTCAGGATGTGGTGGATATATTAAACGGTAAGTGGAAAATATCGATTATTGCCTGTTTATGCTATAAGAAAATGCGTTATTCGGACTTATTAAAAGAGATTAAAGGTATCTCTGGTAAGATGCTTAGTAGAGATTTAAAAGAGTTAGAAGTAAATCTTCTTATAACCAGAACCGTTTTAAGTACTCAGCCTATAATGGTAGAATATGAAATTACTGAATATGGTGCAACGCTTAAAGATGTTACCAAAGTAATCGCAGATTGGGGTATTAAACATCGCCAGAGAATAATGGAAAAATAGTATTCAGTTTCAGTTTTTAATTTCAGTCCTGAAATTTCAGGATAGTATATACTCTCAATATAATGTAGTAGGGGTTTAACCGCAAAGTTCGCAAAGGGTTACGCTATGTTCGCAAAGTTCGGAATCTATTTAATCCTCTTATCCCGAAGCTTCGGGAGTGGCAAAAGATTTGACCGCAAAATTTTTTCCCTTTGAACCTTTGTAGCTCAGAACCTCTGTAACTTAAAATCTTAAAAACAAAAAATCCCTCTATATTGAGGGATTTTGTTTTTAAGATTCTAAGATTATTTAGTTACTTTTTTAAATCTCATCATTGGGACGTCATTTAGTAATAAATTAAGTTTACCATCTTTATCAATAGAGTAGGCATTGATTTTTTTAATCATTTGCAAGAATGTTTGTTCTCCACCACCTTCACAAAACATCATAGTTGTTGGACCTTGTTCCCCAAATGTTAGTGTTTTTCCTTTTAATGTAAATGGAGCACTAAATCCATTACATCCTGCATTTCCAGATGCTTGTTTTGTAGTTTCATCAAATTTAAGAAAAGGTTTTTTATCAGGATATAAACCATCAAAAGCGATACGAGGACCAGAAATATATTCTAGTTCCCAAGAGGTATTGTAAAGATCTGCAGTTTTTGTAGTGTCTTTCATCGTTGTACATGAGTTAAAAGAGAGTGTTAAAACAGTAACGAAAAGTAGTACGTAGTTTTTCATAAAATAAGATTTTAGAACATAAATTTAAAGGTTTTTAATCGAGTTTTATTAAAAAAGCATGATTATTTTTGGATAGATACGTTACTTTTGCTGAAAATAAACAAGTCTGAAGCAGTTTTTTATCATATTACTTTCATCTATACTAATGTTTCCATCTTTTGGGAATGTATTGGTTTATGCGATGTTTAAAATTAACCAAGATAAAATTGCCAAAACTATTTGTGTACAAAGAAAAGTAGAATTCAATTCTTGTAATGGAAAGTGTGAGCTTAAAAAAAACTTATTAAAGCTTGATGCTAATGAAAAAGAGATGCAAAACCATCTAAAAGAAAAGCAAGAACTTGTTTACATTCAAAATTTTAGTAGCGATGATATCTCTGATAAAAAATATAAAGAGAATCATTTAACTTCTTTTTTTCATTTTGCAAAGAAACCTATCTCGGTTTCTATAGTAACATTTCGACCTCCTGCTTATTTTATATAAAATCTAATTTCAATTTTCAATCGGTATTGAAATGAATTTTCATGGCTTTTTGCCAATGGAATACTTGTTATTATTTAAAATTTATATAAAACTAAATGAAAAATATACTTTTTGCCCTTTTAATATTGGGGCAAGTTGCTTTTGCACAGCATAAAACTACAAAAGACAACGCCAAAACTGAAGAACTAGATAATATTACTATTTACGGAAAAAAAGAAAAGCGGTACAACGATACAATCTCATCTATTGCAACACGTACTGCGACAAAGCTTATAGATATACCACAATCTATACAGGTAATCTCCAAAGGTATTTGGCAAGATCAAGGAAGTTTAAATCTTAATGAGGTTGCCAAAAATATGGTAGGAGTTGCTAATACAACGCCTTATAGCTCATTTTCTATGAGAGGTTTTAATAATTATGGAGATTCTTATTTACTGACCAACGGGATGCGAGGTACTCTATATCATTATAGCCAGAAAGTGTTATTATATAATCTCGATCAAGTCGAAATAATACGTGGACCTGCCTCTGTAATGTATTCTGTAGGAAATCCAGGAGGAGTTATTAGTTTAACGACCAAACAACCTCTGGATAAAGCAAGATATGAGGTTAATTTTACTACCGGAAGTTGGAATTTATTTACAGGATTTGCCGATGCTACGGGACCATTAACTAAAGATAAAAAACTAAAATACAGATTGGTTGTAGGAGGAGAGAATAGCGATAGTTATAGAAATTTTCAATACATGAAAAACTTGCTTATTACGCCAACTTTGCAATATGATTTCTCGGACAAAACATCTTTAAATCTTGATTATACGTACTTAACTATGAATTCGCGTTTTCAATATGACAGAGGGACATATATTAAGAAAAAAGGCGATGGAAGCTATGATTTTGATAATGTTGATCCAAATTTTACTACGCAAGGAAATCCTTCGTTTGGGAAAGATAAAAACTCTTCGGCTTCGCTAACTTTTAAACATAAATTTAGCGATAAGCTTAGTTTTACATTAATGAGTCGATATGTAAAAAGAAATTTGGATATGCTTGATGTTTATGGATTTGGACCATTAAATGCTACACAAGATAGTATTCCGAGAGAGGGAACTACATGGAAATATAATACGCAATGGATTGCTAATACGGCATTTTTGAAATATAGCTTTAAGACTTCTAAATTTATATCGCATGAACTGATAGTTGGCGCAGATATTATTCAGGATCGTGTTTTAAAAAATCTATATATAAGCAAAGTATATCCGTCGTTAAGTATTGATAATCCAGATTATTCGCAAGATGCAATTGTTATCAATGATCCAAATGTACCGCTAGGAGATGAGGGAATGGATAATAATACTAAGGTCACAAATAACTATGCAGGGTTTATCCAGGATCAAATTTCGATAGGAGAAAAATGGAAATTAAACTTGGCAATGCGCTATAATGAGTATCGTTATAAACAAAAACCTGTAGATGAACTTGATGCTACGGGAGTAGAAATAACTTCAGATGCTAATGCATGGATTCCACGAGTAGGAGTGGTTTATGAACTTAAAAAGAATATATCTCTTTATGCATCTTATACAGAATCATTTGAACCACAAACCAATAATAATGTTGGTGCTGGTGGGCCATTTCCTCCAAAAAAAGGAAAACAATATGAGATAGGTTATAAAGGTGACTTTTTTTCGAATAGATTAAGTACTACGCTGGCTTTATATGATATAGATTATGTAAACTTACTTGTGGCTGATCCGAGTGATCCAAACAAGAAAAGAAGAATGGCAATTCCGGGTTTAAACAGTAAAGGAATTGAAGTTTCGGTACAAGGTATTATTTCTCAAAACTGGTCAGTGATGGGAAGTTATTCTTATAATGAGGTTAAATATCTAGGAAAAACATCGATAGGAAATGTAGGCGACAGACCTTTGAATGCTCCTAAATATGTTGGTAATGTTTGGTTGGAATATAATTTTACCGAAACACTATTAAAGAATTTAAAATTAGGTGCAGGAATTAGGTTTCAAGGAAATACTTTAGGAGGCAGTTACCGCGCTGATTCTATTTTATTACCTGCTTTTTCTTATATCGATATGTCGGCAAATTACAGATACAAAAATTATATTGTTGGTGTAACTGCCAATAATATTACCGATAAACTATATTTTCCAGGCGCATACGGAACAACATCTTTGTTTGCTGGAACACCTCAAAATATTCGTCTTAATCTTGGTTTTGTATTTTAGATATTAAGGATTTACAGAAGAAAATGTAGTACATAAATGAATCTAGATTACATTAAGAATAAAATTTAACCGCAAAGAGCGCAAGGAAAAATCGCAGAGTTCGCAAAGCTTAATCATTAAGCTTTGCGAACTTTGCGTAAATCTTGGTGTTCTTTGCGGTAAAATCATTTTGCTTTTCTCTTTTTTTATAGATCTATTGGGTTAACCACTTTTCTAAAGTCTTCATTATTTTTTCCTGATCTTGTTCTGGGAAATTTTTTATTCTTGTTGCATGACTTCCTCCCGGATTAACCATTTTTAGCGCATCAAGGCTAGGGTTTGGAGTAGGCGAGCAAGCTCCCCAAGTATCATAACCTCCATAGATATAAAGTATTTTTGAACCTTTATTTTCTACGTATTCTCTAACTTTTTTGATGTATTTTGGGTTGTAGGTTATTTGGACATCTTTAGGTGCAAATCGAGAATTTGAAGTGCTTTTTACAGCAGTCAGTAAATCTTTTACTGGAGTAAAATCAAAACCATAATAACCCAATTCGCTCATGTGTTGGTAATAAGATGGTAATAACTCATCGAAGGTTTTATCGCAGTAAAAACTAATTCCAACGATTTTATTCATGTAATCAAATAATTCTTTTGAAGATGCATTTTTACTCGGAATGTCTTCGCATTTCCCTCCCCATTGCCAGAAAGAAAAAGGAAATTCGAGAGCAGCATATTCTAATGCTTCATCTATAGAAACTTCTGTAAAAGTCATTTCCTTTTTTGCTGCATATAGTTTTATTTCGTTAAGAAGTGCAGTTCTGTTTTGAAGTAATGCACGCTGAAATTCAACTATTTTCTCGCGACATTCTGCTGTACCTACAGTTGCTAAATGTTGTTGAATTCTTGGATCTTCTTGGGTATTAATTAATGGTGCTACATAAGGAACTGCAACATCAACATCTTTTGGGTATTTAGACTTATAAATTAAGGTAGTTTCTCCGCCTTTGCTAATTCCTGTCGAAATCCATTTCCCTGTGTACAATTGTTTTAGTTTAGTAACGATATTATGATAATCGGCAATGGCTTGATCATTTGTCAGGTATTCCCAAGGAATTGGGTTTGGTCTGGATTTGCCATAAAAACGATATTCAACAATAACCTGATTGGCATTTAATAAAGAACTTAATTCGGTTTTTGTGTATCGAGCTGCATATCCTTCGGTTTCGATTACCATCGGACTATTAAAACCTACATGCGATAAATAGATATAATGTTTAAAGGTTCCCTTTTTAGGATTCTTATGATCTAATGGTTCATTAAGTACCAATTGATACGATTCTTTAAATCCTTCTAAATCTTTCATTTTGGTAATTTCAACACCAGGAAATAATTGGGATAATTTATTCTCTAAATCGGTTTTAACGGCAGTTTCTGTTTGAGCAAAACTCAAGTATGAAGTAAGGGAAACAACCAGAAGTAATAAAATGTGTTTTAACTTTTTCATTATTTTTAAATTGATTTTTTTATAAAAATATAGTCTTCAAAACTAATCAATTTATACTATATTAACCTTAAGTTGCCTTATGTTAACTAGTTCTTTGCAAAATTGGATTTGGAAAAAATAATCTGCTATTTTTAATGAAATTTCAACTTTAAATATGGAACCTATTCAACTTATTTCAGACAATTTTATTGAAGAAAATTGTGATTTTAAAAAATTAATCGAAGGACTTCGTGATGGATTTTCGACAGAAAAAATTGAAGTACCTCTTCGGCATCACCATGATTTTTCTAACCCTGAGGAAAACAAAGATTCTACATTATTATTAATGCCTGCATTTCAGCCTGGGAAAGATTTAGGAGTAAAAATTGTTACCGTAAGCCCTAATAACGGTAAGTATGATTTGCCTTCTATACAAGGAACATACATTTATCTAGATGGACATAAAGGGAATATCAAGGCAATTCTGGATGCTAAATCCTTAACAGGTAAAAGAACAGCAGCAACATCGGCATTGGCAAGTAGTTATCTTTCTCGCAAGGATGCTTCGTCTATGCTTATGATAGGAACTGGTGCTTTGGCAATTAATTTAATTCAGGCTCATGCCAGTGTTCGTCCTATAAAACAAGTATATGTGTGGGGAAGAACAATAGAAAAAGCACAAATGGTTTGTGACGCTCTAAAAGGTTTTCCGTTTAAATGTACAGCAGTTTCTACAATCGAAGAAGTGATATCGCAAGTTGATATAATTTCTTCGGCAACTTTATCGCCTATTCCGCTTGTGTTTGGGAAATGGCTTAAAGCTGGGCAACATCTGGATCTGGTTGGTGCATATAAAAAGGATATGCGTGAAGCCGATGATGAAGCAATCTTAAAATCGAGTGTGTTTCTTGATACTTATCAGGGGGGATTAAAGGAAAGTGGTGATATTTTAATTCCGTTAACCAATGGGATTATTACAAGAGAATCTATTAAAGCAGATTTATTTGAATTATGTAGCAATAAAAAACAAGGTAGAACATCTGATACTGAAATCACTTTCTTTAAGTCGGTTGGTCATGCTTTAGAAGACCTTGTTGCTGCAGCTTATTTTTATAAAGAGTTTAATTTAAAATCAGAGATAAATGTCTAAAACATATAGTAATATTTGTAGTAATACAGAATATAAAATAGCATCGAATGCGTTACAAATAAAAACGATTGATATGCATACTGGGGGCGAACCATTGCGTGTTATTGTTTCGGGTTTTCCTGAGCTTAAAGGAAATAGCGTATTGGAATATCGTAGAGATATTAAAGAGAATTACGATTATCTAAGAACCTCTTTAATGTTTGAACCTCGTGGTCATGCTGATATGTACGGTTGTATTTTGCTTCCGCCAAATGATGATGATGCTGATTTTGGAATTTTGTTTATGCATAACGAGGGATATAGTAGTATGTGTGGTCATGCTATTATTGCGATAAGCACGCTTGCCGCAAAAATGAACTGGATTACTGTAATAGAAGGCGAAAATGAACTGAAAATAGATGCTCCTTGTGGTAGAATATTCTCTTATGTTACGATTAAAAACGGAGAAGTTACTGGAGTACGTTTTCATTGTGTGCCTAGTTTTGTTGTAGGATTGGATCGTATTGTAGATGTTCCCGGGATAGGAAATGTTGTTTATGATTTGGCTTATGGCGGTGCATTTTATGCTTATGTAGATTTGAGAAAAAATACACATTTAAATTTCGGTTTAACCGAAGAAGATTATCGTACCATTATTCAGAGCGGAATGGATATAAAACATGCTGTTATGAATCAGGATAAAGAAGTTTTACATCCTTTTGAAGATGATTTGAGTTTTCTTTACGGAACAATTTTTATAGATGAACCACAGGATATTGCTAATCATAGCAGGAATGTTTGTGTTTTTGCCGATGGCGAAGTAGATCGTTCTCCAACAGGTTCGGGTGTTTCAGGCAGAATTGCTATCGAGAATGCTAGAAATGCCATAAAACCGAATGAATCTATTACGATAGAAAGTATTACAGGAAGTACTTTTAAAGGTTCGCTTGTTGAGGAAAAAGATTTTGGTCCGTTTCAGGCAGTGATCCCGCAAGTACAAGGAACTGCTTTTGTAACAGGCGTAAATACTTTTATCATAGACCCAAAAGACCCTATGAAAAATGGGTTTATACTTAGGTAGGTTCAGAGAGGCAGAGGTTCAGAGGCGCTAAGATACTAAGGTTCTGAGAATGTGTGCGAATAAGCGCAATCTTGTCACCCTGACGCAGGAAGGGTCTCTCCGCGAGTAGCTCGATAAAGATTGCGGAGTTTTTTGTGGAGATTCTTCGTTCCTCAGAAAGACAATATTGAGGATAAACTTTGCGAGCTTTGCGGTTAATTTTTTTTGCCACAGATTAAATAGATTAAAAGGATTTAAGACTTTGCGGTTAAATTTCCTTGATGATTAGAAAGATTTTAAAAACTTTACGAACTTTGTGTTAACCTTGTGGTTAATTTTTACGCTACATATAAATAATATACCTTAACGGTTTTAGATAAATAAAATAACTTAAAAATATAATAAATGGCAATTGGAATAGGAGGCTCGAACGCAGCTATTGAGTTAGAAAAAATTGAAAATATGACCTTGGATGTAAAGCCAATCCAGTCAGAGGAATATTTAGGTAGGATTAAAAAAGCAGTTGTTATTATGAAAGAGGTAAAGGTAAAGGCGACTTATGTTAACGCCGGAACGAACCTTTATTATTTTACTGGTACAAAATGGAATCCATCAGAAAGAATGGTTGGTGCTTTACTATACGATGATGGAACACTAGATTATATTGTTCCTAAGTTTGAAGAAGGTACTTTTAAAAAGTATATGGAAATAAACGGAAAAATTAACTGTTGGGAAGAGCATGAATCTCCGTATGCTTTAATGGGGGAATTATTAAAGAATAAAAACATAGTTGGCGAAACTATTGCTTTAGATGAGTCGGCTCCATATTTCTTGGTTGATGGTGTTACTAAAACGAATCAATCTTATACGATTATAAATGCTTTGTCAATTACTTCGGGTTGCAGAATGCAAAAATCGGCAAATGAAATTGCTATTATCCAAAGAGCCAAAGATATTACAATGGTTGTGCAACGTGCAGCTGCCAAGATATTACGCCCAGGAATTAGCGCTAATGAGGTTACTAGTTTTATTAATGCAGCGCATATAAAAGCGGGTATACCTTCGGGATCGTATTTTTGTATTGTATTGTTTGCCGATGATACACAATATCCTCACGGTGTATCTGTTCCTCAGGATTTAAGAGATAATGGAGCAGTTATTATCGATACAGGTTGTAAATTAGAAGGATACATTTCGGATATTACAAGATCTTATGCTTATGGAACAGCATCTGAGGAATATAAAACTATTTGGAATCTGGAAAAGGCAACTCAACATGCTGCTTTTGTAGCTGCCAAAATAGGTGCTACTTGCGGTTCTGTAGATGATGCTGCCAGAAAAACTTTAGCGGAAGCGGGATTAAGTTCTGATTATAATTTACCAGGATTACCTCATCGAGTAGGGCATGGGACTGGTTTAGACATTCACGAATATCCTTATTTGGTAAGAGGTAGCGAAATAGAACTTGAAGAAGGAATGGTTGTAAGTAATGAACCAATGATTTGTATTCCTGGGAAATTTGGTATTCGCCATGAAGATCATTTTTATATGACTGCAAATGGCCCTAAGTGGTTTACTGAGCCAATGGATAGTGTAGATAATCCTTTTGGTTATTAAACATGTTTAAAGTTTAAAGTTTAAAGTTTCGCAGATGATGCAGATTTAAAAGTTAAATATGTTATCCTGTAAGGTCTTTTCTTGACTTTTTAGGGATTGTTTAGCACAATTTAATACCTAACAGGTTTTTGAAACCTGTTAGGATTTGAAACTCAAAAAGAAGTAGTTTTTACTTCTTTTTGAGTTTATAATATCCAACGTTGTATTCGAAATTGTCTACAAAAGCATTTATGATATAAAAATAATCATTCTCTGCGTCTTCATTTTGAACTAAATTTATTAGAAAAGTGCCATCTAATTTTTGGGTATAGAGAATTTTATAGTTTTTAATTTTAGTTTTATTCTTTATATATGCATTTACTCGTAGGAAATTGTCTTTTTGGTTTGTTTTAAAATTAAGCAAATCGAAGCTTCCGTTTTTCACTTCTTCTCTATAATTATCAACCATTAAAGAGTATTTTTCGTTTAGATTATCCTGAAAAATGTTTCCATCGCTCTTAATGAGTTTAATTATTTTATCTGTCTTCTGCGATATATAATATCTTAGTTTAAGATTTAGTGCAATCTTTTTTTGCTCACAATCTCCTGTTTGCGAAAATTCATTTATATCTATCTCGATATGTTTGTTGTCTATGAGTTTGTATGTACCTACTGACGATGGAAAACAATCATTTCCGCACGTAGCAGAATAACTACATTTAAATGTGTTGTTCTTATCAAAGAATATTCTATTTCCATACATTGAATAAGGTTTATCATCTTTATCCATTTTTTGTAAAACAAATTCTTGAGTGTAATTTGTGTCTTGTCCAATAATTTCGCTAATACGCCAATATTCGCCAATAATATTTTGCGAATGCATATTATATGAAAGCAGCGTGATTAATAAGGTCAATATGTATTTCATATTAGAATATTTTTTTAGTTTGTTTACGAAATTATCTATAAAAAAGTGTTGTTGTTTGTTTTTTATTTAATTAAACCACTATGGATTAAAAGTTCATAGATTTGAAAGTCTGCTAGGCTACAATACTTATTTATTAACCGCAAATTACACAAATTAGCGCTAATTAATTTGTGAAAATTTGTGCAATTTGTGGCTAAAATATTTTTTAGAAGCTAAAGCGAAATGCACTAAAGTGGATAGTTTTAAACTATATCTGAGACCAATAAATTATTTTGATGTTTTTTTATTCTTTTAGCCCTGATAGGAACGGCATCCTTTTGTGGCGGGGTTCGCCATAAAAGATAGAGTGTATAGCAGGAAATAGCTCCTTTTTTAGCTTTTATTGTTAATGATTAAATAAGTAAAGGAACAAAGGTTTTAAATTTTTAATACGGCAATTCGTCTGCTGGAATATCTATAAAGTCGGGCTCGGGTGTGGTTTCAAATTGTACTACTTTAATGTCGGTATGACCTTGTTGTAGTGCTTTCATTATGCGATGCATTCCATCCATCAAGCGTCCATTGGCACACAAAATAATTGGGTAGTCTAAACTAGCTTCTTCCATGAGTTTTATATGCTCCAGAATAGCTGTACAAGTAGGTAATTGGCTTGGATCTTGAAACCAGTATGTTTCATTTACTTCACTAATTTCGCTCAATAAAACACGTTTAACAGGGAAGTTTTTAGATAGTTCTATTAATCGATGTACATCCCAAGCTCTTAAACCATCTTTGCTTGGGCGTAAGTTATATTGTTTTCTCATGTCATTTCTCAAATTAATCACACAAAGTTATAATTATATTAAGCTTACTCACTTGATTGAACAGTGTTTTTGTGTATTTGAGAAAGTGTCTATTTGCATTTATATCTTATTTATCTTGATTTATTACTTAAAATATATTTTTTGATGAATTAGTGTTTAATTTTAAATTGAGTGTTATAAGTTTCTTTATTAAGTTACTCGATGTATTAGAGCTAATTAATGTGTCTTATTCTATTATTTTTAAAACTTTTAGTAGCTTTTCTTGGGTTGAATATCTATAATTTTATAATTAATATTTTAAGGAATTATTAACTAATAAATTATTTTATTATGATAAAATTTAGAAAAATATCAAAAGTTCTATTTGTTTTTGTCTCCGTAGTGTTTGTGACAAATTGTACGAATGAAGAAATTGGAAGGGAGGAACCAATCTTGGATGCCAAAGTCATTGAGGCTAAAAACTGGTTTGATGATAATAATCCAGAATTGACTATCCTAAAACACACCAAAGAAATTAGTTGGAGTGCTGCTATTATAACAGATGGAGTAAAAGGTACTGTTATAGAAATACCAATTGTTTTAAAAGATAATGTTGTAGTAACAAGTGAAAGTCAACCACTAAAAACATACAATAGGTTGATGTTTACTCCAAATGAAAAAGAGGGATATAAATTATCACATATTGTAATTGCTGCCGAAAATGATAAATTTGACGTTAATGACAAGAATTTTAATTTTTATAAAGTTAAAACTGGTTTTGAAGGATTTGTAACTACTTTAGGATCTCAAAGTAAAATTAATTATTTTAGTAATGCTAAAAAGAAGTTTGCTACTTCAAAAACTAGTAAAACAAATCTAGAAGATGCGATTTGCATAGGAATTTACGAAATGTATAGTGACGGTAGTAGTCGTTTTGTTTCAGTACTTTTTTGTGATGACTGGGGAGGTAGTGGATTAGGTGATGATGGAGGTGGAGGTGGTGCTTCTGGAGGAGGAGATGACTACGGAGGCAATAGTTACCAGCCAACTCGTACTGCTGCACAAATTGTTATAAATCGTATCGGTGTAACAAATCTAGATGATTGTCCTAAAGAAATTTTTGAGGAATTAAAAAAAGAAGCAAAAGGGGATTTAGCAAAGATGCTAACAAGTCTAGGAGCAGAAAGTGAATATAATGTAGAAATGGTAATGGGGACAACAAAATTTTCTAGTAATTATGCAGAAACAAGAAGAAATGGAAAAAATGATTATACAATTACCATAAGCCAAGATTATGAGGGAGCTACTACTTTATACAAAGCTACAGCCATTGTACATGAATTGGTACATGCCTATCTTTTAAGTGTTGTAGATAATTATAATACTTACCCAACAAATGCTCCTTTTACTGATTACCCCACATTATTTGAATTTTATGTAGATAAATTCCCTCATGATCCTAACATGACTGTTGCTGCACAGCATGAGGCGATGGCGGTTTCTACAGTCAATACAATAGCAAGTGCAATTTACGGGTACCAATTAAACAATCCTCCTTATAATATTTTTGATGTTGATTTACAAGTTTACAAAGATCTCGTATGGGGTGGATTAATGGAAACACCAACATTTAAAGCTAAATTTCCTGTAGGTAGTAGTGATTATAATAGAATTTTGAATAGAGTGCGTGCTGAACAATCTGGACGTCCTGTTGGCGAAGGAACACCAAATGCTCAATCTCCAAGAGGAATACCGTGTAAGTAAAATACTTAAAAGATGAAAAAATATATTATTTGTATCGTAGCTATTTCAATTTTTGTATCAGGTTGTTCCTCGGCTAAGGATAAATACAATGCTTTAAACAATTATTTCGACTCCACTGTAAAAGATTCTACCAAAGAAGTTATTGTTATAAACCGAAAATATAGTCCAAATATCACACTTGAAGTGCTAAAAGGAAATAAAATAAGTTATATAAATGTTAATGGTGTTACACAAGCGGATACTACTTTTTATAAAGAAAAAGATTGGAAAGCAATGAAAAAGAAGTATGGACGTATCCAATTGCCCGAACAAGGATATCTATTGGAAAATGAATTTTGGACAAAAGAAGACTTTAGGCACAAAAAAATTATTTTTGAGCATTATAAAACACAAAATGATTTGCTTATTAAATACATGAATTTTGATAATAGTCTTAATTTTGAAGTATACTTTTTCTCAGATCCTATCTATTATCACAAAAGGAAGTATTTAATTTTTACTGCAGTTCAGTCTCGTTTGGAAGGTGGTGGAAACTCTCATGTTGTAATAATGGAGAAGAAACACGGAAAATGGGTACAGACACATATAGGATATCCAGACTGGTTTAATTAAATGCTTATTACAATAATAGTCCAGATTCTTATTAAATAGGAATCTGGATTGTTTTAAAAGATGTGAAAGATGAAAAACCATATTATTTTATCGTGACTATTTCAATTTTTGTATCTTGCTGTTCCTCTACTAAGGATAAATACAATGCTTTGAACAATTATTTTGAAACCATTGTAACAGATTCTATTAAAGAAGTTATTGTTATAAAAGAGAAAGACAACCCAAATCTTATACTCGACGTATTAAAAACAAATCAAATAAATGCTAAAGGAGTAAAGCGAGTTGATAAAACTTTCTTTAAAGAAAAAAATTGGGAGGCAATGAAAAAAAAGTATGGACGTATCCAATTGCCCGAGCAAGGAAATTCATTAGAAGATGAATTTTGGACAAAAGATGATTTTAGACATAAAAGAATCATTATTGAGAATTATAAAACACAAAATGATTTACTTAATAAGTATTTAGATATGCGTAATGATACTAATTATGAAATGTATTTTTTTTCAGATCCAATTTATTACCATAAAAAAAAAATATTTGGTTTTTGTGGCAACTAAATCTAGTATGATAGGCGGAGGAAGCACTTTTGCTGTAATAATGGAGAAGAAAAGTGGAAAATGGATACAAACCTACGAAGCATACCCCAGTTGGTTTAATTAGATGCTGTTCTAGATTCTAATTATAAAAAGAAAAACCGCCAAAAGATATTCTTTTCGGCGGTTTAGGTTTATGAGTATTATTATAAAAATTAGGAATCGTTTATTTTATTACCAGTTTTTTACTTTGCTTAAGTGTACCATCTGTAATTACTACATAATATATACCTGTTGGTAAATGGCTCACATGATAAGTAGTTGTATTACGAACTGTATCTATAAGCGCTCCATTATTGTTGTAAATTGTAATTATCAGATTAGTTGATTCTATATTCTTAAGTGAGAAGTTTACAACATCTGAAGCTGGATTAGGAGAAATTGTAAATGATTTATCGTTTTCAAATTCATTAATTCCAAGCGTAGGAGGTAGGGTAACGTCCATAGGAGCGCTCCAGTCACTAGCTCCATTTGCGTATACAGCTCTTATTCTTATTTTGTAATTTCTCTCTTCTCCTTGTTTCTCAACATATTGACTATAAGATGTAGAGGTTGCAAAATCTGCCCATCCAGTTACTGCATTATATAATTGTATTTCATAACTAGTAGCACCATTAATTAATGCCCATGTAGCGTAAAATCCATAAGGGTAAGTTCCATTAGATGGATCGTAAAATACAGGAATTGGTAGCGCTGGGTTTGCATCATCGATAGTTACTGTAGCAATATTAGAATAAGTAGAATAAGTCGTATTCTCGCTAGCTCTTACTTTATAAGAGTAAGTACTTCCTGCAGTTAATCCTGTATCTGTATATGAAGTTTCGTCGGCACTAAGAGTTGCAATTACGCTATATGCTCCGTTTCCTAAAGCTCTTTCTATAGAGTATCCAGTTTCGATGTCTGCATTATCATCCCATGTTAAATCAACTTCAAGAGTAGCTGCATTTGCTATTGCAGCAAGATTAGATGGCGCTACTAAAGCTCCAGGAAGTGTAAAGTCTCTAGGAGTACTCCAGTCACTTGTACCTGTTGCATTTACAGCTCTCATTCTTACTCTATAACTTGTTTGCGTACCTTTTTTATTAATATATAAGAAATGAGCAGTTGATGTTCCTTGGTCAACCCATCCGTCAGTTTCATTATATACCTGAATGTCATAACTAGTTGCACCATTGATTAATCCCCATGTTACATAAAAACCTGCAGCATAAATTCCTGTATCTCCTTCATTAATTATTGGTTTAGCCAATGTTGGGTTCGGATTAGAATCTTCGATTGTTACTGTTGCCACATTCGAGTAATCGGAATTTGTAGCATTTATATTTGCTTTTATTCTATAAGAATAAGCGTTTCCTTTTGTTAATCCTGTATCTGTATAAGAAGTTACGTTTGGAGCAAAAGTTTTAATAACGCTATATGCACCAGTTCCTTCAGCTCTTTCTAATGTAAATCCTGTTTCATTATCTGAGTTATCTACCCATGTTAATGCAACCGAAAGTGCTGTTACATTTACTGTTCCTGCCAAATTGCTAGGCGCATTGATAATTGGGGTTGTTATAGATTCGTTTGGTTTAGTATTGTAAGCAAAATTAGTAACGGTATATCCGTCTCCGCTTGCAGTTACTTTTACTTTCATCCATCCGTAACATATTCTTCCTCTATTAGTGTACTCAAAACCTACATAACCAGTTTCGTTATCCCAAGCTTTGTATGCTGCCGTACGTAAATCTAATTGATTAGGATATGCTCCCGGAGCTGTAAAATTACTTGATGCTCCTATAGTGCCACCTGCAGGAACTTTAGTGATATTTCTTGTTCCTGGTTCGCAAACTAATCTTTTACCATAAGTTTCGATTTTTAATGCATTTGCTGCAAATTGCCATGCCCCATATTCGGTATTATCACCGATAATTAAGCTAAACCATTGCCAGTTTGCTGCTGGTGAAGCTACATAGTCTGGATTGTCTACATAATAGATTCCAAAAGGAGCTTCAAATTCTACTTTTATTGTTTTTGATGCATTATCTAGTGTTGTAATTCCGCCTGTTATTGCTGCATCTTTAAATGTTACTATTACAGAAGAATTATTATTAGGTAAGTGAGAAGTTGCTTTTCCTGTTAAAGCAAGTACAGCTTTAGTGTTATTCTCTAATGTTAAAGTTGCAGTTAATCCTGCTGGAACACCTGTAATTGTATAATCGGTACCTACAATTAATGCTCCTGAACTTTTGGTAAAAGTTCCGTTATTGGTAGATAATGTAATTACTGCATTTGTAGGAACTGCACCATCATTATTGTCAGATTCGTATAATGTGCTTGGTGATAATGTTACCCCAACTTTTGCAGTTACTCCTGTAGTTATAGGCGAACCTGGTTGTGTGTTATAGGCATATTCAGATATTGTATATCCGTTTCCGTCTGCATCTACAGTAACTTTGAACCATCCGTAACAAGTTGCGCCCTCAAGCAGAAAGTCAAAACCTACATATCCTGTTTTACCATCCCAGTTTTTGTATGTTGTAGTACGTAAATCTAATTGATCAGGATATGCTCCCGGAGCTTTAAAATTACTAGCAGCACTTATTTGTGTATTTGCAGGAAGTAATGAAATGTTTCTTGTTCCTGTTTCACATACTAGTTTTTTAGCATAGGTTTCAATTTTTAATGCATTGGCTGCATATCTCCAAGCTCCAAATGATGGATCATCTCCTTTTTCGATATCAAATGCTTTCCATGTAAGCGCCGCATTTGCAGTTGCATCTGGCATATCTACAAAGTAAATTCCGTATGGATCTGCAAATTTAAGATCATAGTATAAAGCAGTACAAGTCATAGTTGAAGCTCCGCCTGAGAAAGCTGCTGGTAACAATGTAATTGTTCCTTTGGCACTATTAGATTTTAAATGGCTTGTTGCTTTTCCCGTTAAAGTAACTGTTAATTGAGAATTAGAATTAACTGTTATTACTGGAGTAATTCCTGCTGGAAAAGTATGGGTAAAATGTGTTCCAGAAGTTAGTGTTCCAGAAGCTAGAGCAAATGTCTCTGTTCCTGTAAGGGTAATTGTTGCAGCAGTATCAAACGAGCCATCATTAACAACTGCTTCTTTAAAGAAATTTGTGCTTGAAGCTAATAATCCTCCTGTTGTATTTACTCCCGTAGCAATTAAGTTACTTTCTTGCCAAAGTGTTTTTCTTGCAGGATGTTCTAAGGCAGCAAGCATTCTGTCTATTTGACCCTGAGTATACATTTTGTAACAACCTTGAGCACCATTGTACCCCATGTAGTTTTCATTATTTACTCTGTCACCATTACAATTTGTTCCTTGTGTACAAGACAACGTATGTTTGCCATCTTCCAGAGGAGTGTCATCTACTTCATCAGAACCTGTGCAACCACCTTCAAAAGTGTGTATTAAATTTAGGAAATGACCAAACTCATGTGTTAATGTAGCCGAAAATTCTTTACTATAAGAGTTGTCAAACAAATAAGCACCATTAAATACAACTCTTGCTGTATTACTAGCAGTCATACCTGTACTTGGATACCAGGCAACTCCTGAGTTGTTAAGTGTTCCATCGGCATATAAATCGTTCTGAATATAAACATTCATATACTTTTTATTATCCCATGCATCAGCAGCGATTTGGTCATCGTATCCGCCACCATTACCATAACCATTTTTTGCAGGGTGAAATACAACTCCAGAAGAGCAACCTCCATTTGGGTCGATTTTAGCAAGTTTAAATTCAATTTTTAATGTTCCTCTTCTTGCCTGAAAAAATGGATCTACAGTTGCGTAATCTGCATTACGACCATTAAAATCATCATTTAGTTCTTTTAGGTGGTTTACGATTTTTTGGTAAGTAACGGTTTTCCCGCTTTGAACATCACCGTAAATATGAAACACTACTGGTATAACATAGGACGTTTCTACTTTTTTGGATGTTTTAGATTTTCTTTCAGCACTGAATTTTTTGCTGAATGCATCAAAGTCTAGTTTTTCTTTTAATGCATGGGGATTTTGTTTGTAGATCTTTTCGTTTTCTTCGCTAGTCCGACAAGGTAATCCTTGAGCACTTATCTTTAAAACGAAAATGAACGCCATAAATAAAAATAATTTTGTTTTCATAATCTTAGGAATTTGTTAGTATGAAACCAAAGATATTTTTATATTGAATTATGTAGTTGTACTATTTTATTCGTTTATGATATCAAATTATCTATAAATTAACCTAGAAATTACATTATGTATTTTTATTCTTATAAAATTATAGATATTTCTCATATTGCGATTATTTGTTTTGAATAATATTTAGCATTGAGTGTAATCTTATGTGATGGTATCTAACATATAGAAACATAGATTTTATGTCTAAAAAAGAATATAAAATGATAAATATTTCTTTGACATAGCTGTTTCCTCTGTGGATTTTAAATTAGTGAAGCGTCTTTTTTAGAGTTTGTAAAATCTATGTTTCTATGTTTTGAAATGTTTGTATCCAAGCTTAATAATAAACCCATAAAATTTGACATAAAAAAAACAGGCACTGTTAGGTGCCTGTTTCAATTCATGGAATTACTTAATATGTTACTAACTCAAAATTAAAATTTATCCCAGAATAATTTTGTGGTCATTTTGTCGCCACCAATCGCAGTCGCTGCTGCATTATAGTTATCTCTGTTTAATGTTGAATCAAAAAGGGAGTATATGTTTCTTACAGGAACTTTTCCTTCAGCTTCACTAACAGCAGTTATTGGAGCGATAAGAATAGGGAAGTCTAATCTTCTGTATTCTGTCCATGCTTCAAAACCACGGTTGTAGTAAGCAATCCAAAGTTGGTAAGCAATTTTTTGTTTATCAGTTCCGAAAGCTGTTGCAAAAGCAACATCGGTTCTGGCTAAATAAGTATCAGCATCTGCAGTAGAAACTCCCCAGTATTTCATACTAGAACGAATTCCTTCTTCGTAATAATCAGCAGCAGTACCACCTACATTAAAACCTCTGCTAGCTGCATCGGCAAGTAAGAAACTTGTTTCTGTATGATCGAAAATTACACCAGGATTTGTTTTTTCTTTTAATTTTAAACCTACATTAGAGAAGTTTTTATAAGAAACTTGTTGTGCATAAGGCGCTCCTTTGTATTCGCCTGCAATTTTTGAAGCTGGGTCAAAAAAGATATCTCTTCTAGGATCGGATTTTCCATTTAACTCATTTACAAAAAATTCAGTAGGCATAATTTGGCTTTCATTTACCAAACTATTATACAATGGATTTTCATCTATTGTAGTCGAATAGTATTGGAATAAAGCATTTTCAGCATTATCCATTATCACACCTGAGGTAAATGCACTTTCGACCATTGTCTTAGCTTTAGCAGGATCAACATCTGCAAGGTGCATTCCCATTTTTAGTTTAACGCTATTGGCTAATTTTTTCCATTTACCAACATTTCCTTTATAAATAAGATCTGCTTTTCCAAAACTACCGTAAGTATCATCTAGATTAGCAATTGCGATATCTAGTCTGGCAGCTAAATCTAAATAAACAGTTTTAGCATCATCATATCTAGGATTTGGAAAACTTTCTATATTTAAAGCTTGCGTGTAAACGATGTCTCCAAAAAGATCTACCAATGTTTGGTAAGTCATTATAATTTGAATCTCTAAAACAGCTATTTTATTCTTTTTAACAGCAACTTCTATTGGCCCTAAAGCTACTTCATCGTTTGTTTTGTTTTTGGCCATTACAAAATCTTGTAAAACATCTCTATAAAGTACTACATTATGAGAGTTACCTAAATTTCTTTTGGTTTGATTGTAATTTACCTCATCAGTATAGGTAGATGTTGTCCAATGTTGAGCATAACCTCTAAAGTTGTTGTCATTTACAGATGCATTAGTCAGGAAATAAGAATAATTTACTTGAGAGCTAGTCATTAAAGTACTAGGTAATGCAGTAGTATATGCTTTAGTATTCTCGTTTAGGCTATCGATATCGTCACAAGAAATTGCCGAAAGCAATAGTGCACTTGCAAAGAATATTATATTTAATTTTTTCATTTTTATATTTTTTAGAATTGAACTTTCATATTAAAGTTATACTCTTTTGATGTTGGCAATACACCAGTTTGAAAACCTTGTAAGTTTCCAGATGACATTCCAGCTTCTGGATCAGCATAAGGAAGATTTTTACTTATGATCCATAGGTTGCTACCATTTACAGCAAAAACAAGACTGTTAATAAATGTATTCTTTAGGTATTTTGATGGAAATCTATAGCTTAAACCAACTTCACGTAATTTTACATAAGAAGCATCATAAACGTATGCTTCCTGTGGCATTGTGTTGTAAGTATCATAATCAGCTAAGACAACTGTAGTATTAGGTGAACCATCAGCTTTTACACCACCAAGAATAATTCCTCCACCATCTGCAATAGAATTTCTTACAGGATTTCCTAAATGGTTATTTCCTACTGTACTTTGGTATATACCTGTTGTATTACCATATTGTTGGTCTAAAGAATATACATCACCACCTTTTTTTACATCTATCAAGAAGTTGAATGAAAGGTTTTTGTAAGTAATAACGTTATTAAATCCTCCAGTCCATTCAGGATTTACATCACCAATTGTTGCACCAGCTACAGTTTCGTATCTTCCGTTTGGTTTCACAACTCTTTGTCCATCTAAATATTTAAATCCAGTTCCGATAAGTTGCCCAATTGGTTTTCCTACTTCTGCAATATATCCTACACCTTGAAATGATCCAATAGACATTCTATCGGCACCATCAAGACTAATTACTTCATTTCTATTAGATGACCAGTTGATTCTTGCCTCCCAAGAGAAATTTTGGGTTTTAAATGGTATAACATTTAATGAAAGTTCAAAACCTTTATTTTGTACATCACCTCCATTAATCCAAGCTCTGGAATAACCAGTTTGTACTGGTGTCTCGATTGATAAAATCTGATTAGTCGTGTTAGTTCTGTAATAAGAAAAATCTAAACCTATTCTGTTTTTTAAGAATTTAAGTTCAATACCAGCTTCAGTACCTTTAGTAAGTTCACTTTTTAGGTTACTATTAGCTTTGTTGTTTTCGGTAGAAAAACGTATTCCATTTGGTCCAAAATTACTATTCTTAGGGTATGTAGATTGAATTACTGCAAATTCAGCATCATTTCCAGTTTCTGCGTAATTTAAACGTAGTTTACCAAATGATAACCAATCAGTTTTAAGGTGATTGCTAAAAATATAAGTTCCTGTAAGAGAAGGATAAGTGTACGTGTTATTTTCTTTAGGTAATGTAGATGATTGATCTACCCTGTATGAACCTTCTATGAAGTATGTTTCATCAAAGTTGAAAGTGGCATTAGCATAGACACTATTTGTACCTATAGTTTCTAAGAACTCATTTGGATAATTAATTGGATTTACTGTATTACTCAACATGTATTTACCAGGTACAATTAAACCACCATTAGTTTCTACATAGGTATTACCATTTGAAGAACGTCTTGAGTTTGCTCCAACTAATCCGTAAAATTTGATTTTTTCTGTAATATTCGTTTTAAAATTTAAGATTAAATCTAAATTGATCTCACGGAATGTTTTGTCATATCTGGAATATTGTCCTAATGTATTTGGAGTTCTTTTTGAACCTACAGCAATGCGCTCTTCTTGTAATTGTTGGTAAAAATCTACAGATCCTTTTCCAACAACATTTAACCAACTTGTTACATCAGTGCTTAAAGCAAAATTACCAAAGAAACGATCTCTGTTTAATGAGTTGTAATTGTTATAACGTTGAAAATATGGGTTATCATGAAATTGAATTTTTAAGTCTTTTGGCCCACCAACACTCCAAGTTGTATTTCTTCCAGTTATGTTATAAGCATCTTCTAAATCCTGAAAATCAGCACTCATATTATACCATTGTCTTACACTGCTTAAGTAGTTATTTCCACCATCACCATATCCGGTTTCATTCATTCCTTTAGCATATGATTTTAGGTAATTTGCAGAAGCAGATACTTTGGTTTTATCACTAATTTTATAACTTCCTGAGAAATTGAAGTTATCTTTTCTGTTGTTACTGTTTGGTAAAACACCTTGTACTTGGTTGTAATTTGTGTAACCAAATCTAAAATCACCACTATCATTACCTGCAGCAACAGCAATGTTATTTGTGTAAGTAAGACTATTTTGGTAAAAATCGTTAGGATTCTTTTTTACAGGAGCCCATGGAGTTGCAATACCATAAGTAGGTAATTCCGGGTAGAAAGAGTTCCAGTTGTAAACCAATAAACTAGGATCGAATTTAGGTCCCCAAGAAGCATCGTCTGTTGCTGCATAAGGATGTGTACCACTTCCTAGGTCTACAGTACCATAAAAATCACCATAACCACTACCATATTGATTTTGGTATTGTGGCAATGTCTTTTTATCTACAGATCCAATAGTTACACCAGAATTAAAAGAAATACCTAACCCTCCTTTAGATTTACTTCCTTTTTTTAATGTTACAAGAATAACTCCATTAGCAGCTCTTGAACCATAAAGTGCAGATGCAGCAGATCCTTTTAAAACGTTAATAGACTCGATATCATCCGGGTTAATGTCTGAGGCAGCATTTCCGTAATCATAACCTCCTTTATTTCCTCCACTTTGTTGATTATCAGTATTTGTGTTGTCATTGTTCAAAGGAACACCATCTACAACCCATAATGCTTGGTTATCATTAGTTAAAGAAGAAGATCCACGAATAATAACATTTGTAGATCCACCAATGTTATTATTTCTTCTAATATCAACACCGGCAACTTTACCTGAAATAGAGTTTGCTACGTTACCGTTATTTATTTTATTTAAATCTTCACCTTTTACTTCCTGTGTAGCATAACCAAGAGATTTTTTCTCTCTTTTTACACCTAATGCAGTAACAACAATTTCGTTAAGAACAGTTGAACCGCCTGTCATTTTAAGGTTTACTTTGGTTGTAGTTGCAGGTAATTCTTGGGTTTTCATCCCAATATAGCTAAATAAAAGAACCTGAGTAGGCGAGGCGCTGATAGAATAAGCTCCATCAAAATCTGTTTGTGTGCCTGTTTTAGATCCTTTAATTAATACACTAACACCTGGTAAGGGTATTCCTGCATCATCTGTAACAATTCCTGTAACTAATCTTTCTTGCGCAAGAATTAGTTGTGTTGCAAATACAAAAAAGAGTATTGCAATTTTCCTAAAGTTAATTTTGAATTTCATATACTGGTTTTATTATTAATAAGTGCAAATATTTTGCATTTATAGCTTTTTTTATGCCAATATATTATCATAAAATCAGATTATGTTATCTAGTTTTGAGTATATTTTATCTGAGATATTGGGGTTTTTATAGATTTGAAAGTATTTATTTACCTAAAGAGGTTTTGGTGTTTTTTATCAGAAAAATTATTGGACAATATTTACCAGAATGATGAGGTATAAATCGAAGGTAAATCGCATGAAACAAGCCCATTTTTTTGATTGGAATTGTGTCTTTGGTAAAATTTAAAAATCAGGAATTTAAGAAACTTGCTTTCATGATTTTATGATTTTTTTGTGCAAACAGATAAAGCTAATACTGTCATTTACAGAAATGACAAAAATGCGCAGACAAACGTCAAATTTGAGCTTTAATCAAGATTTCTTACATCCTTACCTACAAGATCCAAAAAAAACCGTGCAGGACAAAAAAAAACAGCTACAAAATTGCTCTTGTAACTGTTTAAACTAATAGTCTTAAAGGAGGGTATAAGGCTATTTATTTTTAATAAGTGTTTCTATATCTTCAATCTCTATTGGTAATGCTTCCGAGAGATTGATGTTTCCATCTGCTGTAAGTAGGTAATCATTTTCTAATCGGCAACCGATTCCTTCTTCTAATATATAAATTCCTGGCTCGCAGGTAAGCACCATTCCTTTTTCTAAAGTACGAGAATACAATCCTACATCATGAACATCTAGTCCTAAATGATGTGCTGTTCCGTGCATAAAATACTTTTTATAAGCTGGAGCATCTGGATTTTGATTGGCAATATCTTCGTTGGTAATTAATCCTAGTTTAATTAATTCTTTTTCAATTAAACCAGCCATTTGCTTCTCGTAATCGCTATGTTTAATGCCAGGTTTTAATAATTTAGAACCTTCTTTTAAGCAATGTAAAACTGATGAATATACTTCTCGCTGACGAGGTGAAAATACTCCGTTTGCAGGAACACATCTTGTAGTGTCAGAATTATAATTGGCATAACAAACACCAAAATCTACCAGAACCATATCATTCTCTTTGCATATAGCATCATTAGAATTGTAATGTAAAGCACAGGCATTTTTTCCAGACGCAACAATAGGTTTGAAAGCATGACGTGTAGCTCCATTTTTTATCACTTCATAAATAAGTTCTGCTTCTAGTTCAAACTCATTTAGGTTAGGTTTAACAGCACTAAGAAGTCCTTTAAAACCTTTTACACTAATTGCTACAGCTTTTTTTATTAGCGCAACTTCTTCGTCTGATTTTATTGGTCGCAATTCACGAGTTATCTTAGCAACTCTATCGTATTGATGCAACGGGTATTTCTCTTTACACCATTGTATCATTCGGTCTTGGCGAGTAGTCATTTCTGATGTTACTCTTTTTATATGCTCGTTGTGCCCTAAATAAAAGGCATCAGCTTCAAAAGCAAAAAGCTGCAAAGATTTTTCAAATTCATGAATCCATTTTACGTTTTTTATACCCGATATAGCTGTTGCTTCTTCTTTGGTTAAGAAATCACCATCCCAAAGTTTAGTATGCTCACTTACTTCTTTTACAAATAAAATAGCTCGATTTTCTTCTTTATAAGCATTTGGAAAAAGAACCAAAATAGTTTCATCCTGATCGATTCCTGTTAAGTAAAACAAATCATTATTTTGTGCAAACCCCATAACATCATCGGCATTATTAGGCATTACATCATTAGAAACTAAAATAGCAATGCTATTTGGATTCATTTTTGTCGAAAAACGTTTTCTGTTTTCGATAAATAAAGAAGAAGGTATCGATTCGTATCTCATAATTTTATAATTGAAACATTTGTGTATTAACAGAGGTATTTTTTCCAGAAATAATTTCCGAAACAATTTTACCTGTTGCTGGTGCCAAGCTTAATCCCATCATGGCATGTCCAGTTGCCAAAGTTAAGTTTTTTATTCTTTTATCTCTAGCAATTATCGGCATTCCTGATGGAGTACAAGGTCTAAATCCGTACCATGTTTCTTCTTCTTTTGGCATTTCAATTTTTAAATCAGGGTAAAATTCATTAATGCTATTAACAATCCCCTGAACTCTGTTTTTATTGATTTTGGTATCGTTTGTATGCGTAATTTCCATTGTACCTCCAAAACGGATATCATTGTTCATAGGCGTAACAGCAACTTTTCCTTCGCATAAAATGGCAGGAATAGAAGGTTTTATATTTACATCTTTTAGAGTAAAACTATATCCTTTTCCTGGTAATATTGAAATGGAACGATTTAGCTTTTTTGCAATTTTAGGGCTCCATGATCCACACGCCAAAACAACTTCGTCGGTCATAAAAGGTCCCATATCAGTAAGTATTTCGGTTATAGTATTGTTTTTTATTACAAAATCTTCTACTGTAGTTCGGTTATGGATTTTTACATTCAGTCGGCTTAATTCATCTTTTATAAATTGCATGAATTTTTGAGGATAGATATGCGCATCACTTTTATAATGTACACCACCTATTACATCAGTACTAGTTCCTGTTTCTAGTTTTGTTACTCCGTCCTTAGAAAGGTAATCTACTTCCAGACCAAAACATTCGGCTAGCTTTCCTTCGTGATTAATTTCTTCGGCAGTTTTCTCTGTTTTATAAAGCATCAAAAGACCTTTTTTTTCATAAAAGAAAGAATTACTTTCTTTTATGAAATCCTGGTACAATTCTTTGCTAAAAAGAGATAAATTACAAAGTGCTGGCATTGCTTTTTCTACATGTTGCTTATTGGCATGTTTGTAGAATTGTAATCCCCAATTTGCTAAATCCATGCTTAATCTAGGCTTTACATAAAACGGACTTTGACTATCAAACATCCATTTTATTCCTTGTGTAATCATTCCTGGTTGTGCCAGCGGAATAATATGCGAGGGAACAATCATTCCCGCATTCCCGTAGGAACATCCATCTGTCATATCCGACTTATCGAAAACAACAACTTGATATCCTTCTTTTGCTAAATAATACGCTGAACATAGTCCGATTATTCCCCCACCAATAATACTTACTTTTTTCATTATACTTATAAATTTAAAAAATCATCGGTAAGAATTATGCTCTCTAAACCAACGATTTATTTTGGATTATATTTTTGTTAAATTACCTGAAAACCAAATGCATACGGATCATCATCTTCATCAATGATTATATTGTTATATCCATACACTTTTGCCCATCCTTGTATACTTGGCACGATGGCTTTAATATCTCCAATGGTAGTTTCTTCTTCAACTCTTCCTATAAATTTGCTGCCAATAAAACTTTCGTGAATAAAATCTTCGCCTTTCTTTAATTTGCCTTTTCCATGAAGCTGAGCAAGTCTAGCCGAAGTTCCTGTTCCGCACGGAGAACGATCAATGGCTTTATCTCCATAAAAAACAGCATTTCTTCCTGAAGATGTTGGATCGATAGGATCACCTGTCCAGAGCATATGACTTACATCGCGAATAGTACTATTTTCTGGGTGAATAAAAAGGTTAGGATATTTCTCGTTGATGCGCTTGCGAACTTCCTGACTGTATTGAACAATTTTTCCTGCCGTAAAATCTTGCACTCCCGAAAAATTAGCTTGAGGATCTACGATTGCATAATAGTTTCCGCCATAAGCAACATCAAAAACTATTTCGCCAAGTTCAGGACAATCTACAGTAAGTCCTTCGGCAGCGAGGTATGATTTTACATTAGTTAATCGTACCCAATCTACTTTTTTACCCGTTTGTTGGTATTCAATCTGAACCAAACCTGCCGGAGCCTCCATTTTTATTTTCCCTGGAATTTTAGGCGTAATCAAACCTTCTTCGATGGCAATTGTTATTGTACCGATAGTTCCGTGGCCACACATAGGCAAACAACCTGATGTTTCGATAAATAAAATACCAAAATCGTTCTCAGGATTACTTGGCGGATAAAGTATGCTACCGCTCATCATATCATGACCTCGTGGTTCAAACATTAGCCCTTTACGAATCCAATCATATTCCTTCAGGAAATGTTGGCGTTTCTCACTCATATTATTCCCAACCAAATTTGGACCGCCTCCGGCAACCACTCTCACTGGGTTACCGCAAGTATGTGCATCGACACAAAAAAAAGTTTTTCTTGGCATAAACTAAATAGATTTCTTGGTTATTATATCATTTACGGTTCTTGTAATTTTTAAGGGATTTAGGTTCTGTAATGCGCTCGGTAGTAATTCGTCTGGCCAATTTTGATAACTAAATGGTCTTACCCAACGTTTAACGGCATGGATTCCTACGGCTGTAAATCTTGAATCCGATGAAGCAGGATAGGGACCACCATGAATCATCGAAGCACAAACTTCGACTCCTGTAGGTACGCCATTAAAAATTAATCTTCCAACTCTGCTTTGTAAGGCATCAATAATAGTATTAGAATTAGCTATCTCTTTTGGTTCTGCAAGTATAGTACCTGTTAACTGTCCGTCTAATTTATTAATAATTCTTTCTAATTCCTCATCATTTTCGCATTGTACCACAATAGAAAATGGACCAAATACTTCATGACTTAATGTAGCATTCTCCAGAAATGTTTTACCATTTACTGTAAGTATAGTTTGTGGCGCATAGTTAGGAGATATTTCACCTTTATATTCCGCAATAGTACTTACTCCATTTTGAGATTTTATTTTTTCTCTACCATTATTAAAGTCGTCTTTAATAGATGGATGCAACATACATGAAGGTGCAATTTTTTCAATTTCTTCGGCTAATTGCTCCATAAATTGATTTAATTTCTCTCCTTTTATTCCTAATAACAATCCTGGATTAGTACAAAACTGACCTGTTCCTAAGGTAATAGAATTTGCATAGGCAGTTGCCCATTTATTACTATTTTTTTCTAAAGCCTCTGGCAAAATAACCACAGGATTAATACTTCCCATTTCTGCAAATACAGGGATAGGCTCCGGACGTTGCGATGCTAAATTAAATAAAGCTCTACCGCCATTAATACTTCCTGTAAACCCTACCGCTTTTACAAGTGGATGTTTTACTAAAGTTGCTCCAAGTGTTACACCACTACCAATTAGGTTTGAGAAAATACCTTCGGGCATATTGTGTTTTTTGGCTGCTTTTATAACTGCCGAGGCAACCATTTCGCCAGTTCCTATATGCATAGAGTGGCTCTTTACAATTACTGGACAACCTGCTGCCAATGCCGATGCTGTATCGCCACCTGCTGTAGAAAATGCAAACGGAAAGTTACTAGATCCAAAAACAACAACTGGTCCTAATGGAACTAACATTTTACGTAAATCATCTTTTGGTAAAGGCTGTCTGTCTGGAATTGCAGTATCTATTGTTGCTTCAACCCAGCTTCCTTCAGCAAGCATATTTGCAAATGAGCGTAACTGAAAAATTGTACGACCTCGTTCTCCTTCGGCTCTGCCTTTTGGGAAACCAGATTCTGTACAATACACCTCTAATAATTCATCGCCAAGGGCAAGGATTTCTTCAGCAATTGCATTCAGAAAATCTGCCTTTTTTTGAGCTGGACAATTTCTATAAACTTTAAAAGCATCATTTGCTAATGCTACAGCTTCATCAATTTCCTCTGGAGTAGCTTCTGTAAATGTCCAGGGATTTTCTATGTTTAACTGTGGGTTTATTGTTTTATAGGTTTTTGTTCCATCAGCTTTAAGCTTGCTTCCTATATAATTTTTTCCTGTAATCATTTTTTATGTATTAAGATTATAATTAAATCCAGACTTGCTTAAAAAATATTATGTTTTATGAGCTGGCTATCTACTCTAATAACCAGCTCAAAAACAAACCAAACTAAAAACAAATCTAACTAAACTTAAAAAAGAATATTATTGTTAACTCCGTTGGGGAGGATTTTGTAAAAATTAATTTTGACGTATTGTACTACAAGTTTTACTTATTTGCATTTACATAATATAATTACAAATCAATTTTAACGAATAGGTTTTTACGTGTTAAAATATAGTCTACCTCAACGGGTAATGTATGCTTTATAGTACTATGGATTTATAATCTGGAAGAGTTGGTCTTGTACGCAATGCTTCTGCAATGATTGCCAAAACTCTTTCTCTTTCTGCTCCATGAAGTGGTAATCTTGGTGCACGAACAAATTCTGTTCCCAGACCAGTAGCAACTTCTGCCAGTTTTATATTTTGTACTAATAGTGGGTTAATGTCTAGTTCTAACAAAGGCAAGAACCATCTGTAAATAGCCAATGCTTCTTCGGCTCTACCAGCTTTTGCTAATTTAAAAATAGCGACAGTCTCAGCTGGAAACGCATCAACTAAACCAGAAACCCATCCGTCAGAACCCATAAAAATACTTTCTAATGCTAATGTATCAACACCAGATAATACTTTTAAACGACCTTTAAAACGGTTTATAATTCGAGTAACATTAGATATATCTCTTGTAGATTCTTTTACTGCCTGAATATTATCAAATTTCAAAATTTCTTCAAACATATCCAATGATACATCAATTTTGTAATCAATAGGATTGTTGTAAATCATGATAGGAAGTGAAGTACTTTTTGCCACTTCAGAGAAATAAGTAACTGTTTCATGACTTGCTGCATTGTAACGCATAGGAGGTAATAACATTAATCCTTTTGCACCATTTTCTTCTGCTTTATTAGCAGCTTGAATCGCAGCCCGAGTAGTTTGCTCGGCTATATTCATAATCACCGGTACTTGCCCGTTAACTATATTAATAGTCTCTTTGATTAATTCTTTTTTTTCATCCTCTAATAAAGTGCTTGCTTCTCCAAGTGTACCTCCCAGGATAATCCCAGAAACACCTGCCTCGAGCTGAGCTCTTACATTTACTCCAAACATGTCGAAGTCTAACTTGTCATCGGCAGTAAACTTTGTTGTAACTGCTGGCATAACGCCTTTCCATTGAATACTCATAATTACGATTTTAATTTTTTCAAAAATATTTATAACCTGCAAATATGTAATTAGGTAAGTTATCACAAAAAGATACTATATTATCCGATTTTATACTAATTTTTAAAATTATTACTTAATATGTATACATTTTTTTATATTTATAGAATATAATTAATCCGTTATGAAAGTATTTCCATTTAAGATTCCAAAAACTAAAGAAGATTCGCTCATTTATCAAGAAGACGTAGAATTTGTTTTTTATGATAAATTGCACCAACACGAAGAAATACAAATAAGCTATATCGAGAATGGCGAAGGAACCATTTTTGTAGGCGACACAATTTCTCCATATCAAAAAGGAGATGTTGTGGTTATTGGTAGTAATTTACCACATGTATTTAGAAGTGAAAATAATACCAACGAGCTTTCGGTAATGCTAACATTGTTTTTTACGACTAACTCTTTTGGGAAAGATTTTTTTACGCTTCCTGCTTTAAAAGACATTCAGCCATTTTGGGAAAACAGTAAGAATGGTTTTGTGGTTAACAATCCTTCAAATAAAGTTGTTAAGGCATTTAAAAAAATAAAAAAGGTAAATGAATTTGATCGTTTTATTCTTTTTCTTGAAATAACTAAGAAGTTATCTCAAGAGAATAAGACACCACTTTCTAGTTATATATATGATAAGAAAATTACAGATAATGAAGGAAAGCGAATGCAAACGGTTTTTGAGTACGTTATGACTAATTTTCAGAAGAATATTACTCTGGAGGAAATCGCTGCATTATCAAATATGACTAAAAATGCTTTTTGCAAATACTTTAAAGTCCGGACCAACAAGACATTTTTTCAGTTCCTGATAGAAATCCGGATTGAGCGGGCAGGGAAGTTATTATCTAGATCACAAGAGTTATCTGTACTAGAAGTTTCAGAATTATGTGGGTTTAATAATATTTCTAATTTCAATAGAAAATTTAAAGAAATAAAAGGAATTTCTCCCCTTGCATACCGCAAATCTCAAATGTTAAAATGGAAAGAAAAAGCATAGCTATGATTTTAAAATCCATTTTTTAAGTGTTTTTTATGTTGAAAATTTTAAACCTTTAGCTTTAAAATTACTAAACAATACTTGGCGTGCACTACTAATAGTTTCTTCGGTGCGATAAATACTGCACCAGAATTTCACTAGTAATTTATAATTACCATCAGATATGGCGGTATAATAAATTTGTGGAGTTCTGGAATTGTTTATCAATGTTTGAGTTTCAAGTGCTTCAAGTACAATTAAATTAATATCATCTGGAACAATGTCGCCTTCAACATCAAAGGAAATTTCGACTAGTTTAAAGTTATCAGTATAAGTCCAGTTAGTAATATTTTGAGATAATAAATTACCATTTGGAATTATTATTTCGGCACCGTTTGGAGCATTAATTTTGGTTGTACGAAGTCCCATTGCTTTTACGCGACCCGATTGTGAGCTAATTTCGATTACATCTCCAATTTGTATTGGTTTATCAAAAATCAAAATAATACCCGACACAAAGTTGCTTACAATGTTTTGCAAACCAAGTCCAACACCAACTCCTAAGGCACCTAATAAAATGCTTAGTTTGTCCAGCGGCATTCCTGATGCGGCTACAGCCAATAAATAACCTCCAATTAATACCACAAGACGTGTTATTAATAATTTAGAATGTTGGCGTTTGTTTACATTTTCTTCATTCTCATCATCGACTTCACCAAAAAAGTAAGCAACGTATTTTTGCAGAAGGTGAGCCATCCAGATTATAATAAAAAACAAAACGATATTACCCAAGGTAAATGTGATACTACCAATAGTATTTGGGTGGGTTAATAGTGATGTAAATGATGCACGTAGCGATTCCCAAATGTTTAAATTGGATGCAATCACCACCAACCACATATAACTGATTATTATTATAAAAGGTCTTTTTAGATTATCTGATAAACTCTCATGATCAAAAATGGTTTCGATTCCGCGTTTGATTCTTGTCGTATATATTTGTAAAAGAATTATTTCTAGAATTATTTTTAATAGTACGCTAAGTGCAATAATTTGAGTAATTGCAATAAAGGCAGTAAGGCTTAACATATTTGAGAGAGAAACTCTACCGTAAATATTAAAAACAATAGCTAAACTATTTAAACCTATGAATATTATACTTGCCCATTTAAAGAATCCCTTTATGTATAATTGATCCTTAATACTCTTAAGCTGAACCAATCCATAACGTATTCCGAAGACATTAATTAGGATAAAAGCGCAACGTTGGAACAAGCCAACCCCGATAAATAAATCCAGGAAACAAAGCGCAGAAAACAATCCTACTAATAGAAATAAGTTTCGCATTGATTCTTTAGACCAATGATTTTTAAATAGAAAAGTAAGCACCACAAGCAGTATCAACTGTAATGATTCTATAAATAGGGCGGGAGCATATAAATTACTCACGATGGCAATATTAAGCCCAATTACAATTACTGGAATAATAATACCACTATTTAAGTATTTAAAATTTAGTAATGTAAGGTTCTCAAAGTGATTGTTATTTTTTAGGTATTTAAGATTGCGAGAAATGTACCAAGCTAATAATCCCATAAAAAATGTAAGAGTGATTAATCCGCCGATACTATAATTTAAATAGTACGATACCACGCTATTCTCTATAGCTACTTTTGCTTTAATATTCTGCGATATGTCTTTTTTGGCAATCGTATCGCTAGTATTCCATATAAAAGGATATTCTCTGCCAAGAATACTTATTCCAGATTTTTCAAGCTTTTTTTCTACAGTTAATAATGCACTCGAAACAGCTATTTTTCTTTGTACCGTTAGTCTGTTTTTGGTATTAAGAACCTCTAGATTGTGGTTCATGAGGCTATCTGTACTTAAATAAGTCTTTTTAAGATTTAAAAATTCGCTCTTAAATTGCTTGCGAAGTATGGTGTCTTTTAATAGTGTAATTAGCGCTTTGTCTTTGCGTAAGTCAGCAAATCGACCTTTGATTTTATCAAGGTTTTTGTTGCGTAAATTAATGGCAGTATTTTGTTCGTCTAATTCCTGACGAATTTCTTCTAATACAATACGATACATTTGCTGATTTCGCACATTTGGATTAGCTCCTTTTAAATTAGCCAGAATAAGATCTAGTTTATTTTGAGTTCTATCTATTTCAGCAAACAGATGAAATGTACTTCCTTCAAAAACAGCGTCATTATAAGCAGATTGCAAAACCTCACCAGCTTTTTCGATAGCCATAAGATAGTCACTATCGGTCTTGGTCGAATCTTCAAATAATTTCCCACTACCTTGTGTTTTAGCAGTATCTGGAGTAGCCGTTGTTGTGGCTTGTGAGTAAGCAAACGGTGAGAAGAACAGTATCGTTAGTAAGGATAAAAGACAAATAAAATTTCTGTTATGACGCATAATATAAATCATGTATTTAAGACGTCAAATTTAGAAAAATATGCTTACAAAATCCAAATTTTAAGTTTTGTTTGGGTCAAAAGGAATCATGCTTATATCTTTAAACCATATAAGTAATGTAAGTTCATTTAAGTGAGTTGTGTAAAAATAGCTGGATAACGGATCGCATCCACAAACAACATCTTATAACCATAGCCAACGGTTTCAACCGTTGGAATGCAAAGGACAATCGCAATCTGTACCGCACGGTTGAAACCGCGGGCTATGGTTGAAATAGGATAGAATTTAAGATTCTTGGTATAGACCTTTGTCAAAGTTTTAAAACTTTGACAAAGGTTGTATTGGACAACTATATTTTTTGAAGTGAAGAAAAAACAAACAATATGAAAATTATTTCTTCATTACCAATGCTTTATTATACTCGTAGTTCATTTTGGCAATAGAAAGTACCGATATACCTTGCGGACATTCTACTTCGCATGCTTCGGTGTTAGAACAAGCTCCAAAACCTTCAGAATCCATTTGGTTTACCATTGTCAAAACCCTTTTTGATGCTTCAATTTTTCCTTGTGGGAGTAATGCTAAGTGAGTTATTTTGGCACCAACAAATAATGCTGCGCTAGAATTCTTGCAAGTCGCAACACAAGCACCACAACCTATACAAGCCGCCGCATCAAAGGATGCTTCGACGGTTTCGTAGGATATAGGAATACTATTTGCCTCGGGCGCCTGACCAGTTGAAGCTCCGATATAACCACCGGCAGTAATAATAGAATCAAATGCAGTTCGGTCAATTTTTAAATCCCGAACTACAGGAAAAGCTGTTGCTCTAAATGGTTCAATATATATAGTGTCGCCATCTTTAAAACTTCGCATATGGAGTTGGCAAGTTGTAGTATGTTTTAATGGGCCATGTGCTCTACCATTAATCATAACGCCGCATTGTCCGCAAATACCTTCTCTACAATCATGGTCAAATTCTATAACGCGTTCCCGTAGTTGGATAAGTGATTCGTTTAAAAGATCGAGCATTTCTAAGAAAGACATATGTTCGGTTACGCCATCTATTTCATAATCTACCATTTCTCCTTTAGAATTGGCATTTAATTGGCGCCATATTTTTAGATATAATTTCATCTCTTTTAGTTTTAATTATTTGTAGCTACGTACTGCAAGTTCTACTGATTCAAATACTAAAGACTCTTTGTGTAGTTCAGGAGGATTTGATTCTCCTTTCCATTCCCAAGCCGACACATAACAAAAATCGGCATCATTTCGTACTGCTTCTCCTTCGTTACTTTGGTATTCTTCTCTAAAATGCGCTCCGCAAGATTCCTCTCTTTGTAATGCATCGTAACACATAAGCTCAGCTAATTCTATATAATCGGCTACACGTCCGGCTTTTTCTAATTCACTATTTAATGTATCATCACCAGTTATTAGTAAGTCTTTTTCAAAAGAAGCTTTCAAAGATTTTATGGCTACAATTGCTTCTTCAAGATTCTGTTTACTTCTGGATAATCCGCATTTTTCATACAATAATCGTCCTATGGTTTTATGGAAATAATCGGTTGAAAGATTTCCTTTGCTATGTAAGAATTGGTTTAATTGATCTCTAACCGTTTTTTCTGCTTCCGCAAAAGCGGGATGGTCGGTACTAATTCGGGAAGCATTTAGTTCGCCAGACAAATAATTAGGAATAGTGTAGGGAGCAATAAAATAGCCATCAACACAAGCCTGAAGCAGAGAATTTGCACCAAGTCTATTTGCGCCATGATCTGCAAAGTTGGCTTCACCAAGGGCAAACAATCCAGGAATTGTAGTCATAAGTTCATAATCTACCCAAAGTCCGCCCATCGTAAAATGCGCTGCTGGAGAGATAAGCATTGGTTCCTTATAAGCATCGATTCCGTTAATTTTTTCATACATAGCAAAAAGGTTGCTGTATTTGGCTTCGATATTTTTCTTGCCTTGTACAGCGATAGCATCCGAAAAATCCAAATAAACAGCATTCTTCATTGGTCCGGCACCATGACCAGAGTCAATTCGTTCTTTGGCAGCTCGAGAAGAAATATCTCTAGGAGCAAGGTTACCAAAGGCAGGATATCGACGTTCCAGATAATAATCTCTTTCTTCTTCAGGGATAGCATTAGGAATTCTATCGTCTCCCGCTTTTTTAGGAACCCAGATGCGACCGTCATTTCGCAATGATTCTGACATAAGAGTAAGCTTCGACTGATTTTCTCCATGTTGAGGAAGACAAGTAGGATGGAACTGAATCCAACTTACGCCTGCCATATAAGCCCCTTTTTTGTGTGCTCGCCATATTGCCGAACTATTACAACCCATAGCAAGTGTAGAAAGATAATATACCTTACCATAACCACCTGTTGCAAGTACTACGGCATCGGCAGCATGACGTTCTATGGCTCCAGTTTCTAGATTACGCGCTATAATTCCTTTGGCTTTGCCATCTATCAAAACCAATTCGAGCATTTCGTGACGCGTATGCATGGTAACTTTACCTGTGTTTACTTGACGAAGAAGTGATTGATACGCTCCAAGCAAAAGTTGCTGTCCTGTTTGTCCTCGGGCATAAAAGGTTCTGGAAACCTGTACACCTCCAAAGGATCTATTGTTTAAGTAACCTCCATATTCTCTTGCAAAAGGAACACCTTGAGCAACCGATTGGTCGATTAAACTAGCTGAACATTCGGCTAATCTATACACGTTGGCTTCGCGAGATCTAAAATCTCCACCTTTTATAGTATCGTAAAACATTCTATACACGCTGTCGCCATCGTTTTTATAATTCTTAACAGCATTTACACCACCTTGTGCAGCGACTGAATGTGCTCTTCTGGGCGAATCCTGAAAACAAAATGATTTAATGTTATATCCTTGTTCAGCAAGTGATGCCGCACAAGAAGATCCTGCAAGTCCTGTTCCTACCACTATAACAGTAAGTTTTTTTCTGTTAGCAGGATTTACAAGTTTTGCTTTGGCTTTATAATTATTCCATTTATCAGCAAGTGGGCCATCTGGTATTTTTGAATCTCTCATTTTCATACTATTTTAAATAAATATAAAGGGGAATTGCCATGAAACCTCCTGTGATAATTAGGGTATATCCCCATCCAAATACTTTTACAACTTTTACATATTTAGGATGATAAAGTCCCATTGTTCTCGAGGCACTAAAAAAACCATGTAATAGGTGGAAACCTAATGCTATAAATGATACCTCATAAATTATTACATACCATAGTTGCGAATACGATTGTACAACAATTTCATATAAATCCTTATTTCCTGCTGCATCTACAGGCAGGTTAGTAAATTTATATACATACCAAAAATCCTTAAAATGTATGATAAGAAATAGGAGTAGGATGGTACCTAATATGCCCATGTTTCGACTATTCCATGCGCTGGCAAAATTTCTTTTGTCATAATGGTAGTTTTGTTTACTTGCAGTATTATTTTTTATAGTAACAATTATTGCATAAATTGCATGTCCGATTAAGGATAAATACAAAACCCAGGAAATAATTTTTATAAACATATTGCCTGACAATAATTTAGAGTACCAATTGAATTGTTCTCTTGCCTGATCTTCGGGTAAAAAAAGTTGTAAGTTACCAAGCAGATGTATCACAAGAAAAAAGCATAAGAAAAGGCCTGTAGCTGCGATAATCATCTTGTTTTTTAAAGTAGTAGATTTCATTATTTGCAAGATTTTTTAAGACTTAATATTAAGGGAATCCTAATTTACTATAATTCATTTAATTTTAGATTGAATCTTTTAATTAAAAACGTAAAATGGAATGGGTGTAAATAATCAATATCATATTTTTCTGAAAAAAAATGCCTAAAAATTAAACATTGTTTATTCTTTAATATTTAGCCATAATATTCTATTAATAATGAAGTATTAAAAAATAAGCACCCCTGTTATTATGTAATAGGCAAATATTTAAGAACAAACAAATTATTTTTTGTAAGATTTTGCGGTATTTATTTTTATATTTGTTTGTATCAACGATTTTGTATACTAAATCTAATCTTAGGAATTGTATGAAAAAGATACTTTTTAGCCGACTGATATTATTGTGTTTTAATACAAGCTTTGTTATAGCAATAAGCCTAATCCGATTAGAATGGATTAAATTTTTTAGGCCCGTCTACAATACCACAATGCAATTTTCTAATAGTTTATCTAGATAGAAATTCTAATTTATCCTATACCGTTGTTAATACATCTGTAATGGAGTAATTATATAAACTATTCCCAAAAAGAAAATAATTAAACTTCGTTATTATCCCCCCTTATTTATATAAATTATGAAACAAAACAAACTTTTACTATTGGTTCTTTTTTGTTCCTGTATGTTATTGAGCAATTTATTAAATGCCCAATTAATGGCTGTAGAGTCTAAAGATACTTTAAATGGAAAGCCCAAAGTTACAGCCAGACTTATAGGAAGACTTAAATTAAATGGTATTTATGATATTAAGGGAAGCCTTAGTGGTAATAGTTCGTTTCTTATTCATAATAATGATGTTTCGGGTTTAGATATACCTTCTTTTAGTATGGATATGAGACAGTCGCAATTGCGTTTTGTTAGCACGATACAATTAAATAATGGTAAAGAATTAAAATCAATGTTAGAAGCAGATTTTGAAGGTGCTAATAATACGTCTCAGTTTAGGCTGCGTCATGCTTATGTTCAGTATGATCATTGGACAGTAGGACAAACGTGGTCAAATTTTGGAGATTCATCCTTATGGCCTTCACCATTACTAGATTGGGATGGACCTACTGGTATGGTACTTTCTCGTAGGATTCAAGTGCGTTACACAGGTCTTTTTAAAGAAAATGGACATACTTCTTTTATGCTTTCGGCAGAGTATATGGAGCCGCGCCGTTTGTATGATTATACGTTAAGTCCAACTCATGGTGTAGATTATGCTCCCTCTAGAGCTCCCGATGCTGTGGCTGGTATACGATATGCTTTTGATAACGGAGGTTTCATGAAATTATCAGGTCTTTATCGCAGTATTGCTTATGACTCTGAGGATATTGCAGCAGGAAAAACAGAGTTTGAATTTGATTCTCAAAGTGGTGGTGGTGTTACTGCCATGACAAGTATATTTTTTAGAAAAAAATCAGGTTTAGTAAATAATCTACAAGCACAATGGACAATCGGTAAGGGAATTAGTGATTATTTTCTAGCTGTAGGAGGATCAGGTCTTGATGGTTTTGCCAGATCAGATTTTTCAGGAAAACTAGATCTATTACCTGTACATGCTGGTTTTATTTCGTACGAACGTTTCTTTAATAAAAAGTTTCACTCGATGGTTATGGCTTCTTACAATCATTTTTATGATGGAGCAGGCACACTAGCAGGTTGGGACCGAATGACAAATTATCAGTTTACGCTTAACGCATCGTATGACTTCTTTGATTTTCTAACAATTGCACTTGAACCACAAATAGGGTACAAACAATTGCAATATGCCGATGGAAGTACACAAGGAGCTAACGCCGTTCGCATCAATTTTGGGATGCTATTTAATTTCTAATATCAGGATTAACCAAATAAATATTTTAAAAAATGAAAAAATTAGTACTTGTATTTTTGTTGTGTATTGCAACATCTTTGGCCTTTGGACAACAAAAGCCCAGAATCATAATTCTTGCCACGGGTGGAACTATAGCAGGCGAAGGAAAATCTTCGGATAGAGCTGGATATACTGCGGGTAAAATTCCTGTAGCTGATCTTATAGGAAGTATTCCGAGTATAAACGCTATTGCAGATATTAGCGGAGAACAAATATCTTCTGTAGGTAGTCAGGATATGAGTATTGAAATATGGAAAAAACTTGCAGTACGTATTAATGAAATATTTAGTAAAAACGAGGCAGATGGTGTTGTTATAACGCATGGTACCGATACTCAGGAAGAAACAGCCTATTTTCTTGATTTAGTTTTACCGCATGAATTACCGGTTGTAATTACAGGATCAATGCGTCCGGCAACAGCTATAAGTGCAGATGGACCTAAAAATCTTTTTGATGCTATTACTGTCGCTGCAGATCCTAAAAGTAAAGGGCGTGGTGTATTAGTATCTTTTAATGAATCTATCTACGATTCCAGAGAAGTTACTAAAACTAGTACAACAAAAGTAAATGCTTTTAGATCACCAGATTCTGGTCCGCTTGGAGAAGTATATGATGGTCGTGTAGAATATTACAAATCATCGGTAAGAGAAACAGCAAAAGAAGGACCTTTTGAAGTAAATAAAAACACAAAATTACCTAAAGTAGAAATTGTATATATGTATGCCGATGCCTCTCCAGAATATATAGATTATTTAGTAAAACAAAAAGTAAAAGGTATTGTAATAGCTGGTGTTGGAAACGGAAATTTCTCTAAAGCTTTTACCGAAGCTATAAAAAAAGCGACTAAAGCAAATATAGCAGTTTGTCGCTCAAGCCGTTGTCTAGAAGGCAGAGTAGTGCTTGATGGAGAAACAAATGACAATGAACTTGGTACAGTAGTATCAGATAATCTTAGTCCGCAAAAAGCAAGAATATTATTGATGCTTGGACTTACAAAATCAAAAAACAAAAAAGAACTGCAAGATTATTTCTTCCGTTTTTAATTTCCTTTAATAATTTAACACATTACATTATGAGTAACTTTCGTACAGAACATGATTTTCTTGGAGAAAAAGAAATACCAAACAATTGTTATTATGGAGTACAGACAGTACGTGCCAAAGAAAATTTTGATATAACAGGAATTCCTATTGGATCAGAACCTTTATTTATTAAGGCTTTTGGTCATGTAAAAAAAGCTGCAGCAATGGCCAACAGAGATCTTGGTGTATTAGATGCAAAAAAGGCTGAAGCTATTATTTATGCTTGTGATAGATTAATTGCAGGAGAATTTGCAGACCAGTTTATAAGTGATCTTATTCAAGGAGGAGCAGGTACATCTACCAATATGAATGCTAATGAGGTAATTGCCAACTTAGGATTGGAATATATGGGACATAAAAAAGGAGAGTATCAATACCTTCATCCTAATAATGACGTAAACCTTTCGCAAAGTACAAATGATGCCTATCCATCGGCTTTTAGAATCGCAATTTATCTTAAAATAGAGTATTTTACAGAAGCCTTAGCGCAACTGCAAGATGCATTTTTTCAGAAAGGAAAAGAGTTTGCTAATGTTATTAAAATGGGGCGTACGCAATTACAAGATGCTGTACCAATGACATTAGGACAAGAATTTAATGCTTTTGCAACAACAATAGGCGAAGATGTAATTCGTTTACGCCAATCAGAAAGATTGATTACAGAGGTAAATATGGGAGCAACTGCCATTGGTAGTAAAGTAAATGCTCCAGAAGGTTACCCTGAACTTTGTGTAAAATACCTTGCCGAAGTAAGTGGAGTTCCTGTTACACTTGCAGGCGATTTATTTGAAGCTACTTACGACCCAAGTGCTTTTGTAGAAGTAAGTGGAACTTTAAAAAGAAGTGCAATTAAATTGAGTAAAGTTTGTAATGACCTTCGTTTATTAAGTAGCGGACCTCGTTGTGGATTTAATGAGATTAATTTACCAGCGCTTCAGCCAGGATCTTCGATTATGCCAGGAAAAGTAAATCCTGTAATACCCGAAGTAGTAAACCAAACTTGTTTTTATGTTATTGGTGCCGATTTAACGGTTACAATGGCAGCAGAAGCAGGACAATTGCAATTAAATGTAATGGAGCCAGTAATTGGGTTTGCCTTGTTTACATCATTAGAGTATCTTACTAAAGCTTGTAATACCTTAAAAGATAAATGTATTGTAGGTATCACGGCAAATGCTGAACATGCAAAAGATTTAGTAATGAATAGTATTGGTATTGTTACACAACTTAACCCAATTTTAGGATACGAAGCTTCTTCAAGTATTGCCAAAGAAGCACTTAAAACAGGTAAATCGATACACGATATTGTAGTAAACGAAAGAAAGCTCATTACGCAAGACAAATGGGATGAGATTTATTCGATAGAAAACCTTATTAATCCTAAATTCATCACTTCATGATATTAGTACAGTTCGCTATACTTATGGCCATGATCCTTATAGGGTCAAGACTTAAAGGGATAGGTTTAGGAGTTATGGGAATGATAGGACTGCTTATTTTTGTCTTGTTTTTTCATATGCGCCCTGCTGATCCGCCTATAGCGGTACTTCTTATCATTTTAGCCATTGTAACCACAGCTGCCACATTACAGGCAGCTGGAGGTTTGGATTATTTGGTGAGTATTGCCGAGATGATTATTAGACGTAATCCGAAGTATATAACTTTTATAGCGCCATTTACAGTTTACTTCTTATGTCTATTTGCAGGAACAGCGCATATAGTATATTCACTACTTCCTATTATAGCCGAAGTATCAGCCAAGAAAAGAATACGACCAGAACGACCGTTGAGTATATCTGTTATCGCATCACACATGGCACTTACGGGTAGCCCAATGAGTGCAGCAACGGCTTCATTGGCAGCAATACTAGCTTATTCTACAGCAGTTGTAGATATAATGAAAGTATGTATTCCTGCTTGTATGATAGGTATTATAGCTGGTGTTATTTCGGTATGGAAAAAAGGAAAGGAACTTAATGATGATCCAGAGTTTATCGAAAAAATGAAAGATCCTGAATTTGCTGAGAGTATAAACAAAACATCCGAAACAAATAGAGAGTTAAAACCAGGTGCAAAAACAGCAGTATTTATTTTTGGTAGTGCCATATTACTCATCATATTTTTTGGAGCATTTCCGCAATTTATTCCAAATGTTGGAGAAGGAACTGCAGGATTTGCAGTAGGAGCAGATGGAGCAATTAACCTTACAGGATTAATAATCATGATAACATTATCGGCTTCGGCATTGATAATGATAATTACCAAAACACCTCCAGTGTTGGTAGCAAAAATGAGTTTGTTTACATCAATGGCTACTGCAATTGTATCAGTGTTAGGTGTAGTATGGATGAGCGCAACTTTTATGGGAGCAAATAATGCTTTAATAGAAAGCACTTTTAGAGATATAACATCAGAGTATCCTTTTACTTTTACCTTTGCCTTGATTATTATGGGAGCATTGACTTTTAGCCAGGCTGCTACAACAAAAATTATGATGCCAATAGGATTGTCTTTAGGAATTGGTCAGCCACATCTTATAGCGATGTTTCCAGCTGTAAATGCCGACTTTATATTACCGGGTTATCCTACATTAGTCGCAGCCATGGATTTTGATCGTACAGGCACAACTCGTATAGGAAAATATGTTGTTAATCACAGTTTTATGCTTCCCGGACTTGTTACCATTGCTGTAACTATCGCTTCAGGTTTTTTATTAAGCATGTTTTTATAGTACTTAATTAATGATTTGTTTTTCTTGTTTCATAATGCAAGAAAAGCAAATCATTACTAATTTTAAACCTATAAAGTTTCGATTAAGAATTTAAAATTAGCAAAAGATTTTTTTCACGCAGATAGTACAGATTAGAGCAGGTTTTTTAGTAAATGAATTTGCATATATCAGCTTAAATTTTTTGAAATCTGCGTGAAAGAATACTTGCACCTTTTTAATGTTGAATCTACCTATGTGTCAAAACTAATTACAATGAACAGATTAATTTTGAGTATTGTGGAATCTTTTTTTTACTTGAAGTATTACTGCTACCATTACTACAGGAAGCAGCTGCTAAAATTCAAATTAGCAATCTATTACATCTTTACTATAAAATATTTTTTTATATATTTGATTTTATATATTCGTTTTTAATTAATTCGAAATACTAATTTTTAGTGCTTTTTGAATAATACTAAAAACGTTTTTTTTGTTTAAAAGAATTTCTTGCCCCAGAAGTTTTTTTAGGATTGTCGCCGTAAAAAGCACCAAAAATAACCTACTGTATAAAACAAAATGATCAAATTTAGAATTAGATTTTTATGTACCTCTATTTTATTTGTAACCTTCGTACTTAACGCTCAAATTAAGAAAATAGGTGTTCCTTTTATAACAAATTATAGTCCTAAAACCTATAAAGCAGCTTCTGAGAATTGGGATGTTTTACAAGACTCTCAAGGAATGATGTATTTTGCCAATCATTTTGGTTTATTACAATTTGATGGAGTAAGATGGGGGATAATTACGCAGCCAGAAAACAAGAGTATGGTTCGCTCCCTCGCGATAGATAAAAACGATAAAATTTTTATAGGTGCACAAGGCGATTTTGGGTTTGTAACCAAACAGTCAAATGGTCAATACGATTATACATCTTTAGTTAAATTACTTCCAGTTTCATCCAGAAATTTTAGTGATGTATGGCATACTATTGTTTATAATGATGAAGTAATTTTTTTCTCGTACGAAGCTCTTTTTATTTATAAGAATAATAAAATTCAAGTTATAAAAGCTACTACGAGTTTTGATGAGTTTTTTAAAATTAGCACTAATCTTTATGCATTAGATAATAAGAAAGGATTACTTAAAGTAAAAGATGATCAGTTGATTTCTATTGATGGCGGTTCTAAATTTGCAGGAATGAAAATCCTGAAGCTATTCGGAACCGAAAATAACCTAACAGTATTAACTCAAAAAGACGGTTTTTTTATTTATAAAAACAATCAATTAAACCCTTTAAAAACCGAAGCAGATTATCTTTTAAAACAAAATCAAGTTTCTGTTGGCATTCTCCTTCCAGATGGATATTATGCTATTGGAACACGAGAAAATGGGCTCATTATTATTGATAAAAACGGACACTTAATTCAGCATATCAATAAGCAAATGGGTTTGCAAAATGAGTATGTTACCAATCTTAAACTCGATGCAGCTGGTAATTTGTGGGTAACACTTAAAGATGGGATTGCGCTTATTCAAATTTCTTCGCCATTATCAAGAATTCTGGATACCACAAACTTCGAAACCAAAATATATTGCAGTCAGATTTACCAAAACAAGTTATATATAGGAACGGATAATGGATTGTTTTGGTTGGATTGGGAGAAATACAAACTTGGGCAACACGGAAATATACATTTTCAGCGTGTGGCAGGAATGTCTGAAACGGTATGGAACATTGGTGTTTTTGATAATGTACTTTTGGCTTTCGAAAAAAACGGAATATTCGAGATAAACGGAAGTGCAGCAAAATTAGTTGCAAAAACAGATGGAGCATGGCAAGGTGTAGTTATGCCAAATCATCCCGATTTGTTACTAGTTGGAGGATATTCGGGATTATATTTATTAAAAAAGGCAAATCAATCTTGGGTATATCAGTTTAAAATTAAAGGCTTTAAAGAAAGTAGCAGAGTAATTACAATTGATAAAGAAGATAATATTTGGATAGCACATGGATACAAGGGAATCTTTAAAATAAGATTGAATAATACGTTTGATAGTATTGCAAGCATGCATTTTTATGACAAGAAAGACGGTTTTCCGTCGAGTATATTTTTGAATACCGTCAAGTTAAATAATCAAATCCTTTTTGGTACTACAAAAGGGGTTTACAAGCAAGATCCCTCTACAAAACGAATGGTTCCGGATGCTGTTTTTAAAAAGTATTTGGGTATGAATAATCACATCAGATTGCTTAAATCCGACAATAAAAGCGCTATTTGGTATGTTTCGGGAGATAATACAGGAAGAATCAATCAGAAAAAAGACGGAGGTTTTTCTATAGAAGAATTGCCTTTTAGGAAATTGAGGTATTTATATATTCCTGGCTTCGAAAACATACAAACTACTCAAGAAGGAGATGTATTTTTTGGCACTCAAGACGGATTGATTCATTATAATAGTATTAAAAATAAAAGCTATGGTTTAAAATACAAAGCAGTTATATCCGAAGTAAAAAGTGTTTTTCCAAAAGACAGTCTATTATATTCATGCAGATACGATGTTCTTTCGGCAAAGGAAACAACTATAAATGATAAATTTTATCCAGTTTTGCCTTATTCTAAAAATGCACTTCATTTTTCGTTTGCTGCACTTTGGTATGATGATGCCGATGGTACAAAATACGAATATTGGCTAGAAGGTTTTGAACCAAAATGGTCTGATTGGGGACCACAAACAGAAAAAGAATACACTAATCTACCCGAAAACGAATACACTTTTCATGTAAGAGCCAAGAATATATATGATGTAGTAAGCGAAGAAGCTGTTTTTAAATTCGAAATTCTGCCGCCTTGGTACAGAACGAGTTGGGCTTATATCACGTATTTATTCCTTTTTGGAACTCTAATCTATGTAATTATTAAATATCAAAAAAAATTAGCAGAACGTAAGCGTCAACAATTAATTCTAGATCAGGAAAAAGAACTATTGCTAAACCAAGCAGCATTTAATGAGCAAAAACTGTTATTAGAACAAGAAAACATGAATGTGATTCGTGAAAACTTAGAAGCTACAATTAATCTCAAGAATGCCAAAGTAGCTTCAAATACAGTCAATTTAATACATCTTAATGAAATTTTATTATCTATAAAGGAACTTATTAATCAAATTGATAAAAAGAATGATTCCGCTATAAATTTGGGTTTCTTAACCAAAATCAACCGAATAATTGATCATGAATTGCAAGGAGATAAACATTGGAATGAGTTTGAAGAAATTTTTAATCAGCTTCACGATAATTTTATCCAACGCTTAAAAGCAAGTTATCCCGAATTAACGCCCCGCGATATGCGATTATGTGCTTATTTGCGTATGAATTTCAATACCAAAGAAATAGCACCACTTTTAGGCATCTCGGTTAGAGGGGTAGAAGATACTAGATATCGTATCCGTAAGAAACTCCAACTTTCATCTGAAGCAAATATTACGGAGTTTATACTCAACTTTTAAAGCTTAACTGCAATCTTAAATTGTCTATAAATGAACACGGATAGGGACGCGGATGATACGGATTTACAAAAGTAAAGACGCGGATTAAAAACGGATTTTTAAAAATAATAGATAGAAAATCCGTTTAATCCGTGTTCCTTTTTGCCACAGATTAAAGGATTAAACAGATTCTAATTCTTTGCGAACTTTGCGTAAACCTTTGTGCCCTTTGCGGTTAATTTTGCCACAGATTAAACGGATTTTAAAATTAATTACGGTCAATGAACGGTTTAATCCCCAAGAAAACCTCATTTATTTTACTGTATTGATAAGTTTTTGTAGTGTTTGTTTTTTTAGCACCGTAGTCAAACCGTACTTATGAATGTGAGTTTATAGCAGTTTGTTTGTTAATATTGTGAGTTATTAATAAAAAAAGAATCTATTTTTTACAGATAGTTCTTTTTTGAGTTTGACAATTTTTAACCCCAAAAAACAAAAAACTATGAAACAAAAAAACTTTTTTTTCGGCCAACCACCGAAGAACAACCTACAATTTTTAAAAAAGCTTATTCTGATGGCATTCTTAGTAATGTCACCTTTTATTAAATTACATTCTCAATGTAATACACTCGTTTGGGCAGATGAGTTTAATGGTACTACAATCGATGGTAGTAAATGGCAAAGTATTACTGGTAACGGTTGTCCATCACTTTGTGGTTTTGGTAATGCCGAAGCACAAAGATATAATCCAAACCAGGCAACGATAGTAAAAGAGGGTACAAATAGTTACTTAAATATCGAAGCTAAATATGAGCCAAACTCACAATTTCCTGATCAGCCATATACCTCTGCAAAGCTCACTACAGAAGGGAAATATTCTTTAAAATATGGAAGAATTGAAGCGCGTATGAAACTATCTTCGGGCGTGGGTGCATGGCCAGCTTTCTGGATGTTGCCAGAGGGAGCAACTGGAACATGGCCTTTTACAGGTGAAATAGACATTATGGAAGCCAAACATAAAAGTCCAAAATCGGTAGATGGAACATTACATTACGATGCAGGCGGATATCATTATACGGGTAGAAGTTATGCATCTCCAACGGATTTATCTACAGACTTTCACGTTTATGCTGTAGAGTGGGGACCAAATAGTATAAAATGGTTTATAGATGGGAATTTATTTCATGCAGCAAGTCCTAATACTACTGTAAATGGTGGATGGCCATTTAATGACAATAAATTTTATATCATTTTAAACTTAGCAGTCGGGAGTTTAGGAACGCCTTATACAAGTGTAAATGGAGCAGGAGTAGCACCTAATCCAGCTGATTTTCCTGCAAAACTATTAGTAGATTATGTACGAGTTTATGACGGGAGTTTTGCCAATGGTGTAATTGGAGCTGCAAAAGTATATGCCAATGCAACCAACAAAACATATTCTGTAAACGCTATTGCGGGAGCAAATTATAATTGGACAGTTCCATCTGGGGCAACAATAACTTCAGGACAAGGAACCAATGCAATTAATGTAAATTGGGGAGCAACAGGAGGAGATGTTTCGGTATTGGCAACAGTAAATGGATGCGATAATAAAACATATAAAATAGCTGTAACTACAGAACCGCCTTTGCCTGTTGAGAAAATACATGAAGATTTTCAGTCTAACAGAAATATAGTTTATCTAAATAAAACAGGAGTTTTAACCGAGGCAGTTGCAAATCCGTCGGCTACAGGCGTAAACACATCTGCACTTGTTGGGAAATATGTTCGTAATGCTTCAGAGATATATGATGTATTAAATATAAAAAACATAACAATTACCAATGCCAATGATTATGTGTATGGCAGAAAAAGACTTTCATTTGATATTTATACCTCTGCACCAGTAGGGACAAAAATATCAATGCAATTAGAAAATAGTTTGGTAACAACAGCTATTAATTATCCTTCAGGAAGACATAGTGGTTATAAAGCTACTACAACTGTACAAAATAAATGGGAAACGATAGAATTTGAATTTGAAAAAGTAATAGATGCCAATACAAGTGCTTTGTCTATTAATAATGTAGTATTCTTATTTGAGTCCAACTCTAATTCTGGAGCGACATATTATTTTGATAATTTACTCACAAAAGCCGCACCCGAAAAACCAATTATTGCAACCGATATTTTACAAAATTATGACGGTATCAATAAGATTATAAAAGGGACTACGACAGGAACATATTCTGTAGTTGCTAATCCTGGTGCAAATTCGGTTAATGCTTCTGCAAATGTGGCAAAGTATGTTCGTAATGTAACCGAACAATATGACGTGTTGTTTTTTAATACACAAAATAGTATCGAAGATGCAGGTTTATTAAAGAACCAGACGAATAAAATAATGATTGATGTTTACACATCAGCACCAATTGGAACAGTTGTTAGTTTGAATCTGGAAAATAGTTTAACATCGCTTCCTGCAAATTTTCCAACTGGAAGAAACAGTAGTTATGTGGCAATGACTACTAAACAGAATCAATGGGAAACACTTACCTTTTATTATAATTCAAGCCCCGATGAAGGAACTTCAAACTTGGCTATAAACCAAATGGTAATCTTGGTTAATTCAGGTTCTTATACAAGCGACACGTATTATTTTGATAATATAAGAATTGGTTCTACTAAACTACCAGATACTTTTACGGCAGGAGTAGTTTATGAAGATTATCAAACAATACATAATATTACTTTTAGAGATGCCATCGGAACCTATACTCCAAATACGGTTAATCCTAGTGCAAGCGGAATAAATACGTCATCATCAGTTGGTAAATATGTTAGAAAATCAACTGAGTTATATGATAACTTTTCGTTTACTACAACTTTAAACAATATTGGAGATTTTAAAAAAGGAACTAAAAAATTTGCAATAGATGTTTACACTTCTGCACCAGTAGGATCTGTTATTTCTTGGCAAGCAGAAAGTAGTGCATCAATCCCATCTAATTTTCCTGTAGGAAGACATAGTGTATATCAGGCAGTTGTAAAACAAACCAATACTTGGCACACGCTAGTTTTTACATATGCAAGTGCGCCAGATGCATCTACATTAGATAATGAGGTAAATCGCTTTGTGTTTTTATTCGAACCAGGAACGAGCTCTGGAAACACCTATTATTTTGATAATATCCGAAGTGTAAATTTGGTTACAACAGATGTTCCAAATAACGATGTTAATTTGGCTTTGGCTAAACCAACTTTAGCTTCAAGCGAAGAAAATGCAACTTTTTCTTCTGCGAAAGCGACAGATGGAGATGCGGGTACAAGATGGTCAAGTAGTTTTGCAAATACAAGCGAATGGGTTTATGTAGATCTACAAAATAATTACAACATTAATCGTGTTGTTCTTAAATGGGAAGCTGCCTACGCAACACAATATAAAGTACAAATTTCTGCGGATAATGCTTTTACCGAAAATGAAACTGTAAACACACAAACTGCTAGTGATGGAGGTACAGATGATTTAGTCGTAAGCGGAACAGGAAGATACATCCGAATTTTATGTACATCCAAAGCGTTGACTCCTTATGGTTATTCATTGTTTGAGATAGAAGCTTATGGATCAGCTTCGACAGCAAGAATGTCGGCTACAGTAACAAATGAAATTCCCGAAGAAGAAACTACAGGTTTAAATATATATCCAAATCCTGCTAGTAGTTATATCCAAGTTTCATCATCTGGAAAATTAGATAATAAAATGATTACCGTTTATGATTTATCTGGTAATCCTGTGTTACAGAATAAGGTTGATGCTAAAGCAAATGAAAGCGTTATTGATATAAGCAGACTTTCTAAAGGGATTTATATTCTAAACTTTACATCAGATCAAAAATCCTGGACTAAAAAAATCATTAAAGAATAATTAAAACTTGTTGGTTGTAATAAGCTTAAATAATTATAACCAACATTTAATTCAATGTCATTAAGTTAAGCTTTTGAACTATAATTTTTCTCGAAAAGACGTCAAGTCGCAAAAAAAATCAAGCCTAAACTTTGCGACTTTGCGTCTTTGCGAGAGATTTATTCGGCAAAACATTACAGCTGTTTTCTTAACTTAATGATATTGTATTCACGCCTACTAACTTTTGAATATATACTATTACTAACCCCAAAAAAACTTTAAACATGAGGAACTTTAAATTTAAAAAAATCCCTTTTATCGCAGTAGTATTATTTATGCTGCTATCGAATTTTATGTACGGACAAGGGCCGATACCGTTTACAATAAACAACACATCTACATTTAATGACAATGAATTGTACGTAGCAATTGTAGGTATTGATTATACAACAGGCAACCACGTTTGGGTAAATGCAAAAACAAGTCAGGTATTACCAATGAGTTCATCATACAATACCGTTACAGGACCTACTATTGGAGGAAATACAGGACCGGGACAAAACTCAAAATACGCTAATTGTTTTACCAAATTGAGTGAAATTCCGAATAAAACATTTACGTTGCCTCAAATTGCAGGTTGCAGGGTTTTTATAGCCAAAGGACAGCAGTTGTATTTTTACTTTTTTGGAGCCAATGGAGCACCATCTGGATATACATCGCCAAATCCGTTAAACGTAACAGATCCTAATCAAGGTATTTTATACGAAATTATAGAACTTACTAATAATCAATATGGATTTTTTGGTAATCCATCTAGAGTAGATTCGTATAAATACCCAATGGGACTTGAATTATTTGGAGCCAATGGATACCAAAAAAGAGTAGGGGAGTTAAAAAAGCATGCCGACATAGTTGCAGCATTCAAAGCCAATGTGCCATCACAATTTCAGGGTTGTGTTAATGATGCAACTGGCGAAATTACAGCACCATCCAAAACTCCCGCTTTCGCAGATGGAACAGGAGGGACTACCGTTGGCGCTCAAGCTAATTATTTAAAACCCTATATTGATGCCATCTGGACTAAATATAAAACAGAAGATTTAATATTTTATGCAGGAGACGCAGGTGTTTTTAAAGGCAGAGTAATAGGCGAACAACTAGAAATGGTTGGGCAATCTGGAGGTTTTGTAGGACGTACAGGAAGAGTACAATATCGACCATCAACTCAAGAAGCACTTGAAGGCAAAGGTGTATTAGACAGAAGACTGGTTGATGGTGATTTGGATCTTGTAATTCAGGCACAATTAACAGCAGCAATTAACAGACATGTAGTAAATGTGACTACTCCAAATCCTGGACAACAAAATTGGTATGATGCATCAAAATTCTACCAAGTTAACCCAACTAATCATTATTCTAAATTTTGGCATTTGCCAGGTATAAGTGTTGATAATCTGGCTTACGGATTTGCTTATGATGATGTTGCTGATCAATCTCCGTCACTTCATACTACTCAACCTACTAAAGTAATTGCTGTTTTTGGAGGATATGGAGGATCAACACCTACAACGTCATCTTCAACTTTAATTCAAGCCGAAAATTATTCATCCATGAGCGGGATTCAAGTAGAAGCTACAACAGATACCAATGGAGGTTCGAATGTTGGATATACTGATACTGGAGATTGGATGGCTTATAATAATATTAATTTTCCAATGACTGGAGCATATTTAATAGAATACAGAGTTGCAAGTGCTGTAAATGGTGCAAAAATATCTTCGGATTTAAATGCAGGAACGATTCCCTTAGGAAGTGTTAACATTCCAAATACGGGAGGTTGGCAGAATTGGCAAACCGTATCTCAAACAGTAAATGTAAATGCTGGTACTTATAATTTTGGAATCTACATTCAGAATTCAGGCGTAAACATTAATTGGATTAAAATAACTAAAACAGGAGCAACAGCAAGAGTAGCTTCAATAGACACAAAAATCGAAGAACCGAGTTCGTTAATTATTTATCCAAGCCCAGTAGAGAATACACTTTTTTATACAACAGATCTAGCAGGAGGAGATGTTAGTATTATTGATTCTCAAACAGGTACTGCAGTTTCTGGACAAAAATCAACAGATAATAGTATAAATGTTTCGCATTTAAAATCAGGAATTTATTTGATTATCTTTGAGAAAGATGGTAAAAAAATTGTCAAACGTTTTATAAAAAAATAGTTTCAGAGAAATTATTTTAACCTTATAAGTGATATAAGTAAGTATTAGAGTTATAAATCAGCGTAAGCTTAAATGAACTTGCATCACTTATATGGTTAATTTTTAGTGTAAATTTATGTAACCTACTATATAAATTAATTTATTTCAAATCCTACTAATTTTAAAAACAAGCCCTATGAAAAACAATTACAAAACAATACGATCAAGATGTATAATCATTTTGATGTTGGGAGTTTTCAATTTGTCAATTGCCCAGAAAAAAGTAATAGCTTACATCCCTAACTGGATTGACCTTAATGCATTTTCAAGTAGCGTTCAATACAGTAAATTAACCCACATTAACATTGCATTCGAAAATCCAGATGCCAATGGATATTTATCTTTTAATTCAGGAAGTAATACAATTATACAAGCAGCACATGCCCAAAATGTGAAAGTTTTTGTATCCCTAGGTGGAGGTTCTGTATCTGAAGGTGGTGCAATTCGCGACAATTATTTTAATCTGATAAAGAGCGCTAATAGGACTGCATTTATTCAAAAAATATATGATTATGTAGTTGCTCATAATTTTGATGGTGTCGATATGGATTTAGAAGGTCCAGCGATTAATGCAGATTATGGAGGATTTGTAATTGCTCTTGCAGCCAAATTACATGCAAATGGTAAGCTAATTACAGCAGCACTCTCTGAAGGATATGGAGGCGCAAATGTACCATCATCTACCTTTGCCGCTTTTGACTGGATTAATATTATGGCTTATGATGCTACTGGTCCTTGGGCTCCGGGAAGTCCGGGGCAACATTCTCCATACAGCATGGCGGTTAACCAGTTTAATTATTGGACAGGCAGAGGATTACCAGCAAGCAAAGCTATAATTGGTCTTCCGTTTTACGGATACGGTTTTGGAAGTTCTGCAAATCAGGGAATCTCATACGCTAATATTGTAAATACGTATCCTGGTGCAGAAAATACGGATCAAGTTGCCAGCACAATTTACTATAACGGAATTCCAACAATTAAGCAAAAAACGACATTTGCGATTCAAAATGCGGGTGGAGTTATGATTTGGGAATTATCTCAAGACGCTGTTGGTTCAAAATCATTGTTAACAGCTATTGATCAAGTAGTAAATGCAGGGCAACCACCAGTAGGTTCTGTTTTAATTCAAGCAGAAAATTACTCATCGATGAGTGGAGTTCAAACAGAAGCTACAACAGATACAGGGGGAGGATTAAATGTGGGGTATGCCGATACAGGAGATTGGATGGCATATTCTAACATTAACTTCCCAACATCAGGTTCATACGTAATTGAATATAGAGTTGCAAGTGCTGTAAATGGTGCCAGAATATCTTCGGATTTAAATGCAGGTACAATTCAGTTAGGTGCTGTTAACATTCCAAATACGGGAGGTTGGCAAAATTGGCAAACTGTATCTCAAACGGTAAATGTAAATGCAGGTACTTATAATTTTGGAATCTACATTCAGAATAGTGGAGTAAATATTAATTGGGTTAAAATCACTAAAACAGGATCAACTGCAAAAGTAGCTTCTTTAAATTCGGAAATAGAAGAAACAGATTCTTTAATAGTATATCCTAGTCCAGTAGAGAATACGCTTTTCTTTACAACAGATGTTACAGGTATTAATGTTAGTATTGTAGATTCTCAAACTGGAGCTGCAATTTTAGGACAAAAGATTATTAATAACAGTCTTGATGTTTCAAGTTTAAAAGCAGGAGTATATCTGATTGTTTTAGATAAAGATGGTACAAAAACTGTAAAACGTTTTATAAAAAAATAGCATTTTGACTATTCCTCACAATTAAAAAGCCTGATTCTACATAGAATCAGGCTTTAGTTTTATAAACTGAACTTCTTTTTTTTGAGATTAAACCCCTAAGTTTATTGACTTACAGTAAATTAAGTAGTGTACTTAGTTTAGTACTTAATTTTATTTAAAAATAATTCATTTTTTCCATTGTATAACCGTAAAGACTACGTATCTTTGCACCCGAAACAACGCGGGATAGAGCAGTAGGCAGCTCGTCGGGCTCATAACCCGAAGGTCACAGGTTCGAGTCCTGTTCCCGCTACTAAGACAAAAAGCTTCAGAGAAATCTGGAGCTTTTTTTCGTTTTGATATGTTTGTCCATGTTTTGTTCACGAACGGGACGCTCGTGCAAGTAGAGAACAAAATCCGTTGTAGTTGCTGTTATAGCCAGTGGTTATTTATCCGTTTCACTTTTCCATTCGTGTTCAATATTTGTCATAAGCAATGCGTTGTCAAAAGTCACCGAACCTTTTGGAAAAATATCTTCGTTTTCAAAAAAGCTTGATTTTACATTTTGAACGTTAAGAGGTCGAACTTCCCAATTGTATGCTTTCAATCTTAGTCCGTCAAATTTATCTTTGTTTAGTGAATATCCAAGGTCACCATTTTCAAAAAAGTCTGAAGCATTATTTAATGTTTCAAAAATTGAATTATCGCTAAATACTTTTGTTTCCGTGGCATCAATTAATATTTCGGTGTTGTCTGAACTCTTAAAGGCAATATGATAATTTCCGTTTTTTTCAGCTACATTAAATTTCGCGTAATAGTGTTTGCCTGGAAATACTCGTCCACCAACAAGTGTGTTTAATTTTAATGAAGTGTCTCTGCGTGGAATATAAACTCCTGATTTTGTCTCACCATTTTCATCCCATTCCACCGCAATTCTGTGAGCGCCATTTTCAGAGTTTACACCAACAAAGTCAGGAAATCCTTTTGGTTTTATGTTTTTCAGTCTGATTAAGCAAATTCCAACGATAGCTTTGTCTTTGTATAGTTTTGGTCTAAAAGGAAACGGAATAATTTTCTCCACCGATTTTGGGTCAGCTGTGAAGTTGATTAAAATTCTTCTGTCCATATATCCGTGTATTGTCGGGATTATCATTGTTGTTTCGGTTTTTGTACCATTGGCTATAACGTCTTGGCACTACAGCGGGTTTGGGATTAAATTAAGATTTATGTTTTTGGATTTGCCAAATAATCCCTAATACAAAACTGACTTCCATTAAGCCAATTGTCTAAATTGCTTGTAGCGTGTGTTGCCATACGTTTTTTATTCTAATGTTAAGTTGTTCTCATTTACAAAATCTTTCAAGTCTTTTTCCCAACCAGGAAATTTTTTAAATTCCTCTTTTCTGGTTTTTATAACTTCAAAACCTTTATTAAAAGTTTCTTTATCGTTTAATAATTTAATTGCTTCCATTATTGATAACAAACCATAAGCAATTTTATTTATTTTGAGTTTATCAATGAATGAATTTTTAACTATCAATAAACTTTTATTGTCGTTTAATTCTTCAACAAAATTTGGCAAACCTAAATCCTCGCTTTCGATTATGTTGTTTTCTAAAGCTTTTAAATATTCTGCGTTAGATATTTTTTTTAACTCGTTTAAGATATGAATTAATTTACCTTCTTTATTCCAAGTCAAACCACTTTCCATATTTTCTACGAAATCACTATCATCGTAAATATTTTTATGAATAATTTCTGCTTTTCCTTTTAGCATTAAACCATTGAAAAGGAAATTTTTTGTTTCTATTTTTGAATGTTTTTTTTTATAATTATCCAGAATATTGTATGAGATTATTTTATTTGTAAGCCATAATTTCTCTAAAGTTGGATAAAATAATTCACATTTATTCATTTCAATTTGATTGTAAATTGTACTTAAACAGTAATTTCCACAATCATTATTCTTCAAATCTTCAATTTTGAGTTGAACAGCTTTTTCAACTGTTTTAACAGTTTCTGGAGTACAGGATTTTGCTAAAGCAAACATATATTGAAAATCGTCAAATTTTATATTGTTTTCTAATATTTCTCTGAATTGTTTGTTTGGAAATTCTTCAATTGCTGGTAAAGCATCTATTCCGAAGCTTTTAATTAATTCTATATCATTTTCTTTTTTATATTTTGCTATAGTAACTAATAGGGCAGAAGACTTATTTTCTGATACAATTTTTCTTATTGGTTCATAGAATTCTTCATTTTGCGGAATCCAATAATTTATGCTTTCCAACAATTTTACATTTATTGGATTTTTATTTAATATTTTATGAACTAATATTTCTTTGTTTGAAGTTATTTCATCTTTTGAATAGTTTCGATTAAAAGTCAAGCTTTGAAACATAAAATTCGGGAAACTTTCATTGCTTGATAAACATTCAGTTGAATAAACTAACGTGTCTTTTGAATCAATCAAATTATCATAAACATCAAATACTTTTTTACTTTTGCTATTTATTAATGTTTCAATTGAAATTCCTTTTATAAAAGTGTTTTTACCATTTAATGAAAGATAAACTAATTCTTCTTCAGTTGCTTTTTTATTTAACAATTTTGAAATTGAATCATTTTTCCAACCCATTGCATTGAAAGTTTTATAATCCTCAAAAGGTTTAATAAAATTTTCTAATTCTTTTGTTATTTGAGAGTTGCAATTAATGAAATTGAACAGTAAAATACTTAATATTATTCTTTTCACGATTTTTTAGGTTAAAATGTCTGCCAACGTCTTGGGACTACAGCGGGTTTGGGACTAAATTAAGCCCTTTCTTCGAATTTGACAAATCATCCCAAATACAAAACCATCTTTCCATTAAGCCTATTGCCCAAATCCGTTGTAGCATCTGTTGGCAGTAGTTTTTTTATAAGATTTGGGACTTTGCCGTTAAAATATAATTCTTTAATGATTCTTTATTAAAATTGAATTTAGATTTTTTAAAGATTACAAATTTAATTTCTAATAGGTCAAGCAACTTTATTTCAATTATTTTTTCAAAAAGATTTTCAATATAATACGATTCCATATTACCACTTAAATAAGCAAAATTATTTTGTATGTTTTTCTTATTTAAAATTTTATCTCTAAAAACTAAAAATTGCTTTTTTACCTCAATCTCATCAAGTTTCTCAAATTTTTCGTCAAATATTGATTTTATATATTCGTCTGAAAAAAGAATTTCACTATACTCATCATAAATTTTTTGTTCAACAATATGCAAATCTCCATAGTCAAGGAAAGGGCGTCCCTGTCCTATAAATTTTGAACGAATTTTAATTCCATTTTCTATTCTACTAAAACCAAAAAAGTCAATTATATCATTTAGCACAAAAATCCAAACATTACTCTTTGGAAAAATTTCCGAAATGTCTTTTTCTAAACTTGTCAACTCTTTTTCTTCATTAACATTTTCAAAGAAAATTTTGTCAAGTAAAATCAATGTTGAATTTTTAATAAATGTTATTGAAAGATTTTTTGGAGAAAGTTGATTAATCAATGATACTTCAAAATCTTTTGAATCGTAATTCACTTTTGAATCTGGAAGATAATCTATTAAAATTCCTGTAATATTTAATGACATGATGTGTTTTTTAAAATTTCTGCCAACTTGTGTATATGTCTGATAAAATTCGACTTATCTACCCTAAAGTGGGGTGCTATGTCTGACAAATGTCAGTGTTTATTTGTTTTCAAAAATAGGATATTTACTTAACAATATTCAAACGAACTTATATTTGTTGAATCCTTTAGTACATATATGAGTGCAATTTCAATAGGTATAAAATTTATGTCAAGCTAATTCTTGTTTAAATTCTAATTTAATTCTACTTTCTGAGAATAAAATAAGAACTAAATAAACAGACTTTTATTCCACTGATTCAATATTATAAATGACTAAGATCAAATTTAAACATGGAAATCAATATAAAATAATATTTATTTTTTTAAGTCATCCACAAAATGGTTCGAGAATTGTCTCGTTAGGGCTACAAAGACAAAGCTTCAGAGAAATCTGGAGTTTTTTTTTATGCAGTAATTTTTTCGTCTGTCATCCTGAGCGAAGTCGAAGGAACGCAAAGGTAATTACGCAAGAAATTCGTAGAAAGCAACTCTTGCTTAATTACTTTAGATTGTGGGTGCGAAGTCAGGAGACATTCGCACAGCGTTTAATAAGAACTCTTCGAAGAACAGGACAGTTTTATTTCGTCCGTTTTGCTTCTATCTTCTTTCCATTCTGTAATAAAAACAAATTTGAAATTTCTCCTTTATCGCTCTTTTCAAACTGAATTTGTGCATCTACTACTTTGTAGAAAAATAACATTTCACTTTCTACAAATATCGGGAACACCTTTTGTCCTGTCAATTGTGAAAAAAGTTGGTCTTTATCTAATGAAATTTTGATTTCAAAATCTTTTTCAACTGCATAAGTTCCAACAAACTTTTGAAGTTCTTCAGTAGTAATACTAATTTCTTTTCTGATTTTTTGCACAGGCAATGGTTTATTATATAGAATTTTTCTAATTGCTTTAGAAGGAATTGAAACGTTGTTGTGATTTTGAAGTATTATTATTGTTTTATCATTTGTAATATGTCTATCGATAAAAGTTACATAACCTGGCCAACCCCCATCATGGTTTGCAATTTTTCCAAAATCAGCATTTTCTTCAATTCCCCAACCAAAACCATAATTCCTTTTAGCTCCGTCTTTCAAAGTTGCTAATTCAAAAATTGATTCCATTCCCTCTTTTGTGAGTAATTTATTGGTATATAATGCTCTATCCCAAATCAATAAATCCTTTACAGTTGAATTAACTGAGCCATCTCCAACAACACCATCAAGCCAAATAACAATTTTAGTTTCTTTCAATTCGTCTGGTAAAACATATTTTTTCAAACTATCTGAGTAAACATAACCAAAAGCATAATTGTCAATTTTCTTTGGCGATAATCTACGATTGTTAACAAAGGTATTTTTCATTTTCAACGGCTGGAAAATAGCTGTTTTTAGATAGTCAGCGTATGTCAAACCCGATGCTTTCTCAATTATTGATGCCAATAGTGCATAGCCCGTGTTGCTATATTCCCATTTAGTATTTGGCTCAAATACTATTTTTGGTTGATGCTTACTAAATATATTAATTATGTCTTTGTTAGTGGCAATTTTAGATTTGTCAAATAAACTATCCATAAGCTGCATATAGTCTGGTAGACCTCCAGTATGATTTAATAAGTTTCTTACAGTTATGCCTTTATAAAAAGAAAGTTCGGGTAAGTATTTTTTGATGTCATCGTCCAAATTCAACTTCCCTTTTTCTTTAAGTATCATTATCCCCATAGCTGTGAACTGCTTTGAACAAGATGCCAATTCAAAAATCGAATTTTCGTTTAATTTATCTTTTGTTGTTTCGTTTGCAAGTCCAAAACTACGACTATAAATAACTTTTCCTTTTTCTGCAATTAGAAAATTCCCATTGATTTTCTCTTTTGAATAAAGAGAATTGAGTAAACTGTCAATTTTTTGAATTCTGTCTTGTCCAAATGCAAGATGTGCAATTAAAAGAAGTCCGATTGTAATTGTTAATTTCATTTTTTTATTTCTTGTTAATTAATGTAGTTGAGATGTTTCGCAAAATTGCCACCAACTTATTTATATGTGTGACAAAACCACACAAAGTCCCCAAATTTGCTAGATATGTGTGATAAATTTCACACTATATTTATTTTCAAATATATATTTTTTTTTCACTACAATTTTCAAAAGGCTTTTTAATTTGAGTGATGCTTTTTGGCATTTATATGAGTGGTAAAACAAACAACAAGCTGAAATAAATTAAGATACGCATGCTAAAATACAGTAATAATCTAAGATAATCTGGTTAGATATTTGAATGCTTGCCGTACTAAAAAAGCTTCAGAGAAATCTGGAGCTTTTTTTTATGCAGTAATTTTTTCGTCTGTCATCCTGAGCGAAGTCAGGAGACATTCGCACAGCTTTCCATGAGAACTCTTCGGGGAGTAGGGTAAAATAAATATGTAAACTTATTTTAGGACGAGACAAACGTTTGAGGCACGAATTGCAAATCCGTGCTATCGGGTATTCAAAATGATTTATAATAAAAAAATATAATCAAACATATTATAGTTACAGTTGCTGATAGTATTGTAATATAAAGTCTGACTAATTTTTCACCAAAAATATTTATCCAAAAGAACATTCCTCTTTCATAATAATTTCCATTTTTATTTATAATCCAATCCCATTTTCTAATACTCCCTATAAAAAATAAAAGTGAAATAGCAGAAATAGACAGATAAAAATATTCTGGGTTTTGTTTTATGAAATTTGAGAATATGTCACTATATTTTGTTAAGTATTCATCCATTTTTTAATAATTATTTTTGTCAGGCAAGTGGTCGTGAAAGCATGACACATAACGTCTCAGTACTACTGAGGATTTGATAGTAAATTTAGTCCTATTCTGGGATTTACCAAATACCAAATTAACTTGCCATTATGCCTATTGCTCAAATTCGTTGTAATAGTTGTTACTGACTGGTTTAGTTTTTCAAAATTTTAAACACTACATTAACCATAAAAATTATCTGAATCAAAATCATACTCATAATTGCGCCAAAGCAAGTGTATGACAAATACATATTTACTTTTATGGATTTTATTATTTCTTCAAATGTTTGAGGTGAATAGCTGATTTTTTTTAATAAAAACCAAACCAAAATTAATCCTCCAATTGAAATAATTGAATGCATATAAACAATCCAGCTACTCAATTGTATTCCTCTTTTATGTAAAAAGAAATAAATTATTCCAAGGATAAAATATATAAGTGACAATAGAATTCCTAAGTGAGAATTCTGAATTATGTAATAAGTATCTCCAATATTTACGTCAAAAGTTCCTTTCGGTTTATAAAATGCGAAAGCAAGAATCAGAAGAATTGTCGAAAAGAAAAACAAATGTGTTTTATTAATTATAATGTTCATTTTAAAAATAGTTCGTGTTAAAACTTGCCTATAACGTTCCCTTGCTACAAAGGGGGTACTAAATTAATCCCAATTCTCAGATTTACCACATGAGCGATATCGAACAAGCGAAGTAAATTATCCCAAATACAAAACCAACTTTCCAGTATGCTAATTACCTAAATCCGTAGTTGTAGCTGTTAGCGTTTTTTACCATTCTCTGGGAGCAATCAGTTCTTCTCCATCAGCATTGAATCCATATGCTTTAGCTATAAAGTCAAAGTCTGCCCCAATCGATTCTCTAGCACCAGTTTCAATATCGCTGTTTTGCTCAAAGAATTCGTTTTGTAAATCATTTATTTTTATAGTCGCTGTATGTGTTAACTTATAAAGTTCGTCAAGATTTTTCGGCGATGTTTTTTCAATATCAATGCATAGTTCAATAAGAATTGTTTTCACTTTGTCAACGAGAAATTTTGGAAAATATGAATCAGCATACATATCTTTTAAATAAGCATAATTTTTCATTTTCTCATTTTTTAAATTTTCTTGGTTTACAATTGCGTTTTGATTTTTCAATTGCTGACCATTACAGGAAAACAAAATCAGAGAAATTATTACAATAATATGTCTTTTCATTTTTATAAAATTAGTACTAACTTATTTATGTGTGTGACAAAACTACACAGAGTTATCCAAATTTAAGTAGCTATGTATGATAAATTTCGCACATTATTTATTTTCATTTTTTTTCACTACAAACTATCAAATAGACTTTTAATTTGATTGATGCTTTTTGGCACTTATATGTGTGGTCATGCAAACAAAAAGCAAAAAATAATTAAGATGTACATGCTAAAATACTGGAATAATCTAAGATAATCTGGTTAGATATTTGAATGCTTCCCGTACTAAAAAAAGCTTCAGATTTATTTGAAACTTTTTTTATGTAGTAAAGTATCTTGAAATTTAATAAGTAAACTTATTCTAGGATGAGATAAACGTTTGTGCATAAGGTTGCAAATCAGCGTTATCGGGTATAATTCATTTTTTTCATTGTATAACCGTAAAGACTACGTATCTTTGCACCCGAAACAACGCGGGATAGAGCAGTAGGCAGCTCGTCGGGCTCATAACCCGAAGGTCACAGGTTCGAGTCCTGTTCCCGCTACTAAGACAAAGCTTCAGATTTATCTGAAGCTTTTTTTATGCTTTTTATCATGGAGGAATTTGTTGTTTATATTTTATATTCAGAAAAGTTTAATAAAAATTATACTGGTTATACTTCTAATTTAATTGAAAGATTTAAATCCCACAATTTTCTTGAAACAAAAGGATATACTTTAAAATTCAGACCTTGGGAAGTAATTCATGTTGAATTTTTTAGTTCTAAATCCGAAGCTATGAAAAGAGAAAAATATCTAAAATCCGGAATTGGAAGGGAGTTTATTAAAAATCTAATTTCTAAATTATAACTCCGTTGGGCTTATATCCGCCGCGGCGGACACAGGTTCGAGTCCTGTTCCCGCTACTAAGACAAAGCTTCAGATTTATCTGAAGCTTTTTTTATGCTTTTTATCATGGAGGAATTTGTTGTTTATATTTTATATTCAGAAAAGTTTAATAAAAATTATACTGGTTATACTTCTAATTTAATTGAAAGATTTAAATCCCACAATTTTATTGAAACAAAAGGATATACTATAAAATTCAGGCCTTGGGAAGTAATTCATGTTGAATTTTTTAGTTCTAAATCCAAAGCTATGAAAAGAGAAAAATATCTAAAATCCGGAATTGGAAGGGAGTTTATTAAAAATCTAATTTCTAAATTATAACTCCGTTGGGCTCATATCCGCCGTGGCGGACACAGGTTCGAGTCCTGTTCCCGCTACTAAAACAAAGCTTCAGATAAATCTGAAGCTTTGTTTTATGCAGTAAAGTATCTTGAAGTTTAATAGAATTCCTGTTTTTGAGCCTTGTACAAATACTTTATAGAAGTACTTCAGACACCATATTACCAAACCGATGTTTGCTGTAGTAGCTATTTCTTGAGTTGCTCAAGCAACAATTCTTTTAATTGTGAATCAAGTTTTGGGATTGTTTTTGTATAATTTCTTCCCCAAATAGAATAAATAATCTCTTCAACCTCATAACTTTCGAGTTTTTCCAACTCGTTAATTAAAAGTTCTAAATTTTGTTCTTTATTCATCAATGTTGCAAGGTTTTTATAAGTCATTTCAAACTGTGCAGAGAGGATGCCTTCACAAATCAGAACGATTGATTTTTTAGTAACTTCATATTTGTCAATTAGGTTATTAATAAAGTATTTATGAACCATTTGATGTTCATCGTCCAATATTTCAAAATACTTATGAACTAATGGGAAATATTTTTCAGAAGTCAATCCCAAACCAAATACAGCATAACTTCCAGGGAGACAACTTTTTTCGCCTTCTTCTACGTCATTATACCATTCAAATTCTTTTATAGCAACCAATGCATATTGCTCGATTTTATCGTGTAGTTCGGAATATTGCAAACAATTGGTAAAAAATCTGTTGGTAGAAGATTTTGCAATTCCTTTAATTGGTAAAAATTGTTTTTCAGATTTTGAAGAAAATTTAATAGAGTAACTGTTGGGAAACCCTTTTTGAAGTAGATTGATTATAAAATCTAAAGCCTTTTGGTAGCATTCCGAAGTTTCGTTTTTGATAGTAACAGAAATTGTAGAAAAAACATCATTGGCTTTACATTCTATATTTTTGTCTTTATAATGAATATCTTCTTGGGCAAATAGTCCTGTGCCGAAATTAAGATATTTTTTTGCAGTTTCAGAACCGAAATCCTTGCTTGCTATTTCTAAATCTTTCAGCGCGTCTGAAGCGTAATCTTTAAATTTAATCCTCAAAAAGGAAGTGTATACCCAAAGTGAAAGTTGTTTGGCGTTTACATTTTCTTTTTTAAAATCATTTTTGATTGTATTTTTTTCAGAGAAATCTCCCGAAATATCGAAATGCAATGGTTTAAATTCGTCTTTTACCCAGTTGTTGAGCATATGTAAAATACTTCGTTCGAAATCTTCGCTTGATTTTCTGTTTTTAATGTCTTTGAAAGTGTGATTTAAACAATGTTCTATTATTTCAATAAGCTTCATTGGTGAAAAACCCATCAAATTAAAATTTACTAGGTTGCCCGAAAACACAGTTATTTCTCTTGCATCCTTAACTTTTCTATCGAGATTGTAAATAACTTTTGTGATATAATTGTTCATCCGTTTCTGAAGCTCTAATTTTCGTTCTTCATTTTCGATGAAAAATGTTTCCTTGTATGAACCGTTTTTATATTCAAATTCCAAAATTACCTTAATACAATACCTAAACATTGGCTGATTGGCTTTGTCAGAAAAGAAATCAGAAATTTGTTGTTTCAGAATAGGAATTACATTGTCAATAAGATTCTCTTTCGACAGATTATCGATGGGTTCTGAAATTTCGAGTTTAAAGTAAGGAGTTTTGTCCCAATCGAAATCGTATATAAACAGTCCTATCTTCTGTCCTTTGAATTGAATTTTGAGATAATCGTGATAGCCTTCCTGAATTTCACATTCAGAATATGCGGTTTCTCCGATATGATTTTTTAAGTCATTTTTTGTTACTTCGACAATACCTTTCATCATATTGTCGATAATCATTTTTTCGATTGTATTCATTTCTGTTTTTGTAGAGTTTCTGTTTTTTGTCGAGTTTTGTTTTGATCTAGCGATGTTGTGTTAATACCTAATGTTCTGGGACTACAGCAGGCTTGGGACTAAATTAAGTTTTTTTTTTCGTTAAACACAAATCTTAAAAGGCACGATTAACTTTAAATTAAGCCTAAAACTCTAATATTGCTAAACCGCTGTTACCATCTTTTTTTATTTACTTGATAAAGATTGTACGTGTGAAGTCAGGAGACATGTATACTTCGGAGAGCTAGAGATGCAATTTCAATAGCACTTCTTGCAATGGAATCTTTTATTGTGTTTTTCGATTTAGAATAAAAAGAAAAGGATAGAAACAAATAAGTCATAAAAGTGATTTTAATCGAAATCTCTTTTACTTTTGCCAAATGTTAGAAATTCTTTACCAAGACGAATATATTATTGCAATTAATAAACCAAGTGGATTATTGGTTCACAAATCATTTTATGCCCGCGATGCAAAAGTTTATGCCATTCAGGAATTGAGAAATCAAATAGGAGGGCAACACGTTTATCCTATTCACCGGTTAGACCGAAAAACATCTGGTGTCTTGTTATTTGCATTGGATAAGGAGGTTTTGAAAATTATGAATGATCGTTTTGCCACACGCGAAGTCGAAAAAAAATATTTAGCAATTTTACGTGGTTGGTCCCCCGATGAACTAACGATTGATTATGATTTAATCAATGACGATGACATTAAACAAAATGCAATAACATACTTTCACCGTTTGCAAAATGCCGAAGTTGAGTTAGAGTTTAATAATAAGCCAACCTCACGATATTGTTTGGTAGAAGCGATTCCTGAAACCGGACGTATGCATCAATTACGTAAACATTTCAAACATATTTTTCATCCCATTTTAGGAAGCCGTCCACATGGTTGTAACAAGCAAAATAAATTATGGTTGGAGAATTATGAGCTGAAAGGAATGATGCTTCACGCACATCAGTTAATCTTTAATCATCCAATAAAAAACGAACAACTAATCTTGAATGCAAAGATTAATGAAGAGTTTAGCAGAGTAGGCAATATTCTTAATCTAGATTTGAGTAAGTATGAATAGAATAATAAATTTATCTTTCTTAAATTTACTCCAAAAGCTATAATGTTTAATTTCTAACTTCTAACAAAAAATGGATTTTCAGAATAATGAATTTTCGGAAATTGAATCATTAAAATCAAATAAAATTACTTTTATAGTAAAGGTTTTAGGAGCATTTATTTTTGGGAGTACAATTTTAGGAATAATTATTTCAGAGATAGTTATCATTGAATCTGAAAAACTATCTGTTATATTTAAATTTTATTCTGTTGTGCTATCTGTATTACTGCTATCTTTTTTGATATATGCCATAGTAAAGCATACAATTACTATCCGAAAAAATAAAATTACCAAAGTAATAGTTGATCAAAATGGTTTGCACCATTATGATAATGAAATAGTTATTGAATCTCTAACTTTTAAGTCTTTATCTCCAAATCCCGATCCGAAAAATTATGATGTAGTTTTATCAGAGGGTGAAGATGTAAGTCTTGATATTTGTGTATATTATTTCGATAACGCTACAAACACAATAATTTATAAAGCCATTATATTCAATACTCCATTTTCAATACGCAATGCAAAAGAATTACAGAGACATTTCATAAAAGGTGTTTTAAAGTTTCGATCCGATTTGAAAGTTTCACCCCGGGTTTTAGATTTATTAAATTTAAATAATTTGAAATTGTTTCGTCCTTAAATTTATCTTATAGGATTTACCTTTAATTCTATTTTTACTTTACAGTAATGCCACTTGCTCTCCGAAGTGTTCCTATTGCCACGATTGCGATGAGAAGTCTCCCGACTTCTCATCCGTTCCAATAAGCAACAAATATCAAGTAATTTTCGTTTATTTAAGATTGCCTATAACGTCCCTCTAGTACAGTGGGCTTGAAATTAAATTAAACTCATTCATTATATTTGCTAATCATTCCAAATAACCCCAACTTCAAATTAAGGCTAAACCCGCCACATTGTCAAACGGCGGTTGTGTGCCATTTTTTATTTATTCAACTCTTTTTCAATTTCTTTAATAAGTTCAATTGTTAGTGGTTTTGTATTTTTGTCGTAAACCCTTATATTATTCTTACCTAGTTTTACAAGAAATTCAATTGTCTTTTTAAATTTTGGGTCTGAATATAACTCTTGTTCTGATTTATCCGCATTTTCTATCATTTTATCAAAACACTTAAACAAAAAATCATTATAATATTTATCGACTTCGTTAATTGCCGGTACATATATTTGGTAATAATTTAAGATTTTCTGTTTTAATTTTTCGTCTTCAATATAGCCAATTTTACCACTAGACTTAAAACCTTCATAATTACCAATATTCATTTTTGGTCCATGCGAATAAATTGGAAAATCAACTTTATTTTTAGACTTATAAATACTGTCAAGTTGGCGAGTCGTTAGTGCTAAAATTTTCTCATAGCTTATGTTTGACTTTTTGTATGCTTCCTTTTCAATGTCGATGTTTTTTACATCATTTTGCAAATCATTCTTTAAATTTTCAAGAAACACTGTCACTTCTTCTTGTTGATGTCTGTGTTCGCTCCAACTGTGTAACGATATTGAAAGTGTTACAGCAAAAACGATTATAAAAATTTCTATAATGATTTCCTTCACTTTCTCTCCCAATGTATGTTTTGAATTTTTCACAGTTTTATAAATTTTTTCTGAATGTTTCGTTATTTCTTCTTGCATATTTTTTTTATTAAAATATCTTCCTATTATTTTATCGAGATTTCTTTACTTTTAGTTACTTTAGGAATATAAATAAGATAATCATACCCCTTTATAACTCTCGATAAGTATATATCATCTACTTTTAGTTTGTTTTGTAAAATAGATTTCTTTAAAGGTCTTAAATCAAAACAGTACCATTGATCATCTTTTAACACATTTAGAAAAGATTTAAAACTAGTATTATCCTCTTCGTCTTCTCCTTTTCCAACAAGCATTATATGTAACGATTTTTTCCAACTTGCCTCTTCAATATTAGAAATTAAGCTGCCTATATCATATATGTCAGTTTTTGTTAATATGGTTTCCCCTTTTGGTAGATGAACTGCACCAAACTTGAAAAGATTTTTTTTGTTTTTCCAATCGGACATTTGGTTTAGCAAGATGCTTTTCATCAGTTGAATCCTTAAGGGATGATTTCTATTAATATAAATCTCTCTACTTAACTTTAATGCTTCAATTTGTTTTCGCTCATTGTCAGAAAGTTTTAACTTCAACAACGAATCTATTTTTTGAAGGCAATCTTCGGATAATAGGTAGAATTTTTCATGACCTTCTTTAGACGCAAGTAGTTTGGAATTATGGAGCATTTGCTCATATATCTCAATCACTTTTTTATTTTTCGAAGTTTCTTTTAAATTTGAAATTATCATTTGATCTGCAAAAATGCTAATTTGTTCAACACCATATATTTTGGTATTACGTTTAACTAAATCCTTAAGCAAATTAAATTCGGGTTCTAACTCCAAAAAAGAAAAGTTTGTACTATATTCTTTAACAAAAGAATTAAGCTGTTCGGCAGATAGAGATTTAATATTTGTTTCGATTATATCTACTGAATAAGGATCAACCTCAAGAAAATAGTTATCAAACTTAACCTCATTGATAATAGCATTTGTGAAATAAGGAATTTCGTTTGTAAAATGACTTTCTCCCAACAAAACCGAATTAGATTGTTTTATTTCGTCTAGTAAAACATCCCATCCTTTTCCCTGAAATGAAATATTTTTATCAATTTGGAAAGGGAAACCATTCTTTTGAACTAAACTGTCTAGTAATATGTTTTGAGCATAGTTAAAATTTGTAATGAATAATGTAAGAAGTAAGAGTATTTTTTTTTTCATGTTGTATTATCTTTTTTTTTGGTTTATTTTTTTTTGGTTTATTTTTTATTATTAAGGTCCCAGAAAATTGCAGCCAACTTGTTTATATGTGTGACAGAACCACAAAAAGCGACCCGGATTTGGGTAGATATAAAGGATAAGTATTGTATGCTATTTATTTTCAAATATATAATTTTTCCATTATAAATTATCAAAGGGATTTTTGTTTTACCAAATGTTTTTGATACAAAAATGAATGTGGATATATCAACAAAAAGAAGAAAAAAATTAAGCTATAATTTTGTAATTAGTGAATTTAATTTTTTCAATAGTTTTATATTTCATAATAAAGTGCCTTCTTTTTATTCTCAAAGAAATCATCCCAAATATAAAACCTGCTTTCCATTAAGGCTATTGTCCAAATCTGTTGTAGTAACTGTTAGCGGTAGTTTTATTTGTTTTTTGCAATTCTAAATCCAAATCCGTCATTTCGAGTGCCTTTTGGAGATTGGTACCTAACTTCTGGCATATGAATCCCATATTCTAATGGCTTTCCATCAGTGCTTTGGGTTTCGTAAAACCAACTAACTCCTTTCGAAATTTTATAAGCTCCTTCGGCTGGTCCTTGTGGATTTTTTGTACTTACTAAACTATCTTTTTCAGGATTATACCAATCAAAAACCCATTCACCAACATTTCCCGTCATATCATAAATTCCTAGTTCATTAGGTTTAAGTAGACCAACTTTATGAAAGATGCTGTCTGAGTTTTCTTTTACCCATCCAATCTCGATTGGATTATTACTACCACTGTATTTGTAGTTTTTAGTTTTCTTTCCACCTTTAGCGGCATATTCCCACTCTGCTTCAGTTGGTAATCTTCCTCCTGCCCATTTGGCAAAGTCATTTGCTTCGTCCCAAGTTGCAAGCATTGGGTTTTCGTCTATCCATTTATAATATACTTTTATTCCGTGGGCATTTTCAATAGGTGCTTCAGGCATTTTTCTGCCTGTTTTTTCACAAAATTCTCTAAACTGTTTAACAGTTATTTCATATTTACTTATGTAAAAGTCATCAAGCTCTACCATTCGGTGTGGACTTGTAAAACCATTTATTGTGTCTCCTTTTGGACTAATGATGAATTGGTTTTTACCTTGTTCAAAAGCTCCACCCTCCACAAAAACATAGTCAGCATTGTCTTGTTTACAGGAATTTAGCATCAAAAGTCCAAGAAAGATTATAAATGTCTGTTTTGTCATAATATCTGTTTTAAATTACTGTCAACTTATTTATATGTGTGATAATTATTGTACCCTTTTTATTTCAAATATATAATTTTCATTATAAATCATATAGGATGCGCATGCTAAAATACTATAATAATCCTCAAAAAAAATGAATAGATATTTCAATACTTACCGTTACTATGACAAATCTTTAGAGTAATCTGGAGCTTTGTTGATTTATTTAGATTTACAAAATATTGTCTGATTCAGATTACAGGCATGAAGTCAGGAACCATTAGCACAGGCTTGCATGAGAACTCTTCGGGGAGTGTCATTTTAGTTAATCATTTCTTAATCCCTTAAGAAAATTCATTAGTATTAATATAAATTCGTCTCATAAAAACAACTTTTATATTAAAAAATTGATTTATACAACACTTTTAAATATTGCGATTTTCCAGGGAATAGTCTTAGGCTTAATTATTTTAAAGTCTTCTATATTCAACAGTAATTCAAATAAATATCTGGCATACTTACTATTTACACTCTCAATTATTTTACTGAATCATGTTTTTGAGATTGAAGATGCATTTACTCCCTATCCTTTTCTACGCTTTATCGATCACATCGAGTGGGTATTTCTAATCCCTTCTTTCATGTTCCTGTTTATTATAAACCGGATTGATGATACTGTAAAAAGTAAACAAAAATCTTATTTATGTTTTATTCCATTTGCCTATTCCGCTGTGCTTACTATTACACAAGATCTTGATCATGTTGCAGGAATTTATACTATTCCTGAGTCAGGCATCAATCTAATCAATATACTTGGTCTGATTCATCTTTTTTTAGCCGTTACATTCATCCCATTTCTATCGCTTTACTCTTATTTTATGATAAGGCATTTAAAAGATTCAGAGGAAAAAAAATGGATAATCATCTTATTAACAATTGTTACTTCATTGTTACTCGCTTTTCTTATTATCTATCTAACCAGCTTATTTATTCAATTTGATATTTCTGCTACTATGAGCATCCTGGCTTTATCTGCAACATTCATAATTCACTGGACAGCTTATATAGGTATCTATAAATACAAACTAGCCAAAAATAAAGATGCGGTTTACAATTTTCTAAATGAAGATTTAGCTATTTCGTTTAGCAATATGCAAATTGTAGAAAATAGTATACCAGATGAATATAGGGAATCTATCACGGCAGATAATCTCTATTTTCAAAGACTAGAACTTCTTTGTAAAGAGCAGCATATTTATACCGACAGTACATTAAACAGAGAAAAAGTCGCTGAAAAACTGGGCATAAGCGCAGGATATGTTTCACAAATTGTAAACACGATAACAGAGGATAACTTTGCCAATTATATTAATCAATATCGGGTTGAAGCTGTCAAGGAAATGATCTCAAATTCCGAATATGAAAACTACAATTTGCTAGCGATGGGATTAGAATCTGGGTTTACTTCAAAAACGACTTTTTATAAGGCCTTTAAAAAAGTTACAGGTCAGACACCAAATGAATATAAAAATACCAGTAAATAAGTACCAACTTTTTCCATCTTAAGTTTTTGAAACCTTTTCTAACTTTTCTTATGTGAATTTTGGATTGAAATAATTCAAATTACTTTTTATGAAAAAAAAACTTTTTATTACTTCAATCGGTATTGATTTAAACGATGCATTTACAAAAGTTGAAAGTATGGCTGGAGAATATAGATTTCCCACTTTATGAAGAGAATTAGACAAGCTGACGAAAGAAATATAAATTATTCACAAATAATCTTATAAAATCATTCATAAGTTGGTTAGATATTTCAATACTTGCCGTTACTAAACAAAGCTTCAGAGAAATCTGGAGCTTTTTTTGTTTGTTTAGATTTATAAAATATTGTCTGATTCAGATTGCTGGCATGAAGTCAGGAAACATGTGCATAGGCTTGCATGAGAACTCTTCGGAGAGTGCCTTTTAGTTAATCATTTCTTAATCCCCTAAGAAAATTCATCAGTATTAATATAAATTCGTCTCATAAAAACAACTTTTATATTAAAAAATTGATTTATACAACACTTTTAAATATTGCGATTTTCCAGGGAGTAGTCTTAGGCTTAATTATTTTAAAGTCTTCTATATTCAATAGTAATTCAAATAAATACCTGGCCTTCTTATTATTTGCACTTTCCATTGTTTTATTAAATTATGTTTTTGAAATTGAAGGTGTATTTACATCCTATCCTTTAATGCTTTTTATAGATGCTATCGATTGGGTATTTCTATTACCTGTTTTCACATTTTTGTTTATTATAAACCGCATTGATGATGCGGTAAAAAACAGACAAAAAATTTATTTGTGTTATATTCCATTTGTCTTTGCCAGCACTCTTAATATTACAATCCAACTTGATCATGTAACAGGAATTTATAAAATTCCTGAGTCCTATATGTTCCTAATCACTATACTTCAGCTGATTCAGATTTTATTGGCCGTTATCATCATCCTGTTTCTACCTCTTTACTCTTATTTTATGATAAGGCATTTAAAAGACCCTCAAGAGAAAAAATGGGTTATTACCTTATTGACTATCATGTATTTGATCTTATTTGTCTGGCTAACTACCTATTTGATTGGACTGTTTTTTCAATTAGATATTTCTTCTACCATGAGTGGGGTGGCTATATTGGCAACATTAATAATGCACTGGACAGCTTATATCGGCATTTACAAATATAGGCTTGCCAAAAACAAAGATGCCATCTATAATTTTTTAAATACCAATTTAGCTGTTTCGTCTCCCAGTCTCCAAATTATAGAAAAAAGCCCAACAGAAGAAAATAATACCCCAGAAGAATACAGAGAATCTATTACGGCAGAGAATCTTTATTTTCAAAAACTTGAACTTCTTTGTAAAGAGCAGCACATTTATACCGACAGTACATTAAACAGAGAAAAAGTCGCTGAAAAGCTAGGTATAAGCGCAGGATATGTTTCACAAATTATAAACACGATAACAGAGGATAATTTTGCTAATTACATTAATCAATATCGGGTTGAAGCTGTCAAGGAAATGATTTCAAATTCTGAATATGAAAACTACAATTTGCTAGCGATGGGATTAGAATCTGGGTTTACTTCAAAAACGACTTTTTATAAGGCCTTTAAAAAAGTTACTGGTCAGACACCAAATGAATATAAAAATACCAGTAAATAAGTACCAATTTATCCATTTTTAAGTTTTTGAAACCTTTTCTAACTTTTCTTATGTGAATTTTGGATTTAAATAATTCAAATCACTTTTTATGAAAAAGAACTTTTTACTACTAATCATTTTGTTTGTCTTTTATTCTGCTAATGCTCAAAATGAAACTGATTCATATCAGAAAAATAATGAAATTAAATTAAATGCAATTGCTCCTTTATGGCAATCTTTTCAGGTTGGTTACGAAAGACATTTAAATCATAATTCGTCATTAGGACTTTCTTTTTATTATGTGTTTGACAATACAAAGAATGAAGAAGATTTAAACTATTCAATATCTCCGTATTACAGAAGATATTTGGGTAAAAAATATGCATCAGGCTGGTTTGTTGAAGGATTTGGAATGCTAACTTCAATAGATGGCAAAAAAATATACGCTTCAGAAGATCATTCAATATATACCGAAAATCCCAATGTTATTGATTTTGCTCTTGGTGCCAGCGGAGGCTGGAAATGGGTGAGTAAAAGCGGATTTCTTTTTGAAGCGAATGTTGGTTTTGGTGCCCTATTATTCAATGCAAATAAAACCGACCATACTATTGTTGCAAAATTCGGACTAAGTGCTGGATATCGATTTTAGTACTTCCTGTTATTAAAACAAAACTTCAGAGAAATCTGGAGTTTTTTTATTGTGGATTACCCGTGAAACAACTTTGCATTCATGAAGGGGAAACTCGTGCCATCGGAGAAATTAGAATCCGGGTTTACTTCAAAACGACTTTTTATATAGCTCAAAAAAAATTACTGGTCACAACAACAAATAATGTTAAAATACCCCCAAAATAAGTGCCAATTTATCCATTTTTAAGCTTTTGATACCTTTTCTGATTTTTCTTAACTGAATTTTGCAGTCAAATAATTCAAATCAATTTTTATGAAAAAAATTTTATTACTAGCTGTTGTTACAGTTTTAGGATTTACAAATGTTAATGCTCAAAAAATCAAATTTGGTGTTAAAGGAGGTTTAAACTTTGCAAATATCAGTGGAGATAATACCAAAGATATCGATCTTGTAACATCATTTAATTTTGGTGTTGTATCAGAAATTCCAATTTCCGAAAAATTCTCTTTTCAACCTGAATTAATGTATTCTGGTCAGGGATATAGTTTTAATGATAACACAGTTGCCTTAAGTTATCTGAACATTCCTTTAATGGGAAAATATTATGTAACAAAAGGATTAAGTGTTGAAGCCGGACCTCAAATAGGGTTTTTACTTGGTGCTAAAAATGAAAAAACAGATGTAAAAGATTCGTTTAATACTTTTGATTTTGGTATTAATTTTGGTTTAGGCTATAAACTTGACAACGGACTTAATTTTGGCGCAAGATATAATTTGGGATTAACCGATATTAATAATGTAGAAGGTTCTTCCATCAAAAATAAAAATGGAGTATTTCAATTATCTGTTGGTTACTTCTTTTTCTAAAACTTAATAATTCAATAAAAATATTTTGCAAACCGTATTAACTCATCATTTTTTGGGAACAAAATTTTTGAATTAATCACTTAACCATTTCAATATCTTTATATCACCCACAAATAGGTTAGAGAATTGTTTCGTTAGGGTTACAAAGACAAAGCTTCAGAGAAATCTGAAGCTTTTTTCGTTTATATTTGTTTGCACTAAATATATTTAAGAATAAAATGCAAAAACCAAATAAAACATTACAATCTGAAACAAAAATGAAACAAAAACTAATAACTATTTTATTTGTATTTACCGTCATAAATATGTTTGGGCAAATTACAACTACTTCAAAACCTGATAAAACGAATTATTCTAATGATAAGTTATCTCCTAACGAAGCAGTCACTAATAAGGTTATAAGTCCGCTTCAAAAAGTAACATTAGATGAAGAAGCAATCTTACTTTATGATTACGACGGTACTATTTTTTCATATGATTTTGACTCCGAAGATGTTAATTGGACTGTAAAACCTACAGATGCTAATACTGAAATGTGTGCAAATAAAGTAACAATACATGATGGAGTTATATACGTCCCATTTATAAACGGTGAAATTTTTGCAATAGATAACGAAACTGGGGATCCTTTTTGGAAATCAAGGTTAGGTAACATTACAGATAAAATCATTCTAAAAGATCAAACTCCGATTATAAATGGTGGAAAACTGTATATAACTGCTCAAAATCAAGATCAAAGTAGTAATCTATACGCTCTTAATATAAAAGATGGTAGTTTATCATGGAGCTACAAGTTAGATTCTCCAAATAACGATATTCCAGTACTCTTTTTTGATAATAAAATTTTCACTCAAAGTGCATCGAATGTCTATAGTTTTGATGCAAATACAGGAAAAGTTCTTAACCAAAAAAGCTTTGAGGAAGCTATGACCGGAAAACCTGTAACAGATGACGAAAATGTGTTTATAGCAAATGAAAAAGACGTGCTTTTTGCCTTAACTCCGAATAAGCTAGATGTTTTATGGCAATTTAAATTAGAAGAAAATCAATACAATATCAAGGAACGTATATTTTGCCAAGACAAAAAAGTATATTTTGCCGCACAAGGTTCCACAGTTTCTTCTGTATATGCTGTTGATTCAAAAACAGGAGCTCAGATATGGAAAACTGATTTTAAAGGCGACAATATCGAATACATCACCGAGCAAAATAATGAACTTTGGGGATATACTCGTAAAGGAAAACTTTTTAAACTAGACTTAGCGGATGGTAAATTATTACTTGAAATAAAATTAACAAGTATACCTGTTTCTAATATAGAATTTCCTGATGATGACAACTTGTTTTATTATTATTGTGATGCTGGTTTAATTCAATATAATTTAAAGGATAAAGAAGAAAACGTATATTATATGCGAACCTCTCTTAAGGACGATATCTATAGCGCATATATACAATTAGTTCGATAAAAAAGAGGAGGGAAGCTCTCTCAGTATTAAGAATCTTTTGTCGAAATAAAATTAAGATTGGAATAGATTATCCTATTATAATCTTTAATAATTAGATTGTATTTTTTGATATTTCCCGCTACTAAAACGAAAAAAGCTTCAGAGAAATCTGGAGCTTTTTTCGTTTACAATAATTTCCTTTTTGTTCTTCTGAACAGAATTACAGGAAATAAATAGGATGATCACTCAAAACTTATTTAAATAAAAAGTAGCCTAAAACTTTGCATAAAAGTTGGTAGACTTTTATCAGATTAATAATTTATCAGAATTTTTAAAAACTGTTTTGTCAATGATATTTATTTTAATAAATGGAAGAAATAGCATTTAGTTTGCTTAACGATCCAATTTTTTTTGCTCTTTTTTTCGCTTTATAAATACGCTTTTTGAAACTCACTTTAGTCAATAAAATAAGGGGTTACTTATAGATTATGCCAAATAATAATACTCTAAAAAATCTATAATGTTAATTAAAAAATTATTATTTTTTATTGTTTGATTTTGTAGTGTAAGAAAAATATGTATCTTTAAATTCAATATAAATCTTACATATTTTTATAATAATTGGGAAACATATTGCAGTAATCAATGAATATTTAACAAATAACAAAGACATGTTGTTTTGAAGATTATAAAGAATAATAAACTCAATGTGTGATTAAATACAAAATAATTTAGCTAGGATAATTTAAAATATGTCAGACTTAAAAAAAGTATTGTTAGAAAATGATAATACAATACAATTTAATCCTTTTGATGAAAATAGAGTTTATGGCTTTACGCTACAAAATTTTGAGGATGACAATTTAATTAGCACCGTCCATTATAAAGTAGACATAGTATGTATTCAAAGTTATAATAGTAGTAATTTCTCTTTTGATATAAATAGAGAACAAGTTTATATAGATAATCTAGCCCCTGATTTGAAAATAGAACAAATAGCAGATAACTGTTCACAAGCGATTTTTCCGATTCGGGTAAAAGTTAGCGAAGAAGGCGATATTTTAGATATCATAAATCATAATGCTATTAAAGATAGATGGCTTCCTATAAAAGAAAGGTTGTCACAATATTATCAAGGAAATATAATTTCTGAAATACTTCTAAAAATTGAGTCTGTTTTAGTTAATAAGAAGCTACTAACAGAATCAATCTCTAAAATGTGGTTTTTCCATCTTTACTTCAAACCACTATATATTGAATATGATTTAGATCAAGCACATAATTCTGTTTGGGAATCACCTGTTTTTGGGAACCAAATCATAAAGTATGATGTGCAACAAATGATTGAAGAATACTACTCTGTAACAGATAAGATTTACATTAATATTAAAGGAAAATCTGCAGACAAGAGGACAATAAATGAAGTTTTGAATCGATGTGAATATCCAAAATCGGATATGGCTGGTATTAAAGTAGAGCCTTTAAATTCTGATATGGAAGTGCAATATAAATTATATGGAGAAGATAAAAGTATATTTTCTATAATAGGAACTTACAAAACAAAAATTACAGAAAAAATACAGAAAACAACCCAAATAGAAATTTATCATTTACCTGAAAATAGTTCTTTCAGACCTGATTCGAAATCTAAGCAGAAGCGTGCATCATATTGGCAAGAAGAAAATGAGCCGGTTAAAGAAAAGAATAGTTTTTGGAGCATATTTAAATTATTTTAAAATAAAGCAGATTAAGAATTAAAGAAAATAACACTATTTATTATGAGTGAAAAACATATTGTAGTACAAGGCGCTACTTGCCAATGTAAATTTAGTGTAGAGCCTAAAACTGATAAATTAATGGTTAAAACGCATACAAAACATTATGCGAATGACAAAGACGGATCGAAAAAGCTAATTGCCAGTGATAAAGATATAGGGCAAACACTTAAGAAAAACACCTTTGGTAAGTGTAAGAAGCAACCTGCAGGAAGTGATTACTTACCGTGCCTAGCCCAAATTACCAAATGGAGTGGTATTTATGAAAAAATAGTTTTATCTAATCAAGGAAAACTATTACTAGAAGACAGTAAAGGGACATGCCCAATGGGAGCCCCCGATTGTATTACTATAACAGATCATGGTCAAACTGCTGAAGTGACTAAACAAAATGTAGAGAATAGTAAACCCGAGGTGTTAAATGAAATTTTCCCTGCAGTGGACTTTGAAGATTTAGATAATGCCGTTTTAATGATTGAAAATAAAGCTTAAAAGAGTAAATTATGAGTAAAAATCTACATCTTGTTCCAGTATTACCTCTTACTAAAGATCAAAAATTTGATAAAGCGATGGGGTGCTTAACCTTGTCTAAGGCAGGAGTGTTTGTCGTTGAAATTATACCTACAGCTGGGCTTCATGAAAACGCTCCAAAAAAACCAGGTGCTTTTAAAAAATTAACTCAAGAAGAAGTTTTGAAAATGCCTGACATTGATGACAGGAAGAGATACGTTGCGGAACATGAAAAAGTAGTAGAGAAAGAAAAACAATACGTTGAAGATAAGAAAGCCTTTAACGAAAAAATTCTTGAAGAGCTTAAAACTATAAGCTGGTCTTGGGAAGTTGTAGGTAACGGAATGAAAGGTAAAACAATAGCACATAACAACGACTTTACTATTGGGATACCCAAAGATTATAAAAATGACATTTCTTTTCCGGAGATTCTGGTTGGTGGTGGCTTTGCCTGGCTTGAAGTTTTTACTAAAAATGATCCCGCTACTGGAAAAACACCACACGGGTTGTATGTTCGTGCTACTGGTATCCCTCAAATTGTACGTATCGCATGGACAGATCTTGATTGTAAACCCATTACAGGAAAGGTGAAATTTGGCTCTAAAATTCTTTTAAACATTTATACAACTCATATGTATGGACAAGATTTAGAAGTTGGATTATGGGATAAAGACACTGCAGATCCTAATGATTTACTGCCAATTTCTAATAAGGATAACTTTGGATGCGAAGTGTTAGTACATAAATTACTTGAAAATGAGGTAAATAAAACCGGAATTTCTGGAGGTATAAAAGTAAAAGGTAAAACAGAATCACATGTTCAGAAAGTTAGAATTCCTGTTTTAATTGATGCAAAATGGATGGCTAAAGCAGGAAGTTCCTTGAAAATTTTCCCTACAGTAAAATCAAAAGAAACAGGGAAATTTTTAAAAATACCTGAAAATTGCTTTTTAGAAGTAGAAATAAAGGGAGAAAAACATGAGACTGTTACAGAACCTACCAATAATCCTGTTCTTGTTGGGAAAGTAGAAACTAATATTGCTAGTTTCAGCCCATGTAGATACGATAAAATTGAATTAAAAAAGCAAGACAAAGCAGGATCTACAATCCTTTTTGATTCGTCAAAAGATGAACAAAGAGCAATAAAAGATCTTGGAATAGAAATAGTTACAGGGAAGAAAGAAACATACCTTTTAGACTTTGATTTTCAAACCTTAGAATGCGAAAGAAAACCAAAACATAATACTCAGGAAATAATCATACTAACTATTCCAAAAGATTATGAATTAAAAATCGATCCAAGCTCTAAAGCAGAGCATAAGGTAAAAAAAGAAGAAAAAGAATTAGTAAAAACCGAATCGAGTAATAAAACTTCGACGATGGGTGCGAAGACAACACAAAAAGAAAGTGTTGCTTCAGAAAAAGGAATTGTAACCGTTAGGCAGAAACAAATTGAGTTTGATGCGTTTTATAATTACGATATCCCACAGGACGCTAATGCCCTAACAACTTTTTATAAAGCAATGAAGTATTTCTGGCTGCCCAATTTAAGCGCAGATAAGATAAATACTCTTACTGCAGTCGCAAAAAGTTGTGCTTTTCAGCAAAATATAAATATTGCAATCTATCCCGACATTAAATGGACATTAAAATTTGGCTTTAATGTAAAGAAGGAAGATATTGAAAAACTAAATAGAAAAGGAGGGGATTTTGCGCCATTAAAAACCTTTGAAGATAATGCTAAAGAAAAGGATGAGGCTAATTTTAGAGCTAATGAAAACGATACAACCGAGAGAGGCAAAAAAATTAATGAGGCTAATTTAAGACGGAAAGAAACCTTAGATAATGCTGAAAAGTACTTTACTCAAAAATATGATCTAAAACCTAAAACAACAGAAGTCGCACCAGTAGACAAAGGAACAAGTTTTAAGCAGTTGCTTGAGATTATGAAAAGAATGACTGTGTCTTTAGAAGAAGAACATTATGGTGGGGACATAAAAAATGAATTAACTGAAAATTTCGTAAAGCAAATTTACGAACAGTTAAGACCAGTAATTTTATTAGCTGGAAAAGCCATAGGTATTATAGAAGGGGATTATGATCAGAAAGGATATACTCCAACGCAAGAAAAAAGTATTGATGGCTTGATGGATAAGCTCAAAAGAAAAACTGTAGAATATGAAATATTATATCCTAAATTATCATTTGCAGGTTCTTGGTATTATGAGCAAATTGACGCCAAAAAATATCCAGCATTAGCAGGAAGACAAGGATTGGGTATAGATTTAATGCTAAAAGCTGGTCCTCTTTTAGGAGTCTCCATAAAATGGGATATTTTAGAACTTTTATGCAGAAGACATCCTATTGCTTATGCAGTATTAAAAGCTATTGATGCCTTATTATACATATTAGCAGACGATTCAAGCGCTATAACTTGTGAGTTTTCAGTATCAGGACAAATAGACACTACTGTAGATTTTCAATATAATAGGCTGGCAGGTTTTAAAGAAATTAATGCTAAGGGGAAAACCAGTATTAAAACAGCTCTGGAATTTAAAATAAATATTGCGAATACATATAAAACACTTGGATACGAAGCTATTTTGCAATTAGGATTTGGAGCTGGAGCTGAAGCAGGAATTGGCGTAACTGATTTTTACGGAATTGATAATAAAGGGTTTTTCGCCAAGAAAGAATTAGAATTTGAAGGAATTAAGCTTTCGTTTTCGGCAACGGGTATAGCCCAGTTTAAAAAAGGGGATAGTGTAAATTTAAAGAATAGTAAACCTTTATTTGAAATAGGAGGATCTATAGAAGGAGAGGTTACCTTTTTGAATTACAAATTTGAAACAGATAAAATATATTTAATATCATGAAAAAAATAATTGTTCTATTATTAATTAATTGCAGCATTACAGGTTGTGCACAAAAAGAAATAAAAAAAGAAGACATAATGAATCAGGAAAACATAAAAAAAGTAGCAAATATTTACAAAGAAGTAAAAGAGTACAATTATAAGCCTAGTTATACCCTGCATATTGAAAAGGTTTCCAATTTTACTTTCGAAGCTTTGGTAAATGATGAACAATTGATAAAAAATTATAATTCAAAGAATTTCACAGGTTCTATGCCAATTAATGAAGCGTTACTACATTCTGGAAAACAAAAACTAACAATCCGAATGACTCCTTTAAAAGATGATAATTTTATTATGGCAAAGGAGATTGACATGGAAAATATAGCATTGAAGCTTAGTATTAATTATGGAGAATACGGAAAAGAAAAAGTAAAAGATTTTAAAGAAGCTCTAAGATATGAACTACCCAAGCAAAAAGGAAAATTGCCTTATTATGAAGTACATTTAGAATTTGATGTTCCAGTACTACCTTATGAAAATGATATACAAGGATGGAAAAACGGTGTAGATTTAACTAAAGAAGATAAAGATAAACTGTTGAAAGAAGTAGAGAACTTCTACAAAGAAATAATAGGATATTATGATGCCAAGGATGTAAATGCTATTGCTGGAAAATATTACAATAGGCAATTAGAATTAGATAAAATGGGATACAGAAATAAGCCTGAAGATTCTCAAATGCTAATAGAAGAATGGATAAAAGATGTAAATGATGTTAAGCCTTTTGTATTTGAGGATTACGCCATGCGATTTTATGGAAATGGAAAAATGGTTGCTTTAGTAAGAACTGATAAATACTATTTTAATTTTTCAAATTTAATACGCGAAGATGCTGAAGGGAATGTTCAAACTTACATAATGTACTTGTACCGTCCCAAAGCTGGAGGACCATTAGAGGTTATAAGGTAATAAGATTCACTTATTTAAAATTAAAGTTTGTAAGTTCATTTTTAAGTAAATATCACTAAAAGTGGGTATTGTATGAAGCTATTAGATAGTATAGTTTTGAGAGATTAATTTTATATATTTAATATTCCGAATAAAGTTTTAACAATAAATAATCCTAAAAAAAAAGACAAATGAGTTTTTTATCCAAATTACAAATCGATGGGGAAGAATATAATGTTCTTGAATTTAATATTAATTTTAAACAAGAAATTGATACCACAAGTAAACCAACTGGGGCTGCCAAGGGCGGTGTGGTAAAAATGATTATTGAAGCCAACCAAAATACTAATTTTTTGTCATGGATGTTAAATAGTGATTTGACTAAGGATGGAAAAATTGTTTTTTACAGAAGAGATGCACTGAGCAAAATGAAAGAACTTAAGTTTGTTAAGGCTTTCTGTATCAATTACGAAGAGCAATTTACAAGTACTACCGAAGTACCAATGAAAATAACTATGGAATTAGTAGCTAAAGAATTGACTTTTGGAGATGCTAAATTCTCAAACAACTGGATTGCTTTAGATTAAATTTTAAAAAATTTATTAAAAATAAGTACATATTATTATGGCACATTTCTCAGAACAAGTACATATTACTATAGGAAGTTTTTCTCAAAACATTGTTTATTATGATTTAAAGCTATCCCAAAAAATGGCCGATCATCATCATTTTTCATTTATCTGGCAATATACAGGTAAAGCAATTATTAAACCAGCCGATCAGGCAAAAGCTTTAAGGAGTTATTTAGGAGATGAAGTTATTTTTACTTTTAAAAGTCTTACTGGAATTAGACTTATGAGTAAAGGAATAATTACAGAACTCTCTTCTGTAGATCTTCATGGTAGCCCAGTTGGTTTGCATGTAACAGGAATAAGCCATACTATTGTTCTGGACGATATGAAAAAATCCAGAACGTATTTAGAAAGAGGAATGGACGATATTGTACTGGGAATTTTAGGTGAAGGACCAGGAGAGTTTTACCAACGAGATTCTATAAGGTCTACGTATCTTAAGGAATTTAAATATATGGCACAGTATAATGAAACCAGTTTTGAATTTCTGAAAAGATTGGCAACACGTTATGGACAATGGTTTTATTTTGATGGTATGCGTATGCAGTTCGGACAAACTAAAACTAGTAAAATAAAACTTATCAACGGAGCTTCATTGCATAGCTTTAAGATACAGACTAATATGACAGCACACAAAATTTCGTTGGCTGCATATGACTATAAAAATGCAAACAATATTCGAAATTCGGCTTTAAAAACAAGTACAGGTAGTAAAGATAGTTTCTCCTCAATTGTAGGATTTAATCAAGGAACCGTCACTCAAGGTGATCTAAGTACTGGTGCTTATACAACCAATGCTCAAAACAAAGAAGAAATAGACGAAATGGTTCAATTGCAAACCGCAGGAAACGATGCCAATAGTGTTTATTATAGCGGGATATCTTACTTGCCTTTAGGAATAGGACAGGTATTTACAATAGTAAACCAAACTGTAGAGCATGAACTTATTGTTACAGAAGCAATACACCATTCTGAAGTACATGGAAATTATTCATGTGAGTTCAAAGCAATTCCTTCGGATGTAGGTGCTCCGGATTATACTGATGTGCATGTTTTTGCCAAAGCAGAGACGCAACCAGCTAAAGTAAAAGACAATAATGATCCTGAAGCATTAGGACGAGTTAAAGTTGAGTTTTATTGGGCAGGTGGTACTACCACAAGCGAATGGATACGTATGATACAGCCCCACTCAGGTGTAGGTAAAGGATTTTATTTTATCCCAGAAATAGGAGAAGAAGTATTGGTCGGTTTTGAAGGGGCTAATGCACAGAATCCATATATATTAGGAACACAATACAATGGTAAAGAGGCATCTGGTTACGGATCGGCTCAAAATGATTTAAAAGCTATCCATACCCGCTCAGGAATTAAAATGGTTTTTAATGATGCCGAAGGCAGTGTTTTAATTGAAGATCCTAGTGGGAATACTTGGGAAATGGATGGGAAAGGAAATATAAGTGCAAATGCTCCTAAGAACTTTACACTTAATGCTGGAGAGGATTTTGCTATTTCGGCAGGTAAAAATGTAACTATTACAGCAGGTGAAAACATAGAAAATTCTGCGGACAAAGATATCATACAAATTGCGGCAAAAGATATCAATCAAACTGCTGCGGGAGATTTTACTGAGAATGCAAATAATAAAACAGAGATAATAGAAAAAACACATATAAGAAGTTCTCTAGAATCGACTCAGCATGCTGAAGAAGTTACCATTTTTAGTACCAAAGAAAGTATGCTTTTAGAAAGCAGTGCCAAAACGGTAGATGTAAATAGTGCAGAGAAATCGAATATGTTTTAATTATCTAAGAAATTATTTATGGCAATTACTAAAACCGCTAAAAATTTTTATACTACAGTTGACAACAAGTATTATGGCATTTCGCAGAAGTTTATTGAAACAGCTGAGAAAGTTGAAATCGTTGCAACCGATAAAAATCTTACATTGATTTCGAACAAAAAGGTACAACTAAAAGGTAATAAACAATAGTATGGGGAATGTAATACTTGGAGAACCGAGGTTTAAAAAACCAGAAGTAGTAGTGAAATCCGATGGTAAAATAACTGATATTGTTATGTTTGTACCGGGTACTACTGACCCTATAAATACCAAAGGATTAAAACACGAAGCCAATAAGGATTATTGGCGTGCTAGTAACGAAAATTTTTGGGGAAAGTTAAAAGAATTGAAATTTCAGTTTCATGATTTACATATTGAAGATACATTTTTAAGTTGGTCTGGGGATAATAACACAGAGGAAAGAACTATTGCTGCAGATCGTTTGTTAGATTTATTTGTTAGAGTTTATCCTAAATACAAGAATAAAGAAGTCCACTTACACTTAATTGGTCACTCTCATGGCGGTAATGTGATTAATCAATTTACAAATTTGATTGCTACTGATAAAAGATTTCCTAAATTTTGGAAAATAAAAAGTATTACTTATTTATCTACACCTTTTTTTCAAAAAAAGCATCAGTTAAATCACGCTAAAGTACACAAGGAGTGTAAAATCATTAATGTTCATAATGAGTATGATATTACCCAACGTTTTGTGGCAGATTTTACATTGATAAATCTAGAAGTTTTTCTTAAAGATTTTCATTCTGACAGTTTTAAAAGAGGGATGGAAGTATTGGCAAGTGTAGATAAAAAAGCATTACAAGATAATGTTGTCGATTTTAGAATGAATGAGGAAGAGGCAATTATTATTTGGAGAGAAATGGCAAAAGTATTTCTTGGAGTTAATATTTTGACAAATCAATTCATTAAATATATTAAAAGTATAAACGTTGCTAAAGTCACTTTAGATAAAGAAAGAGATGAGTTTGTTGTTTTGCTTAAAAGCCTTTTAAAATGGACTTATGATGTACACGTAAACTTTAGTAGCATAAATAGTGGATATGGAAAAAGTAAGTTAGTTAGCAATTTGAATCTTACCCAAGGGGTAGCTGTATTAAATATCTTGTTTGATATAAAAACGGGTGTAAAAGATAGTTATATCTTAAAATTATTAGCAAAAGTATTTGCAGAAAGTCATGGTTTGACTGATAGTATTGATGATACATCTTGGTCACCAAAAAAACAAGCAGGAAGTTTAACTGTTGTTGATAGAAATATTACGACTAATGATTCCTATCACAGTAGAGGGAAAAAGGCTCAATTTGAGGGTTTTGCTACAGGAGTTGAAGGTGCTTTAAAAAGAAATAATTTAGAAGAACTATTAATGCGTTTGTTCAGCCAGTTTTTAGTACCAGCAACCCTTACAACGTTTAATAGCTATTTAGATTATGCAGAATATGCCGTAACAGGTGACTTAGATGCTCAAATCAAGATTTTAAGAAAAAATATACTAAACTATCAAAAGCTAGTAACTCTTTATCATGCGAATCTTGTTTCAGATAAAGATAAAAAAATAGATATGGCGATTAGACCAGGTGGAGTTCCTTATTTTGCAACTGTATCCCACGGTTTAAGTCATACTCAATTTTGGGAAAAAGTAGAAGCAGATCTAAGAAGTTCCTTTAGTTCAGGCATAAATACAGGTTATAAAAAGAAATAATTATGAAAAGCACTTACAAACTAATTCTCTATAGTATTATAATCTTTGTTATTTCTACGATAGGAATAACCTATTGGTATGTATCAGATCATCTTTTGTCTGATATGTCTGCTATGCCAATGAAATCATTGATGAATATTTCAATTTATATTGGACTTGTTGGGGCATTGATCCCTACTTTTTCTTTTTTAATAATTTATTTTTTAACTAGAAAAATAAAGAATAAATGGCTACTTTCTTTGGTGCTAATTATTCTATTTGCGGTAGTTTTAGCAATAGTTTATTGGTTTGTTTTGTGCGCGATATTTCAAGATCATGATAATCCACAATCTTTTATAAGTAGATTTTTAGGACTCTGATTAAAATAAAACATGCAGGTATTTAGCAAATTTTTATGCACCTCATTGAATTTAAACTAATAAAGTATTTATTGACAAACCTATGATATACATTCAGGTGTTAACTCAGAATACGGAAAAAGTTGATTTATGAAAGGGTTTGTGAGAGTAGAGTTATGTGGAGTTGCCGTTTTGCATATAAACCATAATTATTGAGAATGAAAGTTACAATAACAATTATTAAATATATAATATGTTTTCTTTTAAGTATATTTTCAGGAATGGTATGGATGAGAATAGAACTAGGAGAGCCTATTGAAGCTACAAGTTTTTTTTCCATGTTTAATGCACTATATGGATACATAATAATTTGGATAGGCGGATTTATTGGATTGGTTTCCTTTATTCCATTTGTATTAATCGACTTATACTATATTAAAAGAAAAATAGAAACTAAACTAAATCAAAATATTGCAAGGATTTTAGCCATTATTATTTTAAGCGGAATAATTACATTAATTCATTATGTTTTAGAATTCGGACTAAATTGGATATAAGTTTAGTTTTCACGAAAGTTGCATTATAGATAAATACGTTTGTAAAGTCATCGTTATAATCTCTCCCAGATTAACTAATGCCTAATTGTTAGGTTGAAAAGTATTAAGAATTTCATTTATTTAAGATGTATTCAGGATATAAAAAGAAATAAATATGAAAGACATTTTCAGAGTAATAATATATATTTTAATGTTATTATATACATCATTTTCGATAACAATAACTGTGTTTTTTTTAAACAAAATTTCGTATAGTCTTGCACTTAATCTTGATCAAATAATGCATATATTTATCAGTTTACTAATAATAAGCCTATTTTTATTTATCAGTTATCTTTTAAAGAAAGGTAAAAATTGGAGAGATTATTTAAAATATTTGTTGTACTTATTTTTCATACCATGCGTATTTCCAGCTATATCTATATTACTTTTTAGTTTCTTTTATTCAAACTTTTTTTATGCATTATCAGTTTATATTCCAATAGGAATATACTCTGGGATGGTTTACTTGATAGTAGATCGTTTCTTAATGGGTAAATTTGATTATAAGAAATTGTATATTATTAGATTAGCTATTATAATTCCAATTTTGATGATTACAACTATTTTATTCTTATTAATTAGAAATGGTGAAATAATAAAACCTTTGAAAGATATTTTAGATATTGAATCAAATTCATAATTTGATTGTATTTTGTTATAACGTAGAAGAAAAATCAAGAAGTTTATTTAGTTCGGGTAAAATCTTAGAGATGAAATTGAACATCTAAAATATCATTTTTACTCCAAGATAATTAAGCATTTATTGTAAAACTGCCAACCTATTTTTGGACGACTCATAGTTAGTATTATTTTAAAAATAAAAAATTAATTGATTTGAAAACAGCTAAATAAAAGGTTACTAAAAGTGCTATCATTGTTTTATTATTAAAGATTATTTTTTGGATTTTCTTAAATATTGCAAATATGCAAGATGCCGTTTGTAATGATTATATTTTGTTGTCTGGTTAACCTGATGTCTAAGATTGTAAGTTGATACCAGTTAAATCAGCTTTTCCACTTTTTAGGAATTCGTAAGTCATTCTATCTGCTTGACAATCTATGAATTGAATTCGTTTTAAGTTGTTATTTTTAAAGAACGTGTTAATAAGCAATGAATTTTGAAATATGACTCTGTTAAAAGAGCAGTTTTCAAAATAGCAATCTTTCAGAGTTCCATCAAAAAGGATATCGTCGATTTGCATTCCAATAAAAGAAGTATGATTCCACACTGCATTTATAACCGTATTATTAATGAATGCGCCTGATTTAAACTTAGCTTGGGTAAAATTTGTATCGGAGAAATCACAGCTTTTAATATGGCTTTCTAAAAATTCAGCTTTTTTTAGAGAACTGTTCTTAAATATATTGTTGGCTAAGCTAGATTTCTGAAAATGGCTTTTACTTATGTCGGTATTTGAAAAGTTACAGCTATCAATATGATTGCTTTTAATAAGATCCACTTCGATAAGATTTGCCCCAGAAAAATCACAACCTTTAATATAGTTTTTTAAAAATTTAGTTTCTTTTAGGGAACAGCTTTTAAATATATTATTGGCTAAGTTAGAATTCTGAATGTTACTGTTACTTATGTTGGAATTGGAAAAATCACAGGTATCTACATTATTGTTTTTTAAAAGCAGTTCTGACATTTCAGAACCAACAAAGAAACAGCGTAGCATGTTTGACGAACTAAATTTTTCATGAAGATCTTTCAATCCAGAAAAGTCAGCGTCTACCCAATTTCCGTATGACATATCCCAACTTAGTTTTTTCTCCTCTTTTTCAGATTGTTTATTCAACGGTTCATCCAATGTTATCTCATTAACCTTAGATTGAAAGTTTTCTGAAAAATAATTAAGATCAACATTTAGAATTTCCGCTAGACGATTAAAAGTAGTGATGTCTGGCATTGATTCTCCGCGTTCCCATTTTCCTACTGCCTGAGAACTAATAAATAGCTGCTGAGCAAGCTGGGCTTGAGAAATATTTATTTTCTTTCTTGCTTCGGCAATTTTATTGCCAATAAGTTTAGTATTTAACATAGTACTTTTTTTATTTATTATTGATTCAGCAAAGGTATTTAGATACATTTCCAGAATATAAAAAACTCAAACACTTTTAGTTGTATTTACGCTATTTGTAGTTGCTATTTAGAAACTATCAGTTGTATTTTATAAACTAACTATCTGCTACATATAAAATGGTTCTAAAATTATCTTACTGGTTATTAAGTAAAAAAACTTCCGAGAAATCTGGAGTTTTTTTAAGATATAAATTTAGTTTTTTGCCTACTATTTTTGAAAGTAAAAATCAATAAAAAAACGAAAGTCTTCTGTTGATTAATGCCAGTTTTAAATTATTTAGGAGAAAAGAGTATTTTTAAAGAATATAATCGTCATAATTTTCAAGTATATTATAACAAACAAAATCTTACTTTGCTATTTTTTTCATAAATTAGCTAAAGTTTATATGGTTTTTTACTTTATAAACTTATTCTCAGCAAACTCACTTGCAAAAGCTTGAAGTAAAAAAGTTGTTATATTCCGTTCTTAAGTTGAATCTTTTTATCAACATTACAACATATCACTTTCTCTAACCTACATAAAGTTGTCATACCAGAAAGGGATATTAATTTTAAAGGATTAACCTCCTTTTCATACACTTTTTAAACCTATTTACCTTTGCCTTAAAAACGTTCAAATGTGAATTACCAAATCGCAAAAATAGTATGAAGCAAAAAATAGAAGATATAGAGCAGTCGATACATATTCAAGAATTCCTTTTGGCAATTAAAAGAAAATCTGATAATTTGATTAATTATTTTCTTTTAATTTTTTTCATTGTCGGTTTATTACTGGCCTTTTATTATGATACATGGCAAATAGCAATAGGAGTAGGCAGTTTACTACTTGTTGCTTATTATTCTTCAAAATTTGCTTTGCCAGAATCAGACTTTTATCAGTACGTACTCAGTACGATATTAGGTATTTTTATGTGTCAATACATTTATCAAATGCATGGTATGTTCGAAATGCATTTTACAGCATTTGTAGCAAGTGCAATACTTATTACTTATCAAAACTGGAAACTACAAATACCGCTTACATTAGTTGTAATATTTCATCATGCATTGTTTGGTTATTTGCAATATAAAGGGGTTAGCGAAATTTATTTTACCCAGTTAGATTATATGTCGTTGCAAACCTTTATTATTCATATAATACTGGCAACAACTATTTTTGGCCTTTGCGGATTATGGGCTTACCAATTTAAAAAATATAGTGAAGCACATATCAATCAAACATTTAGAAAACGTGAAATTGAGAATCAAGAGTTAAAAACTGCAAATTATGAACTGGATCGTTTTGTATACAGCACTTCGCATGATTTGCGTGCTCCTTTAAATTCAATGTTGGGTCTTATTGAAATTGCACAGGATGATACCGCCGAAGAATTAATGCTGGGACATCTTCAAATGTTAAAAGAAAATGCTAAAAAACTCGATAGCTTTATTTCCGATATCCTCGTTTATTCGCGTAATTCACGCATGGAAGTTCATAAGGAAAAAATAAACTTTAATGAACTTCTTGATGATGTAACCCAAAATTTAAAATTCATGGGAGATACCAATAGGAGGGTTGGTTTTAAAGTAGATATAATTGGTGATACTCCTGTGTACTCTGATAAAAATCGTTTGGTTACAATTTTAAATAATCTTATTTCGAATTCAATTCGGTATCAAAACGCACAAATTTCAAACCCATTTATAAATATTAAAATAGTAACTTCTAATATCGAGACTAATATCATTGTGCAGGATAATGGTATTGGTATTAATAAAGAATTACACTCAAAAATATTCGATATGTTTTATCGCGTATCTCAAGAATCAGTTGGTTCAGGCCTTGGACTTTACATTGTAAAAGAAGCAATAAATAAACTCAATGGAAATATAAAAGTTCAATCTGAAATTGGCCAAGGAACCACCTTTGCTATTAAAATTCCAAACAAGTAAATTAACTTAATCTATGGAACAGACAACAACACCACCGTTTAAAAAAATTCTCGTTGTAGATGATAACGCAACAGATCGCTATATTGCCAATCGTATGGCAGAGAAGTATTGTTTTGCCGAAGAAATTGTTTTATTAGATTCAGCACCAGATGCTCTCGAATACCTTCTTTCATTAGAAAGTACGCCTGATTTACTCCCTCAGCTGATCTTCCTTGATATCAATATGCCTGGAATGAATGGTTTTGAATTTCTGGAGGAATACATAAAATTCTCTGAAATAATAAGAAGAAATTGTTTTATCATAATGATTACTTCTTCTACACATCCTGATGATCTTAAACGTGTAGAAAATATTCCATCGGTAATCCGTTTTCTTAACAAACCACTCGATAGAGATAAATTTGAACTTATAAAACTTGAGTTTTCATTAAAAAAACAATTTATATAATCCTAGGTTTATAAAGCGAGAGGTGGTTAAAACCATATAAGCAAGAGTATCTTTTGGTATTGCAAAAATTACTGTATGAAATTAGGATTAAGAATAATACAGCTATCAGGGTTTGATTAAAGTCAATAGTTTTATTTTTTGTAGTATCATATGATTTAAGTATTTTAATCTTAAAAAATTGATTGATAACTACATAAAGATACTGTTTTCTAGAATATAAATTTGACGAAATATAAATTTGGTTTATAACAGATACTTTTTAATTATTAGGTATTACTCTTCAAGTTAATTTTCCAATATCTCTCTAATCAATGATAAAATGATTTGTGAATTGTTTTATTATTTCTTCATTCCAAAAAATTAAAAATCAGATAAAATAGTATAATTTAAAGCTAATATACTATATGCCTTAAATTTAGATTGCATGTAGGTTTGCTTAAAAAAGTAAACTTAAAAAATGAGAAGATATCTAAAAGTAAAGTATTTGTTTTTAATGGCTATTGTAATTTTTTGTAGACAATTAAATGCACAAAAAACAGATCATTTGTTGTTGACACCACCAATGGGATGGAACAGCTGGAATACTTTTCATACTGATATTAACGAAAAAATGGTAATGGAAACTGCCGATATTATGGTTTCCTCAGGAATGAAAGATGCAGGTTATATTTATTTGGTTCTTGATGATGGATGGATGGCGATGGAAAGAGATAATCAAGGTAATCTGGTGCCTGATCCTAAAAAGTTCCCTAATGGTATAAAAGTCGTTGCCGATTACGTTCATTCTAAAGGATTAAAATTTGGATTGTATAATTGTGCAGGAACATTAACCTGCCAAAAATATCCAGGAACACGCGGTTATGAATATCAGGATGCTAGAAATTATGCTGCTTGGGAAATTGATTTTTTAAAATACGATTGGTGCTTTGCCACGGGTATAAATGCCAAAGAAGCTTATACTACTATGAGTAATGCCTTGAATAAAACAGGAAGACCTATTGTATTTAGTATTTGTGAGTGGGGAGTAAACAAACCTTGGGAGTGGGGCGAAGGAGTTGGTCAGTTATGGCGTACTACCGAAGATATATATCAAATTTTTGATTCGGTGCATGATGAAGGAACCTGGAATTCTCTAAGTGTGATGCATATTGCAGATTTGCAGTCTAATCTTCGTAAATATTCTGGTCCGGGACATTGGAATGATCCCGATATGCTCGAAGTAGGTAATGGAATGACTTATGATGAAGATAAAGCTCATTTTTCTCTTTGGAGTATGATGGCTGCACCATTAATTGCAGGTAATGATATCCGAAAGATGTCTAAACAAACTTTGCAGATTCTTACTAACAAAGAGGTGCTGAATATCGATCAGGATGAATTAGGAATACAAGGATTTAGATATCTAGATAAAGACGGATTGCAAGTTTGGTGCAAACCTCTTAAAAACGGAGATTGGGCCATTTGCTTTATAAATCGTAAAACCGAATCTAAGTCTGTAAGTTTTGATTGGAGTAAAGAAAACATTGTAGATGCTATTTATAAATATACTTTAGATAATAAGAACGTATACAACTTATTTGATGTTTGGAGTAAAAGAAATACAGGAACAACTTCCAAAATACTAAAAGAAACTATAGCACCTCACGGTGTTTTGATGTATCGATTAAGCAAAGCATAATTTTTTATCAAAAAATAAATAAGACAATTCTAAAACTTTAATTCAATTGATGACTACTGCATTTACAAAAAAACAACTCATAATCATTATACTTTGCTTTATATCAGGGAAATCATTTGCTCAACAAAATAATCGTTGGCAAATTACTACCGATGGAGCTATCTCATGGAACATCAATAATATACCTCATGACGACCATATTGAGATGAGCGGAAAGAAAATTTCCTCAGTAATTAGATATGGAGTTGCTGCAGATAGTTCTTTTCATGTAACCCGAAGTTTGGTATGGCCTATGTTAAGGACAATCCCGAACAATACGCACGCGAGCCTTACTCGTAGGTTTGCACAAGATCATCTAAAATTGGTAACGGTTAACAATAAGGCTATCGAGAATGAAAAAGTAGTTTCGATTGCGCTTAACGGGACATTATTAGTAAAAAGTAAAGTTGGTAAAACACTTGAGTTAACCCGACAATATTTTCCAACAACGACAGAGGCAAGTTATTGCGAAATATATACTATCAAAAATATTTCTGGAAAAGGATATACTGTAGAAATTCCAAAATCGAATACCATTTATAATACAGATCCAATAAATGGAACTGAAGGAAGTTATACTATCCAATCTAAAGTTTTAAATGATGGTTATTTTAATCTAAAGCCAAATGATATAATTAGCTTTTCGGTTCTTTATTTTGCTGGAAAATCTAATGAACCGTTACCAGAACTGAATGCTGAAAATGAGAAAATGAAGCGTCTGGAATTGGTTAAAGAATTATCGAATAAATTGGTTTTAGAAACACCTGATACTATATTGAATACTGAATTTGCTTTTGCAAAATTAAGGGCTGCCGAAAGTATATTTGAAACCAAAGGCGGGCCAATGCATGGACCGGGCGGAGAAGCGTATTATGCTGCAATTTGGGCAAATGATGAAGCAGAGTATATAGGACCATTTTTTCCTTTTTTAGGATATGATTATGGCGATAAAGCATCTCTGAACGCTTATCTTCATTTTGCCCGATTTATTAATAAAGAATACAAACCAATTCCAAGCTCGATTGTTGCCGAGGGTACAGATATTTGGGATGGAGCAGGGGATCGGGGAGATGCTGCTATGATTGCTTATGGAGCTGCGCGTTATGCTCTTGCAAAAGGGAGTATTAACGAAGCCAAACAATTATGGCCATTGATAGAATGGTGTCTTGAATATTGCAATTTAAAACTAAATGCGGAAGGTGTTGTTACCTCAGATTCAGATGAATTAGAAGGGCGTTTCCCTGCTGGAAAAGCAAATCTTAATACATCATCGTTATATTATGACGCGCTAAATTCAGCAATATATTTAGGAGCTACTTTAGGGAAAAAGGAAGCACAACTTGCAACTTATAAAACTCAGGCAAAAAACATAAAATCAGCAATCGAAAAATATTTTGGTTCTACTATCGATGGGTATCAAACCTATAAATACTATAAAGAAAATGATGTTTTACGTGCATGGATATGCACCCCATTAACGATGGGTATTTATAATCGAAAAGATGGAACTATTGCAGCATTATTTTCACCTAAACTATGGACTCAAGATGGGTTAGCAAGCCTTTCGGGAGATAAAACTTTCTGGGACAGGTCGACTTTATACGCTTTAAGAGGCGTTTTGGCAGCAGGCGAAACCGAAAAAGCAATAGATTTTTTACATTATTATTCCACGCGTCGTTTATTAGGAGATCATGTTCCTTATCCTGTAGAAGCTTATCCTGAAGGAAATCAGCGTCATCTATCGGCAGAAAGTGGTTTGTATTGTAGAGTTTTTACCGAAGGATTGTTTGGTATTCGCCCAACGAGTTTAAAAGGCTTTGATTTCACACCTCGTCTTCCAATATCATGGCCAGAAATGGGATTGCGTAATATTCATGCATTTGGGCAAGACTTTGATATTGTTGTGAAAAGAGTAAACAAAAAATTAAAAATTACAATCTCGGATAAGAAAAAAATATGGTTAGATAAGGTTATTAATGAAGGAGATACTATTAAGTTATTATTTGATAAATAGTTTATTGTATATCTTTATATAAAGTGTTTATTTAGTATATATTAAATATAATATTCTTCTTTTTTTTCGAAATAAAAGAAAAAAGTAAAGAGCCAGAAATGTAATAATTCTGTAATTTTGAAAAAAAGAGAAATGCAGACAGAAAATATTACCCTTAACAAACAAGTATTTACATTATATATTCAATATCAATCTGACGATAATCTGCGTAAAAAGTTTAATCAACTTACAAATGAAGTATGGGGATTTGACTTTGAAAATTATTACAAATCCGGATATTGGGATGATAACTGTATCATTTATTCTTTGTTTATTGATGACCAGATAGTTGCTCACACTACAGTAAGTACATTTGAAACTATTGTTGGAAACGAGTCTATTGTTTTGGCTCAATTAGGAACGGTAATGACTCGTCCTGATTATCAAAAACAAGGATTGTCACGTTATTTGATGGAAAGAATTTTGCAAGATTATAAGGAAAAAGTAAGCGGAATGTTTCTATTTGCCAATGATTCTGTTTTGGACTTTTATCCCAAGTTTAATTTTTCAGCAGTACAAGAATTTCAAGCGAGTGCGCCTATAGTGTTTAGAGAAAGCAGTTATCAAGTTAAAAAACTAAATCTGGATGATTCTAATCAGCAAAAATTATTAGAAACGTATGTAAAGAATTCAATACCAACTTCATCATTCGATACTAAAAATCTTGGGTTGACTTTTTTTTATTGCTATGCTTATCCCGATTTTGGTTTTAAAGATTCTATATATTATATCGAATCCTTAAATACAATTGCCATTGTACAAAAAGAGGAAAACACCATGACTATACTTCAGCTTTTTCAGATGAAAGAAGAAAATATAGAAGATGTAATTCTTGCTTTAGCAACGCCAGAAGTTGATACAGTACTATTTGGATTCAGTCCCTTAAACGCAGATTATAATTATACAATTCATAAAGAGGAAGATCTAACGTTGTTTGTTTCACCAGAATTAGAAGATTTATTCAATACCCAAAAACTGATGATTCCGATATTATCTCATACATAATATTACAATTACGACATATCGATTATCTCAAATAATAGATTGTGTTTATCTCCAAGTTTTTTCTTTAAGCGTTGTTTGCTCTTTTTTACGGCATCTAATGTAATACCGAGCAAACTTGCAATTTCGGAATTACTGAATCGCAATTTTTGGAGCATTATAATTTTAAGATTAGAATCCTTTAACTCTGGAAAATCCTTCATTAAAGCTTCATAAAAACCATTGTATTCTTTTTTAAATTCTCGTTTAAAAGTATTCCAGTTTTCATCTGTCATTAAATGGGAGTCCAATAATTCCTGTAGTTTTCCTTTTTCTAAATGATAAGACGGAGATTGTTTTATATTTTCTAGTTCTAGTTTTAATTTAGAAATCTGAATATTTTTATTGTGCAAAAATTTAATGTGTGCATCAAGATCAAGGTTTGCATCATTAAGTTTTTTCTCGTAGTTTCTTTTTTCTATTTTATGATCTATTATTTTTTTATTATATTCTAAGCTGTTATTTTTCAGTCTTTTCTTAAAAGAGATGAAGATAAAAATTGATAATAAAATCGCCAAAATAACAAGCAGTATATAGATATTCTTCATCTTACTTTCGTGTTCATATTGCAGTTGTGTATTCTTGACCCTATTTTCATATTTGGCTTTCTGTACAAACCAATTTGCCCTTGTTAAAGCAGTTTCGCCATCTGTTTTAAGTAAAGATTCTTCTATTTTTTTAAGTTCACGTCTTAATGATAATTCTTTTTCAGGATCTTTCCCGTTTAATATATTCAGTTTTAATTCGATAATATCTTTTAAAGAATTATTGTAATAAGGTTTGGACAAAGCAATTTTTTCGGCTTTTTGTAATAATACATTTGCTCTGGATGTATCTTGTTCTTTTAAAAGAATTTTAGCCATTAAAATAGAGGCATACATGCTGTTTTTCTCGTCTTTATATTTTTCTGAATAATCGATATCTTTTTGCAAAAGCTCAAGAGCAGTTTTATAATCTCCCTTTTTTTCATAAATGAGCGCTTTGTCACCAAGTGCTTTTGCATAGCGTATATTATCACTAATAGGTAAAGAGACAGCAATGGTTTTATCAAAATAATACATTGCTGCAGGAAAGTTTTTTTCTTTAAAATAATATACTCCTATGGCATTTAAAACACTTGCATATTCTGGAGAATTAGTCTTAGTATAATGTAAGGACTTCTTTAAAAATTTCACAGCCAAGTCTTCATCATCAATGGTAGTCATTATCCAACCAAAAATTTTAAAAGTTTCTCCTGGAAGAATCATTTTGTTGGGATTTATGCTTTCTGTAGCATCAATCGTTTTTAATAAAGTTGGGATAAGCTTGTCTATTTCTCTGTAATAATACAGGTATTTAGAATAATTCATTTCTGTCCAGATTACTAGCGAAGGATCATTTATGTCTTTTGCTTTTTGGATAGAAAGTAAGTAATAAGTATCGCTTAGAGAATTTGTTTTATCAAAAAAACTAGAATAGCCATTTGCCAGCAAGGCATAGTAAAGGATATTATATTTCTTACTCGAAGATTGGAGTAAAGGAGCCAAAAACTTTTTTAATTGTACAGAGTCTTTTTGAAAATCTTTCTCCTGAAGAATGATGCGCTCAATATTTTCACGTGAATCTTGTAACGGAATTGTTAGCGTTTGTGAATATGATTTAGATAAAAAAGTAAAAATAAAAACAGTGAATAGAATTCCTGTTCTTTTTATAATATAAGCCATGCGTAAGGAATCATTGATTTGCTAAAATACAAAAATATGAATCCATGAGAAGTAATATTTAGTATAAAATAGATATGCTATAAATGACTATTTATAAGGTTTTTAAAGACGAATACAGCATTTGTCCCCCATTTGTCCACCCCATATTTTATAATAAGAATCCTTTCTAGATTAGTTTTGCGCACACTTCAGAGAGCCGTTTCAGGCAATAAATCAAATTAATTATGAAAAAAAAATACTTTGATAAAGTAATGTCAAAACAGTCATATATAGTCATATGCATGTTATTTATTTTACTAAACAAAGTTTCCGCACAAAAGGTATTAGACAATGATATACTTCGTTTTGGTACAGGAGCAGAAAACTCTGTAAATCCTGCGGGAAATTTACAGCAGCCTTTTTATTTTAATTCTACATCATCATTATGGGCAAAGCTTACTTATCAGGATTATCCTTTTGATAATGCCTATTATATTGATGGGGATGGTTCTAGTGAATGGAATACAAATGGATTTTCGTCGATTAATGGAACCTTAACAAGCCAAACAATTGATTATTCGAAGTTTATAACTACTACGTCGCCAAAAGGTTATGGCACTATTGTTTCCAAAGGAAATATTACAATTAATGGATCTTTATTAGAGGTCGAAAACACATATACATTAGAACAAAACTCAAGTTTTATCATAATTAATATAAAAATTAAAAATATAGGTACAGCTCCAGTAAGTAATGTAAGATATTGGTCGGGTACAAAAGATGATTTTATCGGGACTAATGACAACCCGCTAAAAACAAGAGGAAATATAGTTGGTGATGCTTTTGTTCCTTTAACTACAAGTAGTGATCGTGCTAAAGCGCTTAAACTTTTTTCGGGAGAAGAAGGAGTCATAATTTTTTCAAATTCTGATCGTGCCAATACTATTATTCAGATATGTTGCCAATGGAACTATGTAATTAATCAAAACCCAAATACAAGTGTTGTTAGTAGTGGAGCCACTGATGGTTCTTATGGTTTTTTTGTTAGATTAAATGATCTTGCGGTAGGAGAGAGTGATGAATTTAAGTGGTATTATGCTGCGGGTAAAGTTGTAGAATTAGAAGAAATAATTAAAGATATCGCTAATGCAAGTGGAACAATAACAGATATAAAATATACATCGGCAGTTTTTAAAACGTTATCACAAACCGATGTAACAGGATATTATGTAGTTGTTCCTGCTGGATCGCCACGACCTACAATAGCTGAAATAAAAAGCGGGGTAAATTATGGAGGTGTAAATGTTGCAGCAAGTGGCACTTCGGCTCTTACAGCCAATACACAAAAATCATATCCAATTACAGGACTCACGCTTAATACATCTTATGACTTTTATTTCGTTACAGAAGATGGAGGTTCCTCTTATTCAACAATATTCCATTCTCCATTTACCACACCCGATATACTTAAATTAACTAAAGCATCAGAAGATAATGTTTCATGTAACGGAAAAAACGATGGTTCAGCTTCGGTTACTACTTTAGGCGGTACACCTACTTATACTTATTCATGGTCACCGTCAGGCGGAAATGGTACAAGCGCAACAAATCTTAGCCCAGGGAATTATGTCGTAACAGTAACCGATAGTAATAACGAAATGGCAACTCAAAACTTTACAATAACAGAACCTGATGAACTTGTTGCTACAATCGATACCCAAATAAATGCAGATTGTAGTACACATGCTAATGGAGAAGCGACTGTAGGTGTAACAGGTGGAACTGGAGTCTATAAATATAGTTGGAACACCATTCCTGAGCAAACTACAGCCACAGCCACAGGATTGTTACCTGGTACTTATATTGTAACTGTAACAGATGAAAAAGATTGCAGCACTACAGAAAATGCAACTATAATAGTCGAAGATATAATAGTCCCAAGCGCTATAGCTCAAAATATAATTGTTCCGCTAGATGCTAGTGGAAATGTAACAATTAATGCTACGCAAATAGACAATGGTTCTTATGATAATTGTGGTATTGTTGAGATGGTACTTGATAAAACAACTTTTAATTGTAGCAATATTGGACCCAATGTGGTGATATTTATGATAAAAGATAAAAGCGGAAATTTAACTTCAACATTACGAACAGTAACTGTCGAAGATAAAATAAAACCAAATGTTGTAACCCAAAATATAACCGTTCAGCTTGATGCCACAGGAAGTGCAACTATTACACCCATTCATATTGATAATGGTTCGAACGATGCTTGTGGTATTGACAGTATGACACTCGATAAAACTGTTTTTCATTGTAGGAATGTTGGAACAAATACGGTAACGCTTACAGTAACTGATAGACATGGAAATTCGGCAACCGGAATTGCAATAGTAACTGTCGAAGATAAAATAAAACCAAATGTTGTAACCAAAAACATAACAGTTCAGCTTGATGGTGCAGGAAAAGTAAGTATTAACGCTACAGATATAGACAATGGATCTAATGATGTTTGTGGTGGTAGTATGATGATACTCGATAAAGTCTTTTTTGATTGTACTAATATTGGAGTAAACACAGTGAGACTAACCGTTACCGATGTTAATGGAAATTCAGCATCAGAAACGGCTACAGTAACTATCGAAGATAAAATAGCTCCAACTGTTATAACAAAAAACTTAACTCTTCAGCTTGATGCCACAGGAAACGCTATTATAACTGCAGCCGATATCAATAATGGTTCTACAGATAATTGTGGAATTGATAGCATGATATTAGATAAAACCACTTTTGACTGTATAAATGTTGGAGTAAATACAGTAACACTAACTGTTACCGATGTTAATGGAAATTCAGCCTCAGAAACAGCAATAGTAACTATCGAAGATAAAATAGTTCCAATTGTTGTTACACAGAATATAGTAGTTCAGCTTGATGCTACAGGAAAAGCTATTATAACTGCCGCTCAAATAAATAATGGATCAAGTGATAATTGTGGTATTGACACAATGATCCTCAATAAAACCACTTTTGATTGTACTAATATTGGAGTAAACACAGTAGCACTTACCGTTACCGATATTAATGGGAATTCAAAATCTGAAACTGCAACAGTAACTATCGAAGATAAAATAGCTCCAAATGTTATAACTCAAAATATAAATGTCCAGCTAGATGCTACAGGAAATGCAACTATTAATGCTACGCAAATAGAAAACGGTTCTACAGATAATTGTGGTATTGACACAATAATCCTTGATAAAACTATTTTTGATTGTACTAATATTGGAGCAAACACGGCAACACTAACCGTTACCGATATTAATGGAAATTCAGCATCAGAAACTGCAATAGTAACTATCGAAGATAAAATAGCTCCAACTGTTATAACAAAAAATATAACAGCTCAGCTTGATGCCACAGGAAGCGCCATTATAAGCACAGCTGATATCGATAATGGTTCAAGTGATGTTTGTGGTATTGATAGCATGATATTAGATAAAACCACTTTCGATTGTACAAATGTTGGAGTAAATACAGTAACACTAACTGTTACCGATGTTAATGGAAATTCAGCATCAGAAACTGCAACAGTTACTATCGAAGATAAAATAGCTCCAACTGTTATTACAAAAAGTATAATCGTTCAGCCTGATGCTACAGGAAATACAACTATTAATGCTACGCAAATAGATAACGGTTCTACAGATAATTGCGGTATTGATACGATGATTCTTGATAAGACAACTTACGATTGTACGAATGTTGGAATAAATAATGTGACACTTACTGTTACTGATAAAAATGGAAATTCAGCGACTGGAACTGCTGTTGTTACTATAAAGGATTTGATTGCCCCAAATGTTATAACCCAAAATATAACTGTCCAGCTAGATGCTACAGGAAATGCAGCAATAATTCCAGCGCTGATTAATAATGGTTCTAATGATGCTTGTAGTATCGATATGTTGGTACTCGATAAAACAGCTTTTACTTGTAGTGATATTGGAACAAATACCGTAACACTTACTGTTACAGATTTTAATAGAAATTCAGCGTCTGGAACTGCTGTAGTTACTGTAGAGGACAAAATAATTCCAACTGTAATAACGCAGGATATTACAGTACAGCTCAATGTAACAGGAACTGTGAGTATTACTGTTAATGAGATAAATAATGGCTCTACAGATAACTGTACTATCGATAAAATGTTACTAGATAAAACCACTTTTGATTGTAGTAATATTGGAATCAATACAGTAACACTTACCGTAATAGATCAATCAGGAAACAGAGGTTCAGCAACAGCGATTGTAACAATTCTTCCTATTCCAGAACCAACATTCCCGAGCCTTACACAAGAATTTTGTTTAATAGATGCGCCTAAAATAAGAGATATAGCTGTAAATGATAGTATTAATTTAAAATGGTTTATCGATGCTACATCAGCCCAAAGTCTTTCATTAAATACAAGTATAATTAGCGGAACCTATTATGCAGCTACAAATTATGGTAATTGTTATAGTAACCGTATTCCTGTTACAATCATTGTTAAAGATACATTAGCTCCCACAGGCAATGACGTGCAGTATATATGTAAAGAAAAAGAAGCAACAATTACAGATCTTATTACAAACGAACAAGAGGTGTTGTGGTACGAAACCGCAACAGGAGGTGTTCCTCTGACATCGACTACAATCTTAGAAGATAAACATAAATATTATGCATCCTACATAGGAGCAGAATGCGAAAGTTCTAAAAGGCTAGAAGTAGAGATTATTATTAGGTATTGTGATGTTGTCGTCTATAACGGAATTTCTGCCAATGGGGACGGAAAAAATGATTCCTTTTTTGTAGAAGGAGCCACAACTTTTCCTGATAATAAACTAGAAATTTTTAATAGTTGGGGAAGTTTAGTTTACGAAGCTAGTCGTTACGGACAAGACGATAATCTATTTAAAGGATTTGGTAATAAAGGATTAGGAAACGGTACTGGTTTACTTCCGTACGGAACATATTATTATGTATTTAGCTTTACAAATCATGATAATAAGCGTATTACAAAAACAGGCTTTTTGCATCTAAATCCTTAATTCACAAAATCAAAAAAACAAATGAAATTTAATTATATACTAGTACTGGCATTTACATTTACACTATTTTCTGCCAGAGCTCAACAAGATGCTCAATTCTCCGATTATAAGCTAAATATGTCGAGTTTTAATCCCGCTTTTGCAGGTTTTTTTGACGGAAGCGTATTACTGATACATCGAACACAATTTGCAGGATTTGATGGTGCACCCGAAAGTCTGAACTTAAATGTCAATATTCCGCTTACAATGAATATGGGAGCAGGACTTAATGTTTCAAGTGAAAAATTAGGAGTAACCGAAGAATTAATTGTGACAGGAGATTATTCCTATACCATTTTTACAGACGAAATAAATATGCTTTCGTTTGGTCTAAAAGCAGGTTTTAATGTCCTTAATGTAGATTATACACGTCTTGATGTACAGAATACAAATGATCTAAGTTTTGAAAATAATATAGAAAACAGAATATCTCCAAGAATAGGAGTTGGATTTTTATTCAATACACCAAATTGGTATATAGGATTATCTACGCCCAATTTTATTAAAGAAAGTTATGATCCAACTGTTGCAGGATTATCGGTAACAAAACCTCAAATTTATTTTACAACAGGATATCAAACTGCGCTAACACATGAATTGTTATTTAAACCATCCATACTAGCAAAAGAGGTTCAGGGATCACCATTGGCAATAGATTTTGCTCTTAATTTTGAGTTTAAAGAAAAGTTCAGATTTGGAGCATCCTACCGTTGGGATTCGGCTATAACTGGAATAATAGGAGTTAATTTGCTTCAGGATTTTCAAGCCGGTTATGCTTATGATCATAACATAAACGGATTAGGTAAATACGCACCGTCATCACATCAATTTTATTTAAAATATACATTTAAACAGTCTAAAAATATGCGTAGGGAATGTGGTTGTAGCTTTACAGATCCTGTTAATAACCTTGGTTTTTAATCTTTTATTCGCTTAGCTTAAAAGATAAATATCCACATAATCTATGATTAAAATTAATGTATTTTAACCCGTTGTGAGCAATTAATTTTAACACATAGAAACATAGGTCTTGTCCGCACAAAAAAGGCGTTTCACTTGTTTTTAAATGCACATAGCTAGCTATGTGAAAGGAATGTATTTCTTTTTGTTCTCTTTTTTACACATAAAAGCTATGTTTCTA
>NZ_JSYP01000014.1 GCF_000813005.1 Flavobacterium sp. KMS | reverse complement strand
TCTCCGCAAGCCAGAACTGATACTGTAAATACAATTACATCAGCAATTGGCGGATCAACTACGCTAACAATGTATGAGGATGGCAGATTTACTCCAGACGAAACATTCCAATGGTATAAAAATAATTTTATAATATTAGGAGCAACCTCGAGACAATATATGCTTACAAATTTAAAAGCTTCAGATTCAGGGGTGTATACTTGCAAGGCATATCATACGACTAATCCTGATATGTCTCCATTGGTACTAGAGAGAGAACCATTAACATTGAATGTAATTAACTGTACACCAATAGTTGGAACAATTATAGTTGTTAGATAAAAATTGCCTTTAAGTAGGTGTAATCAATAAATCAATACTATCTGTAAATTATAGGGTGATATAAAACCCTATGTCTACTTGCATAAAAAACATATAATTTTAATATGACAAACATTTTTAGAATAATAAAAAGAAAGATACTTACGCTTTGTCTGTTGCTTGTTTCATTATTTTCTTTTGCACAAGATTATAGCGATCAGCAAATTGGTTTTGATATTGTGCGAGTGGTAAGTGAATTAAAACAAAGAGGTCTTAATGATCCTGAAGAGCTTAGTCGGGAGCTTAAAATAATACGCGAATTACATGTCTTAGAATATCAATCTATAAAAAAAAATGAAGATGAAGTTTTGCAAAAACTGAACCTTTCACAAAACTCAAAAACTGAACTATTACGAGCCACTGTGGTAATTGATATTACACCATTAGAAAAAGATGCACTTTTAGCACTATACAATAGTACTAATGGAGCAAACTGGAAGAATAAACAAGGTTGGGATTTTAGTAAACCTGTTACTTCTTGGAATGGGGTTACGGGATGGTATGGACTTTCTGTAACTAATGGACATCTAACTTATATAAATTTAGAAAATAACAACTTAAATGGATACTTACCTACACAAATTGACCAATTAAAATATTTAACTTATTTTAATGTAAATGTTAATAAAGTTGCGGGTACTATTCTTCCGGAGATAGGGCAATTAGAAAATTTGGAAGTTTTATATTTAAATCAAAATGAATTAACGGGTAACATACCCTCAGCACTAGGACAACTTAAAAAACTACGTATTTTAGACTTAAGAGTTAATAAACTAACAGGAGAAATTCCAAGTGTTATAGGACAACTTAAAGAACTGCAAACTTTAAATCTTGGTACCAATCAATTAACTGGTAAGATACCTTCAGAAATTGGGCAACTTGAGAGGTTAGAAATGTTAGCTTTAAGTTACAACCAATTGGGAGGTGATATAATTCCAGAAATTACAAAACTTTCAAAACTTTCCTCCTTATTCTTACACTATAATCAACTGACAGGATCTATCCCCATAGGAATTGGGCAATTAGGTAGTTTGAAAGAAATCTATTTATATACTAATAAACTCAGTGGAACAATTCCAAAAGAATTAGGGTTATTAAGTAACTTAATTACTCTTTCATTAAACTATAACCAACTTACTGGAGAAATTCCCAAAGAACTTGGAAATCTGGCAAAACTAAAAACGTTGTATGTTTCTGTAAATCAGTTAACAGGTATGGTACCTCCAGAAATATATATGTTGTCACAATTGCAAGCTTTACACGTGGGAGAAAATCAATTAACTGGTATAATTCCGCAGGATATACATAAATTAAGCAATCTAACTTTCTTAGCTTACAATAATAATAAATTTTATGGGACTATTCCACCTACAATAGGCCAGCTAGCAAAACTTAATTCACTCTTTTTGCATGGTAATCAGTTTACAGGTTCTATCCCTCCAGAAATAAGTCGGTTAACTAATCTTACGTCAGCTTTCAATTTATCATATAATCTATTAGAAGGACCTATCCCAAATCTGGACAATATTGGATTATCAGCAAATTTTGGTCTGCATGGTAATAAATTTAGGTTCATCGACTTAAAATCCCAATATCCTGTTCTTAATAACAGAACTAAATTTACTTATAACATTCAAAAAGTAGTAGATGTTGCTAAAACAATAAATGGTGCTATTGGAACAAGTATCACAATGAAGATGTATGAAGATAATAGGTATTTGCCTGAAGAAACTTTTCAATGGTTTAAAAACGGTAAAATAGTTCCTGGAGCTACTTCAAGGCAATTTGTTATTCCTAGTATTATACAGACTGATGCTGGAAGTTATTATTGCGAAGCAAGACATCCAATACTTTCCAATTATAAAGAGACCATCGATTATCTGGTTTTAAAGAGAGCGCCAATTACATTAACTACAGCACCTTGTAAATCAGTAGTGGGAATAATTAAAGTTGTTAAATAATTACTGATGTAATTACAATTAAAAATAGTAAAACTATAATAGAGTACTACACATGCAACCTGCTGTTTTGATAGACAAAGTTGCATGAAAAATAATATATAAATATGACAATCAATTTTAGAATAAAAAAATATTGGGCTTCCATTATTTGTATACTATTTGGTTTACTGTCTTCTTTTGCACAGGAGCACAAATTTTATACTAAAGAAGATTACATTTTTTCGTTTGAAACTACGGCAACTGACTTAACCTACGTTTGGACTGTAACAAATAGTGAAGAGCAAATAATGGATACAAAAGAATCGGATAAAATAGATTCTTATTCTTATACTTTCACTGATGCAGGAGAATATAGTATCGGTCTGTTAGTTACTGATGTTAATGGTTGCACAACTACATTTAAAACCCTCATTAGAGTCGTTGATAAATATTGCGCTAAAGAAGCCATCAATTTTGCATTCGAAACAAAGTCTACTAATCTAAATTATACATGGACCAGTACAAACATTTTGGGTGTTATTGTACATACAGAAACAAATACGACTGGTTTATATACATTTAAACCTGAATTAGAAGGGGAATATGAAATAAAACTAATAGTAGAAGGTGCAGAAAATTGCGAAACTTTATTTTCTGAAAAAATTATTGTAGAGAGTTGTATCCCAGTTGTTTCTTGTGTTAAAAGCAATATATATGCACCAGAAATACAACGTTTGTTTCTCTCATTAATTAATAAGTTAGTGAGTACTCCTAATGGTACTGATGCCAATACCTACGCTTATAAAGAAATAGCGGCTTTATCGCCTTATATAATAGATTCTAAAGGAAAGATTTATAATTTTAGTAATACTAGTAGTGCCATAAGCTTCTCATTTTCGGAAACCGCTATAGGAAAAGATGTTCAACTACCTAAATCTATTTCGGGGGCTATTGCAAATATTGATTTAAGTAAATATACAGATGCTCTTGCAAAAAATGTTGCTATAATAAATTATAATAACGGTACGAGTAATTCAGATGGATATGTACGAAATATTGACTTTTGTGTATCTGAATTATCATGCGTATCTCATGTTGCGATTGTAGTAGATGAATCGGGATCAATTAATCAAAGTGCAGCTAATAAAATTAAAAAGCAATTAAAAGCATTCATTTTGCAACAAGCAAAAACAAACGATAATATAGGGTCTAATATTTATGTTTCGTTAACAGGAATGTCGGATAGTGATGAAAATACACGAACCGATTTTATACCTCCAACTAAATTAACCAATACTCCAGCGAGTATAAATAGATTCAATACCTGGATAGATACTTTTGGCAAAAGAAATGGAAAAACAGGAATTAGTGCGTCTTCAGATTATTGGAGAAGTGGTTTAGAAGCGGCTTTAAGCTACTCTATGCAACCAAATATAGTTATCATGATAACAGATGGTTGCCAAACTGCAGATGTTGGGAAGTTAAAAGAAACCATGAAAAAATTCAACAATGCTCCTGGTAGTGATCCTAAATTGCCACACTTATACGTTGTAGGAATTGAAAATGGATTTTATGTAGATGAAACTTTTTTTATAAATAAATTTTCATCGCCTACGGGAGATCCTAATAATAGCCAAAATAATCTTGTAAATACAGTAACAACACATCTTACCAAATCGTTGAAATTTTTATTTGATCTTCCGGATACACAATTTCCAAAATCAGATATCAATCAGTTTAATACAGGGACTTACTATGGGCATGCCGATTTTAATTTATTGGGAGCCGATGAGACTTATTTATCTGATAAGCTAGCTGATAGTAAAATAGTATGTGGTACTGCCTCGGTGAAAAACTTTTGTGATGACTGTCTTTCATTTAAACCCGAACCAGGTAAAGAATATATGTTGAGTGCCTGGGTAAAAGAAGAGTTATTAACTCAAGTTAAAACTTACGAAAATCCAGCAATTAAAATTATTTTTTATAATAGGAAAGAAGCTTTGGATATACCTGCACACCGAATAGATTCCTTATCAGTAAAAGCTGCTGGAAACATTATTGATGGTTGGCAGCGTATTGTACAAAAATTCAAGATTCCCGAAAAAACTATCACAATTGGGATTCAATTAGAAAACAATAGCCCTAGAATTCCAGTGTATTTTGATGATATCAGGATTCATCCGCTACAAGGCAGCGTGAAATCATTTGTCTATGATCCCGAAACATTCAAACTAATGGCAGAGTTGGACGAAAACAATTACAGTACTTTTTATGAATATGATAATGAAGGAGGTTTGGTTCGTGTTAAGAAAGAAACCGAAAAAGGAATCAAAACAATTCAGGAAACACGCTCTGGCAGCATGATAAATACAAATCCTTAAAAGATGTTTTACAAAAAAATAATATACGTATGGGCCATATTCAATTGTTGTTTGGCTCATACCCAGAGCGTAAGTGAAGTTTTTCAAAAGCTAGGAAAACAATATACTACCGCAATGCCTTTACAATATAAAACAAGTTATGCCTTGTATAAAGATTCTGATTCCAAAAAAATCGAAGAAAGTTATAATGGTATATTTTATAAAAATGAGCTCAATGAGGTTTATATGAAAATTGGAGACAGCGAAATTCTAAATTCAAAAAAGGTATTTCTTAAAATTAATCATTCGGAAAAAGCAATTCAAATCTTAAGTCCTGTGTCTAATTATTTAGGAGATTTTGATATGAAACCCTTACTTGATTTGTGTACCATTGAAAAATTCCTTGACTATAAATCCTATTGGGAAATAACGATGGTTGCAAAACCGTATTCCAGTCTTCCTTACTCAAAAATTGTAGTACAGATTACAAAGAATTATTTTATACAAAAACAAATCTTTTATTACAATACAGCAGTCAATTTCTCTAAAGATTATCGAAGACCTGATTCCCATTACCCAAGACTAGAAGTTACCAACACTAATTATAGCAGAAATCCAGTTAGTGCTTCTTTTTTTAATAGTGGTACTTATTTTACAAAATCGGATAAAAAACAAATCATTTTGTCCGAACGGTTAAAAAAATATGAGATTATCAATTAAAGAAGCATTTTCAAAAATTAAAATAAAAGATAGATATTATGTATATCAATAAGTATTTAATAGCATTTGTGTTTACACTTTTTTCATTGTTTACATTCGGTCAGCAAGAGGAGTTTTTAGGAGATAAAAAACAAGGAACTCAATTAAATGGGCAACCAACATTGCGTATTGTTGATCCTAAATTTACAGATTTAAATAAGCAAAATGTGTTTACCTCGATAAATTCAGTGGTATCAATTCATTTTGGTTTTAATGATAAATTGTCTGATTTAGGGTATAGCAGTATATATTATAGTGAAATTACATTAAGGATAATACCATTTGATAATTCAGGAAATGTATTGACTTCCTATAAGGATAACAAAAATGTACAAAAAACATACCCTAATCCCTTTTTGGTAACCTTAAAAATAAAACATGACAATGTAACTAAAGGGGCTCGTTTGGATGATTATGCCGTATATCAATTACCTGGTATTCATAAAGCCGATGTAAAAATTGAATCTATAAAATATTATGATGCTAATAATGCTATTATAGCAGTATCGAATTCTTCGGCCTATTTAGAACTAAAATTTAATACAGATCGCTATTATAATATGCAGTTGAGTGCGACTCAATTTACATCGGTGTTTCCGCTTACCCGTAAATTAGTAAAATACAACGGAACAAAAGAAGTAGAAGTTTACAAGGTTAGTGATGGTGCCGAAGAATTGGTTATTAACTGGACTAAAGATAAAAATGCACCCGCTGTAGAATATGAACTTGAATGGACATGGATTGACAATTACAAAAAAGAAGGTGGCAAATTAGCCACAAGTGAAGTTCCGTTAACAGAGCAAGATTTTAAGCTAAACAATACGAGAATTGAAACAAAAGACACTATTTATAGAATTCCTCTAGTATATTCCAATGGTTATTTGGTTTATAGAGTACGACCTGTAGGGAGATTCCTTGATGATATTACCAAGAATTTTTACGGAACATGGTCCTCAGGACTTACAGATTCATTTAAGATGATGAATGACTGGCCTCATATAGTCGAAATTAATCAGGAACATGAATTAGGAAAGAAAAACTGGCAGTACCAATCTTCTTTTGCAGAGGATGGAAAGAAAAAAGAAGTAGTAAGTTATTTTGATGGTAGTCTTCGTAATCGACAAACAGTAACCAAAATAAATTCAAATAACAATGCTATAGTTGGTGAGGTAATCTATGACAATCAAGGTAGGGCTGCTATCGAGGTTTTACCAACCCCCGTAGAAGCTTCTGGTATTCGTTTTTATAATAATTTAAATCTAAATTCGAAAAATACTACTTACACCCATAATGATTTTGATTGGGATAACCCTAGTGTTTTAAATTGTGTTCCCGAAGATGTTTCCAGCATGTCAAATATTGCAGGTGCAAGCAAATATTACTCTGAAAATAATTTACAAGTAGGCAATTACCAAGATTTGGTTGCTAATGCCAAAGGATTTCCTTTTTCTCAAATAGAATATACTCCGGATAATACAGGAAGAATAAAAAGAAAAGGAGGTGTAGGAGTAGATCATCAAATAGGTAAAGGGCATGAAATGCAATACTTTTATGGGCAACCCAAACAAGAAGAATTAAATAGACTTTTTGGTTACAAAGTGGGTGATTTTTCACGTTATAAAAAGAACATTGTTATAGATCCTAATGGGCAAACAAGTGTAAGTTACCTTGACCCACAAGGAAGAACAATTGCAACTGCTCTTGCGGGTGACAATAAAGAAAATCTTTTGTCTCTGGATGATGAAACAGATTCGACGCTACATTTAACAACAACTACGAATTTATTATCAAACAACGATAAATATGCATCTGGTAACAATGGTGTTTATGAAGATGGGGTACGATTAAACACGCCAGTATCAGTTATAAAAGAAGGCGAAATAAAATTTGAATATACCTTAAACAAACTAGTAGGATCTTATACAGATGATTGTTTAAACGGGAAACAATATCCATTTGTTTACAATTGGTCTATAGGTATGAAAAATGATTGTGCCGATGAATTACTTACAGGAACAGATGCCTTATCTTCAAAAATTGGAGTATTTAATACCAACTCTTTTAGTGCAGTACCTTTAAAAATAAAAAAAGAATATAAGGGACAATTTCAAAATAATTTTTTAAAAGTAGGTACGTATCCATTAAGCAAAGATATTCGTGTAGATTTGGAAGCATTAAACCAATATGCTGATGATTATATCACCGAATTAAAAAAGAGCGAAACATGTTTACCTGATTTAGTAGATTTAGAAGCAGATATAACAGTAGAAGATTGTAATGTAACATGTAAAAGTTGTGAAGAATCTTTGGTATGTGATAATCTTACTGTAGCAGAGTGTGATGCTTTTAAGTTAAAGTTTTCACCAGATGAGACTGCTCTGGGGAATATAGTTGCCAGAGAGCCTTTTATTATCTCAGCCGAAAATCAATATGTTATTAAAAACCTGAATGCTTTTTTTGTGTCAACCTCTTTTACTTACAACGGATTACAATTTGTTAATCCGGATATTAATCAAAAAGTAATACTTCCTAAAGTAGCAGATTTTAAATATGAGTTTAGAGGATTATTAGCAGGATGTCGAGAATTATGCAAACAGCCTATCAATGTATGTAATCTTAATCTGGATATGCTATTAGGAGATGTAAGCCCTCATGGGCAATATGGTTCGGTACAAGGAATAGAAACTCAGGATGAAGAAGATGATAATGATAACCAAAACCAGCTAGTAGCCAATACAATAGATCCACTAAGTCTATTTAATGATAACAATCAATTATTATATGGTGGTTATACCACAGTTACGGAGACTAATCCAGAAACAAATAAAACCGAAGAAATAAAAGTCCCTCATAACAACTGGAGAAACCCTTTTGGTGGATTTTATAAGGAAGAAGATGGAACACCATCAACAATAAGAGTACAACTTATAGGAGAAGGAATTTACAAGCCAAGTTTAATAGAAAATGCTATTGTAAGTAGAGATACTGAGAGTGATGATCCTGAGGTATTTGTAGTACAGCCTAAATATTTACGTTATACAGCTGATTTTATCAAACTGTGGAGACCAAGCTGGGCAAATGCATTATTGCCTTATCATCCTGAGTATCAGTATTACATCTATAACAGTGCATTTTGCAATAAATTAAATGATGACGGGTACAACTCAGACGGATTTGATGAAAAATTAGCCAATATTGATTTTTATGATTCAGAAAATCAGAAAGTTATTGATAATACCATCTTTGGATCAGATGGAATAATCGCAAATTTGATTAATGTAGATGCTCAGGGCTCTGATAGTGACCCATTTTATAATTCTATAAACAGCATCAGTAATATTGAATCTGAAAGTGATTATAGACTTCGTAAAGATTTAATGAAAGAAGCCTTAAATGAAAATTTTGATGGTATGCAATTAAAAAACGGCAAAAGGCTAAACATGTTAAAGGCAGCTTATTATTTTGCTGTTTATTCTAATGGAATCACGCCGGAGGTTGCTTATGAAGAATTCATAGACAAATCAAATAGCCGGTTGTTAAGGGACATCAATAGCATGAGTAATGTAAACATGAAACAAAGAATATGGATCAATTTCAGAACAAATTATACTGCGTTCAAACAAAAAACACGAACTGTTTTTGCTCATGTCTATGCCGCTAAAAACAACAATTATAACGATTGTATTGGTAATCCTGAAAGTTCAGATACTTTTGTTACGCTATTTAAAAAGTACACGGTAGCTACTCCAAATAATTTTGAAAGACTTACCGCCTTAATCAATACAGTACCCCAAATTCCGGCGGTACCTAATACAACTCCTGCCAGTACTGGGATTGAAGAGGCATGTTCAGATGTGACTTCGTCTTTTTATCAAAATAAAGAAAAAAGGTTTATTCCAGCCGATTTTAGCTTTGACTCCGCACTTACTGACGAGCAGGTTTTGACAGCCGTAAAAACACTTACAGAAACTGCTACCTATCGTGAAACAGGTAAATGTCCGAGAGCAAATGACATGGAAAATTTCCTTAACGGATTAGTCGATCCAACTATTCAAAGTCAAGGATTATTGGTTGATGGTTTAAAAACTACGAGTATGCCATTTTTAACCAAAGAACTTTTTGATGCTCATATAAATCCAGAGTTTAATTTAGAAACAGCAAGTGAAACACCAAAGATAAAGGGAACCAAGGATGCTCAGGGCAATCTGAACATAGACTTTACCTATAGAAACAATGCTATTGGAACTCCTATACAGCTGAGGTTTGTAAATAAGGAGTATATAAATGCATGTGGTACAAAAGTAATTGCTCAATGGGAAGATATAATTGCTTTTAAAAATATTTATGCCTTGCCAGACTATGATGCCACTAATAATGTATATAAATTCCAGATTTTGGCGATTATAAAAAGAAAAAGCGGAAACGGTAATTGTACCTCACCAGAAGAAATAATTATCGAAGGTACTACAAAAGTTGCTATTAATGGGTGTGACAATTTAGCAGTTGCGCCCTGCGATAAAAAAGAAAAATTTAATAATGCCTTTAGAAACCTGGTATTCCATTTGCAGGCAGGCGGCACAATTAGAAACAATGATGTAAATATAACAACTGATCCCATTTTTACAGGAGATTATTTGTATACCTATTTTGGTATTAAACCAGGAGACATTGTAAAATGGAAAAATTATACAGATGGAATTTCTATCACAGTAAACGACAATAAACGTCTTATTATAGACCTTGCAGGTTATTCTTTAGGTACAAACCCTATTAGCAATATTGTTATTGGCGAATTACAAAACGACCAATATAATATGTTAAAACTTACGGAAAAAAAAGGGGCATTTTTTGCAAATAGGCAAATAGTTGCAAAAATCACCTCGGGAAACCCTAATAAACCACTTTATTTTAGCTGTTGTGATGAATGTGGCGAGTGGGACTATGATGGTGATGGTGTTGGGGATTTGTGTGGGGAAGTTGTTGAACAAACTATAGTTGGATGTATATCTAGTCCCGATAAAGAATTTGTTTATGAACAAGGTTTAAAGAATGCATTAAATGAAATAATAGCCAATAAAAATTTCAATATCGATCAAGACTCTTTTGGTAATTCAAAAGCAAATAAAATGTTTGAATTTATAAATAATTCAAAATTAATTGAGCATTTTCAGGTGTTAAGGAATTATAATATTACTTTTGAACAAAATTCTTTTAATTCTCCCATACAGCTGACTAAGTTTTATTGTCAAGTAGCTAATTGGAATACGAATTTAATTTTCTTTAGTAATAACCAAATTGAATCAAGCATACACTTAGCATTAAATTTATCATTAGTGCAGGAAATTATTTCTATAGATTTTATTGATTACATCAGAGCTCGGATAAAATATAAAAATTTAAGTAACGAATTAATTACCATTGAAAGAGTCATAGTTGCTAATATAAATTGGTCAACGGAAAGTTCAGGTTTTGGTAATGATTTTTGTTCATTCCTTTCCGATGATTATCCAGTAAAAAATCAACTATTGAAAAGTAATAATTTCAATTCAAATATTTTTTCTATGACTAGGGATTCTAATGGAGTTATAACAAATAACATTAAATCAGATGGTGGTTTATTAAAACGTACACGACTATCTGTAATTCCAACATTTACAAACTGCAACACCTTCTGTATTCCACCAACAGTCGTTCCAATAATTTGTGGAGATAAATGGAATGAGTTTAAAACAAGCGTAAAGGCGATAGTTCCAGATTATGAAATTCCTGAAAATTTAAGCAAAGATGCTAATTATTTCTGCGAAGCAAATTTTGGGTATATCAGCACCGATTATATAGCCTATTTAACTAAACTGCAAATAACAACAGTGCAAAACCCGCTTTTTATAACAATCGCAGAGTTTGGCAGCACAAAACTAAGATACGGTAATCCCGATACTGCTGGGGTTATCGACCAATATAACATTTATGTAACAGCACAAAAAACGAATAAAACCGAGGAATTATCAACCTGGTCACAATTTGCAGATCAATATGTTATTAATAATAAAATATGTGCCCCAGCAATCATTGTACCTACATTTAGCCTGGAAGTTCCTGTAACCGAAACCAGAACTCCTTGCGAAATATATGCAAATACAGTAAAAGAATCGAATAAGCAAGAAATTAAACACGCTTTTTATGCTAATAAAAAAGCAGAATTTAAAGAACGTTATCTTAAAGCATCTCTGGAAGGATTAACCGAAACGTTAACTCAAAGTTCTCAAGACAAAGAATATCAGTATACTTTATATTATTATGATCAGGCAGGAAATTTAATCCAGACCGTTCCGCCAGAAGGAGTAAAAAGATTAGCTCCAACAACAGATGCAACTATAAATACGGTAAGAGAAACTACGCCCGAAAAAGACGATTTGACACTGGTAAATGGTGTTGCTGTAGCTCCAGATCATGCTATGAAAACCCAATACCGTTACAACTCGCTAAACCAATTGGTATGGCAAAAAACACCCGACGGAGGAATAACCCGATTTGCATACGACGCATTAGGAAGAATTGTAGCCTCTCAAAATGAAAATCAGAGAAAAACTAAGCCACTCTTTAGTTATACACGTTATGATGGCTTAGGACGAATTACCGAAGCAGGACAATTTGAAGTAAAAACTAATGGAGCATTAACAATTAATGACAACGGAAGACTTGTTTTTACAAATAACAATGCCCTAGTACCAGTAGATGCTATTGCAGATAAGTATCCTTATAATCAAGGAGTACTATTTGATCAGGTTACAAAAACAGTATATGATGTTCCAATGGCAGATACCAAAGAATGGTTTACAGCTTATGCAGATGATAATAACCATAAAAGAGTAACAGCAGTACTTTATTATGATCAATTAACAGCCGAAGTAAACGATATAAGAGCATACGATAAATACAGTAATGCAATAGTATACGATTATGATGTACACGGAAACGTAAAAGAGTTAATACATCATACCAATAATAACTCCGAGTTAAACAAAATTAAGCAAGACCGTAAGAAAGTGGTTTATGACTATGATTTAATTAGTGGGAATGTAAATAAAGTAACCTACCAGCCAGAGAGTACCAAAGATCAATTTATACATCGTTATGAATATGATGCCGATAATAGGATTCAGCAAGTATACACCAGTACTGATAATGTTATTTGGGAAAAAGAAGCTAATTATTTGTATTACGACCACGGCCCATTGGCACGTGTAGAACTTGGAGATAAAAAAGTACAAGGATTAGACTACATCTATACCCTGCAAGGCTGGCTAAAAGGAGTCAATTCCGAAAGAATAGGTTCGCAATACGATGCTGGTAAAGACGAATTAAATGTAGCTCAGGATGCTTTTGGTTTTGCTTTAAACTATTACAAAGGCGATTACCAATCGCGATCTAATACTAGGGACAATACTATTTTTAGCTTTAGCAAAGGAGCAAAATTAGAGCAGGATTTAAACCTATACAATGGTAATATCAAAGAAATGGTAACCTCATTGTTAGATAATCAACAGCAACCTATTGCAACACAGTTTAATTATTACAAATACGATCAATTGAACAGGATTAAGGAAATGACCTCACAATCTATTTCATACAACCAGAATTTAAGCACCAATAGCCCTACAAGTGGATATCGTTCTAACTATAGCTATGACCGTAACGGAAACTTAGATAAACTGAATCGTTGGGCACCTCTTCCTACAGGAGTTATTACTCTTATGGACCAGCTTACTTATAATTATAAGCCAGGAACAAACAAATTAAGACATGTAAATGATGCTGTGCCTAATGGTGTGTTTACCAATGATTCCAAAAATGCTAATGATACCTCGCTTGATATTGATAATCAAACTGCCGATAATTATGGATATGATGATATTGGACAGTTAATTACCGATAAACAAGAAGGACTAAAAATAGATTGGTGTGTAGATGGAAAAGTAAAATCGGTTACCAAAGGCAATGGTACAATCATAAGTTTTGAATATGATGGATTAGGCAATCGAACAGCCAAAACAGTTACCAATGGAACCAATGGTACCACTACTTATTACCAGCGTGATGCGCAAGGTAATGTGTTGAGTACTTATGAACTGGTAAAACAAGGAACATCAACAAAGTATTATCTTGTAGAGCAGGATATTTATGGTAGCAGCCGTTTAGGTGTAGAAAGAGGAAGAAAAGAAATCACAGCAGATTTGTTGCAAAGGACACTTAGATCTTCAGGAAATATTTTGGCAGCCACACAACCCGTAGCAATAAGAACTGCAGAAACTACAAAAGATCAATATGGTTTAAATTTTAAGACTACAGATGCTAGTGCAACCTGGAGAGAAAAACCTGAAAATGCGATTAATTTATTTACAAATAATCAGCAAAGAACAGAAAAGATTATCATGACAGGGCATTTAAAAATTGACTCTTCTAATAAAGAAACTGGTATTATTGCTGCATTGCACGGAAAAACAAAAGGAGAATATTGGCCTCAGCGCGGTTCTTTTTCTTATTTAAGTTCCGTTATGGTTCATGCCCAGAAAACGGAGAAAGGTTTTAAGCCTGTGGTTTCGTTTACCAAATATCACAGAAATCATCAGCGTGATACGCATCATGGAAAGACACGTTATGGTTTTGACAGTTATCAAACGTTAACTAATTACGAAATTGTTTCTCCTGAAATTACTGAGGATGAATGGGATTTAAAAGTTTTAATTGAATATAATTATAATTTAGAAGATTATATTGTAAACATAACACTAAACGGAAATGAATACAAAACTCAGCCTACTGTAATCCAGCAATATAATGGCAAACAAAGTGTTGCAGGTAAGAGAGGAAATGATGAAATATTAGATATTGTATTGCCACCTAATTCAATTGGTGCTATAAGCATTGCTAATCATCCTGGTGATAGCAGTACCTATAAAGCATTACTAGCCGAAATATGTGATTTTAGTTATAGGGTAGATAATGGTCAGGAACTTGAGGATATTGAAACGAATTATTTTGGTTTTGATGAGGGAAAAGGGACAACGACCATATCTACAACAGAGCAAAAGATGACATTAAGTAATGATATTTTTTCACAAAGCTATTGTGGAAAAAGAGCTGATGATAGCGATGGTGATGGCTTACTGGATATAAATGACAATTGCCCGTATGTATTTAACCCGTTACAAGAAGACTATGATAAAGATGGTGTAGGTGACGCTTGTGATAATTGCAAATATATCCCTAACTTTGACCAGCTTGATAGCGACGGCGACGGTGTAGGTGATGCCTGCGATAATTGTAAATTTACTGCAAACTTTGATCAAATAGATACCGATGGTGATGGTATAGGCGATGTATGCGATAATTGCCCTACGATAGCCAACCCATTACAGGAAGATGCCAACAAAAACGGTATAGGCGATGTATGCGAAGGTCTGGCTCAAGGGGAAGGAAAAACAGCAGTACCGGGTACACCAGCAACAGCCTATCGTTTTGTAGGAGATAAGCAATATGAATTATCGAACCATTTAGGAAACGTATTAGCCGTTGTAAGTGATAGAAAATTGGTAGGAGGAAATAATTTCATGCCAGACGTTCTTAGTTATTCTGATTATTTTCCTTTCGGTATGCTTGTTCCAACAAGACATGGTAGTAGTAATGAGCATCGTTACGGATTTCAAGGACAGGAAAAGGACGATGAAATCAAAGGTGAAGGAAATTCTATAAACATGGCTTATAGAATGGCTGATGTGAGACTTGGACGCTTTTTTGCTCCAGACCCTTTAACAAAACTATACCCTCATAATTCACCCTTTGCTTTTTCTGAAAATAGAGTAATGGATGGTGTAGAATTAGAAGGATTGGAATATCTTAACTTCCATGAAGCAAGGGTAGAATTTACATCTGGAAGACTACAAATAAAACTGGAAAACTTTAACGATAATTTTCAAAAAACTTATAGAGAAAGTTTTGCTACTGTGAAATTTGCAACTAGCGGTGCAGCATCAAAAAATATCTTTGGATTAACCGAAAGTTATAATAATTTCGATAATTCAAGTGCTAATAGTGACGGGACTTTTACAGACAGCAATTATCAACTGAATAAGGATGTAAGATACAATAAGGGTAATGGTCAAATTGATGGAAGACAAAAATTTGGAAATAAAAATTTCGTTTCCAGTTCGTCATTTGGAAAAACCTACGAGCCTACACCAATTCCGGCAAAAGGGCAAGCAATGGCGATATTTATGATTTATGATCTTTACAAAGGAATAAAAGACTTTGTTGATACTAAAGCTATGGTTGATGACAAAATGGCTCTTGATAAACAAATGCTTTCATGGAAAACAACAGATAGCTGGAGCGGAAAAGTCCTAAATTCTAATAATTCTATTGTGGGTCAAGTTTTAGAGGATTTAGAATTTGCCACCAAAACAGGTATCATAAAGAAAGAAAATGTTAATGTTAAAGATATGACCGACATTGCAAATATCGTATTGTTTGGCGGTAATGGCAATGAAGCAAAGAACATAAGGGACACTGCAGAAAAGATAATTAAAGAGGTGTCTGCTCCTGTTGCTAAATTTAGATTGCTAAATTCAAAAGCTCAAGTGGAACAAATTAATAACGTTAATAATTGGTCAGCTCCAAGCGAAAATTCAAGCTCATCGCAATCAGCTAAAAAGTAATATGAAAGATATGAAAAAGATATTACTGTTTGTTTTGTTCTTTATAACTGTTTCTTGCAGTACGAATCGGAAAAAGTATTTTGATATGGTAAAAGGAGAATGGTTCATTGAGCAATTTTATTATAAAAATGAGGATTTAACTCTAAAAAGATATTCTAGAATTGGGTTTGAAAACCGTAATAATTTATGGATAATTAAGAGAGAAGATGGGGAAGGTGAATTTGTCTCTTCTGATTACGAAATTTTTAAGCATTCAGACTCATTAAGACTGAGTGTTAAAAATTGTGAGGAAAAGAGATTTGATGGAACTTACAATATGTATATTGATACAATTCAAGATACTGGAGAGTCTTATATTATACAGCTAATTTTGGATAAGGAGGATACCTATATTCAGGCTGTTCGCTCTAAATTAAAGTATTATTCATACGGGGAATATCAAGAAAGTTTAAAAAATAAAGTTAAGGAATAGATTGAAAAAAATCCCGATCGCTCTGATATGCGCAACGATAGCGGATTTGCAATCCGCGCCCGCAAAGCGAATCGACAAAACAAATAAAAACAGAAAACCTTGCAGTAATGCGAGGTTTTTTTATGGCTTGTTTTTTTGAAAGAATGCCAAAACCTGATATTTCTTTTTACCGTTAAATTCCTGGCATTGTTTCAAAAAAAACAAGCATAGCTTTTTGCGGCGATTGAGCAAATAAAAAAACTTACCTAGTGCGGGGTCAGCAGCGTCGGCTTTGGAAAGGTCTTAAGAAAACGTTGATATTTTACATAATGAGTTTATGGTGCAGGGCGTTAGCCGTAGCACTATAATGACTTATTATGTAACATAGCTTTGGTGTGGGGTGAAAACTAGCGGTCTCACTCCAGTCGTTCACTTAGTTCCGTTCCTGCTCCTCACTTCACACGTTCTCTGCCTTACGTTCGGTGCAGCTTTTTTTATTTTTTTAGCCGAATAGTTGTTCCGCTCCGCTTCACCTTTTCAGAGGAAAAAAAACAAACCGCTGCACACTTTTTAACGGTTGCTCATTCGCCCAGCCATCGGGGAAGCCCCCACTTCGTTCTGCAATGGAATAAGGAACGCTTCGCTGACTTTTATTTTTTCCCCGCCGTTGCACGCACACATCCCTACAGCCCAGAAAAAGGGCTTCTCGGTCTGTGGCGGCTGGTCAAGGCCGCAACACCGCAACCCGTTCGCCAAAAAAAGCTTTTTATGAGCCAGAATCTACAACGCTTTTTTGCTCACTTGAGGTGTTCATTGTCTTTGCGCATACTAACGCCCTACGGTTGTTTGTTCATTTTTGCCGAAGATTTTTTCAGAAACATTTTTTTTTAATTGAGAAACATCAGGATAAAAAAATCTTCACCAAAAATCGAGCTTCATGCAAAACGAAGATTTTTCTTTTAATTGAATTAAAAAGTAAGAAAAATAAATCATTTTTTATTTTTCAATTGAGAATTAAAGCCTATTTTTGAAATGAAATGAAAAGAAAATGAAAGTGATCGTTCTTACTAAAAATGACTTATCGCGCGAGGTAAATATTGACTAGATCTATACTGTTACGGATTTCAAGGTCAGGAAAAGGACGATGAAATCAAAGGTGAAGGAAATTCGATTAACTATAAATTCAGGATGCATGACCCTAGGGTTGGTAGATTTTTTGCAACTGACCCACTTGAACATGAATTTTCTTGGAACTCATCATATGCTTTTAGTGAAAACAGAGTTATTGATGGAGTTGAATTAGAGGGAAAAGAAGTTGTTTCTGTAGGAAAGCAAGTTACTGGTAGCTTACTTATAAGTGGAACCACAGGAGGAGGATTGTTGATTGCACCTGACGGTGTATTTGCTTATGGATTTTATGGTTGGGGTGGAGAAACAAATATTTCTATTTCATCTATGTATGGAATTACTTATTTTCCAGATATGCCAAAAGCAGAATATTTTGCAGGTGAAGGTTATTCCTTTGCATTAAATGTTGGGGAATTTGGTGCTATCTCTATAAGTGGTGCTTCATCTTCTGGTTATGAAGGTATTGGCTTTTCAGCAGGTTTTGGTGCTGGTATTTTACCAGGAAGTTTAAGTGGACATAAGACATATACGACAATAAAACCCTTATCAGATAAAGCTCAATTAGGAACTGCATTAAATATTTTCAAATCAAATCTTGGTAAAATAAATAGTGAAATAACTTCAAAGAAAAATGAAATAGCAAAACGTGAAGATGTTATTGCTAAATCGACTAAAATAGTTAAATCCTATCAACAGAAAATAGTTGAAGCTAAAAAATCTAATAGTTCCACATCTAAGGCAAATGTTTCTCAATATAAATCTTCAATTAGGAAAGAGCAAGATAAATCTACTTCTCAAAAAAAGAGACTTAATCAAACTCAAGCTGAAATAAAAGAATTAAATAAAGCTAAAGAAGGGACAGAATATTCAATTGAAAAAATAGAATCTGAAATTAAAAAGAAAGATTAAGACATGAAATTATTTGAAAAGAAGAAAATTATTTATAGCACTTTAAATAAAAATGAATTAATAGATGTATTAAATGAAAATGTCGAGTTATTTAAAAAGGATAACTCAAGGTATTTATTTGAAGGAAAAATTGATAGTGATGGAAATTTTATTATTTATCCCTCTTTTGACTATAATGCTAGAAATCAAATAAGACCTTTAATTAAAGGTGTTGTGTCTGATAATTTTGAAAAAGGCTTGAAAATTGAAACTACATTTAATCTTCCTGGTATGATGAAAAGATTACTAGGCTTTGTGATTTTACTTAATTTAATAGTGTGTGTAATTCTATATTTTAATAATTTATTTTTGAAGTGGTATATGCTTTTATCGTTTATAGTTATTTTTTGTTTAGGAGTATATGCAGTTTACAATGAAAAGGTCAAAAAATCAGCAAATATATTAGAAAGAATATTAAAATAAAAAAACTCTAAAACTTGTAGGTGTAATTCCAACCCGCTCTACGAGGAGTTCTATTGAAGAATAAATTTGAGGTGTGTGCCGTGCAAATTGGCTCTAGTAATGAGTATAGATATGGGTTTCAGGGTCAGGAAATGGATAATGAAATTAAAGGGGAAGGAAATTCTATAAATTATACTTATAGAATGCATGATCCTAGAATTGGTAGGTTCTTTGCTAGAGATCCACTTGAGAAATCGTATCTATTTTATTCACCTTATGCTTTTAGTGGTAATAGAGTAATAGATGCTGTAGAATTAGAAGGAAGAGAACCTTCTTTAGATCTTATGTTTATAATAGCTAAAGAATGGGTGAAATCAAAATTAACTTTAAGTAATTCAGCTCAAAGAATGGTTGGACCAGTTATTAAAAATAATGAAATTATAAATAATAATCCATTGATTTCAGAGAAACAGAAGGGTTTTCTATATAAAGTCGATGCAGTTACTGCAACGGTTGATTTACAATCTAAAATATTACTTACTAGTACCGTAGCAGTTGTAGCTGAGACTGGTGTTCTTTCGGTTGCTAGCACAGTTCTAACCACAGAGATTGGTTACTTAGCTACTTCAGGTCCTTTATGGACAAGTGCATTAGCTTCCTCATTTAGTTTTGAAGGAATGCTTCAACAATCTTTTTCACAAGGTATGGTAAAAGGGTCAACTAATCTTTTGGGATAGGTTGCAGCTAATGGGTTTGTAATGGATCAAAATATTAACTATGCACAACCATTTGTGGCAGGTATGATAAGTAATCCTCTTTTTTCAAATTTTGGAGAATCATATTTCAATGTTAATATTATTAATGGGGAAAGAGAATATAGTGTTAATAATTTTAATAGTACATTTTTTTCAACTTTCTCAGCTAATACGATTGGTAATAAATTTGGGACTAAAGTAAATAGTTTTACAAGCGGATTTAATTCTAAGGCAGGTGAAACAATGGTTAATTTTTATTCAGAAATAGGAATCAACATATTTACAAGTACACTAGCTAGAGAGGTTAATCCTACTCAGTCTGAATCTAATAATACAGAAAAAAAGAAAAAATGATAAAGAAGAAACATATAATTTCTCTATGATTATTAAAATGCAATGTTATCAATAGGTTATGAATTATAAAGAAAAAATATCGGCAACAATTTTCTTTTTTATTTCTATTACATATATTTATTTTGCTACTCGAGACATGAACCGAGTAGATAAGAGTATTCAGAAAAATAAAAAAGTTAGTATAGGTAAAGTACAGAAATTTAAACAAAGTAAAAGTTTTCAAATTTATCATTATATCTATTTTTATGATGGAATGAAATATAAAAGATCACAAGATGTAAAAAGAATGGGAGGTGATTCTCTTGTAGGTAGGTATTTCCGTATAGAATTATCAACGAAAGAATTGAAGTATGCTAATATGTTTTAAATCAAGAGGTTGTAGATTTATTAGAGATTTTTAAAGTAGGGTTTAAATATGAATAATAATTGTTTGTTAATTCGAAAAGTATCATGGTCAAAAACATTATTTCCTCTTTTAGTGGGAATATCAATTTATAGTATCTGTTGTATTTTGTCTTGGGATGATTTTAATATTACAGTCTTTTTGTGGGCTCAATCTATGGCTATTCTACTAATTTTTTTTCTTGATATAATGCAGTAAGACTTTATATGTATGATGATTATATGATAGTTAAATTTTATCTTATAAAAAAAGAAATAAAAGTAAACTATAATCAAGTAAAAGAAGTCTTAAGAAGTTCTAATCGATATGATGGAATTACTATTATATTTAGAGTATCCGTTGGCGATAAAAAATATACTTTCCGAATTGATAAATTTGATACTGAATTCATTAATTTTCTTAAGGCAAAAGTTAATTATAGGATTTCTAATAATTAGTAAGCCTAAAAGATTTAGTAAGAGCATCGATTAAAACAAGAAAACCTAATACTAGATATGATTCTGGTATATTAGGTTTTACTATTCTGAGCAGTAAGTGATTATAGAGGTACAGGTTCTGAAGCCGATGCAACAACAACTAAATATTAAGTTATGGCTATTATAATTGAGGGAAGAAGTAAATGCAAGATATGCGGTATGACAATGAGTTCACAAGAAGAGTTAATCGCTTTTCCTCGTTTTACTATAAATGAAAATGACCCACTATATTTTTTTTACGATAGGGTATTTCATAAAGAATGTTTTTTGAGTCATTCTAAAAAAAAGAACTTAATTGAAAAGTTAATTCGAGATGGTTATTTTGAAGAGTATAAGGATATTTTAGATAGATTGGAAATGAAATAAAATAAAACAATAATTGCACCGCTTTAGCACCAACAGCTGCCCCAGCTTATGCAACTTATTCTACTTGGTATGGAACAACAGCAACAGCGAGTTATTTTGCGGCTGGTGTTGGTGGAACAGCTTCGGCAGGAATGATCGATGCTAGTGCTTATTTTGGACAATCACTTTTCTACTCAACAATAAGTAAAGGAGTAATAAGTGGTCTTGCAGATGCAACTGGCCAAATTGTATATAATGGAGGTGGTAGAGATTTTAACTTTGCACAAACTGCTTTTGCAACAGTAATAGGTAATCCGTTTCTAAGCAATTTAGGACAATCTGGCGTAAGTTGGACAAAAGAAAAGGGGTGGGATGCAAATAATTTGAATACAAGTTTTTACTCAACTTTTAGTGCAAATTTTGTTACTGGAAAACTTGGTAAATTTAATGTCTCTTCAAACCATAAAGCCACAGAAAACATTATAAATTATACTGTTGGCAGTCTTATTAGTACATATTCGATGGAATTAGGAAATGATTTAAAAGATACTTCTGATAAGACCATAGACTTTATAATGGATAAGTCATTTGATAGAAAAAAAGATACTAAATCTAAATTTTAAGTTATGACTAGAACCGAAAAATTTTTTGGTACACTTTTTTGTGTAACAATTGTCATTCTTACTCTTTTTTCTAATAAATATCAAAAAGAAAAACAATCTATGATTGATAAATATAGATATATTACAGTTGCAAAAGTTGATGAAATAAAACCGGAAAAAAGCTTTACTGCTGCAAGATTTTATTTTTATTATAATGGAATAAAATATGAATCTAGTGAACATATTGATGATTTAGGAAGTAGATATATGAATAGGTATTTTAAAGTTGAGTTATCAACTGAAAACCCTGAATATTCAAATATTTTTTTAGACCAAGAGGTCACGGATTCAATAGAAATTATTAAAGCAGGGTTTTCAAAAGAAGAAATTGAGCTTAAATAATAAAAATAGAAACCAGCTCTCCAAAGAGTTCTTGTGTGCGCTGTGAATATCTCCGACTTCGCACCCACAACGATAAGATACAAAAAGCATAAAAAACTGGTTAGAAAAAGCAGGCAAATTTTCAAGTCATCAAAACCTACACAGGAAGTCAACCAGGCTCACAAGCTATAGATCGAAGACTTAATAAAAGTGACGGGACTAAAGACCAAAGATTTACCAGTCGAATAATTGGTGGAGGAATAAACAGTAAAAATGCCAAAATGGGAACTAGGTTAAATTCAGCTGTAAATGCTGTTAATTTTACTTTAGAAAAATTGCATGTTATATGGTAAGTAAGGATATTAATTTATTGACAGAACAGCATCAAACATTATATGATCAAATACTCCCTGCTATCCAAAAAGCTTTAAATAGCGAGAGTAAGATATATATCCCTGCGCATATGCACAATAATTATGATTTATCTCAAATAGCGGATGTCATACTTATATGGAGGAGATGGTTATGATCAAGAAATAGTTGATGCAGGCATGAAAATTTATCATGAACTAAGCGCACAAGGTCAAGAGTTTAAAAATTTAAAACCTAAAGATGAAAAGGAAAAATCTGTAGTTGTTAAGAGTAGCACAGCGGTTAAAAAAGGAAGTAAAAAAATAGAATTATGAAATATTGTTATTTTTGTTTTGTGTTTTTAATTTTCTCTTGTAAAAGTCAAGAAGATCTATTTTTAGAAAAATTTTATGGTCAATGGGCTATAGAGGAAATAGAATATAATAATGTAAATTATAAAGAAGATTTATATGTGAATTTTATGGCATTTGAGAAAAATAATAAAATATTAATTCCTGAATCGGTTCATTTTCAAAAAGATATGACAGCAGAATGGACAGTGGAATTAAATAAAGATAAAAAAATTTCAATAAATTGCATTGATGTCGTTTTTAATGGCTCATACACTATAAAATTCATAAAAGACCAGAATAAAAAATTATTAGGTATTGAAATGAAATCAGATAGCACATACATAAAAGCATACAAGTTTTTTCAAAACTATGATTTGCATAAAGATTGGTAGTTTTACTAATTTTAAGGATAGTGTTTCATATTAGGTTTTTTTGTAAAATATCAATGTAACTAACTGAAAAAGAATATGAATTTATAAGTTTTAGACCGTAGAGAGGCGGCCAACAGGTCGTCTCTTTGTTTACATACTTCTAATAACCCGATCGCTTGGATAATAGCAACGATCTCACGGAAATTCTTTCCGTGCCAATACAGAGAATTGACAAAAACAATAGAATAAAAAGTAAAAAAAACTCGTAAATTGGAAGTTTTTTTATGTCTTTATAACAGTATTTTATTGTGCTAATTGCTGAATTTTCTTTTGGTAATAAAAGCACCGCTTAAAATAAGTAAACCTAATACTAGAATCATATCCAGTATTAGGTTTTTTACTTTTTACAATGTTAAATTTTCTATTAATTTTATTAAAATGATTTTCTAAAATGATTTTGATTTCTTCAAGACATATTAGTAACTGAATCACATCAAAAATTAATAAGTAACAAGGTATAATAATAGTATTTAGTGAATTTATTTTTTTAATGAAACAATTCTTGTTTCAGAATTAAAACGAACTTCTACAGAATCTTTATACTTTTTTTTAATCACAAGTCCATTTATGGGATCGTTAAGTTTTAACCTAAATAATTTGGAGTCGATTTTTAATAATATCAATTCTTGATTTTTAGATTTAATGCATCCATAATATAAAAGAGTAGGCCAGTTGCTATTTTGTTTGACTTTAGGGATAGCATCAGGAATTTTTTTGGGCATGGATGAATAATTTGAGCTCTGTTTTTTAGAGGGAATAGGATCACCTTGTAACGATTTATTAAGGAAAGGGTCTCGATTTATTTTATCTAATTTAAAAGTGTCTTTATTTATTTGACTTAAAATAAAATCACTGTCTTTAATTTGCTTTTTAGGCATTATTCCATTATTGAAGGAATGGTGAGAAGCTTTATAAACAACGGTTCCCCATAACCCTAATACTATCAAAATTAGAATTATATTTATTTTCTTTTTAGCCATATTTAGTTTATGGTAAATTTAAGGACAGTACTATTAGTCCCAATATTTCCAGCCTCATCTAGAGCTTTAACCCTCCAATAATATACACCAGCGATAGAAAAAGATTGTTGAATTGTGGTCGAGAGACTATTTTTAGTTTGAATAATTGCAGTGAAATCAGGATTATTTGAAAACTCTACTACATAGGTAATAGGAGATTTTATGATCCCTACATCTGAAGCAATACTCCAAATAAAATTTATATTAGTATTGATAGTATTATCACTAGGGGATACATTTGATGGTTGGTTTGGACTTGTGGTATCAATATTAAATTTTCGAGCAGAATACTGTTTGGTTTCAGTGTCTATATTTTTAGCTTTTACTCTCCATTCATAATTGCCATCAGCCAAACTAGATAAATTAAGTGTTACGGATGTATCTCTTATACTATCTTTTTTGAATATTTCTTGACTCGTTGTTGTATTTACTACTTTAACACTATAATTTGTTGCATTATCAAGAGCTATCCAATTCAGGGAGATATTAATAAAGTTTACAAATTTATCGTTTTCTGGACTTGATAAAATTACTTGTTGATTGGTTAAATCATCAGGAATTATTGTTGAAAAATTAGAAGGAAAAGAATAGATTGACTGATAGGCATAATTTTCTCCTCGTACTCTCCAAAAATAATTTCCTGCTTTTAATGGTAAAGTTATATTTGTTTTAGTTGTTAAGGAATCGAGTACCAAAACCTGATTTGCTTCAAATATTTGGATGCGATATTTATCAACTCCTTTGGTATTATTCCATGCAAAATTCACAATATTGCTCTCTATTTTAGTATTATTTGTTGGAGAAATAATTTGGATAGTGTCATCACTAATGTCTTTTTCAAGAATATCATCACAAGAAAAGTTTAAAATAATTAAGACAAATACTATAATTTTATTTATTGTTTTCATAATTTTGGAATATCATTTTTAAATGTAAAACTTCAGATTTATTATTGTTTTTCTTTATATAAAAGTTCATGCTAACTAATCTTGAAAAAGTGAATTTTTTTTCAAAATCATATGCTAATTGTAGCAGTTGATTACTTGTTCCTGTAACATCAAGTTGGTTGGTTATAATGCGATAATCATCTTCGGGAAAATCATGTATAGGCTGTAAATCATTAATAGAAACTTCGGGTGAATTTTTGGTGGCAAAACTTATAATTCCTTGCTGTACCATTTCTTTTGTTATCCCTTCTTTACCAATTATTTTATCTAGATAAGCAACATCTGTAGCTAAATTATTAGTGTTTTTTGCTTTTTTATTGATGTCTTCAGCTTTTTTTGATAGTATATTATGTTCTTTAATTATTTCAAATAAAGGACCAAATGATTTTTTATAAGCTGTAATCGACATTATGAAAAAAAGGGTTATTAAAGCATAAACTTTTTGTTTGTACGAATAATTTTCAAACATTTTTTAGAGTTATTTTTATTTCGAATATTGATTTATTTCTTTTGTCTTTTTTTAAGCTAATAATTTCAAAACGTTGAAGCCAATTCATTTTTTTTAAATCGTCTAACCATTTATTAAATGAAGATTCTTCAAAAGTTTCTCCTTTGATTGTAATAGTGTTATTTTTAAAAAACACTTTTTTGTTTTCTTTATTTTCTGTCTTTATTGGGATGATATTTAAGTCGTTTAGTGAAATATCAGTTGGTATTGCATTGATGATTTCATACGCATAATAAGAAAGGAATTTAGATGAGAGAACCCCTGTCTCTTTTAAAATTCTAATCTTCTTTTCTTTTTGTTTTTCTAAATCTAATGTTAACTGATAGGATTGGTTTGAATGTACAGTTTGTAAATTGAGTTCTGTGTTTTTAGTTCCGTAATAACCAATCATAAAATAACTTATTAATAATGAGGTTAAAAAAGAAACAAGTAAGGCTATCCCAAAAAAGGTATACGCTTTTTTATAAATTAATTCGTCACTGTTTAGAGAAGTATTAATTGTTTTTGAAATCTCTTTTTGATTTATGAAAAAATGAATGATGCAACCATACAAAGGCAAGAATGAATTTGATAGAGTTTCATCTCCAATTTGATATGTTTTGTTTTCTACAGTTTCAATTTGTTTATTAAAACCAACTAGCTTCTCATCTTCAAATTCTAGACACAAATCAGCAGAAATTATTTTTCTTTCTTTTATAACATTACTCAATATGGCTGCCAAAAAAGGCCCTATATAAACATCTACAACTTGAAAGCCATTCTTTTGAAATTTAGTTATTGTTTCTTCAACAATGTTTTTTCTACAAAAACTAATGAAATTTGATTTTAATCCTTTTATATCAGTATAATATATAGAATTGAAATCTATATTCTTCTGCCAATTTAAATCTGTTTCATTATTTAAATCAATTTCTTTATTTAAAATACCTTTTCCTTCAATTACTAATAAAACGGGTATTTTTTTATCTGTAATGTTTACTAATTCTTGAAGGTTTTCAAATGAATGTTTAGAGATAATAACAATTTTGTTTGCCTTTTTTTTAATTCGAAGCAAGTTGTAAATTTCAAAGTCTCCTTTTTTGATTACTCCAACAACATTTATGTCGTTTAGTTTTATAAATTTAGACAGGGTAGCTAGCATCATTAATAAATAACTGTAGGTTTAATGAAAATATGAAGTTTAGAATCACTTTTGCTCTTTTTTCTACTGCTAAAAAACCATTTTATAATGGGGATTCTCGATATTAATGGTGTTCCTGAACCCGAGTTTTCTTTTTTCAACTCGTCTAAACCTCCTAATAAAATCATTTCTCCATTTTTTACTCTTACTAATGATTCAAATTTTTGAGTGGCTTTTCCAGGAGGAGCATCTGCTCCAGCTCTTGCCAAAAAGGAACTTTTTTCGACAGTAATAGTTAAGGTTACGTTTTCATCAGTAGAAACATATGGTTTTATAGATACGCTTAAATTTGCATCTGTTGATTTCCATGTTCCCGAGTTTAAAATATCACTACCGATGTTATTATTTATTAATCGGTTACTTTGTTCAAAATAATAACTGGTTTCTCCAATAGATAATTTAGCTTCATGACCACTTATTGTGGCTATTTTAGGTGTAGATTCTATTTTTAAAACAGAATTATTTTCTAATAGTTTTAGATTAAGGTAAAAAGATTCGGTTACCTTACCTAGCTTAAACAATCCAAAACCATTAAATGCATTTATTAAACTGTTAACTGATGATCCGTTTAGCGTTACATCTGAACTAGGAAATAGAACACCATTAGTTTGTGTAGCATTTATTTTATCTAAACCAGCTTTCATTCCCGTTTGGATATCATATGATTTGTTATATTGAACAATTATAACTTCGATTTGTACCATTGGAACTACTTTGTCAATCTGTTTTATATATACTTTCAATTCTTCTAGGGTTGATCTAGAACCTGAAACAATTAATCCATTTAATTCGATAAATTCTTTTATTTCTAGTTTCTCAGAGAACACTTTTGGTAATGCATTAATAATAGATTCTATAGATCTGTTTTCTAATTGGATCATCTCAGTTATTCTTAGACCTTCAGTAGCTTCTTCGCCAATTAAATAGAAATTATCTTGTTTTTTATAAGTGTATTTTTTTCCTCTAAAAATATGTTCCAATAATTCATCAAAAGTGATATTATCGACAGAAAGTGTCGTTTTTTCACTTTCGGGTTTATTATATAAAAAATAATTAACATGTAGTTTTTCTGCTGCTTCAGTAAGTAAGTCTGAAGCATCTGCTATATAAGCATTTATTTCTAAGAAGCCGTTCTTATTGATATTGACCTCGTAAAATCCAGGAACCCCACTACTTACTCTTGCTTGTTTTGATTTTTGATTACTACTTGTAGTAATAGATGCATTAGGAGTTGTATTTTTTTCTAAATAATAAAATCCATTTTCATCTATAGTAACTAATAAATCATTTGACTTCGCCATCATATCAATAACTTGGTTAAATGGACGATTTAAAATATAAGAAGAAACTTTAATATTTTTTATATCCTGAGCTAATATTAAATTTTTGCTAGATATATCTGTTATTGCTTTAGCAACATAAGATAAGGTATCGTTCTCTAGTTTAACAGATAAAAAATCATTTTGAGGATTATAAGTCACATCAATAATTTTAGGCTGTTTTTTTTCGATAATGGGTACAATTTTCCTCTTTTTAAAAACAATAATATTGTTCATAAAAATCACCTCTAAGTCATATTTTTGGATGCAATGAATAAAGACATCTTTTACTGATACATCAAAAAAGTTATTAGCGATGGGTTGATTTAGATCAACATCAATATCAACATTTAAGTGATGCTCTTCTGCTATTGAAGATAGAAAGTCATGTAAAGTTAGTCCAGAAACATCAATTTTGATGGTTTCGTTCAGTCCCTTTTTTTGTATTGACAATTCGTCAAATTTCCTTTGTAATTCACTAATATCTTGTTGTGCTAAAATAATATTTGTGAAAAACAATAAAGCTATTATGTAAAGTACCTGTTTTAGCATTTATTTATATGTTTATTAAAATTGAATATATTTCTTCGAGAGAAGTTTCTCCTACAGCTAAAATTTCAAATGCTTTTTCAGGCAATGATTTATAATCTTTATGGTTACTATATAGTTTTGTTATTGTATTGTCTTTAATTGCTTCTGTAATTTCACCATCAATTTTTAAGATTTCGTAGATTGCTGTTCTGCCTTTATATCCTGTATGGAAGCATTTATTGCATCCAATTGGCTTATAATAAGAAGAAATTTCATATGGGAATTTAAAATTTAGCGGAAAATCTAAAGGATTACAATTTGTTTCTTTTTTGCAATTATCACAAAGTTTCCTAACCAATCGTTGTGCTACAGATAGATTTAAAGTTTCGGCAATTAAATAGGAAGGAACTCCCATATCTATTAATCTGGAGATTGTTCCTATTGCCGAGTTGGTATGTATAGTTGATAAAACGAGATGACCTGTTAGTGATGCTCGAATTGCCATTAAGGCTGTTTCGGAATCGCGAATTTCCCCCAACATGATTATATCCGGATCCTGGCGTAAGAATGATTTTAATGCCGATGAAAAAGTTAAGCCAATGTCTTCTTTTAATTGTACTTGATTAATCCCTTTTAAAGTATATTCTATTGGATCTTCAACAGTTACAATGTTTCTTCTGCTATGATTTAGTAATTTTAATGTAGCATAAAGAGTCGTAGTTTTTCCAGAGCCAGTTGGACCACTTATTAATATGATTCCATTTGGTTTTTTTACAGCTTCCAGATAACTTTCTAATTCTTCTTTTTTAAGGCCCAATGTATTCAAATCAATATTTGATGCATCTTGACCTAAAAGACGCATTACTATTTTTTCACCAAATAGAGTGGGCAAAATTGAAATTCTTATATCAAATGCATCATTGGTAATTCTTCCATCTTGTGGTAGTCTTTTTTCAGTTATATTTAATTTGGCTCTAATTTTAACTTTATTGACTAATTCTAAATAGTTATCATGTTCTATTTTATAACGTTCTATTAATTGCCCATCTATCCTAAAGCGGATGCGTGAGAAATCTTCATAAACTTCAAAATGTATATCACTACATTTTAATGATTTAGCTTCAAATAGTAAATTTTCAAGAAAGTCCCCTTTATCTACATTTAAGGATTTATTGGAGCTTAAAGGACGCTCTTTTCGGTAATAAGTAGATAAAGCTTTTTCTATTTCAGAAGTATTTATAGGGTGAAAAATGATATTTTTCCCCAAAAAAAGCTCTAATTCTTCTTTGTTATCTTCATTATCACTAGAATTATCTACATATAGTTCTAATGTGTTTTCATACATTGATTTTGGCAATATTCGGTACTGATTGGCAAGATCATTAGTAACGATATGATGATTTTCGGAAAGAATTATAATATCCTGTTTCATTATAATAAAGTCATTTTATGAAACAAAAAATAGTGGTCTTTTAAAAAGACGAGGCATAAAAGTAAAGCTGAAAATCCTGCTAAAGGAACCGTTTCTTCTGTAGATATTTTTTTTAAACTAAGTTGTAGCCCAATCGCAAATAACATTGAAAGGACAAAAAATAGAATGTAGTTTTGTTGTGAAAATAGCGGAGTAATAGAAACATAAAATAATAAATCACCTATTCCAAAATAATGCTGGAATGGATTTATAATTTTTTTAGATTTAAAACTCATGTATATTATCAATACACTTAGTGTGATTAAAAAAAAACTCAGATTTAAAATTGTGATTTTTAATAAATCATTGTTTTTGATTATAAAGAAGGAAATAGAGAAAATAGTTATTGGTAAAATAAGATGTATTTTTCGGTATTTCCAATCTTGAACGAAGACTATCATTAAACTAAATAGTAAGATTGTAAAAGCAGTTTTCAATTTATTCTTTTATTACTTCAGTTAATACTTTTTTATTGTCAATCTCCCAAGTGTTGTAATTTCCATCACCATCTAAGTCAGAAGTAGCAGTTGCCCTAGCTGTAAAAGAATCATTAGAGGCTTCTAGGATTTCAATTTTGTAAATAGCTTGCCCACCTTCATCAGTAGTTTTTTCTTGCTCGAAACCAATTTCGTCCAGACTGTTAGAATATTTTGAGTGTCTATAAAAATAACTTTTCTCTAAACCATAAACTTGATTGAGCATAGCTTGTGCTTCAATAGCTTTTGCTTGGCCAATTACAGAAGTTTGGTTTGGTAATACCATAAGTAATAAAATACCAATGATACATAACACAATCAATATTTCTGTTAAAGAGTAAGCTTTAAGCATTAGTTTGTTTTTTGTAGGTTTATGTTTGTGTTTTGTCATTTTAATATGTCATTTTACTTGTTAAAAAGTGTTAATTGACAAAAGTACAAATTCAATTTCGATAATACTATTTATTTATAATTTTACTTAAATCAAACATTGGAGCGTACATAGAGACCATAATTATTCCTACAATAATACCAATCACAATGATAATCATTGGTTCAAGAATTACTCCTATCATTTTTGTTTGATGATTTATTTCTTCGTTGTATTGCTCAGTTAAGCGCTCAAACATTGTTTCTAGTTGGTTAACTTGTTCGGCGACCTCTACCATAGAGACCATTTTATTTTCAAATACAGTATGTTTTTTTAAACTTTCGTTTAATGAAGCACCTCTTGTAATATCTTCTTTTATTTGATGTATAGCAATTTCAATTGGATAAAAACTAATCATTTTAGCCGTTAAGGTTAAAGAATTAATTAATGTAGTTTTAGAAGTAATCAATAAATTCATGGCTTGGCAAAAACGGGAGATGTAAATCTTCTTAATCAGGTTTCCAAAATAAGGTATTTTTAATGCTATATGAGAGGTAAGTAATCTATAACTACTTCTTTCTTTTAAAAGAATATGAATGAATATAAAACCTAGTATAATGCCAATTATTATTGAAAAAATTATTCCTGAGTGATTTGAAATTTTTATAATAATTTGGGTGCTTTTAGGTAATTCACTTCCAAATTGCTTAAAAACGGAGCTAAACATAGGAACTACTTTATTCAACATAAAATAAAGAACCAGAACTGTGACTAACATAATAATGGTAGGATAGGTCATTACCGAAATAATTTGCCTTTTCATCTGAATTTTTTGATTGAAATATTTTTGAAGTTCTCCTAAAACTTCCTCAAGTTTTCTTGTTTCTTCACCTATTTGTATACTATAATATTCGTACGCAGAAAATTGATTGCTTTCACGCATAGACTCATAAATGCTTCTTCCTTCTACTATTTTTTCTTTTATTTGAAGGATAATTTCTTTTTCAAATCTATTACTTGATTGATTGCTTAGTATTTCAAGTGCTTTTTTAAAGTCAACACCAGATTTTAGTAGCATCCCTAATTCTCTATAAAAAATTTCCTTTCTTTTGTCGGGAAGTTTTTTTGAAAACTGAAATGATTTAGTTTTAATCTTAAAATCGTTACTCTTAGATTTATTTGTTTTGTATGTTGATAAATCAAAACTCATTATTGGTTTATTGTTTGTAATAATTCATTAGGATAGATTCTTTTATAAAATTTTAGATCCATTACTTTTTCATTTGGTTCTATGTTTAATTTAATTTTTTGAAAAAAAAGCTTTCCTGATTTACTTCTTATTGTATCCACAACTATAGTATTTAATTTGATTTGAAAGGTGTCTATAAATGTATCATTACTTCTTAAAATATAATTATTTGAGAATTGATAGCTACTTTTCAAACCGGAGTATCCATTAAAGAATATTGTGTTGTCAACAAGTGTCATTTGTTCTTTTTCAAAAATATCTTTATTAAGACAGTATGTTAATCGATTCAAATCATTTATTAGTTGATTTTGATTTTTAAAATCTAGCATTCTATCTGTAATAATGGTAAAAATCATGAATATAACTCCCATTATAATTGCAGTTATTGCCATGCCTACAATTGCTTCAATGATAGAGAAGGCAGGAACTGATTTTTGATTATTAAAAATTGCTTTGCACATAGAAACTTTTTTCAAATTTAAATCGTGTACTATCTTTAAATGTAACAGAGATCTTTTTTAAATCTTTACTAAGTAGTTCTTCTTCTATTAAAATGTTTTTATTTGGTAGGGAATCATTTTCTATTTCTTTTAGAAAAAAGATTTCATTTACCATATTTTGGGTACAATAAAAATTTGCTGATGTTTTTGAAGTATAGACGCTGGCAAATATCATAACTGCAAAATACAGGCAGATAGAAATAATTGTTAAGGCTATAACAGATTCCAATATTGAATTGGCGGGTAGTTTATAATACTTTTTTGATAACATTATATGTTGTTTCTTGAGATTTAAACATTGGTATTGAAATAAAATAATTATGACGTTTCTCTGTATTGATTTCAATGTCACTAATCATATTGTCGTAAGTTGTAGAACTATTTTTTAAAAAAAATCTATTGGTGTAAACAGAGCCATAAACATTACTTTTAAGCATTACTTTTCCAGAACAATATAAATCACCAAATAATAAACCATCTTCTTCTATTTCAATAGTATTTTTATCAATCATTTCAGGGCTATTTCCAAACAAAACAATTGCACCTACTATTTGGCATTCTTTTTTTATTTTTATTTTACTCTCTTCAGAACTATTATTGTAAACACAAACAACAGATGGATACTTTAAAATTACTTTTTTTTCTAGTTCAATTCCTAGAGTTGCAAAGGCCTGGACAGTTCCTTTAAAGCCTTCTTCAAAAGTTATTTTGGGTGCTATTAAAATTACATCTTCTAAAACACTACTTTTTTTTATCCGGATTGAATCTGTCGAACGCAGAATAAAATTACCTTTAAAAATAATATTCCCTAGTGTTGAATTTTTTACATAAATCTCTTTTGTTTCATTAAAAAAGGAATTGTAGTAGAGTGAATCCATTGGTTTTTCGATATCAGATAGTTTTGCTTTTTCAGACTTCATTTTTTTAAAAATTTCTTTAAAAGCAGGGTTAATTATTGGTAATTGTAACTCAGATACTGTGTTTTTTCCTTCAACAAGAAGTTGGTTTTTAGCGTTGTTTATGTAGGATGTTTCAATAAAAGTACTTGGTAATTGATTGTTACCAACAAGTTTTACCCTTCCCGAATAGGAGAGAGACTTTGATAAATTGGTAAGATAGATAGCAGTTTTATTACTGTTATATGCTCCTACAAAATGAGCTGAAGCTACTGTGTCGTTTGCGATGTATGATTTGGCTAAAATAATTGTAAGGAGACCATGAGGTTTTGTTTCAAAATTACCTTCGATCCCAGAATGTTGCTCTTTTTCAATTTCAACTGGAACCATTTTATTACCTAAGACAAAATTTACTAAAGATTGATTTTGGATATATAATTCTTCTTGCAAATTGTAATACAAATTGAGTTGATTATATAAATTAGCAAAATATAATAATGCCCCACAAATTATAGATACAATCAAGCAAATATAAATAGCATATAATAAACTGTGAGCCTTTACCATTATTGCGCTAATCGATCTTTCTTTTTAAAAATATTTTTAAAAAAGTTAATTATCTTCGACTCTTTTTTAGGTTCGCTCATTTTTTTATTCAACGAATCTTGCTCCTTTTCCTTTTTAGCTTTTTCTTTTGCTAATTTTTTTTCGTTTTCTGTTTTTGTTTTGTATTCTGTAAGTTTAGCAGCATCAATAGTTGCTTCTGATTTTTTTTGTTCTTTAATTGATTCTTCTAATTTTAGTTTATCTTGTTTTAATTTGTATTTTTCGGACTTTAATAGGGATTGTTTTTTTATAACAATAACACCTTTTTTATAAATAAGAGTGTCCTTGCTTTCTGTGTTTGTCCATTTTCCGGTCTTTTTATCAGCAGTGTAATCTCCGTTTTCTATTAAATCTCCATTTTTATCATATCGAGAATATATACCTGATCGTAAACCATTAACCCACATTTGTGTAGTGGCTATGACTCCATTGGGATACCAGGTTTTCCAAAGACCAACACGAAGACCATTTTTATACTTACCTTGTTCTGCTAATTGATTACTGTGATACATTTTAATAAACTTATCGTTTAGTAAATCTCCAGCAGCACCTCCTTGAGCTTCATGAATTAAACCACCTTTAAACCAATGATAAATTTTATCTTTTTCAGGCTTTATTTTTTTATCTGTGGTATAAAATTCATATCTAAAATCTTTATCAGAAATTCTTTTTATGGTATACGGGTCAGAAAATGAGACCAATGTAAATGCAAAAAAAAACAGGATATTGCGTGAAAATATATTTGCTTTCAATGAGACTTTTTTTATTATTAATTTGGGCAAGATACTTTTTTTTATCATCCTATAAAATATTTTTGTAAGTTTTTATTTCTTTATTAGTTTTTTAAAACATAATACCTTAATTATTATGTTGAAAATTCTTTCAATTGCACTATAATGATTGAAAGTAAGAATGTTAAGTAATCTCTCTATGACTACTCTTTTCTTTGATTATATGTATCGAAATTTTTATTTACTTATGAGGAATATAAAGTAATGAAGTCTTTTCGTCTATACATTGGCATACAAACGAAAAATGATGATGATCCATCATAGTTTGCGAAAGCTTTAAGTCATAATAAACTACATTTTGGGTAAATTCATCAATTGTTATATGTACTTGTTCTGAAAATTTTGACATGATTTCTTAGTTTAATTATATGACAAATAGGCTTCTATTTTTTCGTGTGTTTTTGATTTAAAGCGCTTGAATTCGGCATAGTATTTACTTGTGCAACTTTCGTCCAGGAAAATCAGATAACTGAATTTCTTTTTTATTCCGTAATTGTTGTCTGTAAACTTTTCAAAATAGGTTGTTGCAATTGCTATAACTGCTTCTTTGGTAGTGAAATAATATTTTACACCATTTTTAAGCGTAAACTCATCTCCAACTACTGGATAGTGAACGGTTTGATTGATAATGAAAGATTTGGGAACTGTTACCCAATAGTTTTGGTCTTTATCTCTATAACTGTATATAGCATTATCTGATACTGTAAATAAAGTACCATTATCGGTATCGAGAATGCATTTACGTCTAATATCTCGATTACTAGCAAAAACAGCTATTTCTGAAGTGTATTTTTGTGTCAGTAATTCGGTTACCTTTTTTTCTATTTGCATAATAATTACTTTAGGTACAGTTGATTGACTGTAAGGTTGAGGTAAAAATATGTTTAAGGCTGTTTGGCTGTAACCCAAATAAATTATAAGAATGATATAATAAGGTATTTTCCTAAAGTGAAAAATAGAAGTATGATTTTTAGGTTTTAGCCCTGATGGGAACGGCATCCTTTTATGGCAGGGTTTGCCATAAAAGATATAGTGTACAGCAGGAAATAGCTCCAAAAAAAAAATGCTGTAAAACTAAGTCTTACAGCATTTTTATACTAAATGTGATTTATGTTAAGCTACTATGGCTTTTTGTTTTCTAAAGATTGTAAGTTGCATTAGTAAGGAAAGGAATATGGTTAATATTGCTCCGATAAAGTTGAGCCATAAATAACCTAATTTTTCTTGCCCGCTTGGATAAATCCAAATTGAGTAATAAAAGATGATAAATATGGTGATCTGGCTAATAAGTGCGCTATAAAAAACGGCTTTAGACTGTACGTGTTTGATATAAAAACCAACCAGGAATATACCTAAAACTGTTCCGTAAAATATGGATCCGATGATATTTACTAATTGTATTAAATTCTCAAATAAGGTTCCTACACAAGCAAAAAGGATAGCGATAATCCCCCAGAATAAAGTAAAAAACTTGGTTGCATACAGGTAATGCTTGTCTGATTTTTCGGTTTTAAGATTACGTTTGTAAATGTCGATTGCTGTTGTCGATGCCAATGCATTTAGCCCTGAAGCGGTAGATGACATGGCTGCCGAAAGGATTACTGCCAATAACAACCCTATTAATCCTTTTGGTAAATAGTGCAGGATAAAGTGGAAGAATACATAATCTTTGTCGTTGGTTTCGCTATTACTGTCGGCTTTTATAATGATTTCTTTGGCTCGCTCACGCAAATCTCTTTCTTTATTAGATAATGTTACCAGTTCTTTGCGTAGAATCGGATTGTCGTAATCCTGATTTAACTGATCGATGTATAATAAATTGATTACTTTTTTATCTTCAGAAAGTACGTTGAGTTTTTTCTCGAGCGCATGATATTCGTCTTTATACGCCGATTTCTCGATTATGACTTTGTTATTTGGATTAAAATTTAAAGGAACTGGATTGAACTGAAAGAATACAAAAACCATTATTCCAGTTAACAAAATAAAGAATTGCATAGGAACTTTTAAAAGTCCGTTCATGATTAATCCCATTTGGCTTTCTTTTACCGATTTACCCGATAAGTACCGTCCTACTTGCGATTGGTCGGTTCCGAAATAGGCAAGGGCAAGGAAAAAACCTCCTGTGATTCCGCTCCAAAAAGTATATTTTTCTTCTGGGTTAAATGAGAAATCTACGATATTCATCTTATCATTTGCTCCAGCAATATGCATGGCATTGGTAAATGTCATATCGTTTGGCAGGTAATGTAATATCAGGAAGAAGGTAATAAACATTCCCGACATGATGACAAACATTTGCTGTTTTTGGGTTACGTTTACTGCTTTTGTACCGCCTGAGAAGGTGTAGATAATTACCAGTAATCCGATCATGACATTCATTAAAGTTAGATTCCAGCCTAAAAGTGCTGATAGGATAATTGCTGGCGCATATATGGTAAGACCTGTTCCTAAACCTCGCTGAACTAAGAATAGTATTGCTGCAAGTGATCGGGTTTTTAAATCGAATCGTTTCTCTAAGAATTCATAGGCTGTAAATACTTTGAATTTGTGGTATAAAGGGATAAAGGTTACGCAAATGACTATCATAGCAATTGGTAATCCAAAATAGAATTGCACAAAACCCATTCCGTCATGATATGCTTGTCCCGGAGTTGATAAAAAGGTAATGGCGCTTGCTTGTGTTGCCATTACCGAAAGTCCTACGGTGTACCAAGGAGTTTCGTTATTGCCTAGAATAAAATCTTCGACATTTTTGCTTCCTTTGGTTTTCCAAGAGCCGTAACCAACAATAAATAAAAGTGTAACTATGAGTACAATCCAATCAAATAGTTGCATATGTTATGAGTATAAGTGCATTATTAAATAAAAAATCAGAATATAGATGGCGTTGGCTACAAGCACATAGGTGTAGCTTTTTTTCCATGTTTTTATTTTTTTCGTTGCCATATTAAAGCTTTTAATTCTTAATTTCTTTATTTGGGATTTGTACTGGTTGTTTTAATGAGATTATATTTGATAATAATCGATAGGCTCCAGGAACTCCTTCGGGTAATTCTCTAAAGAAGCTTAAGCCGGTGTAAATATAATATCCTTTTCCGTATGGGGCGACTAATAATGCGCCCTTTTTAGCCGATTCTCCTTTGTCATGGGAGGATAGGATAGGAGTGAAGGCTTTGTCATATTCACTTGGGTAATACAACCCTTGTTCTTGTTTCCAGCCTTCAAAATCTTTGGAAGTAATTTTATTAGGTGTACTTAAAACAGGATGATTTGGTGCCAGAAATGTAACTTCGGCGTTTTCTTCGGTTACTCTATCTGAGGAAATTTTTAGAGGATATGGCGCAATAGTATCGGTTACAAGATCGCCTGCTGTATTGTATTGTACTATCATTGTTTTTCCGTTTTTGACAAAGTCAAATAATACAACTTGTTTATTAGCAAGTGCCTGAATGGTGTTGTAGGCACGGATTCCTGTTATTACGACATCAAAATTATCTAGTCTTGTTGGTGTAATTTCTTCGGGTTTTAAGATGGTTACTTTATACCCCATTTGTGCCAGACTATTAGGAACTTCATCGCCTGCGCCCATGATATAGGCAATTGAATCTCCTGTTGTTTTTAGGTCAAATCGAATGCATTTGGCTTCTGCTGGGGCTAAAACCTGCTGTTTGGTGATATGACTGTAATCGATGATGGTTTGGTCTTTATCGTAGCGTTTATTGCCTAGAATCGCTACGCTTTTTACTATTGCGTTTTCTGGGTTTACTGGTGGTGTTACCTCAAAATAAACAATTTGTTCTATTCCTTTTTTGGCTAAGGTAAATGGTATTTGTTTTGGAGAAATTATCCAGCTTTTAGGTAATTCTAATTGTAAATTACCACTTACACCATCTTTTCCTGCTTTTATTTTTACAGCAACTGTTTTGGTCTGAGTATCTTTAAATAGTAATACTTTTTCTAGAATTGTGGTTGTAACTTCGGGAACAATATCCAAGAAATCATACATTTCGCCTTTTACATCGTCATTATATTTATAAACTACGGTACGCTCAAATGGAATTTCAACATTGTTTATCTTAATATTAAAAATAACTTTTACATCGCGAATAATATCAGGAACACCTATGTTTTCCTGATTAGAAACGGTGTACATTCCTATAGTTGCTTTTTCGGCTAACCAATACGGTTGTGTGTAAGGAATTGTAGTTGGTAATTGAGTTTTTAAATTGATTTTTTGATCTTTATTATTAATTAAATCAATGTTTTGAGGTGTTGTTTTTTGGTCAGGCAATGTTGTTATGCTTACTAATTGCATAGGAATCGAAGTACGATTAATAGCTTCTAGTTTTAGGTTTACAGTGCTTCCTTGTGTTGTTTCTTGCTGTTGTGCAACTGCTTCCAGATATAAACCAGAACAGGCTGCTATTATTTTTTTGATTTCTTCAGATTTTAATGCTTTCCAATGATTTTCATTTAAAGACTGAATCATTGTGTAGGCTTTTACCAAATCGGGTATGCTTGCCGATGGATTATTAAAATTGTATTGTGTCAGGATTGTATTTATTAATTCTCCAATAGGTTTTCCTCCCTTAATACGGTTCCAAGTAGTATCGATTCCGTCAAAAATATTAGACGGGTCTTTTGGAGTATCTCCGTTAATAAGTTCCAGATATTCGGTATCCTGACCACGGCTTCCAGTTGCTCCAAATCCTTGTGATTGATGACGACTGCGGCTTAAGGCTGCGATTTCCTGATTAGATTTTCCTATTCCGGGATAATAAACCCCAGTTTCTAATGTTGTAAATTTAGATTTATTGGCTGCTTCAAATTTTTCCTGACTGCCGTAAAACCACCAAGAAGTATTAAAGAATTGGCGCTTAGGTTGCCATGGCGTTACATATTTTAATTGTTCGGGATATATGCTGGGATTATTGGCCAGATCAAAGCTCTCGACGCTTAACATTGCCGATGAGGTATGATGACCATGTGTTGTACCGGGTGTGCGATGATCAAAACGATTAATGATTACATCGGGTTGAAACTTACGAACTGTCCATATGATATCGGCAAGTACTTTTTGTTTATCCCAAAGAGTTAATGTTTCATCTGGTGTTTTTGAGTAACCAAAATCATTGGCACGTGAGAAAAACTGTTCGCCACCATCAACTTTTCTGGCTTCGATAAGTTCTTGTGTTCTAATTACTCCTAATAATTCTCTTAATTGTGGTCCTATTAAATTTTGACCACCATCGCCTCGGGTTAAAGATAAGTAGCCAGTTCTTGCATTTACTTCATTAGATAAATAAGAAATTAATCTTGTGTTTTCATCATCTGGATGTGCAGCTATATATAGTACCGAGCCCAAGAAATTTACTTTTTTTATCTGATTGTAAATTTCAACCGAATTTGGTTTTTGTGGTTTTTGGGCAAAAGCAGCTTGTAAGCTAATAAGAACTAAAAGGATAATCTTTAGAAGGAGTCGGTGCATCTGAGAATTATTTAATTTTTTAAGATTGTTTTCAAAAATAGTAATAATAGAAACTGGTAATTGTTAATGACATGTAAAGATGTTAAAGTATTTGTTAAAAAAAAAGAGAGTGCCATATCCAGGCACTCTCTTTTAATTGCGAAATATTGTTTAGTGTCTTCCGTGTCCACGACCATGTCCTCTACCGTGGTCATCATCATCATCATGGTCGTCATCACGGTCATGTCTGTCATGGCGATTGTGTTTGTCTTTTTTGTAGTAATCATTACGATCTTTTTTATAATAACCGTATGTTCTTTGCGGTTTACCACGATACCCTTTGCAATATTGAACTCTATGTCTGTCAAAATAAGCATACGGAGTTCTACCGTGATAATCATTTAAAACTACTTTGTATCCTCCGTACAAATCATAATTTCTATATTGTCTTGGTAAACTGGTTGATCTAATCCATCTTCCTCCACCAAAATAAATAAACTGTGTGGCACGAACGTCATAATAAGCCTCAACGTCTGGTAAATAATAATATTCTGTTTCAGCATATCCAACTGGTCCCCATTGTGGCGGTGAGCCTATGTTTACGTTTATCGAAACTTGAGAATGCATGGTACTTGAAATAAATAGTAATATTCCGAAAGTAATTAATTTTAGTGTTTTCATTTTTTCTGGGGTTTTGGATTCTTAATTTCAATATTGAAATGTTTGACTATTTCGATATCTGATTTGTGAAATCCAAAAGTTGTGCCACAAAAAGTTTTTAAAATGATAAAAAAAGACAATATTTATTTATTTAAAAATAAAAACGCTGATATATAAAGTGTTAGGTTGGTTTTTATTTTTAGTTTTTTTCTGAAAAATAAAATAAAATGAGGGAATATTCTGTGCCTATCTATACTCGACTAATCTTGGTTTAGCTAATTCAAAATTTTGTAATCCAAAATCGGTGGTTTCAAATGTGTTTGTTTTAAAAACATTATCGCCTTCAAAAGGAATTGTTGGGTAGTAAGAAATAGATAACTGAAAGGAACTAAAAACTAAATAGTCATTACTTATTAGTAATCCCAGAGTTATTTTAGAATATACTTTATTTCTCATCATTGCATCGCCAGTACTTCCTAATACTGCAGCGGTATAATTAAAAAAGGGATTCACACGAAAACCTACTACTGCATGTGGCGCATAGGTTTGGGTTTGTAATGACAATACCATTTTGCTAGTGCCATATATTGGACTGTTAAAACCTTGCAGACCATTATTTCCATTAATATTAAGTTGGTCACCGACAGTATTTTCTCGATTAGCACCAATAACTAATGCAGGTTTTACAAACTGTCTTAGTTTCCAGTTCCCTATTTTTACTAGGTTTGTAAAATAATTGGCTTCAAAAGCAAATGCGCTTTGGTATGTTTTAGATTGATGAAAGAAAGTCCCAAATTCAAAATCGGCACTAAAGAATCCCCATTTATGATAATCTCCAAATGATGCCTGAGCGCCTATATAAGGACGCCAAAATGTATTTTTATATTGATATCCGGCTGTTATCCCAAAGATTCTTCCTGTGGCGACATCTTCGGTAGCCCCATTTCTAAATATATAATTGTCTTTAACAAACTCTCGGGTGTTGATTCCGATTCCGGTAAGCAATAATTTTTCATCCGAATAAAAGCTAATAGGGTCGTATTGTGGCTCGGGAGATTCTATATAGTCTACATTTAAAATACGCCCTGAGATAATTAAGTTGGTTTTTCTTTCTTTTTCTTTAAAAATAGGAAATGCTTTTCCTAACCATGCATCTTGCGTATTGTATTTAAAATTCTGAAAGCTATACTTAAGATCAGGTCCTTGCAAGGAATCTCGTCTAAATTGCTGACCAATATAAACCCCACCTGCCCATCTTGTTAAAGGGGAGTAGAATGGACGCTCAACCGCAATACTTTTATTATAATTATCATCTAAATCGATATTATATTTTGCAGTGGCATTGATAAAGGTATTTTTTATATTAGGAACTGTATAGGTAAAATCATTGGCATTTTTTCCATCACTAAAACGGTTTGTAAATTTATATTCTAATTGCTGACCTGTTCCGAAGAAGTTTTTATCTTTTATTCCCACACCAATCTGATTACTAGAAATAGAAAACTTAGGAATATAACTCCAGGAATCCAGAACTCGAATTGTAACATCTACCGAATCAGATTGTACGCTGGTTAATTGCTCTGAAATACTTACAGTATTAATATATTTTTGAGATCGGATGATACGCTCCGATTCTTGTACTTTGTAGGCATCGTAAGGCGTATTTTTTTTGAATAATAATAAATTACGTATTGCGAATTGTTTTGTTTTTAGGTGAAGCCTATTTCCGGTTCTTTCTCCCCAATTTCTAGGTGTAACTGTCGAGTCACTCTCAGAATATCCAAAAGGATCTAGGGTTACAATGGTAATTTTGCGTATAATTTTTCCATCATAATTGGTAGTATCTATTTTTTGGATTATTTCCTGATTTTTTTTCGGACGTGTAGTTCTAAAAACAAACCGATGAAAGAAATTAGTGAACTTATGTTTCTTGGTATATGATTTAAGCTTAGAATACATTTCGGTACTATCTTTTTTAGGCTCATTTACCTGCGAAAAAGAACTAGTATAGCAAAAACATACTATGATGAGTAATAGGTATGTTTTATATTGAAATAGTTTTATTATCAAGTTAGGTAATTTTTATGAATTCATTTTAAATAGTATATAAAACGGCATTCTATTCTTTTAATTTTGTTTTCTTTATTTTCCAGCTAAATTTTTTCGGCAAATCATTCCCTATTAAATATCCCCAAGGTTCTAAAGATTCTATCCTGTCAAAAATTATTTTAAGAATAGCCAGTAAAGGTATTGCCAGAAACATTCCTGATATGCCTGCAACTCCGCCACCGACAATTATCCCAATTATAGAGAATAGTGCATTTATTTCGACCTTGGTGTTTATAATCAATGGTACAAGTACGTTATTATCTATTAGCTGAACAATTATATTTACTATAAGAATCCCCAGTATTATAGAAATTTCGGGAGTTCCTGTAAGTGATGCTAAAACGGTTAATACGCCTGCAATAAAAATCCCTATGTACGGAATCATGTTTAAAATCCCTGTAATAAGACCTAATAAAACAAAATATTTTACCCCAATAATATAAAGACCTAAACTTGTTAATACAGCCACTACAATCATTTCTATAATAAGACCTACAATATAATTGTTTATCGATACTTTTATCTGAGTTAATATCTCTTTTAGTTTAGTATGATGTTCTTTCTTAAACAATTTAGCCAAGAAAAGGGTAAAGTGTTTTTTATATAAAAGAAACAGGAATATAAAAATAGGTATTATAGTGCAATCCAAAAGAACATCTGAAAGAGATCCTAATGCTGTTCCTAGTTTTTCTCCTCCATTTTTTACAGAATCAGAAGTAACGTTTTCAATATATTTTTTTTGTTCTCCATTGCTGATATTAAAATTTGCTTTTATAAAATTCTGCAAATCATTAAAAACGGCAATTGCATTTTTCTTAATTATAGAAAAATCATTGGCAATATCACTAATCTGATACGAGATAAATGTGAGTATCCCTATTATTACAAGTACAAAAATAAGAACTGTAACTATAGATGCTAAAAAATGTGGAAAGCGTAACTTTAAATGCAATAATGAAAATAAGGGTAGTAATAATACTGAGAATAAAAAGGCTAATAGTATTGATGTTATGATGTCTTTACCAATAACAAATATAAAACCAATACAAATTATACTTATTAAAACACACACAAGTTTTACATAAAAAGGCAATTTAATTGATTCCATAACTGATTTGTTGAGGTTAAAAAGCTTTTATTACCACTAATAAAAGCTAAGTTAAACAAATGTTATGCTTTATTTGTCTTTTTACGTTTTAGTTTTTTATTTTCAGCTTATAAAATTCCCATTAAAATTTAAAACCACATTAAGGAGTTTAAGCAACAATATTTTTTTTGAACCATATAAGTTATTTAAGTAAATATAAGTTTTAAAAAGTCTTCGCTTAAATGGGCTTATATAACTTACATGGTTATCTTTTTTTAGGCAAACAATATTTTTTTTGAACCATATAAGTTATTTAAGTAAATATAAGTTTTAAAAAGTCTTTGCTTAAATGGGATTACATAACTTATATGGTTAGCTTTTTAATCAAAAAACTCTTTATCTTCAAAATGAGCTGGTATAATTGAGATTCCTTTTTGCAGAAGCAAATTATTAGGATAGATTATTTTTTCCCCTTCTTTGGTTTTTAAACTTACGTGAAATGCATTTATATCTTCGATTTCGGCTTCGATAGGGAAATCTTTATCATGAATTTTTATTGAATCTCCTATTTTAAACGGAAAGGAGAAAAACAAAATAATTCCTGAAGTTATATTACTTAATATAGACCATTGTGCAAACATTGCCACACCAATAACGGTTGCTATAGAAGATACGGTAAGGAAAATATCATCGGTTTGAACACCCCAAACCACAAATAAACCTATTACAAACAAGATATTGGTTAGTAAATGGATGTATTTGATTATCAAATTGGTTCTATGCTCTAAGAAATGCTCTTTTTTAGCATATCGGCGTACCAGTTGGGTAATAGTAACTCTTACCGCAGCCGTTATTACAATAAGGATTCCTGTTGCAAATATTTCTTTGGCGTAATCGGTAAAAAAAGTAGTCATAATTGTATATTTTTAATCTAATGTACTTAAATATTCATAAACTCTATGTGTAGGAAGTCCCATAACATTGGAGTAAGACCCTTCCACTTTTGCAACTCCTACAAAACCAATCCATTCCTGAATGCCATATGCACCAGCTTTATCGTATGGTTTGTAATTTTTGAGATAATATAAAATGGCTTCATCGCTCAATACTGTAAAGGTAACCTTTGTAGTTTCGTTTATAACAACCGATTTTTCATTGGTCCTAAAACAAACAGAAGTAATTACATCATGAGTTGTATTCGATAATGATTTTAATATATTAAATGCATCTTCTTCATCTTTTGGCTTACCCAAAGCTTTGTCATTATGCCAAACAATTGTATCACTTGTAATCAGGATTTCGTTTGGTTTTAATTGACCGTCAAAAGCTGCTGCTTTAAGTTCAGCCAGATAATCGGTAATTTCGCTTCCTTTTAATTCTGGAGGAAAGATTTCTTCTACATCCTTTAATCTAATTTCGAAATCTAGATCCAGGTCTTTAAAAAATTGCTGACGTCTAGGTGAACCTGAAGCCAGTATTAAAGTATATTTTTCTAATTTTTGCTTAAGCATTGTATTTAATATTAAGATTGATGATTAAGATAGATAGAATCCCGAAGAATAAAATCCATTTTAAAACTGCGCTCAAATGATGAAACTCTTTATTTGTTTTGGCAGTGATTATTTTTGCTATAAAGTAAAATAGTGGCGCCAGCACAAATACAAAAGCATATAATGTAGCGATGTACAGATTATAAGCTACAAAATAATTGTTGATATAAATTAGTAATAAAACAATTGGAATAAGTGCAAGCGCAAAAACTACTTTGGCAGTTCGGCTTGTGCCAATTGCGATAGGTAATGTCTTCATCCCTTGATTATAATCGCCATTTGCATCTTCGATGTCTTTTACAATCTCACGTATAAAATTAATTATAAAAGCAAATATGGCATAATCTAAAAGAATAGAGAACATACTCGCCATTTGTGCTCTATTGCCCACGTCTGTAGCAGGAAAAATATCAAAAACTCCGATTATTATAACACTAAAAGATAATACTAAGGCAACAACAACATTGCCCAAAATCATGATTTGTTTTAAAGTTGTAGAGTAAAAATAAAGACTGGCAGCAATTAGAATAAAAAGGGTTGCAAAACCTGGTCTCATAATTACATTAGATAAATAAAACCCAATAGCAACTCCTGTAATATTAAGCGCTACGTATATGTTATATGCAGCAGTTTCAGAAATACTTTTGCCAACTACAACATCGCTTGGTTTGTTAATTAAGTCAGTTTCCTGATCAAAAATATTATTTATAACATATCCGGCTGCCGCAATTAAAACAGTGCTTAAAACCAATAAACCATACTGCCAATCGGCTAATGCCAACGGTATATTTTGCAATTTTAAGAAACCATAACGAAATAGTATTTGCATAAATGCAAGCATCAGTAGGTTTTGGTAGCGAATGAGTTTGAGGTATTTCATTTTTTTTGAGGTACTTTTTTGAGGTACTAAGGTTTTTCTTAAAGGCACTAAGGTTCTAAGTGGCAAAGGTTTTTTGTAGAGGCGCACCGCAGTGCGTCTTTATAAGAGATTCAAAGGTTACAATATTGTCTAAATCATGGGTGTTTAGATTATACACTACATAAATCACAATAATAGATTATATACTACATGGTTTTGTTACGAAGTCTATAATGTAAAACTCAATTCTTAATGTGTAATACAGGTACTGCAGATTGATACTGAACACTGTTACTGTATACTAGACTCTAATCGTGTTTTCCATTAAAATGCTCCATCCATTTCCCTTGTACTTTCATAACTTGTTCTATTACATCGCGTGCAGAACCTTTTCCTCCTTTTACGTGTGAGATATAACGACAAATTGTTTTTATTTCTGGGCTAGCATCTTGCGGGCAAGTAGGTAATCCTACCAATTTCATTACGTGGTAATCAGGAATATCATCACCCATGTATAATACGTGCTCAGGATTAATGTTATATAATTCAGTATATTCCTTAAACGTTTCAACTTTATCCGGAGTTCCCAAATGAATATCTTTAATTCCAAGATTGCGTAATCGTACGCGCACACCTTCATTGCTTCCGCCAGAAATAATACATACGTTATACCCACTTTCTACAGCCGCTTTCATAGCATAACCATCACGAATATTCATCGTACGAAGAATTTCTCCTTCATTGGTTACAAAAACCGAACTATCAGTAAGTACTCCGTCAACATCAAAAATAAAAGTAGTGATGTCGTTCATTATTTCTTTATAACTTTTTGCCATTATTTTGTATAGATTTTGTTAGTAATGTATATATGTTTTTTTGATTTTCATCAGATAAATAACTTAAATGAGCTTTAATTGTTGTTGCATCTTTACGTTTTGCAGGTCCTGTTTGAGCATCAATAGGAGGAAGCGTATTGATTTTATTAGCTGTTTCGGCTATCAAAGGCTTAAGGATTTCGAAAGAAACGCTATGCTCCGTGCAAATTTCCTGTCCGATTTGGTATAGGTGATTGGTGAAATTATTTACAAAAACGGCAGCTACGTGCAATGCTTTTCTTTGTTCAGAATTGATAGGATATACGGCATTCGAAATGATCTTAGCAAGCTTTTCGAGTACTAAATAATCGGTTCTGTTTTCGGCTTCCAAACAAAGCGGAACCTCCTTAAAATTGACTTCTTTATTTTTTGTAAATGTTTGTAAAGGATAAAACACCCCACTTCGGTTTTTTATATTAATTGCTTGTAATGGAGCAGTTCCTGATGTATGAGCAACCAATTTATTTTTAAAAGGTAATTGCTCCGAAATAGTAGAAATAGCATCATCAGAAACAGCAATAATATACAAATCGGCTTCTTTTAAAAGAGCCAAATCAGTTACAATTTTGCTAGAATCGAGCAGAGGAGATATCACTTTTTTTGTTCTGGAATACACCTGAATAAGTTCAATCGCACTACTTTTTGCGAAAGCATTTATTAAATGTTGGGACACATTTCCCGAGCCAATTAGTGTTATTTTAATCATATTGCAAAATTAGCATTTTTTTTTAAAGGACTCTCGTTACAAAGTAAGTTCGTACAGAAACTCTTTTTGGTAAGAAAAATAGCGTTTTAATGCTTCCTCAAGTGCTTTATTTTGGATATTATTAACAAATCCACGAATATCTGAATCAACATTTTTAAGTACTTTTGTGCCACTTTATAAAATGTAATTCCTCAATAATGGATAAAAAAATATTCTCCTTTTTGTTTTCTACACGATTAATGGCTGTCCTTTTTTTAACATTTGCAATTGCAATGGGAGTCGGGACCTTTATAGAAAGTAAATATAATACCGATACAGCTAGAATTTTCATATACAACTCTTGGTGGTTTGAGGTCATAATGGTCTTCTTCTTAATTAACTTCTTCGGAAATATAAAAAGATATCAATTACACAAAAAAGAAAAATGGGCTACATTAATGGTGCATTTAGCTTTTATATTCATCCTTTTAGGAGCATTCATAACACGTTACATTAGTTACGAAGGAATGATGCCAATACGCGAAGGAGCGGCTGAAAACCAAATATATTCAGATAAAACATTTATTACCATTTTTGCCGATGGAGAGTACAAAGGCGAGATGAAACGCCGTGTTTTCGAGAAAAGTTTATTATTATCTCCAGTTGCCGATAACGATTTTAGTATTTCGGGTAAATTCAACGAAACTCCATTTGAAGTAGAGTACAAAGATTTTATCATGGGAGCCAAAGAAGTTATAAAACCAGATCCTAGCGGAATCGTATATTTAAAACTAGTAGAAGCTGGCGAAGGCGGGCGAGAAGAACATTTCCTTAAAGACGGAGAAGTTCAAAACATACACAACGTTCTGTTTGCATTGAATAAACCTACAGACGGAGCAATCAATATTAATACAACAGGCGAAACTTATACGATACAAACCCCTTTTGAAGGAGATTTTATGCGTATGGCCGATAAACTAAAAGGAAAAGTAACAAAGGATAATGTACAGCCATTAATGATGCGTTCATTATACAGTATTGGGGATATCCGAATTGTTTTCCCAGATCCAGCTGTAAAAGGAGTTATTGCTTACGAATCTAATAATGATTATAAAGCCAAAACTCACGAAGATGCTTTGATAGTAAAATTAAAAGCCGAAGGACAAGAAAAAGAAGTAACATTATTAGGATCTAAAGGTAAAATTGGAGACTTTAAAACAGTTAAAATCGGAAATATCGATTACACATTCTTCTACGGAAGTAAAGCTTATGTATTGCCATTTAAGGTTAAATTGAATGATTTTATTGCTCAGAAATACCCAGGAACCGAGAAAAGTTATTCTTCATTCGAAAGTAAAGTTACCGTTATAGACTCTAATAAAACATTCGACGCTAGAATTTACATGAACCACGTATTAGATTACAGAGGATATAGATTCTTCCAATCTTCATTTGATCCAGACGAAAAAGGAACAGTATTATCTGTAAACCACGATTTCTGGGGAACATCTATAACTTATTTAGGATACTTTATGTTGTTCTTTGGGTTAATGGCGATCATGTTTACTAAACATTCTCGTTTTGCCGACTTAAAACGCAAGTTAGAAGTAGTGAAAAACAAAAAAGCAAAACTAATTACTATTTTAGTATTAATGTTGAGCTTTAACGGATTTGCACAAGAACAACACGACCATGATCATGACCACGACCACGATCATGCAGCACATAGTACAGATCCAAATCATGACCATGAGAAAGATCACAAACATGAGCATGCTCCACAAAGCAAAGATCCAAACAATCATGCAAATCACGTTACGAGACCACCAAGTCAGAAACAACTAGATTCGTTAATCAGTATTTATAAAGCGCCAGAAGCACACGCTGCTAAATTCGGACGTTTAATTATTCAGGATGCAGGCGGAAGAATGAAGCCTATTAATACTTTCTCATCAGAATTATTGAGAAAAGTAAGCCATGACGATAAGTATAACGGAATGAACTCAGATCAGGTATTTTTGTCAATGACACAATACGCTCAGGTTTGGATAGAAATCCCGATTATCTACATAAAATCAGGAAATGATAGTATCCGTAAAATTATCGGAATTGATAAAGATGCAGGATTTGCACCTTTTATTAAGTTTTTTGATGAAAAAGGAAATTATAAATTATCACCATATTTAGATGCAGCTTACAAAGCAGCAAATCCGAATCAATTTGAGAAAGATTTTATCGAAACCGATAAAAAAGTAAACCTTATGGAATCGGCTTTAAGCGGAAGCATCTTAAAGATTTTCCCGATACCAAATGATCCAAACAACAAATGGATTTCCTACCTAGAAATTAGCAATGCAGGTTTAAAAGGAATGGACGAAACGTATGTAAAGCAAATTTTACCAATGTATTTTGCAGCTTTAAACAACGCTTCGATAACCAAAGATTTTAAACAAGCCGATGAATTACTAGAAAGTATTAATGGATTCCAGAAGAAGTTTGGAAGCAAAGTACGACCAAGCGAAGAGAAAATTACATCAGAGTTATTGTATAATAAGTACGATGTATTTAAAAAGCTTCCGTATTGGTATATTACAGCTTCAATCCTGATGCTTATTTTTACAATTCTGAATATCTTCTTCGAGAAAAAATCATTAAGAATAACAGTTAATGTTTTCCATATAATTATCGGAGCCTTATTTGGGTTGCATACCTTAGGATTAATAGCACGTTGGTACATTTCAGGTCACGCACCATGGAGTAATGCTTACGAATCTATTATATATGTAGCTTGGGCAACAATGTTCTTCGGGTTGGCTTTTGATAGAAAATCTAAACTTACCGTAGCATCATCAGCATTTGTAACAGCAATGATATTAATGGCAGCATACATGAACTGGATTGACCCAGAAATAGCCAATTTGCAGCCAGTTCTTAACTCATACTGGTTAATGATACACGTAGCGGTAATTGTTGCTAGTTACGGACCATTTGCCTTAGGAATGATATTAGGATTTGTATCGTTGGTATTAATTTTCTTTACCAATAAGAGTAACAAGTCCAAAATGGATTTAAACATTCAGGAAATCACATACATCAACGAGATGGCATTAACCATCGGATTGATAATGTTAACCATAGGAAACTTCCTTGGAGGACAATGGGCCAACGAAAGCTGGGGACGTTACTGGGGATGGGATCCAAAAGAAACTTGGGCATTAATTAGTATCATGATTTACGCATTTGTAATTCACGCTCGTTTTGTACCAGCCCTACGCGGAAAATGGATATTTAACCTAATGAGTATGTTTGCGTTTATTTCAATCTTATTTACGTATTACGGAGTAAACTTCCACTTAGTAGGGTTACACTCATACGCAAGCGGAGAAGCGCATTCATTAGATTGGATTTGGTATTCATTAGGAGTAATCACCTTAATTGGAGCAGTGACTTACCCAAAATACCGCAAGTATTATAAAAAATAACAATTATTAATTCACATAAAAAGGTTCAACTTTGCGGTTGAACCTTTTTTTTATTTAGCATTTTTGTTAGTAACAGTACAGCTTTGCGGTTAAAAAAAACTTAGAACCTTAGCCTCTTAGCGACTTAGTATCTTTATTCCTAAAATTAGAAGCTGCTTCCTGCTGTCCACTATATCTTTTTATTTTTAAAGAAAAAATAAAAAGGATGCCGTTCCCATCAGGGCTAGGACATTCGTTTTCATGATAAAACAATCAATATAAATCTGCTCAATCAGCCAAATCTGCGAGAGACATTGAGAAATGAGGCTTCAGCGATATCAAACGGGTTACTAATACTAAACGGTATAAAATTAACCGCAAAGAGCGCAAGGATTTACGCAAAGTTCACAAAGATCTTACGCAAACCAAGCAACTTTGAACCTTTGTTACTTAGCACCTTAAAAAAAGAAATCTGTTTTTATCCGCGTTTTCGCCCAAGCGAATCAGTTTAATCTGCGTCCAAAATCAAAGTAAGTTGCTCTGCAAGCTGTGTAAAGTTTCGAGAGGAGACCCTTCCTCCGTCAGGGTGACAAGATTGAGAGACGCTGTGGTAAAACTAGTTGCAAAGTGTACAAAGATTTATACACAAACTAAGCAGTCTTTGAACCTTTGCAACTTAGAGCCTTAGCGGCTTAAAAAAGAACTTTTCTAAACCAAAAAGCAACATTAACCAAAGCAATCAAAGCAGGAACTTCGACCAACGGGCCAATTACGCCAGCAAAAGCTTGTCCGCTATTGATTCCGAAAACCCCAATAGCAACAGCAATCGCCAGTTCAAAATTGTTTCCAGTAGCTGTAAATGCAATTGCAGTAGCTTTAGAATAATCGGCACCAAAATATTTCCCTGCCAAAAAGCTAATTACAAACATTATAACAAAATAAAGCACCAGCGGAATAGCAATTCGTATAACATCCATCGGAATTTGTACAATTAATTCCCCTTTTAGACTAAACATGATTAAGATGGTAAAAAGTAAAGCAATCAAGGTAATAGGCGAAATTGCAGGTATGTATTTGTTCTCAAACCAAGTGATACCTTTTAGCTTAATAAGAATGTAACGGCTACCAATGCCAAGCGTAAAAGGAATACCCAAATAAATACCAACGCTTTCGGCAATTTGACCAATGGATATGTTTACATTAAAACCAGTATATCCAAAATAAGGAGGTAAAACAGTAATAAAAAACCAAGCATAAACACTATAAAGCAAAACCTGAAAAATACTGTTCAGCGCAATTAAACCAGCGGCATATTCGCGGTTTCCATCGGCAAGATCATTCCATACAACAACCATTGCAATACATCGGGCTAAACCTATTAAGATTAAACCAATCATATATTCAGGATAGCCATTTAAGAATAATAATGCCAAACCAAACATTAAAAAAGGGCCTACAATCCAGTTAAGAAAAAGAGAAGCACCCAATACACGAGTGTTTTTAAAAACCTCACCCATAAGTTCATACTTAACTTTTGCTAGCGGAGGATACATCATTAATATCAATCCAATTGCAAGCGGAATATTGGTAGTTCCGCTAGAGAAAGAATTGATGAAATCTCCGCTAGATGGAACAAAATAACCAATTGAAACCCCAATTGCCATAGCAAGAAAAATCCAAAGCGTTAAAAAACGGTCAAGAAAACCCAACTTTTTTCTTTCAGCAGCTGGAGCGCAAGTATTTGCAGACATATTATTTGTTTATTTGCGAGAAAACATAAAACATTTCGGTAGCAATTTGTAAACTGCGTTCCTGATATTTCTCGAGTTGTAAAGGCGTATTATCAAATGCTTTAGGATCATCGTACGTAATCGGGATACGTTTTTCTGCACCAGCAATAAATGGACAATCGCCATCAGCTTGTGAACACGTCATGATAGCCGCAAATTTGCTTACAGGATTAAAACTTGCATCAAATGATTTAGAAAATCCAATAATAGGATGCTCATTCGATGCAAATTTTATGGAATAAACCGGATTTTTACCTTCCGAAATAGCTTCGATTTTAAACCCCGATTCTTCCAAGGTCTTAGCCACTACAGGAAATAAAGCAGTTGCTTCCGTTCCACCCGAATAGCAAGAAACATTTTTTATATCAAAATGTGCAGCTGCAGTCTGCGCCCAAACTTGAGCCAGATGACTTCTTCTCGAATTATGGGTACAAATAAAATTAAGTCTAATTTCTTGTAGCGCATTTACTCTACCTTGCACATAAACTATTAAAGGCAATAAAATATGCTTTCGTTCATCAGTAATAGTTTTAAAATCAAAAGAACGAATAACGTTTTCGATTTCGGGAAATAGTAAGCTCATATTTTATGACATTCAAAAATTAGCAACAACTACTGCCCGGAGTACAAGAGCTTGATTGATTTGATATATCCGAAAGGCGAACATTTGGTTTTTCAGATGGAATTCCGCATTGATCTTGAGCCAAGCAAGCCGTTTGTTTGTTTAGTAAAACAAAATCTTTACCGTTAAAACCTAAATCATATTTGCCAATAGTAGTATCTTGATATTCAACTTCAATTTCAAAATCTTCGATCCCGATAGCTATCGGGACTAAAACCTTTTCCGAAAGTTCGATGATATGAACCAGTTTTTGAGGTTTTAATCTATGTTCATAATCATTGGCGTCCCAAAGTTGGAAGTTTACAACCGTTTCCTTGCGCACAGTTCCGCCACAATCGATAAAATTCTTGGTTATTAAACCAACTTCAGTTACGTGAAAATATTCGGGTACAAAAGTCCCATTTGGAAGCTGAAAATTAATAGCTTCAACTGTTTTTAAGATGTTTTTAATTTCTGAAAGTTTCATAATTTTTATTTTTTAATATTTAACAACATTCATTATTTCTTTTCTCCAAATGCGTTTCAACATGTTGGAAAAAGACTTTAATTTTTTCAAATCCCGATTCGTTAATGCAATAGCAAATAGCGTTTCCTTCGATATTACCTTTTATTAAACCTGCATTTTTAAGCTCTTTAAGATGCTGAGAAACCGTAGGCTGCGATAGGGGTAATTCGTTTACGATATCACCGCAAATGCATGCGTTAACCTTTAGTAAGTATTCTATAATGGCAATTCTTGCAGGGTGACCCAATGCTTTTGCCAGAATAGCAAGTTCGTTTTGGTTGTCAGTAAAGAAATCTGATTTAGTTGCTCCCATTGTTATATTTTTATATTGCAATATTACGATATAGATTTTAGAAAATAAATAAAATTAAGAAGAATTTATTATAATTGGTTTGTATTGATGTGTGTAGACTTAAAAAATAGAGTATGAAAAACAGCATTATTTAAATCGATTTTAGGCGATAATAGTAGTTATTCTGGGGAGAAATAAATTCGAAATTAAGTATTTTTGTTACAGATTTAAAAAGATTATTCATAGACTAAAAAATATATAGATATTCTTAATTCAAAAAATATGATAAGAGAAATTGCCGAAAAATTATTAGGGCGTTCATTAACAAACTATGACGGATTTGATGTAGAAACAATTGAAAATGCAGAAACGAAACTAGGACAATCAATACCAGCAATACTGAAAGAGTTTTATATTACCGTAGGTAAATTGGATATTTTTATGTCTTCATTTCAGCGATTTCTAAAACCCGAAGATTTGTTTTATGAAGATGGAAAATTAGTTTTTCTAGAAGAAAACCAGAATGTATGTTATTGGGGAGTTAATATAGCAGATACTTTAGTTTATCAAACTCAAAGTATAGATAATGCGGTTTGGTATTCAGAAGAAATATTGCTTCCAGATTTTTTACAAATGATAATGTACGGACAATGCGCAGAAGGTGGCTATCCATTTTCGGGTGCAATTTATGACATGGATCAGGATGAGTTAACAGAATTTATAGAAGAGATAACCACTAAAGATTGGCAAAAAGTTGTAGATCATAATAACTGGATTATTTATGAAAATGACAGAAAGCTAATTTGGTATTTCACAGATGATAATGGAAACTTATCAGAAGATTATCCCTTATTTGTTTCAACTCCAACCAAAGAAGACTTTTTAAAGATGGAAGAAGAGTTCGGTTTTTCAGATTTAGATTGATTTTTTTATAAGGTACTGAGGTACTAAGAGACAAAGGTTCAAAGGTTGCTTAGTTTGTGTAAAAAAATTAATCGCAAAGGGCGCAAGGTTTTACGCAAAGTTCGCAAAGCTATTGTGATTATTTTATGTGCAAACTAAGCAACCTTTGAACCTTTGCAACTCAAAACCTTAGCTCCTTTAAAAAACCTTTGAACCTTTGTCTCTTAGTACCTCAGTACCTTTATTTCTCAGAACCTCCAAAAAATCCTTTTGGAAACATAATTGCCAATAAAACGCAAATCAGTAAAAAGTTATATTCCATTCCGTTTCTTCCGCCACCTACAACAAACCATCCTTCTTGAAAATGAACCAGAATAATCCCCATAATAAGAACTAAAATAGTAACGATTGCAGCAAAGTTGATGTATTTATTAATAAGCAAAAGTACAGCAGCTACAATGTGCGATAGTTTTATAGACCAAGCGAGAAATACACCAAAAGGAGCAAACCCAATTTGGTTTAAATAGAGATTCCCGAAATTATTAATACCATTATCGAATATTCCGAAAACGCTGTGTGTGAGTAAGATAATAGCAACTGCAACTCTTAAGATTAATGTACTGTTCATAAATTGGTTTATTATTGGTTAGTTTAGATTTTAAAAATAATAAAAAAACGCATATTAATTTGTTTTAATATGCGTTTTAAATTTTTATAATAAGTTGGTTTTTAAACCTTTCCTAAAGTATATAATTGATCCATTGTAGGACTTGGGCTTCCGCCTTCAGGTTCGAGTGTGATTCCAAAAGCTTCGGCATAACCAGTATTTTCTACCTTGAATATTTTTTGATTGTTAGAGTCAAATTCAGTCAACAAACCAATGCTTGTAGGAGTAAGTACAGGACTTAATTTTAAAGCCCAAACCTGATATACTTTTCCTTTTGGAGGTTTTGGTAATCCAGCAGCATCAATATAAGTTACTTTAGTGTCTTTATTCCAATATGCTTTTGCAAAAGATTGTGGCGCAACTGCTTGTCCGCCTAGTGTAACTCCAGTATTTTTTATATCCCTTACAATCGATAAGTTTTTCTCAGTGATTTTGCTTTCTTGGTCTAAGAGTGCATATTCACTTTTTAATTTATCTTTTTCACTACCTACAACTTCTATTGCTTGTTTAGTTTGGGTAAGTTGCACATACTGATAAGCAAAACCTAATAAGAAGAGTACAGCCGCTGCCCAACCAACATATTGAGACCAAGTAGAAGCTGGTTTCATATCGACAACCTTGCCGTGTTTAAGTTCTAGTTTAGCTTTAATTTTTTCAAAATTAGCTACCGAATGAAAAGGAGAAAAACTTGAGGATAATGCTACTATTGCTTTTTCAATTGCAATAATCTCATCATTAATTTCGTCATGTTTTTTAGCCATTGCGGCTACTTCTATGCTTTCAGATTCTGTAAGTAATCCGTAAACATAAAGCTCTAAAATTCCTGATTCTATATATTCTTTTGTTTCCATTATAATTTCAAATAAATTCGTAAGTCGTTAATACAATTTCTGTTTTGCGTTTTTATTGTTCCCAAAGGCATCGCAAGCTCTTCTGAAGCTTCTTGTTGCGTATATCCTTTAAAGAATAATAAATCGATTATTGCAATACATTTAGGTTTTAGTTTTTTTACAAACTCATGAATACCAATAGTATCTATTTTATTGACGAGTTTGTTACTGTCGTCAAGTAGATGTACGAAATTATCTGAAGAAAGGTTTTTTTGACTGTTATTGAAATTTTTTGATCGAAGTTTATCAATGGATGTATTCCTGGCAATATTAAGGATCCAGGTATAAAATCGACCTTTACTTTCGTGGTAAGAATCGATGTTTTTCCAAATTTTAACAAATACTTCCTGAAGCACATCTTCGGCTTCTTCTCTATTTTTTATAAGAACATTAATTACTGCAAATAAACTTTTGGAATACATATCGTAGAGATGTGTAAAAGCTTTTTCGTCTTTCTTATAAATTAATACTAATAACTCTTCTTGACTCATATTCTATAGATTTTGGGTGAATAAACGCATGAACTTTAGTTTATAAATGGGGAATATTGGTAAAGTTGGTATAAATATAATTCAAAAATTTAAAGAAATTGTAATTTATTTCTAACAAGAAAACTTCCTAAATACATGAAAAATAAAATATTACCTTTTTTTTATTTTTTTAAAACCAAACTCAAACCAATCTCGTATATACAAAATAATGAAGGTCTGAATGGGGGATAATTTAGACTTAAATATTTGTTTTTAATCAGGGATAGGTTTCCATTCTAATGTATTTAGGATAGTAATGGTAAATATGGGGGATAATATTTTGCCATTTTCTACAGAGCAGACGAAGGAACGAATTCGGAAACCTTTTCCTAATTAAATTACATTTTACTTCAAAATTCCAATCACCAAAAGTTAGATTTAACCACAAAACGCTTAAAATTGAGTTATTAATGTCGTTTAAGGTTTTAAATTAAAGTTCGACTTGGCGATGAGTTATAAAAAGAATATTTTTGCCAAAAAAAATGTAAGAATAATCAATTCAAAATCTTGCATGCAAAAATAATTCAGATTATAAAATTCCCCAATGAAAAAATATTTATTAATACTCCTGATGACCTTTGGGTTAAAAAGTTACAGTCAAATTTTAAAAGGTATTGTGGTTGATGTAAATGGAAACACTATTGAAAATGCCTATATTTTTAATACAAAATCCGAAAGTCACGCACATACTAACGAAATTGGAAATTTTAGTATCGAGAAATCTACCATTGGAGATGTTTTAAAGGTTAGCGCTTTGGGATATAAAAAGACAACCTACACAATAACTGACTCAGATATCATAATTGCGCTAGAAGACGATAGTTTTAAATTAGATGAAGTTGTAATTCAGCCTAAAGTACTAGCTATGAATGTGATTTCGAAGATAGATTTGGAGGTAACTCCAGTAAACTCTTCGCAAGAAATTTTACGTAAAGTGCCAGGATTATTTATTGGACAGCATGCTGGAGGAGGAAAAGCCGAGCAAATGTTTTTAAGAGGGTTTGATATCGATCACGGAACCGATATTGCAATTTCGGTTGACGGAATGCCTGTAAATATGGTTTCGCATGCACACGGACAAGGATACTCAGACTTGCATTTTGTGATTCCAGAAACGGTAGATAAAATAGATTTTGGTAAAGGAGCATATTATGCCAATAAAGGCGATTTTGCAACAACAGGATATGTTGATTTTAAAACCAAAGACAAACTAGAGAACAGTAGTATTGGTGTAGAAGTAGGGCAGTTTAATACCTTTAGAACCGTTGGTTTATTTGACTTACTAGGAAAACAAAAAAAGCAAAGCGCTTATATTGCTACCGAATATATTATAACCGATGGTCCTTTTGATTCTCCTCAAAACTTTAATAGAGTAAATTTATTAGGTAAATATTCGGCGATACTTGATGATAATAGCAAAATATCGATTTTAGCCTCACGTTTTTCGAGCAAATGGGATGCATCAGGACAAATTCCGCAACGATTGGTAGATCAAGGGATAATTTCGAGATTTGGATCTGTAGATGATACAGAAGGAGGAAACACATCGAGAACAAACTTTAATGCTTCTATTCATAAAATAATTGACGAAAATACATTCTTAAAAGCCAATGCTTTTTATACCAATTATGAGTTTGAATTGTATTCGAATTTTACTTTTTTCTTAAATGACCCAGTAAATGGCGATCAGATTAAGCAAAAAGAAAATAGAAATATTTATGGAATGAATGCTGAATTGAACAAAAAGGTTAAAACAGATAAATTAGATTTAGGATTTCAATGGGGAGTTGGATTTCGTAGTGACGCTACAACCGATTCTGAACTTTCGCATACACTAAACAGAAGAACCGTTTTAGAACAAATTAAGTTAGGAGATATCGATGAGTCTAATCTTTTTACTTATTTAAACTCTGAGATAAACATTGGGAAATTAATTATAAACCCAGCTGTAAGAATCGATTATTTTAAGTTTAATTATCAGGATAAGTTAACGACAGATTACAAAACACAATCAGAGAATAAAGTGAGAGTTTCGCCTAAGCTTAATTTTATTTATACTCAAAACAATAATTTGCAATATTATCTTAAATCAGGTGTTGGTTTTCACTCTAATGATACCAGGGTAGTAGTGGCTAATAAAGGAACAGATATCCTACCTATTTCTGTTGGAGCAGATTTAGGAACAATCTGGAAACCATTCCCTAATTTAATCGTAAACTCGGCTTTATGGTATTTATATTTACAACAAGAGTTTGTGTATGTAGGTGATGCAGGAATTGTTGAGCCAAGTGGTAAAACCAGACGTATGGGAGCAGATTTAGGATTGCGTTACCAATTAAACCAATGGTTGTATTTTGATTTTGACGGAAATTATACCTATGCCCGTAGTATTGATGAACCTAAGGGAGAAAACTATATTCCGTTAGCACCAGATTTTACTACAACAGGAGGATTAAGTTTTCATAAATGGAATGGGTTTTCGGGAGGAATACGTTACCGTTACTTAAAGAATCGTCCTGCCAATGAGGATAATTCTATTGTTGCAGCAGGTTATTTTGTATGTGATATGAATGTGAATTATGATTATAAAAAATTCACTTTTGGAATTTCAATCGATAATTTATTTAATACAGCATGGAATGAAACCCAGTTTGCAACGGAATCGAGATTAAAAAATGAGCCAGAAAGTGTCGAAGAAATACACTTTACGCCGGGAACTCCCTTTTTTATGAAAGGAAGAATTATATACAAATTTTAATAAAATAATTTAATTTGTTTGTTAAAGAAGCCTAACGTTTATAGCGTTAGGCTTCTTTGGTTAATTAACAATTGTTCATCATAAAATAAAGTGAAGAACGAAATCAGGTAAATCAAATTTGATTAATTTTATAAAAAATTTAATTATGAAAAATATATTGTTTCTATTCTGTGGAGTTATGTTTTTATTTAGCTGTCAGAATCAAGCACAAACTAAAAAAAATAAAAACAGCAAAAGCGAAAATGTCATGGAAAAACAAACCATTTATCAGTTTAAAGTAGAAGACTTATCAGGAAATCCGTTTGATTTTGCTTCTTTAAAAGGAAAAAAGATAATGATTGTAAATACAGCTTCAAAATGTGGATTAACGCCACAATACAAGGATTTAGAAGCAATTTACAAAGAATATAAAGATAAAGGTTTTGTAATTGTTGGGTTTCCTGCAAATAACTTTGCATCACAAGAACCAGGTACAAATGAAGAAATTGGCGCTTTTTGCCAACAAAATTACGGCGTTACTTTTCCTATGATGGACAAAATCTCAGTAAAAGGAGATGATATGAATGAAGTATATAAGTTCTTGACTCAAAAATCTAAAAACGGAGTGCAAGATTCAGAAGTAGAGTGGAACTTTCAGAAATATCTAATCAACGAAAAAGGTGAATTAGTAAAAGTAATCTCTCCTAAAACATTGCCAACTGATCCAGAAATTATCAATTGGATTAAAAGCTAATTAACGTTTAAAGAATAAATAAAAAGCGATTTTCAAGATATTGGAAATCGCTTTTTTTATGGGTAAAAGTCTATTTATTTAAGTGATTTAGATTCTTATTTTTAATTGCAAACAAAATAGAAAGTAAGGATAATGTGATGAGTATTAAACCAAAATTTTGAACTAATCCAGAAATAGCCAACCCTATTCCTATTAGAACATAATACATTAGCCCAAATAAAGCACCTGCAGTACCTGCAACGCCTCTGTATTTAATTAGAGCCTGACTTAATATATTTGGAATTGCCAGACCATATGCTACGATAATTAGCATCATAGGTATTAAAAAGTATAAACTATGTTGTAATAATAGAACTCCTAAACTTCCTAAAGATGCAATTATTGTCGCAATTAGAATTAGACGATCAGCAGAAATGTTATTATGAATCAGTTTTTTATTTATCATACTACCTATAAAAGAGCTTATCGCTAAGATAATCCCACTATATCCAAACTGAGTTGAATTGCATCCTAATTTTTCAAAGATAAATGGAGCAAGCGAATAATAGCTAAATAACATTATGTTAAAGGCACTAACCAAAAAGGTGTTTAACCAAATAGATTTATCATTAAGTAACTCAATCAAGGTTGTTTTGAAGTTAAGCTTGTTTGCTGAATCATTTTTTGTTTCAGGAAGAAATTTAAAGGACATTAAGCTCAATATAAAAGCTAGTAGCAGGAGAATTGAAAAAACTCCAATATGTCCATATTTTTCAGCAGCTATTCCTCCAGTTATAAGCCCAATGACAGGACTAATGGAAAGAGCGATTCCCACTATCGAAAATACTTTACCAAGTTCTTTTTTATCATAGATATCTCTGAGGATAGTTTGTGTTACTACAGAACCAACTGCTGCTCCAAAAGCCGATATTATTCGGGCAATTAGGATTATATTAAAATTGCTGGCTAATATGGCAAGAATTGACCCAATTGTGTAGATGATTAAGCCAGAAAGCATAGACTTCCGCCTTCCAATTTTATCAGATAGGATCCCCCAAAATACAACTCCAAGTGCAAAAGCGATAAAATATATTGATATGGTTTGGGAAGCTTCTTTATTACTAACATCAAATTGCTCGACTATACTTGGTAGCGCAGGGCTATAAATTGTCTCTACAAATTGAGGAAACATTATTAAAACAATCAATATAGTTATAGTTGGTTTCTTTTTCATTGTGGTTCAATTGTAATTTTTTTTTATTTTTAGCAAAAGTATCTTTATGATTTAGTATCTTATTAACGACATTAAGACCAAAAACATCAAAATAAGGACAAATGGCATTTATTTTAAAAGACAGTTATTTTAATCCTGATGATTTAGAGGCATCAGTTATTGGTATTGCATCAGATTTTACTAATCATGATTCGGGGTTGCATCAGCATGAAAAGGCACAATTTTTATATGCTCCAAGTGGTTGTATTACAGTTATTAGTGAAAACAAAAAAAGTATTTTGCCTCCCACTATGGGAGTATGGCTTCCTGCAAATTTTCCACATAGAGTCATTACCCGAAATGTTGTGGCTTATCGCTCTATATATTTTGATACCGTTTTGTTTCCGGAAATACCTGTAGGATTAACAATTTTGAATGTAAATAATTTATTAAAAGAGATAATAGAAAAAATCTCTTTTTGGGAATGGGATATGCCTTTTGATTTGCAAAAAAATGTATTATCGGTTTTTTGGGAAGAGTTTTATAGTGCAGCAAAAGAAAACCTAACATTAATAGTTCCTCAGGATTTAAGAATTAAACCATTTGTAGAACATTGGAATCTAGGAGAATCGTTACCACCTTTTTTAAAAAAATTAGCCATAGATGCTCTTGTAAGCGAAAAAACAGTAAGTCGTATCTTTTTAAAAGAGACTGGCATGTCATATCAGGAATGGAGGCAACAATGGCGCCTTCAAAAAGCAATTGAATTACTGGCTGAAGGTAAAAATGTTGGCGAAACGGCTTATGCTCTCGAATTTTCAAGTGATAGCGCTTTTATCGAATTCTTCAAAAAATATTTAAGAGCAACACCAATGAAGTATTTTCAATAACCTTAATTTAATAATTTCGGGTATCAATAAAGTTTATTCTTCATGAATAAGAGGTGTTGTATCAGGTCATTACTTTAAGAGCTCTTGTTTTAAGGGCTCTTTTTTTATTGTAATACTTGTATGAATAATTTTTATATTTACGTAGTGCATTTAAAAAATGTCTTAATCTGATATTTTTTAAACATATTGAGCCGAAAATATTGTTTCATTTTGCAGTCTGGTTTTTTAGAAATAGAAGATAAATAACCAGATTAAGTAGTATTGACTCTATCATTGCCCCGCGATAGTTGATTAATAAAATACAATCCATTAGATTTTTCATTTAAATATGGAGGTTTTTTGAAATTAAATTAACGCAAAACCAACTTTGTTTTGTAAAAGGCTTAAGTAAAAAATTCATGAAGAAAATCACACATCATTACGGGGTAGAGTTGGACTGGGTAGAGCCCCTGGCAAATCAACTTGAAGGAAAGGTTGATGGTAATTTTATTGTGGTACCAGATCATATTCATACAGGTTATAGGTATTTTTTAAGTTGTGACTTTGGAATCTCAGCACTTTATCTGGATGTTTTGTATCATTCAGACATTCATTACAGGCAAGAGAATAAAACAGATGATTTTATTGGTGTTTATTATAATCTTACCGAAGGAGAAGCTGTTTTTGTATCAAATGGTTTATCGAGTCCTATTGGCAGGTGGAATTATAATTTAGCTTTTGTAGACAGTAGCTTATATCATGATTACTTTGTTAAATCAGGTAGTCAGGTGCTTTCGCTTTGTATTTTTATAAAAAAAGAAGTGATAAAAGGGTATTTTAAAAACAACCCTTCTATAAAAGATCATGCGGATGATATTTTTAATCCAGAGCTTAATACGATAGTTAAATTAACAAGGATGACTAATGAAAGTTATAATCTTTTGATGAATTTAAAGGCTCAGAAGCCTGAGGATGGATCTTTTGAGCTACACTTAAGAGGTACGGTACAAAATCTTCTGGCAGAATATATAGAAAAAATGATTCTGGATGAGATTGTAGTCGACACTGTCAATGAGATTGATTTGGGGAGTATCATAAAATCACAAGCCTATTTAATCGAAAACTTAAATCACACCTTTCCAAGTATCAATTTCTTGGCGCAAGAGGCAAATATGTCTGAATCTAAATATAAAAGCCTATTCAAGAAGATTACAGGAATGACTCCTAATTCTTTTTTCTTAACCAATAAACTCTTAGAAGCCAAACGACTTTTACATGAAAAACAATTAACGATAGCTCAAGTTTCACATGAATTAAATTTTACCAACAATTCTTATTTTACTGCTAAGTTCAAGGAATTATTCGGAATGTCTCCAAAGGATTTTATTAAACAACTGCAATAATGATCGAAATTAGTCACACTTATACTTTAACATCGGTATGGCAAAAACAACTTGTAAAACAACTTATTGAGCAACTTGGAGCAGAGTTAATAGATGATAAATTCTTGCAGATGCCTAAAAAAGTTGGAGATGGAGGTTTTTACTATACCGAGGTTGTTCCTGGACTATCTGTTGTAATTTGGGATTTAATATTTAAAGAAACTATTCTTATAAGAAAACTTAAATCCGATGAGGCTTTATATATAATTCATTATGATTTTAGCGATGAGATGAATCTAATTCATATTCAGGGGATAAAACATAAAATAGGATATAAAGCAAATTTAGGTTTAGGAGTATTTGATAATGCTATCGATAAGGTTTTTCAACCTGTTGTGGGAGAAAGGGTTTTTGCGATGCGATTATTGGTTGCTAAGGATTTATTAAAATTTTCGGTAGTAAACGGAGCTATAAAAGATGTTAATAAGCGTAAAATAAAAAGCGGAAAAAACACACTTTTTTTTTATGATCATATAGATAGTGAAAGCAAGGTCATTATGCACGCTATTAAAAGTAAATCCTTTCTGGATCCTGCTTTTGAAATATATTTACGAGGAGTAGCGCTTAGATTACTGGCAACATTTATCGATCGGTATTCTAATCTTGCACCCATGCTTCATCATATACCAGAAAGAGAGGCGGAAATTTTGAATACTACCAAAGATTATTTGTTGGATAATTTATATACAGGGTTTGTTGGAGTTGAATTTTTGGCTGATATGGCAGGAATGTCAGTTTCAAAATATATGTCTTTGTTTAAAAAAATGTTTATTAGTCCCCCGAATAATTTCTTTGTAAGAGAAAAAATGATTCTTGCCAGTGAACTTCTTAAAAGCGGCAAGTTTGATTCATTGCTGGATATTTCTCAAGAACTAAATTATACCAAGCTAAGTTATTTTACTTCAAAATATGCTCAGCAATTCGGAAGGAAACCTTCTGAGGATTTTGTTAAAGCCTCTTATTAAATCTTTTTATTCTACTCTGTTTTACTACTTCTTTTTGTTTAATAAATAAATCGCATTTATTTGATATTTAGACGCTTGTTGTTTGTTGAATATTCAAAGTATGTCTTATTCTGTTACTTTTTAAACATATTGTGTCAAAAAGTTTGTGTCATTTTGCATTCTAAATTATTTAGTAATGGGAAATAAAAGAATAAGGCTAATACTAGTAGCACTATTGGTATATAGTGCTGCTTGGGCGCAGCAAGATTCGCAATACACACAATACATGTACAATACAACAAGTATAAATCCTGCTTATGCGGGTTCACGTGGCGTAATGAGTATTTTTGGTTTGCATAGGAATCAGTGGGTTGGGTTAGATGGCGCTCCGCTTACCAATGTCATATCTTTTAATACGCCTATTAACAATAGTAATGTTGGTTTAGGAATATCGGTTATCAATGATCAGATAGGACCAATGACAGAGAATGATATTGCGGCCGATTTCTCTTATACAATTAATACTTCGGTTAACTATAAATTATCTTTTGGGTTAAAAGCTACGGCAGGTTTACTTAATGTCGATTACACCAAACTAAATATTTATGATCCTTTAGATCCTAATTTTCAAGATAATATCAATAATAAGTTTTCTCCAAATATTGGAGCAGGAGTTTATTTACACTCAGATAAATTTTATGTTGGATTATCGATTCCAAAAATATTAGAGAATAGTTATTTTGATAAAAGTGCCTATAGTTATGTTGCCAAAGAGCGCATAAACTATTATTTAATGGCAGGATATGTTTTCGATTTAGACTACAATTTAAAATTCAAACCCTCCTTATTGACAAAAATGGTTGATGGAGCTCCTTTACAAGTAGATATATCGGCTAATTTTTTATTCGATGATAAATTCACTGCCGGAGTTGCTTATCGCTGGAGCGCAGCTTTAAGTGCAATGGTAGGTTTTCAGGTATCTGATGGTTTGTTGATTGGCTATGCTTATGATGCCGAAACAACCAGGTTGGCAAATTACAACTCAGGTTCACATGAGATTTTTCTACGGTTTGAGCTTTTTAAAAATTATACCAGAATCGTTTCTCCTCGATTCTTTTAAGATCCAATTTATTACAAAATAGAACTACATATGAAACTAAAATTACTATTTATATTTCTGTTCAGTATCAGTATTGCTTTTGCTCAAAAGAGAGAAGTTAAAACAGCAGATAAAAACTATGATCAATTTGCTTATATCGATGCTATAAAGGTTTACGAAAATATAGCCGGGAAAGGATATAAATCGACGGACTTATTTCAGAAACTAGGAAATGCATATTATTTCAATGGTGAATTGGCCAAAGCCGAAAAATGGTACACAGCACTTTTTGATTTAAAAGAAACCATACCAACAGAGTATTACTATCGTTATGCACAAAGTTTAAAAGCGATTGGAGATTATAAAGAAGCTGATGCAATACTGGATCAATTCAGCCTGAAATCGGGTCAGGATAGCAGAGCTCAATTGTATAATAAGCAAAAGGACTATCTGGAAGTGATTAAGAAAAACTCAGGGAGATATACTGTAGAGAATGCAGGAATCAACTCGGAATATTCTGATTATGGAACTAGTTTTTTAGGTAATCAACTGGTTTTTACTTCGGCAAGAGATACAATGGGATTTGTAAAGCGCAGAGATAAATGGACAAATCAATCGTTTACCAATTTATATACTTCAATTGTAGATGATAATGGAAATCTAAGTACTCCGAAACGATTTTCGGAAGTAATAACCACTCATGTAAACGAGTCAACTCCAGTATTTACCAAAGATGGGAAAACGATGTATTTTACCCGAAATAATTTCTTGGACGGGAAGAATCAAAAAAGCAAAGACAAAACGATTCTTTTAAAAATATACAGAGCAGTTTTAAAAGATAATAAATGGACAAATATTGTCGAATTGCCTTTTAACTCCAATGAATATAGTGTAGCACATCCGGCGCTTAGTCCAGATGAGAAAACACTTTACTTTGCTTCGAATATGCCCGAAACCAAAGGGGATTCAGATATATTTAAAGTATCGATTAATGCTGATGGAAGTTTTGGAACCCCAGAAAATTTAGGAGATAAAATTAATACTGAAGGAAAAGAAACATTCCCTTTTATTTCAGAGGCAAATGAATTGTATTTTGCTTCAAATGGACATCCTGGATTAGGCGGACTGGATATTTTTGTATCCCCATTAGAAAAAAACAATACCTACCAAAGAGTATTTAATATTGGGGCACCAGTAAATAGCAGTAATGATGATTTTGCTTTTTGGATTAATTCGCAATCCAAACATGGTTTTTTTTCGACAAATAGAGAAGAAACTATTGGTTATGATGATATCTTCAAACTAAAAGAGAAACTTCCCTTAACCTATAATTGTGACCAAGAACTTGTAGGTATTATTACCGATGATGTTGCAGGGACGCCTTTGGCTAATGTACAAGTACAATTATTCGACTCGAAATTTAATTTATTAAAAGAGGTTTATTCCAATGATAACGGAGCATATACTCATGAAGTTGTATGCGAAGAAAATTATTATGTACGTGTTTTACAGAAAGACTACGAAACAAAAGAAGTTAATGTTACGACTTCTCAAATTACAGGAAAAACACAACAAGATTTTGCTTTAAGTAAAAAAGTAAAAACAATTACTACAGGAGATGATTTAGCAAAAGTTTTTGGGATCTCTAATATTCATTTCGAATTGGATAAATCGGATATTAATCCAATTGCAGAGCATGATTTAGCCAAGATTATAGCTGTTATGAATGAATACCCGACAATGAAAGTTGATATTCGTTCTCATACAGACAGCCGCGCAAGTATAGCTTACAACCAAAAACTATCAGAAAAAAGAGCGCAGGCTACGATGAAATACATGATTAAAAATGGGATTGATAAAAGCCGACTAACGGCAAAAGGATATGGAGAATCACAATTGATAAATGGTTGTAATGATGGCGTATCGTGTACAGAAGAGCAACATCTAGCCAATAGGCGTAGTGAGTTTATTATAAATATGGGTAAATAGAAATTATTTAGTTCAAAGAATTACAATATAAAAATATGAAGAATATAAAATTACTAATATTGCTTTTGGGTTTTCTGCCATTAGTAGGAGGAGCTCAAGTGCTTGATTTTACGACAGTGAGTACACCAGCCTTTTGTGTAAACGATGGTTCGATTACAGTAACGGCGACTAATGCAGTTGGGAGAGTACAATATGAACTGGTAGATTATAAAGTAACCCGATCAGTAATTGGTACTCCACAAGATGATCCTGTTTTTTTAAATTTGGCACCGGGTACTTATACTGTAGGAGTATATGATGACAACAATGCATCGACTCCAATAACCAAAGAGGTTATTGTGCCAGATTATGGATCAGGAAGGACATTAACAATAAATAATATTTATTCTAACCGATTGGCTTATTGTGCTACGGATACAAATCCTGGGGCAAGATTAACAGTTGTTCCCAATGGAGGTGCTGTTCCTTATACAATAACAATATTAGATACTAATGATGTAATAGTAAGAGAAGAAATTTCATATAGTAGTTATAATTTTCAAGGTATGCCTGCTGGCACTTATAAAATAAGAGTAAAAGACAATTGCGGGACAATTGTAAACAGTAATAGTCCTTATGTTATTGCCCCAAATATTGTTTATAATTTTACTGTTACTACGCCTACATACTGGTATTGGGATAATAATGTTAAAGTTGCTCATGGTGGTGCAGGAACAATATGTGACCCTGTTACTGATGCTTATTATGATTTTAGTTATTCTGGTGGGATTCCTGTAATTACAGGTAATGATGTGTTTCCTATTTCGCAAGTACCAGGAATGACAAGAATGTATGCTGTAGAATATGATGGTGTAAAAACGCCTTATATGACTTATAATGAGCTTATAGCTTATAAGCAACCTTTGCCATTGGATATAAATGCGTGGAAATCTATGACTTTGTGGGTCTCTATTTGCGGAATAGAAAAATCGACTATTTATAATCTGCCATCTCGTAAAAATGAATTTTTGCCTAAGCTTATCGCAAATGCGGGATTAACATTTTACTTAGCCGATGATAAAGCAAGTACGCTTTGTACCCCAACAGGTTTAGTTACATTATCAAGATTATCATTACTTTCGGGTTTTTGTGATCCACTTACTTTAACTATTACTGAAAAAAATGGAGTAGTACCTCCAAAACAATACACTATAACGGCAGCAAACCAAAATGATTTTGAAGCACAGTTAGCGATAGGAAATACTTATACTTTTAAACTTACAGATATTAATGGAAGTGAATTAAACAGACTTTCTTTTGTAAACGTAACAAGAGGGCAATGGATAAACATGAATTCAAGAACAGAAGTGTTTATAGATCCAGCTAATTTTCGTTACTATAATCAAGATGAATTACCGCTTGAATTGGCTAGTATGGCCGATTTTAAAAACTTTGGTAAGAGTCAGCTTGGTATTAAATTAGATTATTATATGCCAATGCCTTATACTATAGCAGTTACAGGGCCCAATGGCTTTTATCTAGAGAAAACGGTTAACACGATGAGCTATAGTGGTACATTGATTAGTGATAATCTGGAAGTGGGCAATTATTCTGTTCATATTACTTCGGCAACAGGATGTTATGACAGGACTTTTACAACTACGTTAGATAGAGTAATAGATAGTATTTCGGTTACTTCAACCATTACACCAGATCCTGTATCTTGTGATCGTTATATAAAAACATTTAATTATAAAATTAGTAATCAGGGATTATTAAGACCTTATCCCAGTACGAGTTTTGAATCTATGTTCAATGTTCCCCAAATAGGTTTTAAAGTAATTGATGGTCCAGCAGGTTATACTGAAACTAATGCAATAGTAGATAGTAGTTATAGTTGGCCAATGTCTTTCCGCGAAACTGTAACAGCAGCTTTTCGAGGTGACATTACAGGACTTTATAAAATAAACCTGGTCGATTATTATACTCCAACAAATGTGTATGGAGGACCTTGGGAACTTGATGTAAAATCAGAATTTCCTGTGTTTGACATGAATGGATCAGGAGGAGTAATTTGTACTGGATCTACAACGGGGACACTAAGTGTTGTGGTGAAAAATGCAACATCGCCAATGTATTACTTAAAAAAGTCTACAGATACCGATTATCCTGTAGTAGGACAAAGTTTCTCTGATTTTCTTAATCTTACCGCAGGTGATTATATGGTAAAAGTAGAAACGGCTTGTTATCCAACAGCATTGGAAGCTTCTTTTAAAATGGATTATGTTAGTAATTTAGGGCATGTTATTACGGGAACCAATGTTTTATGTGATACAGATACATTGAATTTATCTGTTAAATCAATAGGTCCGATAACTAGTGCCGAATGGAGGCTGCCAGATGGAACTACTAAAACTTTTAATACTTTGATACTTGATAATCCTCAATCTGGAGAATATTCAGTGAGAGTTCTCACACGTTCCGGCTGTGTTGTGACAGATAAGATAGAGGTAAAAGTTAAGAGAAGAGCCACTGCAGCCGATATTACAGGACTTAGTCAGACAATTTGCGAAGGAATGGGGGCTGATATGCTTGTTTTATCCAGCGTTGCTAATCCAATATTTACTTGGTATAGTGATGCTGCCTTGACAGATGTAATTGCTACAGGCGAAAATTATGGCGTTACTCCAACTATTACAACAACATATTATGTTACTGTGCAAGGTGATGGAGTTTGCGAAAATGCACCTAATACTGCCAAAGAGATTGTAATAACAGTAAACCCAACACCTGAAATACCAACGGGAGATGTAGTACAATCTTTTTGTGGAGCAGCTACGATAGCCAATCTTGTAACCAATGAAACAGGAGTTATTTGGTTTACTACGGCAACAGGAGGTATTGCAATACCTAATAATACATCTTTAATAAATGGAAGAACTTATTATGGGGAATTACAATCGGGTATTTGTGCTAGTATCTCTAGATTAGCTGTAACAGTTACAATAAAGCGATTAGCAGTTGCTGCTGATATTAGTATTCTTGACCAGACGATATGCCCGGGTATAGGTATTACGTTGCCACCTTACACAACAATAAGCAATCCTATTTTTACTTGGTATGATGATGAAGCGCTAACAAACCCAATAGGTACCTCGCCAATATGGTTAGAACCTCTTGTAACAACAACTTATTATATAACTGTAAAAGGAGATGGTGTTTGTGAAAATTTGCCGGGTACCGCTAAACCGTTTACAATTATTGTAAATCCACATCCTGACACACCTATTGGAGATGCCAATCAATCCTTTTGTGAAGCAGCTACAGTTTCCGATTTAGTAGTATCGGGAATTAATGTTGAATGGTATGATAGCCCAGAGTTTGGTAGGTTTGTTGCGCCGAATACTCCTTTGGTTAATGGAACAACTTATTACGCAGCTTCACATGTTTACCCACTTTGTGAAAGCGAAATTCGTCTTGCAGTAACGGCAACAATTTATCCTGCTTTGGTGGTAACGCCACCAGTTCCACAGATCTCAGGCAACCAATGTATTTTTCCAGATATTAATTTTGATAGTAATGATCCCGGGACTTTATATGTGTGGAGCGTTGATGATTGGAGTATTGGTTTAGAAGATAATTGGATTTCAAGCCCTAATATACCCTCTTTTAAAGCAATTAATAGTGGAACAAAGCCAGTAACAGCAACAGTAACGGTCCATCCAATTGGGACTGTTTGCGGAACGGGGTCTTTTACATTTACCATTACTGTAAATCCAGATATAATCTTGACTAAACCAACTGGTAAAGAGGTTTGTACCAATAATATAGTTTCAGAAATTATTTTTGATAGTAATATAGCAGGAACTACTTATAGTTGGACAAATGATAATCCTAGAATTGGTTTAGCTGCTGTTGGTACAGGAAATATACCTGATTTTACAGCGATTAATACTAGTGATTCTACAGAAATTGCTACAATTACAGTAATACCTACAGCTGCTGGCTGCACAGGTATTCCAGTTGTATTTACTATTAAGGTAAATCCTGAAGGAGTGATAGATAAAATAGAAAACCAGAAAATTTGTGTAGGAGAAACAGCAGTATTAACAGCAAGTAGTTCTACAGTTATCAATCCAGTATTTACTTGGTATAGAGATGCAGCTTTGACAGATGTTTTAGGCGTTGGAGTTAGTTTTACTACACCTGTATTAACAGCTGATAAAATTTATTATGTAACAGTTAAAGGTGATAATGCATGTGAAGCGAATACAGGTATGGCAGTGATGGTAACTGTTAACGAAACAGTACCTCCAACTGGAGATGCTACTCAGGGATTTTGTTTAGCATCTAACGCTACAGTTTCATATTTAGTTACTAATGAAAACAATGTCATTTGGTATGATGCTCCAATTGCAGGGAATATAATTCCGACAGGAACAGCATTAATAAATGGAACTATTTATTACGGATCCTTAACCGTTGGAACGTGTGAAAGTGCCACACGTTTAGCCGTAACGGCAATAATTAATGATGCAAGAACACCAACAGGAGATGCTAACCAAGAATTCTGTTTAAATGAAAAAGCTACAGTTGGAGATTTGGTTACTAATGAAAGCAACGTTATTTGGTATGATGCACCAATTGCAGGAAATATAATTTCGACTAAAAGAGCATTAAATCATGGAGCAATTTATTATGGTTCGTTAAGAGTTGGAGCTTGTGAAAACGTAGTGCGTTTAGCTGTAACAGCAATTATTAAAACCGATTTACCAGGAGAAACCATTGGTTGGAATACTACAGCATGTATTGGCGATGAGGTAACCTACAAAACAACAGCAGCGATGTCCGATTATAATTGGATTGTTACAGGAGGTGTAATTAAGGCAGGAGGACAATTAAATGATGATTTCGTGACTGTTACATGGACAGCAGCAGGAAATGGTTCAATCGGAGTAGAGTTTATCAATGTTTCTAATTGTAATCCGATTGTTACGATACATTTTCCAGTAACAATAGCGGTTTGTTCAGATATAGTAATAGGAAAAGTGGTAAACAATCCAACACCAACAATTGGAGGAAACGTAATATTTACAATAACAACAACCAATATTGGAACAGGTGATTTTAAAAACGTAAGCATTGACGAAATGTTACCATCGGGGTATAGTTACGTAATGGCAACAACTACTTCAGGCAATTATAATAGTGCCAATGGTGTTTGGAATCTTCCAGTTTTAGCTGCGGGAACAACCGAAACATTAACGCTAACAGCAAAAGTACTGGAAACAGGAGATTATCTTAATGTAGCTTATTTAAAGAATTCAACACCTACAGATCCTAATCCAGATAATAACCGTGCAGAAGCAGCAGTTGTTCCTACAGGTGTAGTGATCTATAATGCAGTTTCTGCCAATGGAGATGGATTAAATGATTATTTTAAAATAGAAGGGCTGCAGCATTATCCAGACAATACCGTAGAGATTTATAATCGCTGGGGAGTAAAGATTTATGAAGCTAATGGATACGGATTAAACAATAATGTATTCCGTGGTATATCTGAAGGAAGATCAACGGTTAAAAATGGAGATATCGTACCAGCTGGAACGTATTTTTATATTCTGCGTTATAAAACAAATACAGAATCAAGAATTGAAAAAAGCGGGTATTTATATATTAATTAAGCCCAGCAATAAGATTAGATTATAAAACAAAAATTGTTCAATAAATGATTTTGAACAGTTTTTGTTTCTCAATTTGTATTGATAAGTAAGGATACAAATCAATACTATAAGAATATAATAACAGTTTTGGGTTTTGCTCAGAGCTAAATTATAAGGAAACGATGAAGAAAAAAAGAGGATTGGTATATGATAGTCAGAAATGTTTTTCGAGATTCTTAAAATATGAATTCAAAGAACATTTTGCATTCGATGTATATAAAAATTTTAAAAACTTCGATGGAGAAGTAGAAGAATATGCCGTAATGTTATTTGTGGTTTATTCGGATAAAGAGTTAATAGATTTAATGCAAATACATAGAAGAGGAGTTCCATTAATAGTTTCGACACTAAATGAAGAAATGAAATCAAAACTTGAAAAAATAGAGGATATACTATTATTTGATCCAACCAAAGTTAAATCAGAAATGAGAGCCGAATTAAAGTTCTATCTAAATATAGTTGCATAAAAGGGGTTATAATAAAGTAAAAAACAAGTATGCCGTTACTCTTTGATAAAGTTAAATACAGAAATACTAATTTATATAAAATAAAGCTTGATAAGCTAAAAGCTATATACCTATTTATAGATAAGTTTTTATCTAAAAGAATCCCCAAAGCAATTGCTTTAAGAAAACAAAAAGCAAAATTTAAACTATCAGAAGAGCATTTTCAATTTGCATTAGAAGCGTCCTCCATAGGAGTTTGGGACTGGGATATAAGAACAAATACCGTTTTTTATTCGTCGCAATCAATGAAAATACTCGACTTAAAATTGACAGATACTTTTGATAATTCACAACGTTGGGATAAAATAGTCCATCCAGATGATTTAGAAAAATATTATGCAACCATTCAAAAACACTTTGATAAGAAAATACCCTTTTACGAAAATTACCATCGAATAATAACTTCAGATGGAGAGTATAAATGGATTCTGGACAAAGGTAAAGTTATAGAACGGGATATAAACGGGAGACCATTAAGAGTTATAGGAACTCATATTGATATCTCTTCCCAAAAAGAGAAAGAATTAGAATTAAAAAATAAGATAGAATTATACCGCAAGCAAAAACATCGTTTGTTGAATTTTTCATATATCGTTTCACATAATTTAAACACCCATATAAGTAATATTAAATTGCTTTTGGATATTAATGAATTAAAAGGAAATAAAAACGATATCGAAACTTTAATGAATCTTCGAACAGTTTCTAATGACCTAAACGAGACATTAACCGATTTGTCTCAGATAGTTAATATTCAGAATAACCTAAACATAGTGGTTAAGCCATTAGATATAAATTTTTATTTCATGAAAGTTTTGTCTTTAATTAATGGATATAATCATAAAAACAAAGTAGCTATAGAAAACAATATTCCCGTAGGAACTGTTGTTAATTTTAATCCGGCCTATTTAGAAAGTGTGTTGTTGAATTTTTTTACAAATGCAATTAGATATGCACACCCCAATCGTTTTCCGATAATTAAATTAAACTTCTTTATAGAAAACGAAAAAAAAACGCTGACCATAGCCGATAACGGTTTAGGAATTGATCTGGATAAATATGGAGATTTATTATTTGGAATGTATAAAACATTTCATAGACATAAAGACGGACAAGGATTAGGTTTATATATTGCAAAAAATCAAATCGAAGCCATGAAAGGGCAAGTAAGTGTAAGTAGTAAAGTAGGTGAAGGAGCAACTTTTAAAATTGTATTTAATGATTGATTCTTCAGAGATAAAAATATAAATGTAGTAAGATGAGTATTATTATAAAACCAATAGTAGATCACGAAAAATATATGGTCAATGAACATTTAGTCTATAGAGACAGGCTCTGGAACTGGTCCTGCAAAGATGATTTGTCAAACAAAGAACTTCAAGCTTTTAAACTCTATGAAAAATTGATTATAAAGAATTCAAGAATAAAAAAACATATTAAAGCAGTATATAACATCAATAATGTAAAAAATAGGACCTAATTGAACAGTTTGATGCTAATTCAAACAAACTTTTTTAAATAAATGAATTAGTGAAAATTGGTGACAGAAAATTAACCGCAAAGATCACAATCCCGACGTTAAATGTTATTAAGTTAAGGGAAAATAGAGAAAAATGATTGATGATTTTTGATTAACGTCTCGAAGCGTCGGGATTGATTTCAGATGAATGAAACCTCAGAAAAATCGACAATCTTACTATTTACAAACACCATACCTTCAATCTGAAATTTCTTAACTTAATGACATTGAGTGTCAGGACGAGAGAAAATCCGTTTTTATCTGTGTTTTCGCTTTAGCGAATCTGTGTCATCCGCGTTCCCTTATAGACAATCTTTGTCGAGAATACAATTAACCATGACTGGCTAAAAAAGAGCTTAACTTAATGATATTGCGCTTCGGGATACGCAAAGCACGCAAAGTTTAGAAATTCTATCTAGCAATTTTTAGTTGTTTAAAAATGTAATAATTCTATTTTCAATTGCAGGTTCGGTGTCAGAATGCCCTGCATTTTCAATATATAAGACAGAATTATTTAATTTTTCATGTAGTTCCTGAGCATATTCAATTGGGCAAATTACATCGTTTTCTCCATGAATTATAGTTATTGGTATGCTATCTAGTTTATCCACATTTTTAGTAATATAGTCTTCTTCAATAAAACAATTATTACCAAGATAGTGTGCTTCTAATATTGAAAGAGAATGATAAGGAATTTGTTTTACAATAGCATCAATTTCCTTATCTGATAATTCTTGTTTAAAAATAGATATTTCGTAGAATGCCCATTCGTAACAATAGAATTCTTTGTTTTCGGCTGTTCCGTTTAACATCTGTGATAGATAATATTCAGATATTTTTTGTCTAGAGTTTACGGGGACATTATTTTCAAACCGATTCCATTCTTTTGGGTACTTATCTTTGATACCGCCATTAGTAAAATGGTCAATTGATTTTTTGTCTCCCAGAAAAATAGCTCTAAGCAATAGACTTTTAGTTTTTTGAGGATTCTTAATGGTATATACAAGACTTAAAGTTGTTCCCCAAGAACCGCCAAAAATGTTGATTTTATCAATATTCAGATGATTTAAAAGTGTATTGATATCATCGATTAAATGTTGAGTGTTATTTTCTTCTATACAGCCAAAAGGTTCACTTTTAGAAGAGCCCCTTTGGTCAAAAAAAATCACTTTATGTTTTTTAAAATCAAAGAAACGTTTATCATTTTCAGAAAAACCAGCACCAGGCCCTCCGTGAACAAATAGGTATGGAACTCCATTTGTATTTCCGCAAACCTCATAATATATTTTATGAAGTTTACTGACCTCAAGAAAACCTTTTTCGATAGTGTAGTTTTGTTCCAATAGATTTCTATTTAAGAATCAATTGCATGAAAACCAAATCCAGCCAATGGTCAAATTTATACCCAACTTCACGAATAGTTCCAGTTGCTACAAATCCGAACTTCTCATGAAAAGTAATACTTCCTGCATTGTCAGCATCAATTGCACCAATCATAACGTGATATCCCTGTTCCTTAGCAAGCCGAATTAATTCAGTCAATAATTTAGAACCAATACCTTTGCCAATTGTGTTTTCTGTAACGTACACAGAATGCTCTACGGTGTATTGATAGCCAATTTTTTCTCTAAACGGACCATAACTACCAAAACCAATAACTTCACCGTCTAGCTCAGCTACAATAACGGGCAGGTTTTTAGCATTCTTATCTTCAAACCATTTTTGCTGAACATCAATAGTCTGAATTTCATAGCTATAATTAGCCGTAGTATGTAAAATAGAATAGTTAACAATATCAAGAATTTTTTCTAAATCCTCAGAGGTGGCTTGTCGAAGTGTAACAGACATATTGAGTTGTATTATTTGTGGTTTTATTTAAGTTCTGCTAGTAAAGCATCGGCATCTTTAGAGTCCCAATCCATTTCCTTGCAAATAGCTTTTGCTTTCTTAGCATATACCAAAGCCGATTTTTTGTCTTTAATTTTAATATAAAGGCGGGATAACAGTAAATTACCATCATAAGAATCATTTAGTTCTAACGAGCGTTTTACCCATTCTATTGATTTTTTAAGACTTTCAACATCAGTAATGTTTTTTAAGTATACTTCACCGATTTCTTTTAAGATACTCGGAGTATTCCACACATATTTTTGAGTTCCATCTAAAGTTGTTTTCTTATAATATCCCCAATTAGTACTTCTTTCAGCAATGGTTAAATCATAAGAAAAAATAAGAGAATCAGTTTTTTGAAGCTTAATCGTCTTAGCAATTTCCCTCTGTTTGTAGTAATTAATAGTATCCAGGCTTTCAGTATAAGGACGAAGCAATTCGGTAACGATATTAATTATTTTTTTCTCTACACGATCAGCAGAAGCAACAGTTCCGAACTCTTTTTGGTGTTGTAATACATATTGAAATTCATGCGATTGTATATCACTCACACCATTTGCAATAATACGCCAGTTCATTTCGGTAAGCAATTGAGCGTCTGATTGTGTGGCAAGATAAGTATGAGTAGCTTTAGATAAATCGACTCTTTCACGGCCTTTTCTTAACGTATTTAAATAAGCCAAACATTTATTAGCATTACTTGGATCAGCCATAAAAACAGACTCCAAATAAGGCAATTGCATTTTTGGATTTAAGGCATTTTTAATTTCGTTTAAAAATTCAGGAGTTTTTATTTCACCTTTCAAATTATATAAAACAGTTTCATTAGCATCAACAATCAAAAAACTAGGTAGTGATTTAGTGTCAAACTTCGTTTTTAGAGCAAGACCTTCTTCTTTATCAATATCTTTCCAGACACAAATATAATTATCCTTTAAAAAAGCCATTACCGTAGCATCCTGAAAAGTGCTATTTTTCATTGCATTACAATGCGGGCACCAAGTAGCATAAAGCATAATAAAAACAGGTTTGTTTTCTTGTTTAGCCTTAACCAATGCATCTTTATAAGTAATATCATCGTGAACAAATTGTTTTTGAGCATTTCCGGTATGAATAAAAAGGATAAGTAAGGATAGATAAATAAAACGCATGATTCTACTGTTTTTAGTAAAGATAATAGTTACAAATATATTTCCTTTTTCTATAATTAGATGGTAATATATTGTTATTTATACCCTAAATCATTTCTGAACTTACTAACTTTGTACTTTATAATTTCCAAGAAAATGATTTACCCCAAAATACCTCTGGCTCAGAGTATCATTCAGATTTGTTTAGAAAAAGGAATCACCAACATAATTATATCTCCAGGATCACGAAATGCACCTTTAACCATAGGATTTGTTAGTAATCCGGCTTTTCAGTGCTATAGCATAGCCGACGAAAGATGTGCTGCATTTTTTGCATTAGGAATCGCACAACAAACTGGGCAACCAACAGCTTTAGTATGTACTTCGGGTTCAGCATTATTAAATTACTATCCCGCTTTTGCAGAAGCATTTTATAGCCAGATTCCGTTAATAGTAATCTCGGCAGACCGTCCGCAAAGCAAGATAGATATTGGCGACGGGCAAACCATTCGTCAGGAAAACGTGTATATAAACCATTCTTTATACAACGCTAATTTACATGAAGATGTTTCGTTTGATAACGATAAGAAAATAAACGAAGCCATAGATACGGCCAGAGCCCAAAAAGGACCAGTACATATTAATGCACCTTTTGAAGAGCCATTGTATGAAACCGTTTCAGAACTTGCCGTAAAACCTATAATAAACACTTACGTAAAAGAAAACCAGCCAGAAACAATTGGAGATTTAGCCGATATGGTTGCTGCTTGGAACAAATCGACTCGTAAGATGATACTTGTGGGAGTAAACGAGCCAGACACAATTAATAAAGAAATAATCGAAGGATTGGCAAATGATAAATCAGTAGTAGTTTTAACCGAAACAACGTCTAATTTACATCATCCGAGTTTTATCAATAGCATCGATACTTTAATTACACCATTTACAGCCACCGATTTTGAAGATTTTCAGCCTGAAATTTTAGTAACTTTTGGAGGAATGATCGTTTCTAAACGTATAAAGGCGTTTTTACGAAAGTACAAACCAAAACAACATTGGCATATAGATACATTAAGAGCTTATGATACATTTGGAGCTTTATCGAAGCATATAAAAACAAACCCAAATGATTTTTTTAAAGCCTTTTTACCACAAACGGAAACTATAGAGAGCGATTACTTCTTAAGAATTAATAAAATAAATGATTTAAGAAAAGTAAGAGCAAAGGAATATTTAAGTAAAATCCCGTTTTCGGACTTTAAAGTATTCGAAAAAGTAATAGAATCATTGCCTAAGGATAGTCAGTTACAAATAAGTAACAGTTCAGCCATTCGATATGCACAATTAATAGATATCGATTCATCTATTAGTGTATTCTGTAATCGTGGTACAAGTGGTATCGATGGTAGTACATCGACAGCCATAGGAGCTGCAGTTGGCAATTCTAAACCAGTAGTTTTTATTACAGGAGATATTAGTTTCTTGTACGATAGTAACGCTTTATGGAACAGTTATATCCCTAATAATTTTAAGATTATAATCATAAATAATGGAGGAGGAGGAATCTTCCGTATTTTGCCAGGACATCAGGAACAACCAGTGTTTAATACCTTTTTTGAAACATCACATCATTTAACCGCTGAGTATTTGGCGGGAATGTTTAAGATGAATTACATAAAAGCAGACAATGAAAGTTCGTTACAATCAGGACTAGAAACACTGTATAATGTAAATGAGGCACCAGCTATTTTAGAAATCTTTACACCAACAGTCGAAAACGATAAAATATTACTTCAGTTTTTTAAAGAGTTATTGTAGGTTTAATTTTCATAAAAATTACTTAAAATAAAGGCTTGTATAGAATAAATGCTTAAATTTGAGAATATAAACTAGTATTAATCAAATATTAAAATTTTATTTATGAGCGCAAGAGACGAATTAATTGTAAAGTATGCTGCTGACTTAAAAGATAAATGCGGCGTAACTCCGAATATGGATTTATTGACAAAAGTAACCATCGGTTGTGGGCCGTCAATATATAACGCAGATGCAGCTACAGTTGCAGGAACTCAAAAATCGGAATTAGATACTGTAAAGAATAATTTTTTAATCAAAAAATTAGGCTTGCCAGATGGTCCCGCTTTAGATGCAGGAATTGATGCAGTATTAGAAAAATACGGGCGCTCAAACAAACATAAATACAGAGCAGTAGTATACTACTTATTAACGCTACACTTTAAAAAAGAAAGTGTTTATAAATAGTATTTAAACTTCCAAATATAGAAAGCTGTCCGTAAAGTAATTTCGAGCAGTTTTTTGTTTTTGGTTTGATTTTTCCTATATCTAGGTACTAAAAATCAATGATTATGCAGCCAGTTTTTAAACTACATTCGGTTTATCAGCAAGATTTTTTTCCATTGAATTTAAATGATCTGATCCCAGAGAATTATTTTATCCGATTAATAGATTAGTATTGTTGAACAGTTAGAAATTTCAGACATTATTTCATAGTTTAAAGGCGGGCGGGGGTAAAATTCAGCTATCATCCTAAAATGATATTGAAAATACTTTTTCACGGGTAGCATTACTTTTATGCGCATGAAAGAAGATCATTTGCGCAACGGACAATTAAAAACGGGTTATAATGTTCAGATTTTTACAGAAAATCTAATCATTACATATTCCTCAACCAACCATACTTCTACTGATTTTACCACACTAAATATTTTAGTCCTTTGCGTGGGCAATGTTTTAAAGCGCAGGTCAATAGTAGGATAGAAATAAAATACAATCTTAAGATAAAAGACTTAAATTCAATGTAATATGGGATTCAGAAAGTGTGTTGGCAAGGGGAAATTATAGTAAAAGATGTATTGAACCAGAACTGATTTTTGGAAACATCAAGTAAAACAAAGGATTTAAAAGATTTACACTTACCAAAACAGCCAAAGTAAATATTGAATTTGGTCTGATTGCTATTGCTCATAACTTTTCTAAAAGGGTAGCAAAAACCCGTTTGGGCAATTTCAACCTCATTTTTGACCTCGTAGAAGTCTTAGGCGAGTTTATAGAAGACTATTTTAGCCAAATTTAAATTTTCAAGAAACATTCTGTAAATTAAATGATATTTAAACCACAAGAGGTTGTCTTTTTAGACAACCTCTTTTTTATTATACAAATCGGAGTTATAATAAAAAAACAGAATCTTAAAATAAGCTTTAACAAGATCTTACGAATTAATTATAGTGCTTTTAAAGAATAATTTCGGAATGTCTAATATATAAAAATACGTAAAGGTTTTTTAATCAGATAAATAATTCACCTTATTTTAATATTCTTTTGCCTTTTAGAGGTTAAATAATTTTTTTTTAGTGCATATTTTTATTAAATAATTTTTGAACGCATACAGTAAATATTATGCAAACCATAAAATTTTGACATATTTTTTAACTCAGTTTAATATTATCCGTCGTAGGAAGTCTTTAGAAACTATTGCTACTATTATAGACAAATATTGATTGTGAATAAAGATCAAAAAATACATGCAATATATAAGAAGTGATGTTGAAAAAGATATTATTTAACTTTCCGATTGTACTTAAAACCATTATTATGAAAAAAAAGATTTATTTACCTGTAGCAGTATTTATTATTGCTATTGTTTTATTTACAGGTTGCAGTAAGAATGATTCTTCTGACGATAGTGAAAATCTCAATGTTAAACAAAATGATTATCCCATTGTACTCGTACATGGCTTTATGGGGTGGGGCAGAGATGAAATGAATGGATATCATTATTGGGGTGGCAAGGGCGATATCCAAGAGTATCTTAAGTCACAAGGTTATGAAACTTATACTGCATCTGTAGGTCCTTTATCCAGTAATTGGGACAGAGCTATTGAGCTTTATTATTATATCAAAGGAGGTCAGGTTGATTATGGTGCAGTACATTCGGCAAAATATGGGCATGCCCGATATGGTAAGTTTTACGAGGGATTGTATCCTAACTGGGATGGTAAAAGTAAAATACACTTGATAGGACATAGTATGGGAGGTCCTACTCCTCGCTTTCTGATCCAGTTATTAGAGAATGGAGATCCGCAAGAAATGGCTTTTGTGCCTAAAACAAATGATGAAGCGCCTACTTCGGATTTGTTTAAAGGTGGTAAAAAAGGCTGGGTAAACAGCTTTACTTCTATTTGCGGATGCCATAACGGTACTATCACCGCCGATGATGGTAATATATTACCATTTAGCCAACTAAAAGACTTTCTATACGAAGTGGCAGTAGTGGCAGGAGTATCAACTTCCGAAAACTTTTATGACTTCAATCTCCAACAATGGGGTATTGAAAAGAAACAAGGACAAAGTTTTGATGATTATTGGGAGCAGGTAATAAAAAGCAGGCTATGGACAACTACCGATAACAGTAGTTATGATTTGACTATTACTGCTTCTCGTGAACAAAATGCCTATTGCAGCATATCGCCAAATGTATATTATCAAACCTATACATTGGATGCCACAGTTCCAGGCTTAGGAAATAGCGACATAAGACTACCTCAGGAAAGTATGAATCCAATGCTAAAAATAACCGCAGCAAGAATGGGTATGACAGATAGGGATCTACCTTTGGGCTACATGGAATGGCGTTATAACGATGGGGCCATCCAAAAAGCCAGTGCTATGTATCCTATAGGTCAACCTTACCAAGACGCAAATACGGCTAAAAATGCTAGCGGGAGAAGTAAAGGTATATGGTATGTAAATCCAATTATTTCAGGTGGTCCGGACCATTTAAGTATAGTAATGCCAGATAAAACAATTTCTATTGATTACCTGAATGACTTTTATTTGAATATCGCAAAAACAGTGCGTCAATATCCTAAATAATAATGTGCATTTTGTTAAGAAGGTTTCAATTCAATAAGAAAAACGGAGGCAACTTTGTGTCTATGTTTTATTTTGGATCTCTTTTTATTACTAAAAGAGGAATTATACTTATAAAATAGCGGATGGAAATAGATTTTCGATCAAAATTTGTTACTCTATTTCAATTCGTAATTTTAAAATGTTAAAATTTTAAAAAGAGGTTGTTAAAAGACGACCTCTTTTAATAGAATAATTTTTATGCTTCTCATTTTCAAACTTCGTACCTTTGCGACTTAGAAACTTGCTTAAATAGCAATACAGAACTTTAAAGAAGATGATTGAAATAGGAAAATACAACACCCTAACTATATTACGTGATACCAAAGTAGGATTGTTTTTGGGTAACCCCGAGAAAGATCCAGAAGGAATCCACGACATACTATTACCAAACAAATATGTTCCAAACGAATTTGAAATAGGCGAAGAACTTATCGTTTTTGTTTATTTAGATCACGAAGAGCGTCCAGTTGCAACAACCCTAGAACCATATATTTTGCTGAACGAGTTTGCTCTTTTACGAGTAAATTACATTAACCAGATTGGTGCTTTTATGGATTGGGGAATGGAAAAAGACATTCTTGTTCCGTTTAAAGAACAAGCGCGCCCTATGGAAAAAGGAAAGCGTTATTTGGTTTATTTATACATGGACGAAAAAACCAATCGATTGGTAGCTTCAAGTAAAACGAACCAATTCTTAAGTAATGATAACCTAACGGTAGAAAAAGGCGAAGAAGTAGATTTAATCGTTTCGCATATTACCGAGATAGGAATCAATGTAATCATTAATGAGAAACATAAAGGGTTGTTGTACAAAGATGAGGTTTATGATGATGCCATTCGTACAGGAGACCGTATGAGAGGCTACATCAAGACTGTACGTCCTGATAATAAAATAGATGTTTCGTTGCAAGTGCAAGGATACCAAAGTATCGAACCAAATGCCGAGAAAATAATGGACGAATTAAGAGCAAGTCGTGGTTTTTTAAGACTTACAGACAACTCACATCCAGAAGACATTAAAACGGTGCTTAAAATGAGTAAGAAAACATTCAAGAAAGCGATTGGAGCTCTATACAGAGAGAAACTAATCGAGATAAAAGAAGACGGTATTTACTTGGTAAAAGAGCAATACTAAGCTACTACAACAAAAAAGGCTAATCATTACGATTAGCCTTTTTCTTTTTATTCTAGTTTTATAAAAAAATTGTAATTAAAAAAAAACAAAAATAAAAATAAATCTACTTTCATCACGAAAAGTGAATAGAACCACACAATATGTAATACTGTACTTAATCTTGTTGCGTGTGACTTACTACTTCTTCAGATGGGTTTGTCTTGAATGGGATAACAATTTCTTACATGCTGAAATTGATTTCACGGCAGAACCTTTGGTTTATTTTTAATATTTTTAAAGATGATTAAACAATAATAAATACCCATTTGTAGAGTAGTTTAATATATCTTTCTTGTTAACCGTAGGTGTTACTATCTCTTTTTTGCAATTTCGACAAATGCTAATCTCATTTGCTCTTTGTCTAAAGGTTTTAAATTTAAAACCATAGAAAAATGAGCGACAAATTTTTTAAATTTTCTCAAAAAATCATTTTTTAGGTTAATAAATCAGTGAAAGAAGATCAATCTTAAATGTGTACGAAAAATAATGTATCACATTGATTAATAGAAGGTAAAGATAAAAATAAAAAATAGAATACACTATAAAATGATTGCCGTTTTTAATTGAAAAACAATATTTAACATTTGATCAAATTTTTTTTAGAATAGACTTCATGATGATTGTGTAGTCTAAAGTGTAAAAAATGATTTATTTTTACACTATAATTAATTAAAAATACATCTAATGGATTGGATTACTGCCAGAGAATTTGAAGATATAACCTATAAAAAATGTAATGGAGTTGCAAGAATAGCATTTAACAGACCTAATGTACGCAACGCTTTCCGCCCAAAAACAACATCCGAATTATACCAGGCATTTTACGATGCACAAGAAGATACCTCGATAGGAGTAGTTTTATTATCTGCCGAAGGACCTTCGACCAAAGACGGAGTATATTCTTTTTGTAGTGGTGGAGACCAAAACGCAAGAGGACATCAAGGATATGTTGGAGAAGATGGTCAACATCGTTTAAATATTCTAGAAGTACAACGATTAATTCGTTTTATGCCAAAAGTTGTCATAGCCGTAGTTCCAGGTTGGGCAGTAGGTGGCGGACATAGTTTACACGTAGTTTGCGATATGACATTAGCGAGTAAAGAACACGCTATTTTTAAGCAAACAGATGCCGATGTAACTAGTTTTGATGGCGGATATGGATCAGCTTATCTGGCCAAAATGGTAGGACAGAAAAAAGCACGTGAAATTTTCTTCTTAGGACGCAATTATTCAGCTCAGGAAGCAATGGATATGGGAATGGTAAACGCCGTTATTCCTCATGATGAACTAGAAGATACTGCTTACGAATGGGCGCAAGAGATATTACAAAAATCGCCTACATCTATAAAAATGCTAAAATTTGCCATGAACCTTACAGATGACGGTATGGTAGGGCAACAGGTTTTTGCTGGAGAAGCAACCCGTTTAGCGTATATGACCGAAGAAGCCAAAGAAGGAAGAAATGCCTTTTTGGAAAAAAGAAAGCCTAATTTTGGCGAAAATAAATGGTTGCCATAAACTAGTTTGCAGTATCGGTTTTCAGTTTCAGTTTTAACTGAAATTCTGTGACTGAGACTGAAAACTTTTTTATAACAAACTTTAAATTAAATAAAACATAAGAATGAAACATTGGATTGAAGCCGCTAGATTAAGAACATTACCCTTATCAGTTTCTGGGATTATCGTCGGTAGTATGTATGCTTTGGCAAATCCCACAGAAAACGTTTATACGCCTACAGAAGTTTTTAATTGGAAAATTTTTGGTTTTGCACTTTTAACAACGCTAGGATTGCAGGTATTATCCAATTTTGCCAACGATTATGGCGATGGAGTAAAAGGAACCGATAACGAAGACAGAATAGGGCCAAAACGTGCTATACAAAGCGGAGTAATAACTCCACAAGCCATGAAAAAGGCTATAATCATTACTTCATTGTTAACTTTATTATCGGCAGTTACATTGATTTATTTTGCCTTTGGCGAGACAAATTTTGTGTATTCAATCTTTTTCTTACTATTAGGGATTGCGGCAATTGTTTCGGCAATACGTTATACAGTAGGAAACTCAGCTTATGGATATAAAGGCTTTGGAGATATTTTTGTATTCGTATTCTTTGGTTTAGTAAGTACATTAGGCGTTAACTTTTTATACTCAAAAGAAATAGATCCGCTTTTAATCCTGCCAGCAGTAGCCATAGGATTATTAAGCGTAGGAGTTTTAAACCTAAACAACATGCGTGACGAAGCCTCAGATAGAAAATCGGGCAAAAACACAATTGTAGTAAAAATGGGCGGACAAGCTGCTAAAAAATACCATTACTTCTTAATCATAACAGCAATGATTTCGGTAGTTGCATTTGCTATTTTAAGCGATTATAACTTTGATCAATACTTGTTTTTATTGGCTTACATACCATTAACCAAACATTTAATTGTTGTTTATAAAAACCAAGAACCTAAATTACTAGACCCAGAATTAAAAAGAGTAGCACTTAGCACATTTTTGCTTTCAGTATTATTGACTTTGTGCATGATATCATTAATTTCAGACATTATTGTAAACCTCTTCTTAGGAGGAAGATAATTTATTAAACTTTAAAATTGTATCAATATGAAAATTACATTTTACGGTCATGCATCATTAGGAATCGAAGTAGGAGGAAAGCACATTCTGGTAGATCCTTTTATCTCAGGTAATCCATTGGCATCACATATCGATATTAACACATTAAAAGCCGATTATATCTTGCTAACGCATGCGCATGGAGATCATATTCTGGATGCCGAAGCAATTGCAAAACGTACCGAAGCAGTAATCGTGTCTAATGCCGAAATTGCGAGTTATTTTGCCCAAAGAGAGCTAAAAGCACACCCAATGAATCATGGAGGGAACTGGCAATTTGATTTCGGAAAAGTAAAATATGTAAACGCCATACATTCAAGCTCGTTTCCCGATGGTAGTAACGGAGGGAATCCAGGAGGATTTGTAATCGAAGGCGAACACAAAAATATCTATATAGCAGGAGATACAGCCCTTACGATGGATATGAAGTTAATCCCATTGCGTACCAAGCTAGACTTAGCTATTTTACCAATCGGAGACAACTTTACAATGGATGTTGAAGATGCCATTATAGCATCAGACTTTATCGAATGTGATAAAATTTTAGGATATCATTATGATACCTTCGGATATATCAAAATCAATCATGACGAAGCAAAACGTAAGTTTTTTGATAAAGGAAAAGACTTAATGCTTATAGAAATTGGAGAATCTATTGAATTGTAAATAGCGTTATTCTAAAAGAAATTGAAGAATTAGGAGCTATCCCGATAGCTATCGGGACCCGCCATACGCTTTATCTTTTCCTGTCCGCCGCGGCGGACAGGAAAAGGATATCGCTGCTGTCAGGGCTAAAAAAAAACACACATCCAGTCAAGAAAATGAAATCTAAAAAACTGATTTTAGTACTTTTATTAAGTTCGTTTTATTCAGCTTTTGCACAAAAAGAAGGATATTGGGACAAAGAACGATCCACTACAAAAGAAATAATCGTTTCAGCCCGCGACAGAATCGTCATTCCAACCGAAGATTTACCATTAGGAACCACCGAAGTGATATATAGAATCACTCTGCTGGACGAAAACCAACAATTGGCAAGTAGCTTAGTCTCGGTATTAAAATCGATTCCAGACCCATCAGGAATCAGTCAGGGATCAGCCGGTGCAGTATTCCTAATGTCAAAAATATCAGGAGATGATAAGTGTAAATATGCCTTGTTTACCGATCAGGCAATTGCCAAAAGTTATGTACAAACAGGAAAAACCGATAAAGCCTGTTATGCACAAGAAGAACCAGTAAGCAAAGACGCAAAACGATTATCATTAGATAAAACCAGCTGTTTACAACCAAATGTAAATATAATTTGGTTTGGATTCGAAAGCAAGAATTGGCTTTTAAAACAAAAAATAGTGCTAGAAGTAGTGCCGTGGGTTGATGTAAAGCTAAGTCGTGGTTGGAATCAGGAGAATAAAAAAGAAATTATCAGCCAATGCAGGACCTCAAATCTGGCACAGAAAATGGCAAGTTCTGATGAATTTTGCGTTTGTATCCTCGAAAAAATCCAAAAGCAATACCGTTACATAGAGTTTGATAAGCTATTGGCAATGGAAAAAATCAAAGCTTATAAAGATTATGGGAACACCTGTTATAACGATACCAGTATCTCTAAAAACATTTATAACGATTTAAGAAATCAGGCTTCTAAATTAATTAAAAGTCAGAAATATGGTGAAGCGATAACATTGTTAAACACTGTAATTGCTGACAAAAAGGCTACAGCGCTAGATTATAGTGCTATTGGATATTGTTATATAATAACCAAACAATACGAGAAAGCGATTAAGTTTCTAAAAGAAGGAGAAAAACTAGATGAAACAGAGTTGCAATTAAAACTCAACCTAGCTCACGCTTATTTGGTAAGCGACGATTATAAAGAAGCGAAAGCCATTTATAAAAAATACCAAACACAAAACGTTACTGATAGTTTAAGCTGGATTCAAAAAGTAAAACTTGATTTTGCAGCTTTTAAGAAAGCAAATTTACCTTCAGCAAACTTTGATAGAGTTTTAGACCTTTTTAATTAATAATTAATCCTATAGTGATGTAAGCAAATATAAGTTCTCTTTTCTAAACGCTTTATTATATGGACTTATATCACTTATATGTTTAAAAAAAGAAAATCATCTTGAAAGCCACTTACCACAAATATATTCTCAATTTTAAGCGCCCATCGGGAACTTCCAGAGGTGTAATGAACGAAAAAGAAACTTGGTTCATTGTTATTGAAGAAAATAATAAAAAGGGAATAGGCGAGTGCGGAATCCTCAGAGGACTAAGCGCAGACGATCGAGACGACTACGAAGAGAAATTGCAATGGAGTTGCGATAATATACATCTTGGCGAAAAAGCCCTTTGGGAAGCCTTATTAGAGTTCCCTTCAATACAATTTGGTATAGAAATGGCTTTCCGTTCATTGCACAGTAAAATGCCCTTTTTACTCTTTCCTTCACCTTTTACTACGGGAGAGAAATCTATTGCAATAAATGGGTTAGTCTGGATGGGAGAACCAGAGTTTATGAAACAGCAAATAGAAGAGAAGCTAGCCACAGGTTTTCGTTGTATAAAACTTAAAATTGGTGCTATCGATTTTGATAAAGAGTTGGAATTACTGGGTTTTATCCGCAGCCACTTTAGCCCAGAAGAAATAGAAATACGAGTAGATGCCAATGGAGCTTTTAGTTTAGAGACAGCTTTAAATAAGCTAATTCAGCTTAATGCATATAAGTTGCATAGTATCGAACAGCCAATAAAACCAGGCAATACACAGGTTATGGCTAGTTTATGTGAGACAACACCTTTTGCTATAGCACTAGATGAAGAATTGATTGGAGTTTTTTCTCTGCAGGAAAAAGAAAAATTACTGCAAAATATAAAACCACAGTATATTATTTTAAAACCAAGCTTTATAGGCGGTTTTCGAGGGACTCAGGAATGGATTGCATTGGCAGAGAAGTATAATATCGGTTGGTGGATAACATCGGCTCTGGAAAGCAATATAGGTCTTAATGCAATCGCACAATGGACTTTTTTGCAAAACAATACCATGCCACAAGGTTTAGGAACAGGAGCATTATACACGAACAATTTCGATTGTCCGTTAGAAGTTACACAAGGACAATTATGGTATAACCCAAATTTAAACTGGGAAATAGATATTGATACTCTATAAATAAAAACGGCTACAATTATCTTTGTAAAAACTTAAAAGCAAGGAGCTTTAGTTTTGCACAAAATCACCATAATCATTGTCATTTCTGACACAGGAGGGTCTGCACGAGTAGCTATCCTGTTTTTGATTATAGCCCACGGTTTCAACCGTGCGGTACTGTGATAATGAATTGCGCTCCAACGGTTGAAACCGTTGGCAATGTTTATAAAATGTTATTTGAGTTTACAATCCGTATCTAGCCATTAGATTGATTTACATTGTTTGAGTTTCCTCATATCAAAAGACAATATTGTGTCCGTTTCTATAAAAATAAAATAAAATCCTGAAAGCTAGTTTTTGCAGTTTTTATTCAAAATTTCAATAAGATTTTATAATCTGTTTAAAATTATAAATAAAAAAAACTGGCATAAAGCCAGTTTTTAAATTTTAGAGAATAAAAATTATTCTTTTCCGCCATCTAAGACATCTTGCCATTCTTTTAATTCTTTCCATTTTCCTTCATAAGCCAACTTAGCTTGTCTTGCCCAGGTTCCAGGATTATGAATCGCATAGTTTTCACCAGCATTATCTAGAATAGTTTGAGATTTTTCTGTTGGTGTTTCCGATAAAGCCAACCAGGTTTTGATTCCAGCCTGATGATACAGCTCTTCGATTTTAGGGCCAATTCCTTCGATTATCTTCAAATCATCTTTCTTTATTTTTTTGCCAAATACAGTTGCTGCCAATGCAGCATCAAAAGCAATTTCTGGAATTGTAGTTTTACCCACAAATGATTGTGCAGATGCCGAAGCATTATTTAATTTAGCTGCTAAATCTGCTTCAAGCGAAGATATTTTGGCATTTAAGTTCTTAGTATTAGCTCTGCAAGCGTCTAAATCAGCTTGTAAAGAAAGCAAATCAGAATCGTTTCCTTTCGAAGCCATTTTTCCTATCAAGTAACCTAAAATTCCACAGATTAACCCAACTAAAGCTGGTATTAAGATACAAGGTATATTCATAATGTTATTTTTTTGGATTAATTATTTTATTGTAACTACAGTTCTACGATTATTTGCTTTACCATCGGCGGTTGTATTATCTCCTACAGGTTCATCTGGACCTTTTGATTGAGTTTCGATTTTACTACCATCAATGCCGTTTTTAGACAAATAGTTTTTAGTAAAGTCAGCACGTTTTTGGCTTAACACAACATTCGATTCACGGTTTCCAACATTATCAGAATGCCCAACAACCAATAATGCGCCATCATTTACATGAAGAATGTAATACGAGATGTCTTTAATTTTCTGACGATCGGCAGCATTTAGATTATTATTGGATTTATTGGTATTAAAATGAAGAACCAAAGGATCAGCATTTATTTTGGTTTTTAAAGCAGCAAAATCTTCACCATCTGTTTTTGTTGCAACCGAATCCGTCGAAGTATTAATTTCGAAAGAAACTGGACCTAATAGTGTATCTCCATTTGTTTTCCAGCTATCGATTATTTCGCCATTAGTATTAAACTTACCAGCCGATAGCCCTTTTGATACAAAATAATTTTTAACATCATTTGCCCTTGCAATACCAAGATTAGGGTACGTTGTGGTGTTCTTTTCATCGGTAGTCGCATATCCAGTTATGGTAACCTTTTGCTCTGGATTGGCATCTAAGAAAGTTTTCAGTTTTTCAATACCAATATTAACAGAGTCTTTAACTGGCATAATCACCGAAGCACTATTCTTCAGGAACTTCAGATTGTCGCTACTGCGGTAGTCAATACCGGTACCATTAATTACAAAAGGAACAATCTCCGTGACCGTTTCTTTAATAACAACTACTTTTTCGATATCGTCTGCGGGTTCTTTCGTACAGCAATTGCAGCAAAATTTCAGATACAGGAATGTACCTAAGATAATTGTGACTACAATGCCTAAGAGATAAAGTGTTTTTTTAGACATAATTTTTATGAGTTAAAATTCTCTCAAATTTAACAAAAAAATAAATGCAAAACGTTACTAATCAGTTATTTTAATATTATTGTTAAAAAAAGCTGCTTTTTATGTTTAAGAATTTACTTACTTTTTAAAATTAACAATTAATTTGAATAATTGTAAGGAGAAAATCTTAATTCGCCAATTAATTAAAATGAGTAACTTGCTAACTGAATTTAGTTATGGATATGATGGTCGAAATAGAAAGAAAGTTTTTAGTTAAAACAACCGATTTTAAAGAGCAGGCTTTCGCCAAAAATCGAATTGCTCAGGGATATTTAAGCTCCCAACCAGAGCGAACAGTACGTATACGTATAAAAGGCACGAAAGGGTTTATTACTATAAAAGGGATAGGAAGTGATAGTGGAATGTCACGATTTGAGTGGGAAAATGAAATTCCGCTGGACGAAGCACAAGAATTATTGAAATTGTGCGAGAAAGGTAAAATTGAGAAAACGCGATTTGAAATAAAATCAGGAAACCATGTTTTTGAAGTAGATGAGTTTTATGGAGAAAATGAAGGATTGATAATTGCCGAAATCGAGCTTGAATCAGAAACAGACACGTTTGATAAGCCAGATTGGTTAGGAGAAGAAGTAACCAGTAATCCAAGATATTATAATTCTTATTTAAGCAAGCATCCGTTCTCAGAATGGAATAAAGAATAATGTTTATGACAATTGAAGAATATGATTTGATTATAGTAGGAGGAGGACCAATAGGTTTAGCCTGCGCGATCGAAGCACAAAAGAAAAATTTAAAGTATTTAATTATAGAAAAAGGAGCAATTGTAAACAGTATTTTTAATTATCCGCTGTATATGACGTTTTTTTCTACAGCTGAAAGATTAGAAATAGGAGATATACCTTTTAATTGCCTGGCTCCCAAACCAGGCCGACAAGAAGCATTGGAGTATTATCGCAATATTCATCGTTATTTTGACTTCTCCATTCATTTATTCGAAAATGTGACCCAAGTTATCAAGCAAGAAAATTCGCTTTTTAAAATAACCACAAATAAGGTATTGTATGAAGCCAAGAATGTAATTATTGCAACAGGCTTTTATGATATTCCGATTTATATGAATGTAAAAGGCGAGGAGTTGCCACAAGTGCGCCATTATTACAAAGAGGCGCATGAATATGCTTTTAGGAATGTTCTTGTTGTAGGGGCAAATAATTCATCTGTAGATGCAGCCTTAGAATGTTGGCGAAAAGGAGCTAATGTTACGATGGTAATTCGCAAAAGCGAAATTAACAATCGTGTAAAATATTGGGCTAAACCAGATATCGAGAATAGAATAGCCGAAGGAAGTATAAAAGCATACTTTGAATCGAATATTACCGAAATCAGAGAGAATGAAGTCGAAATTGATACTCCAAACGGAAAAGTAACTATCGAAAATGATTTTGTTTTGGCACTTACTGGTTATAAGCCAGATTTAACGTTTCTGGAAAAAATGGGAATTCAATTATCTGATGATGAAAGAAAAGTACCAACATACAATCCTGAGACAATGGAAACCAATGTTACAGGATTGTTTTTGGCAGGTGTTGTGTGTGGCGGAATGGAAACTCATAAATGGTTTATTGAGAATTCCCGTGTTCATGCCAATATGATTGTAGATTGTATTACTTCGAAATAGAAAAATATTGCCATGATCCGAGCGCAATGTTATTAAGTTAAGCTTTTTGGACTATAATTTTACTCGCAAAGCCGCAAAAGCGCAAAGTTTACACATTCTTTCTTTGCGCTTTTGCGACTTAGCGGGAGATTTAATTTGACAAAGCATTATAAATATTCCCTTTATTTAATGAAATTGCGCTCGGATCGTGGCGAAAAATAGCTAAGAACTACAAGAAAGCATAGAGCAGCCTACTTTGTCTCTTGCCCAATCTGGACGTTTGGCAAACCATTTTTCGTATTCTGGTTGTTCATCGTAAGGATTTTTAAGTAATAAATGTAATTCCTCTATTAGAGAATAATCACCTTCATCGGCAGCATCAATACTTAATTGTGCCATATAGTTACGCAAAACGTATTTAGGATTTACTTTGTTTTGGTTTGCAGCACGTTCTTCGTTAGGTGTTTTTTCGGTATTTAAACGCGTTAAATACACCGAGAACCATTCTAGCCAAGTATTTAAAATAGAGCCTTTAATTTCTTCTGGTTTATAAAAAGCATCCTGAATGCAAGCAAATGCCTCTTCTGCAGATTGTTCTTTTTTAATTTTATTTAAATTTCTAAAAAAGATAGTCATATCTGTTTCAGATAATTGCATGTTGGTTTCTAGATCTAAGATGATTTTATCATCAATTTCTTTTGATGTAGAAATTCCTAATTTGCTTAGGATCATTTCTTTATATTCTTCATCAAATGAATCAGAGAATGATTCTAATATACTCTCTAAACCTTCAGCTTCATTGATTAATGGGTATAAAGCATTTGCTAACTGAAATAAATTCCATTTAGCAACATTTGCCTGATTGCCAAAACGGTATCTTTTATGTTGATTATCGGTAGTATTTGGTGTCCAATTCGGATCATAATCTTCTAACCAACCATAAGGTCCAAAATCTATTGTTAAGCCGTGAATCGACATATTATCGGTATTCATAACCCCGTGTACAAAGCCTACACGTTGCCAATCCAGAATCATCTTACGGGTTTTATCGGCTACAGCCTTAAAAAACTGGATATAAGATTTCTTAGGATCTTCTTCGGTTATCTCAGGATAATAATACTTGATGGTATAATCGGTAAGAGATTTAAGATTTTTAAGCTCATTACGTGCTGTTAGCATCTCAAAACTTCCAAAACGAATAAATGACGGTGCTACACGACATACAATTGCCCCTTTTTCATAAGCAGGATTACCATCATATAGTTTATCGCGCAATACTTCGTCACCAGATAACATTAAAGCAAGGGAACGAGTGGTAGGAACTCCCAAATAAAACATGGCTTCGCTACATAAATGTTCTCGTATAGAGGAACGTAAAACTGCTAAACCATCGGCAGTTCTCGAATAAGGTGTTTTTCCTGCTCCTTTAAGCTGTAAAGTATAAAACTGGTCATTGTGTTCGACCTCGGTTAAATTAATCGCTCTACCGTCTCCTAATTGTCCCGCCCAATTTCCAAATTGATGCCCTGCATAGCACATCGCGTATGGATGCGTGGTTGGCAAAACTTCTTTACCCGAAAAAACATTCAGAAATGATTCCGATTGAATGTCTTTTGGCGAAAGCCCAATTAACTCAGCCACAGCTTCAGAAGCGTGAATTAGCTTAGGTTCAGCAGGAATTCGAGGGTTAACATAAGAGAAACAAGTATTTAAAACCTGCCTTATTTCGTTAGTACTTAGTGGATCTTCGGGTAGTTCGGCAGTAAACCGATTATGTATATTTAATTTTTTCATTTTATTTAATTTCAATAACAGTAATACGTGCTTGTTTATGCCAGTTTATCGGCATACATTTTTCTTAGTTTTTGCACTTTAGGGTCGATTACCATTCGGCAATAACCAGCTTCCTGATTATTGTTGTAATAATTTTGGTGATCTTCCTCAGCTTCATAAAACACTTCAAAAGGTTTTAATTCGGTTACGATTGGATCAGCATAAAGAGGTTTTACCGCTTCAAAAACTTGCTCTGCAATTGCTTTTTGTTCCTCATTATGGTATAAAATAATAGAGCGGTATTGTGTCCCTCTGTCAGCTCCTTGTTGGTTTAATGTCGTTGGGTCATGACTCGTCATAAAAATGGTAATTAAGTCATGGTATGAAATGATTTCGGGGTCGAAAGTTACCTGAATAACTTCGGCATGTCCAGTTCTACCAGTACAAACCTCGCGATAAGCAGGGTTTTTAATATGACCATCGGCATAGCCCGATTTTATTGATATTATTCCCTTTAGGCGTTGAATAACTGCTTCGATACACCAGAAACAGCCCCCTCCAAAAGTAGCTATAGATAAGTTTTTCATAATATATAATTTAAATAATTATTGTTCTTTGTTGATAATGAGTAACATATTTAAAATAGATACTCAAATTTAATTCTAATTTGTTGGTTTTGCTAAAAAGAAACCTGTTTAAGAGGTGTTTATTTAAAAATAACAGAAATTGTAGTACAGTTTTCACTTAAGTATTAACAAATTCACAATTATATAAAAAATATATACCTTTGTCATCAAATCAGTTTATAATGAATATCAAAAACAATACCACGGCTTTAGAAGCTTATTTCCAAGATTTTCGTAAAAATATCATTGGAATCGACCAGGAATTTACCTCTCCTTATGGTAAAAAACAGATAATTTATACCGATTGGACTGCCAGCGGACGATTATATAGACCGATTGAAGAGAAAATTATAAACCAATTTGGACCTTTTGTCGCAAATACGCATACTGAGACCACTGTGTCAGGTACTGCCATGACAAAAGCGTACCATCATGCCAGAAATATCATTAAGCGTCATGTTAATGCCAATCAGGATGATATTTTAATTACTGATGGAACAGGAATGACTGGTGTTGTTAATAAATTTCAACGTATTTTGGGTTTGAAAATCCCTGAAAACCTAAAGGATTTTACAACTATACCAGCTGATAAAAAACCAGTTGTTTTTATATCTCACATGGAGCATCACTCAAACCAAACGAGTTGGTTAGAAACGATTGCTGATGTTGAAATTATTCCTGCTTGCGAAAAAGGACTTTTTAGCCTTGAAAGTTTAGAAATTTTATTAGATAAATATAAAGACAGAGCTTATAAAATAGCTTCGATCACTTCTTGTTCTAACGTAACAGGGATAAAAACACCCTATTATGAAGCTGCTAAGTTAATGCACCAACATAATGGAGTTTGTTTTGTAGATTTTGCGTGTTCTGGACCGTATGTAAAAATAAATATGCACCCAGAAGATCCAGAAGCGTATTTGGATGCGATTTTCTTTTCTCCACACAAATTTTTAGGAGGACCTGGAACATCGGGAGTTTTAGTTTTTAATAAAAAATTATATAAAAACATGATTCCGGATTGTCCTGGAGGAGGAACTGTAAGCTGGACAAATCCTTGGGGTGAGCATAAATATATCGATAATATCGAAGACCGTGAAGACGGCGGAACTCCTGGCTTTTTGCAAGTTATAAAAACTGCTTTGGCAATTGAGCTAAAAGAACAAATGGGAGTAGACAAAATGCTACAACGTGAGCATGAAATCGTAGATTATGTGTTTAATGAACTAAATGATATCCCGAATATTAAAATTCTTGCAGGACAACATCAGGAACGTTTAGGAGTAGTTTCGTTTTTTATCGAAGATTTACATTTTAACTTAGGTGTAAAAATATTAAATGACAGATTCGGAATCCAAACCAGAGGAGGTTGCAGTTGTGCAGGTACTTACGGACACTTTTTGTTACATGTTGACCAAGAAACTTCTAGTAAACTGATTGACCAAATCACTATTGGAGATTTAATCCGTAAACCAGGATGGATAAGAATGTCGATACATCCTACAACTACCAATGAAGAGATTGCTTTTGTTTGCGAAAGCATCAAAGAATTAGCCAAAAACCATAAAACATGGGCTTTGGATTACGAATACAATAAAGAAACCAATGAGTTTATTCATGAAAATGTAACTTCATTCGAAGATGAATTAGTCGCAGGTTGGTTTGCATCATAAAACAAAAAATAGCTTCAATTGAAGCTATTTTTTTTTGATATTTTTTAACCATTAAGATATTAAGGAAAATTAAGAATGCTATTAGAAAGGCAAGTTGTGATTATTGAATCTCGTAAAGCAGCCAAGTCGCAGTTTTTAAAGAATATTTTGAGAAATTTAAAATAACAGTAAAAGCTTAATTTTTCTTAATCTCTTAATGGTTTAAATTATTGTCAGTCAACTATTTTACGCGTCTAATAATCGGCGGTGATAGTTTATTTGTCCTAAATGATAGGCGAGGTGAGTGGTGAGATGCGTTAGGATAAAATCGGTAGAATTTTTACCTTCAAAAACAAATACAGGAAAATCATGTTCCAAATCTTCTTCGGATAAATTACTTAAAGCGGTATCAACAACACTAATTGTCTCTTCAATTTTAGCAATTAATTCTGCTTTTGGGATGTTTTTTAGAGAAAACTCTAATTCTCGATGTCTTATATAACCAGAATTACCCAATGCAGCGCCTATATAAGTGTTTAAATTCCCAATTAAGTGCAAACATAGATTACCGCCCGAATTTAGAATTTGTTCGCTTACGAGCCAGATTTTAGCTTCGTTTTGATAAGATTCTATTTCGAGTTTTAATTTATTAAGATCTCGGCTAAAAAGAATTCTTAAGGTCTCGAGATGTGCCATTATTTCTTAGTTTGATAATTATGAAGTGATAATAAAGCCTGTTCTTGTATTTTTTTCTGAAAAAAACCTGTCCAGCCCAATAAGTATCCTGTAATACCAAATGCTTGTTTTGACCATTTCCAGACATCAAATGTATCGGTATGTTTGATGATTAAGCCATCCTGAAACTGAAATTCGGCAGAAATACTATTGATTACCTTTCTGTTTGTTTTGCTAAAGTTGTAAGTAGCAACCCAATGTGCTGAACCTACAAAATCATCGGCTTTTACATCCGAGAATTCTATTTTTATGTTTCCTTTGCTTTTTTTAAGTAGCATTTCCCACATTTTAGAAACCTGATTCTCTTTTAGTAAACCAAAAGCAGGATCACGAAATTGTACTTTAGGATGGTAACATTCGCTCATTTTGGCTGCATCGGCATTGGCAAATGCAGTATAAAATTTCGTAATTGTGGCTTCGTTTGCAGTCATTTTTAATCTAATTAGAATATAAATGTACAGAATTATTGACTATTTACTCCAAAAATAAGCTTATAAACCTTGAATTTCTATTGCAGTATCAAAGCTTTTTTTAGTTTTGTCAAATTTGGTCGAAAAATAAGACTTCTTATTTACGGCAGTAAAATTACCAATTTGGCTACTAAACTTATTTGCAGTCCCTGTTATATTGAATCTAATAGATTGTATATCAGTTTTCTTTAGTTTATTCATTTCAATAGCCGAAAGATTGTAATAATTTGCCGTTTTATTTTCGGCAGCTTCAGTATTTTTTTTATCAATACATACAATAATCGTATTGTCTACTAAGTAAATATAGGCAACGCCTGTAATTTGTAATTTAGGATCTGTTGTGGCAACACTAAGTTTTAAGAGACCTCCCGTTTCTGTTTTTGCAATTTGCACATTGGCTTCGCCAGATAAAGCATAATTTTCGCAGATAAAATCCCAAGATTGGGTAGCTGGATATGTTTTTCCTTTAAAATTAAGCGACTCCTGAGCATTAACCAAAATGGATAAGAAAAAAAAGGGTAAAATCAGTAGTGTTTTATAATTCATATGTAGATAGTATTTGTTTTTTAAAGGAATATGGAATTCGCATATCTTCATTGGTATTTGCGACCAATTTTCGGTAATGCTCATTTCATAAGGTTTTATTTTTCAATTAAATTCGACTCGAATGTTTCGTCCCAGTCCAACGATTTTATGGCAGAAATCAGATTGTCTTCGTTTACATACACGCGAAGTTCTTTATTGGCTACTTTTTTTTCATATAAAGCTCTGTATCTGTAGATGGTTTCGTGTTTGGTTTTGTAAACACCATCTAATTTAAGATCTTTAAATGCTCCGTACCATTGTCGGAATTTCTGGCATGTTTTTGTCAATCGCTCTTCTGTTGTATTTGCCATAACCGATGGCGTAACTTCAGTTTCGTTAAAAGGCTTAAATTTTGAGGTATTACAAGTCAATAAAACTCGTTTTCCTAAATCGTAGGCCTTTTTTTGTTGGCTATTATCTACTTCTGTAGGTAAAACTTTTGATATTTTTAAATCCTCTGTTTTGTTTCCTCCTGTTTTAGATTTGCAACCAATCAACAGAAGCAAACTTAGAATAAATAGTACTTTTTTCATCGTTCTTTATGTTATTTTTAATACTAAATTGGGATTTGGGCAGTTATTAGCATAATAATCTACGTCGATTTTACTGCAAACACCTGGATAATCGCCAAAATTGTCTCCAATATTTTTTATAATCTGAAAGTGCAAGTGAGGCGCATAATCCCCATTTACATTTGATTCTCCTAAAGTGCCCAAAATTTGTTCTTGAATAAAAACATCTCCAACTTTAAGATTCTCTATACTTTCTAACGATAAATGCCCGTATAAAGTATAGAAAATATGATTTTCGATATCATGTTTCAGGATAATTGTAGGGCCATAATCACCCAAACCAATATTGTTTTTAAAACTATGCACTGTTCCGTTAAACGCTGCCAATACTGGAGTTGAGGCTTTTATCCATAAATCGACACCAATATGAATATTACGTTCTGGTGCATCAGAATTATTGAAATTTTCACTTCGTTTGTATAGATTACGCTCCTCTAAATACCCGCCAAAAGCGACTTTTGCATTGGAGTGAGCTAATAAATTATCGATATAATTCTCAAAATCGACAGCAGTTTGTGGCTTGTTGTTTGCTAAATCCTGATTTGTGATTGATAAATCCAAAGGCATATACTGAGCATAACCGATTGTTGCATCGATTACTTTTGCTGGAGCTAATTTTTTTAAAGTAGTTTCTAATGAGGGCATATATTTTATTTTTTTAATATTCTATCTAATGCTTTGTGGAAGGAACGCGGATTAAGCGGATTTACAAAAGTAAAGACGCGGATTAAAAACGGATTTTCAAAAACAATCCCAATCCCTTACTAATCTCAAAGCGTCGGTACGGAAAAAATCCGTTTTTAATCTGCGTTTTCGCCTTAGCGAATCCGCGTTCCTTTGTAGACAATAAATAACTCGTTAAATAAATTTACCGCTAAGCTAGTTTTTCAATAATTATCAATTCATTGTGTTCTTCGATTCGAGGAAGCATTTTTACAGTATGTTGGTTATTGTTTATCTCCGAAATATATTTTTGGTTTCGTACATTATGCTTCTCATCCAGAATCATGGTATTAAAAAGTACAAAACCATTATTTTTTAAAAGATCACAAACCCTATTACTGAAGAAACTTTCAAATAAAAAATTTGGCATCGTAGTATCCTCAAAAACATCAATTATTATCAGGTCATATTTTTTATTTGTTTTTAGTACAAATTCAAAAGCATCATCAATAATAACTTCGAGTTGTTTTATTTTATTTAGATTAAAATATTTATTGGCAACCTGAATCATTTCGGGGTCAATTTCGACTCCGGTGATTTTGCCTTTGTATTTTATTTCATCGACCAATGTTTTGATTACACTTCCTCCGGCAACACCAAGGAGTAAAATATGTTTCATTGGAGTTATCTTTTCGAAACCAATATTTTTTAAACCATATCTTAGAATGCGTTGCAAACTTCCGTAAGAGTAATTGGTATTTTCGGAATCTAGAACTAATTCTCCGTTTGCCCAAGTAACTTCGATTGCTTTACTGCGGGCAGATTTTTTTTCAAATATTTTTATAGGAACCAGGTAACTGAATATTTTCTTAATCATTCGTATGCGTTTTTACCAAATTTAAGATTTAAATTATTTATTTTGCAGGTTAAAATAAAATAATGAAGAAACAATTATATAAATTCATCTTTCTGAAGTTGATGGGATGGAAAATTGTAGGGGTTGAAAATGCTGAGGTTAAAAAATGTGTATTAATGGTAATGCCACATACAAGTAACCATGATTTTTATTTAGGAATTTTTACCCGAGGTATTTCAGGATTAGAAATGAATTGGGTTGGAAAGAAGGAATTATTTAAATTTCCTTTTGGATATTATTTTAGAAGTGCAGGAGGAGAGCCGCTGGATCGTTCAGGAGGTTTGAACAAAGTCGATTCTATTGCAGCCATTTTTGATAGAAAAGAAACTTTTCGATTAGCAGTTGCTCCAGAAGGAACTCGCAAAAAAGTTTCGGAAATTAGAACAGGATTTTATTACATCGCTCTAAAAGCAAATGTACCTATTGTTCCTGTTGCTTTTGATTGGGGTAAAAAAGAGGTTAATCTCGGAAAACCTTTTTATCCGACAGGAAATTATGAAGCTGATATAGAAGTTTTAAAACAACATTATAAAGGCGTAGTGGGGAAAATTCCAGAAAATGGATTTCAATTATAAAAAAATGCTCAGTGGGCTTTCTTTTGGATATAAAAAAAACACAATTTTCTTTAGTGGTATCGGAAATTGTGTTTTTTATTTACACGAGGTGCTCGTTTATTTTTTTTTGACGTCTTTTTTCTCAAAAAAGCCTTTAAAAAAGCCTTTTTTCACTTTTTCTTTATCGTCTTTTCCGGTAGCTACAAGATGATCTACATATTCCATGTACGTTTTGTTGCGTTCCTCCAGAAAACCTATCAAATATTCTTCAGAGGCTTTAACTCCGCTAGCTTCCTCAATATGTATTAACTTTTTATACAAAGGCTCTATAAACTTTACTATAATGGCTTCAGGAACAGATTTTCTTGTTCCAAAGAATCCCGCAATTTCTCCATCTGAATCGGCAATTATTTTAAAATCGGTAATTACCCAATAGTATCTACCGGTTTTAGACATGTTTTTGATAATAGCATGTATGTTCTTGCTAGCTCTAATATTATCCCACAAGAATTTAAAAATTACTTTAGGCATATCGGGGTGTCGTATAACATTGTGAGGTTGCCCAATTAGTTCAAACTCATCATAACCCGACACGTCTATAAAGGCTTCATTTGCATATAAAATTGTTCCTTTTGTATCTGTTTTACTTAGCAGTACTTTAGTTTTGTTCCAATCAACTTCTCTATCAGATGGAGTCGGGCGAGTAGTTCTTGTTTCCATAAATTTTTATTTTAAGTTAATATATGAGTTGGTTTTTTTATAAAAGGTGTGATATTTTTTATAAAGTAGTGCTTAGTTAAATTCTTTTTCTAAAGTTGCTAATAGGTCATTTATTTTCTGGAAAACCGTACCTAATTCATCTTCTAGCCAATCAGGCAGCGTATCATCGTTTACTAATCTCAAATGTTGGATATCGGTTGCAATATGAATGATTTTCTTGTATTGAAAGTCCAGGTTTTTAACGGTTGCATTGGTGCTGTGTTTGCTTAATAATTTTTCAACTTCTTTGCCAAAACCAGTTTCAGATACTACCATATCTCTTGGATTTAGCGCGATGTTGTTTTTTAAAAAATCATCAAAAGATTTTTTCCAGGTAATCAGTGTTTTATTTGCTGATTGAAAATCATATTCTGCCATAAAATAGAGGTTAAGGTTACTAATTGATTTTGGGGGAAATAACAAATACGCCTAAAATTTGGAAATAAAAAGTTTAATTCGCCATATGGTTTGCCGATTTACCGTGGATATCATTGACCAGGCCATCTATTTTTTTGGTATTTTCTTTAATCATTTCAAAATAACCAAGGAGTTTTTCATTGTCGGTTTGCCCTTTAGAAACTTCGATTAAAGTGAGTACGGAGTGTACAGGTGATTTTAAATCTTGTGATGTTTTATAAATAAAACTATTAAATTCATTGTTTGCAGAGAGAGAACTATATTTTGCCGATGCCAATTTGATATTTTCCAATTCATATTCATCAGAAATTTTAGAAATATGATTTTCACTATGTTCTTTAAAATAATAAGACCAATAGCCATTCATAAAAAATACAACAGCAGCAAGGACAACGTGAATGATAAAAGTTTCTATATCAAAATTAACTTGCGAAAAATATATTTGAGGACCATTAGCATCATTGTAAACAAAATTTTGCAAGTAAGCCAAAGCTCCATGATGAAGTACAACTAAAAGCGTAAGCGGAATTTGTAATTTCCAGTTCTGATAAATAATCAAAATCGTACTGGCGATGAATACTGTAAAATGCATTTCGAACAAACCATGCATTTGGTAAATATACTGCGCCATAAATATAGCCAGAACTACAGAGAGAACGTATTGATAGAATTTAGATTTTTTGAGAAAAAATTTTGCAGAATAATAGGCGATGAGATTAAGTGCTCCAACACCGACTCCAATTTCCCAGGTATCATATTTAAATGCCAAAGCTATTCCGAAGAGGAAATAGAACGCAAGAACATAGTTGATAATGGTATCAGATTTTTGTGTCATCGTAGACATAAAATTGTGCAGGTAATCTCGTTCATTCAAACTTGCTTTTGTTTTCATAGTAATTAGAAATTGGTTAAGGTTAGATTTATTTAGTACATTTAGGTAATGAACATCCATAAGCTTTAAGAGCCAAAGCATCAAAAGAAGGTTTGTTGTTTTGGATTAATAAAGAATCAATTGCCATTTGTGCATAATTAGTATTTGCATCAGTGCAATATCTTGTCTTGTTATAATTTCCTCGATAATATAAATTTTGGGAAGCATCAATAAGAACCGCTTGAGGTGTAGAGAACACACCGCATTTTTCAGCAATATCATTATCAAAGAAAACGGGAACCTTAGAATCAAATTTGTCTTGAATTTCTTCTACTGTGAAATTTTTTACTTTGTTGAGAACTACGATATTGAAATTAATCTTATCTCCATATTTTTTTATTAATTCACTTACATGCGGCACGTTAAAACGGGAGCATGGACAATCGGGATTAAAAAAATGGATGAAAACAGGTTTATTTTTAGTAGTAAACTGTTTTCCTAGATTAATGTGAGATCCCATAGCAATATCGTGATGATTTTTTGGGACGGGTGTAGGTAAACTGTATTGGTATTCATTTTGCCAGAACAAAACTAAGATGGCACCGAAAAGAAATGAAAACCACACGGCAAGAAGGAATTTTTTCCTCATAAATTGGTTGTTTTTTTGGTTGAAAATATAGAATTAAACACTTGTTAATTATTTTCATTATAAAACATATTTAGCTAATATGAATAAAAATATCATATTTAAATACTATTTAAATAGATAATAATAAGATATTATTGTTAAAATATGTTTTTCTTAAGCCGTATCAATGTTACAAATAAAATCGATAAACAACAAATAAAATGGACAAATTGCGACAAAAAAAGCAATATGTAAGAATAGGATTAATTATAGGAAAATATCGTACAATTTTAGGTTAAACAAAAAAATCTTTGTTTTAGAAGTAGCTTTTGCAAACAAGTCTTGATTTTACAGTAATAGTTTGAGAGTAAGACAGAAGAGAGGTAGTGTAGAGGATGTTTTTTCCTGTCTTACAAAAATCGAAAAGGGCTCGCTTATTTTTTAAGGAGTGTAAATTTTAAAAGTTCCATTTTTATAAAAAAGCACAATTTTTTCTATTTCTTCGGAAGAAGAAGAATTAGGAATTACATTTTTTATTTCAGGAATATTTTTTTCAATTGGTTTTTTCTCCGTTGGATTTTCTATCTCTAAGAATAGATCTTCGGGGATAAAGCTTTTAGTTGGAAAAATAGGAGCGATGGGTTTTTCAATTTCTTGTGGAATTGAATTTGTAACAACTTCGATATTTTCACTTTTAGGAAAAGTACCTTTTCCGTTCAAGACCCAATACAAATCTACATCGGGAAAAATCTCAATAATTTTTAATATAAAATCTAAGCTAGGTTTGTTTCTGCCAGAAAGTAGGTGAGACATACTAGAGCGTTGCACCCCAATTTTGTCTGCAAATGATGAAGCATTTAAACCATAATAATCTAGTATGGTTTCCAATCTTTTTATAAAATCCTCGATGTTTACCATTGTAAATTGTTTTTTAAATTAAGATGGTTTACAAATGTAACTAAAATATACCGAAGCACCAATTATACAATTGTAAATTACCTAATTCTAGCTATTTTACTGATTATATGACTTCATGTAATGTTATGTAAGTTGTTAGTATTTAGTGTTGTAAGTGTGTTTTTGTAAATAGGTAACAAATGTCACCAAAACCAAGGGAAATGGAGGTTATTTCGAGAAAATAAGCGTTTACAAATGTAGATTATGGCAAAATTTAATTGTTTACAATTGTAAAAATAAAGATGTTTACTTTTGTAAACCAAACAATACGACATGAATTTAGAAGAATTATTTAGCTTACATAAAGAACAAAGTATTCAAGGAAGGTATCTTACACTAGATGCAATTACTCCCTTATTAGACAAATTAAATACTAATAATCAAGTTAAGATTATTGGTAAATCTGTTTTGGATCAACCTATATATAGTTACGTAATTGGGTCTGGTAAAACACGAATTTACCTTTGGTCGCAAATGCATGGAAACGAAAGCACGACCACAAAAGCCTTATTTGACTTTATTAATGTCTTAAATAGCGGTTCAGATTTTGCAAATAAAATGCTAGAAACCTTTACTTTTTATTCCATTCCTATACTAAACCCCGATGGTGCGAAGTTATATACCCGAGAAAATGCTAACAAAGTCGATTTAAATCGTGATTCGCAACAGTTAACTCAGCCAGAGAGTAAGGTATTAAAAGCTGCTTTTGAAGCGTTTAAACCTCATTATTGTTATAACCTGCATGATCAGCGTACTATTTTTGGCGCAGGAAACACAGGGAAGCCTGCTACGGTTTCGTTTCTGGCACCTGCATATAATGAAGAGAGAGAGATAAATGAGTCCCGTACAAAGGCTATAGATCTGATTGTTGCTATGAATGATGTTCTGCAGCAATATATCCCTGGGCAAGTAGGGCGTTTTGATGATTCTTTTAATATTAATTGCATAGGAGATACATTTCAATATCTGGGAGTGCCTACAATTTTATTTGAGGCGGGGCATTATCCTAATGATTATGAAAGAGAAGTTACTAGGAAGTATGTATTTTTCGCCTTAATTACTGGATTTAAAGCACTAAGCGAAAACGATATAGTTGTCAATGGAATTAATAAATATTTGAATATTTCACAAAATAAAGTCGTTTTTTATGATTTTATGTATAAAAACATCAAAATAAATTATGATGGTATCGAAATAATCACGAATTTTGCCGCACAATACAAAGAAGAATTGATTGAAAATAAAATTTGTTTCACTGCTTATATTACCGAAGTTGGTGAATTAGAAAATTATTACGGTCATTTTGAATATGATGCTAAAGGGGCAACATATACTGATGGTTTTAGTAATATTCCGAAAACAAGTCAGAAAGCAGATTTTTATTTAGATAAAAACATAAAATTTGTTAATGGATTGATAAAAAGTTAGTTTTTTTGTCATTTTGTTATTTTTTATATATATTTTTATACTTTGTAATAGCAATTAGTAATATTAATTAAAGAATTATGAGTAAATTTCGTTTGGATGAAGTAGATCACCAGATTTTAGACATGTTGATAGACAACACAAGAGTACCGTTTACTGACATTGCAAAAAAATTATTGATATCTGCAGGAACAGTACATGTAAGGGTGAAAAAAATGGAAGATGCCGGAATAATAATGGGATCTTCATTAGCCTTGGATTATGATAAATTAGGATATTCATTTATAGCTTATGTAGGTGTTTTCTTGAATAATACATCTCAAACAAAATTTGTTTTAGAGCGTATTAATCAAATTCCATTTGTAACAGTAGCATCTGTAACTACAGGGAAATTCAATATTTTCTGTAAAATAAGAGCAAAAGACACGAAACATGCTAAAGAAGTTATCTTTATGATTGATGATATCGAAGGAGTTTACAGAACAGAAACTATGATCTCGTTAGAAGAAAGTATTAATGATAAGAAGCGTTTGATGCATACTATTTTTAAAAATATGTAATTGACCTTGAATGCTATATTGAATATAACCTCAAGTTTTTCTTGGGGTTTTTTTATGAAAAATTAACTATTAACAACCAACCAACTATAACACATTATGTATACGCTTCCTAAAATTGAACGTTTTAATCAAGACGTTCTTTCTAAATACCATATTTACAATAGTGTCTTTATTACATTGCCATTTGATTCTATTGATAATACTGGGGTTTTACTTCCTTTATTTACCGAAGTTTGCGAAACAGGCTTTAAAAAACAAGAAACACCTAAAGAAATTGTGAATTTTTTCTCAGGAAAGTATTTAAATAATGCTTCCGAGAAAGATAAAATCGACTTAATGTTTCGATTTATTCAATATATCGAGCGTCAAATTGTATTGTTTGATGCTATCGAAGATGCAGCTTTTCCTACTGTAAACAATATGGAAGGAAGAGGATCGCTTCGTGATATCAAAGAAAAGTCTGATGCTAAAGAAAAAGAAGATGATTTAGTAGAGTTTTTAGAAGACTTTAATGTTCGTACCGTTTTAACTGCGCACCCTACACAATTTTACCCAGGGCCAGTATTAGGTATTATCAATGACCTGACCGATGCGATTCGTGCAAATGATTTGCTTAAAATCAAGAAATTACTTGCTCAATTAGGAAAAACACCATTTATACAAAATGAAAAACCAAATCCTTACGACGAAGCGGTAAGTTTAATTTGGTACTTAGAGAATGTATTTTACGAAACTTCAGGCGAAATAGTACATTATCTTCAAAGGAATATCTTTCACGGAAAATCAATTCAAAATCCATTGATAAAACTAGGATTTTGGCCAGGAGGAGACCGTGACGGAAACCCATTTGTAACCACAGCAATTACCTTAAAAGTTGCTGAACGTTTGAGAACTTCGATTCTAAAATGTTACTATGTAGAGATACGAAACCTAAAAAGGAAACTGACTTTTGCGGGAGTAGATACATTAGTTTCAGATTTAGAGTTTAAATTATATCGTTCTGTTTTTTATTCAAAAGGGGAAATTTACATCACTTTAGATGAGTTTAAAACACAATTAAACAAGATAAAAGATATAATTATCGATAAGCATCAGTCGTTGTATTTAGACGAATTAGAGGCGTTACTTATAAAAATTAACTTGTTTGGTTTTTATTTTGCAACACTAGATATTCGTCAGAATAGTAAAATACATGATGCTGTTTTTAAAGATGTTGTAACGTATTACTTAAAGTCTGACTCTACAGTGTTTCCGGCTAATTATTATGATTTATCTGAGAATGAAAAGATAGCAATCCTTTCAAAAGTAAAAGGAGATCTTAACTCTAATGTGTTTGAAAACGAAATTACAAAATCAACAATAGAGTCAATTCAAGCTATTAAAACCATACAAGAGAATAATGGCGAGTATGGAGCAAATCGCTATATAATCAGTAATAACGAAAGTGCGCTGAATGTAATGGAGACTTTTGCATTGATTAGATTAAACAATTGGGAAAGTCCAACAGTTGATATAATCCCACTTTTTGAATCTGTAGATGATTTACAAAAAGCCCATAAAATTATGGAGCAATTGTACACAAATCCAGAATATGCAAAACACCTTGTAGAGAGAGGAAACAAGCAGACTATAATGTTAGGATTCTCAGACGGCACAAAAGATGGAGGGTATTTAATGGCAAACTGGAGTATATACAGGGCCAAAGAAGCACTTACCGAAATCTCAAGAAAATACGGAATTAAAGCTATTTTCTTTGACGGACGTGGAGGACCACCAGCTCGAGGAGGAGGAAAAACACATAAGTTTTATGCTTCACTAGGTCCGAAAATCGAGAATAACGAAATTCAGATTACAATACAAGGGCAAACAATTAGTTCAAATTTTGGAACATTAGATTCTTGTCGCTATAATTTAGAGAATTTATTAAGTGCCGGAGTTACAAATCAGGTATTTAGTAAAGGTAAAAATGAGTTGACTGTAGATGAAAAAGATATATTAGATCAACTAGCAGAACTAGGGTATCAAGAGTATTTAAGCTTTAAGAATCATCCTAAGTTTATTCCTTATCTGGAAAAAATGAGTACTTTAAAATATTACTCTAAAACAAATATAGGTAGCCGACCATCAAAAAGAAGCAAGTCAGAGAATCTGGATTTTGCCGATTTACGTGCTATTCCGTTTGTAGGTTCTTGGAGTCAGTTAAAGCAAAATGTACCAGGTTTCTTTGGGGTAGGTTCAGCTTTAAGACATTTTGAAGAAACAAACCAATGGGAAAAAGTTCAGGATTTATATGATAATTCATTATTCTTTAAAACCTTGTTAGAAAATAGTATGATGTCATTGGCAAAATCATTTTTACCATTAACAGCTTACATGAGGAAAGACCCTGAATTTGGTGAGTTTTGGCAAATTATCTACGATGAATTTTCGGAAACTAAACGCCTTTTATTAAAAATTGCCGGACATAAAGAGTTAATGGAAAATTATCCTGATGGTAAAGCATCAATTCAGATAAGAGAGCGTATAGTATTGCCATTGTTAACAATACAACAATATGCTTTGTTAAGAATTAATGAATTAAACAAGCAAGATAAAGTCGATGAAGACCTAATTAAAGTTTATGAAAAAATAGTAACGCGTTCGCTTTTCGGAAATACAAACGCAAGTAGAAATTCAGCTTAAATTTAATTATTATGTTAGGATCACAATTATTAGAAAACGAGTATTCTGGCGGATTTACAACTTATATTCGCGAAGCAGGAGATGTAAATTTGATTGAAGAACTAGAAATTTCTTTGCATGATTTTATAAAGTTTGTTCAGAATATCTCAATGGATAAATTTGATTATCGTTATGCCGAAGGAAAATGGACAATCAAAGAAATCATTCAGCACATAATCGACACCGAACGTATTTTTGCATATCGCGCTTTACGTTTTTCTAGAAACGATAAAACAGGATTGCCAAGTTTTGATGAAAATGATTATGTAGATAATACGAATGCAAACGCAAGAAGCATTCAGGATCTATTAACGGAACTTTCTGCAGTAAGACATTCGAATTTATTGTTCTATAAAAGTTTATCAGAAGAGCAGCTTAAACGAATTGGTACAGCATCAAATAATCAGATATCAGTTAGAGCTTTAGGTTTTGTAATTATTGGTCACCAAAAACATCATCAAAAAGTTTTTCAAGAAAGATATTTGTAGTTAATAAAACGCTTGCAATTAAATATTAAAAGTCCTGTGAAATAGTAATTCACGGGATTTTTTTTTGAAGCTATTCCTGCTTCCCGATAGTTATCGGGACACTATATCTTTTTATTTTTAAAGGAAAAATAAAAAGGATGCCGTTCCCATCAGGGCTAAGGATTATCCTAGTTTATAAAAAATTTTGTGATTAAAATTTCAAATTTGTCCTCCTGAGTCGAGTCGAAGAGTAATTGCAATTTGTCTTGTTTTTGTTGATACGCGAGTAGTTTGTGTCCTTCGATTCCGCTAGAAAGTCTTAAAGGAACGCAGATGATACGGATTTGCTAAAGCAAAAACGTTGATAAAACGGATTTTTTAAACGAATAAAAATAGTATTCGTCTCAATTTTGATAGATAATTTTCTGCAAACTTGCTTTTTTGAGTGCGATAAATCTCTGTAAGAAACACAATAATCTTTGTCAAAGTTCAAAACTTTGACAAAGATTTAGAGGTGTAATATCGTTTAATGAGTACGTGAATTCATCATATTTTAATAATTCTTCTCAATAATCGCCAGACCTAAGCGTATTTTATCATAAGAAATTTGCTCTTCAAAAAAGTCATAATATGGCTTTAGAGTTTCAGGATTTTCAAGTTTTACTTGGGCTTTTCTTATCTGGATAACTTCGGCATCAGAGACATAATCAGATAAATTAATATCATGCCCATCAACATATAGCTTGGCTAAGTGAGATGCAATTGTCGAAATACCAAGTTTTCTTTTTGCTGCGATAGCCTCAATAGAAATGCCTTCCTGAAATAACTCTAAGGTTACTTTATATGTGCTGCTTTCCTTTTTAGATTTTGCCTTTGGAGCTTTTTTGTTTTTGAAAAAATCGATTATAGCATTTACAAAATCGGAACCATACTTCTCGAGTTTGGCTTTTCCGACTCCGTCAATTGCGATAAGTTCATCATCGCTCATTGGTCGTAATAATTCCATTTGCCTTAAAACAGCATCGCTAAAAATTACATAAGCTGGGACTTCTTCTTCTTTAGAGATTTTGTAGCGCAATTGTCTAAGTATTTCAAAAAGAGAATTTGGCTTAGCTTTAGTAGCTTTTTCTTGTATTTCAATTTGCTCAATAGCTTTCTTAACTACGGTTGTAAGCTGAACTTTTTCTCCTTCAAACAATACTTTTTTAGCAAAAGAAGTCAGTAAAATTTTATTGTGTTGGTGAAAAGCAATTTCGCAATAGCCTAAATTGATCAACTGAATCAAATATTGGTTCCAATCGTACCAAGAAATATCGGCACCAATACCATAAGTTTTTAAGTTCTGATATTCGTTTTCGTAAATATGAGCGTTTTTAGAACCTCTAAGAAAGTCGACAATTACTGCTAAAGTTTCTTTTTCTTGTAAACGTGTAATGGCTGATAGCGCTTTTTGAGCAATAACGGTTCCATCAAAAAACTTAGGAGGATTTTTGCAAATATCACAGTTACCACAGTTTTCATTTACTAATTCGCCAAAATAAGAAAGTAATATTTTTCTGCGACAGCTTAAAGCGTCCGCATATTGTTTCATTCGTTCTAATTTTGCAAGTTGTACTTCGGCGTTTAAACCTTCAGAAGCAAATTTTTGCAACTGAATAACATCGCTGTAACTTTCGAACAAAATAGTTTCTGATGGCAAACCATCACGACCAGCTCTTCCGATTTCCTGATAATAACCCTCTATATTTTTAGGTAAATTGTAATGAATTACCCAACGAACATTTGATTTATCGATTCCCATCCCAAAAGCAATTGTGGCACAAACAACCTGGCAATCGTCGTTTATAAAATCATCCTGAGTTTTAGAACGTAGTTTATTATCTAGACCGGCATGATATGCTTTGGCGTTAATCCCTCTTTTCTGTAATTTTCCTGCAAGTTCTTCGGTTGTTTTTCTGCTTAGGCAATAAACAATTCCAGATTCGTGAGGTTTCTTTTCGATAAAATCAATAATTTGTTTTACTCTGTCGAGAGCAGGACGTACTTCCAGGCTTAAATTTTTTCTATCAAAAGAAGCAACAACCGTTTTTGGGTTATTTAAATTTAGTTGTTTTGTAATGTCGGTTCTCGTCGCTTTATCGGCAGTTGCCGTTAATGCAAGGACAGGAGTAGAGGGGAAGCGATTTTTTAGATATCCTAAATTAGTATAAGCAGGGCGAAAATCATGTCCCCAAGCCGAGATACAATGCGCTTCGTCTATTGCTATTAAGCTTACCGTTAATTGATTAAAAATAATATCTAGATAAGATAAGCTTTCGGGAGCTATGTAAACCAACTTTATAGTGTTAGATTTTAAGCTTTCCATATAAAATTGTTGCTCTTGCTCAGATTGGCTACTGTTTATAAAACAAGCAGCAATTCCGTTTGCTTTCAAGCTATCGACTTGATCTTTCATCAAGGCAATAAGTGGAGAAATAACGATTGTAATTCCTGGTAATACTAATGCTGGTAACTGAAAACAGATAGATTTTCCTCCACCAGTTGGCATAATTGCTAAAGTATCCCGACCAGAAAGTATCGTATTTATAATATCTTCCTGGTTTGGTCTGAATTTTTCAAATCCAAAATTTTCTTTTAGTTTGGCGTGTAATATTTCTGTTTTCATTGGCTTGTATTTTTGTAGGTAATTTACTAAATAAAAAAGGAACTCATAATATGAGTTCCTTTTTTATTTTGAAATATTCAGATTAATTAATCTTCATCATCTTCGTCATCATCCTCATCGGCGATATCTTTCTCACGGTCTTCATCGTCATCATCTCCGTCAAGATCTGGCTTGTCTAAGTTTTCATCTTCATCGTCATCATCGTCAGCAGCGTCGTCGTCTAGATCAAGACCTTTTATTGGTTCGATTGTGTCAACATCTGCATCGATTTCATCATCTTCATCGTAATTTTCAATTCTATCAGCAAGTTTAGTACTAATTTTTACTAAATAGATAGTATCTTCTGTACGTACTTCAACGGCTTCTATCAATTCGTTTTTAGCATTTCTAAAACGGATAACATCCGAATCATCATAACCATCAGGAAATTTATCAACTAATAAGTTTAAAATTTCATTGGTAAGTTTAGCGTAATCAACTATTACTCTTTTCATAAAGTTATTCTATAAATCTAATAAATATGCAAAAATTAACGGTGCTACAATGGTAGCGTCTGACTCTATAATGAACTTAGGCGTTTTAATATCTAATTTACCCCAAGTGATTTTTTCATTAGGAACGGCTCCAGAGTATGAACCATAACTGGTTGTTGAGTCTGAAATTTGACAGAAATAGCTCCAAAACGGAACATCGTGCATTTCCATATCTTGGTATAACATTGGTACCACACAAATCGGGAAATCTCCAGCAATACCACCACCAATTTGGAAAAATCCAATTCCGTTAGTGCTATTTTTAGGGTACCAATCTGATAAGAAAACCATATATTCGATTCCAGATTTCATCGTAGATGCTTTTAATTCACCTTTGATTACGTATGAAGCGAAAATGTTACCCATTGTGCTATCTTCCCATCCTGGTACAATAATAGGTAAATTTTTCTCTGCTGCAGCATACATCCAGCTATCTTTTAAGTCAATTTCGTAGTATTCTTCTAATACACCAGAAAGTAACATTTTGTACATGAATTCATGTGGGAAATAACGCTCTCCTTTATCATCTGCATCTTTCCATATTTTGTAGATATGTTTTTGCAAACGACGGAATGCTTCATGCTCAGGGATACAAGTATCTGTAACTCTGTTTAATCCTCTCTCTAATAAATCCCACTCATCCTGAGGAGTTAAATCACGATAGTTTGGCACTCTTTCGTAGTGAGAGTGTGCTACTAGATTCATGATGTCTTCTTCTAGATTTGCACCTGTACAAGAAATGATTTGAACTTTGTCCTGACGAATTATTTCGGCAAAAATCTTTCCAATTTCGGCAGTACTCATTGCTCCAGCCATACTTACCATCATTTTGGCTCCATTTGCCAATTGTTGCTCGTATGCTTTTGCAGCATCAACTAAAGATGCAGAGTTAAAGTGTAAATAATGTTTTTCAATAAACTGACTAATTGGTCCTTTCATTTTTTCTTTTTTTTTTTTTTGAATTCAAAGGTTATAAAAACCCTTAAAGATTGTTATGCAAATTAATAAAATTTATAAAAATATAGTACAATTTGCGATTTTTTTTATTGTTTTTTACTGTACCCTAATATCTTCAATACTTGATCTGATGTTTGCTCTTCTGAAAAGACTTCAGTTGCCAAAAATCCATTCTCATCTCTATCTATCAAAATGTGCTTAGGTTGTGGGATTAAACAGTGGTGTAATCCTCCATAACCACCAATCGTTTCCTGATAAGCTCCTGTATTGAAGAAACCAATATATAAAGGCTTTTCTTTATTATATTTAGGTAAGTAAATGGCATTCATATTTTGTTCGGAATTGTAATAATCGTCACTATCACAAGTAAGTCCGCCTAATAGAACCCGTTCGTAAGTATCATTCCACCGGTTTACAGCCAGCATAATAAATCGTTTGTTAATTGCCCAAGTGTCAGGTAAAGTAGTTATGAAAGAAGAATCAATCATATTCCATTTTTCTCTGTCATTTTGTTGTTTTTGGTAAAGAATCTGATAAATCGCACCACCACTTTCACCTACGGTAAATGAACCGAATTCAGTAAAAATATTAGGAACATCTACTTCAGCTTCATCACAAGCAATTTTAATTTGATTGATAATTTCATCAATCATATATTGGTAATCGTACTCAAAAGCCAATGAGTTTTTAATTGGGAATCCACCTCCGATGTTCAAACCATCTAGAGTAGGGCATTCCTTTTTTAATGCTACATAAACTTTAATACATTTTACCAACTCATTCCAGTAATATGCATTGTCATTGATACCTGTATTAATAAAAAAGTGCAACATTTTTAGTTCCAAATTTTTATTTTCTTTGATCTCTTTTTTATAAAAAGGAACAATATTTTTGTATCCAATTCCTAATCTCGAAGTATAGAACTCAAATTTTGGTTCTTCTTCGGCAGCAATTCTAATTCCGATTTTAAATTTACCCTTTATTTCTGCCTGAAGCAAATCAAGTTCTTCGTAATTATCAATTATTGGAATGGTGTTTTTATGACCATTATTTATAAGTCTTGCAATATTAGTTACGTATTGGTCTCTTTTAAAACCATTACATATTATATGTGTATTTTTGTTAATCTTGCCATTCTCCAATAAATTTTCCGCGATATTGATATCAAACGCCGAAGAAGTTTCTATATGGATATTGTTTTTGAAAGCTTCATTCATGATAAACTCAAAATGCGAACTTTTAGTACAATAGCAGTAATAGTATTTAGCTTCGTATTTATTTTTTTCCATCGATTTTCTAAACCAACTTTTTGCTTTGTTGATATTGTTAGAAATTTGAGGTAAATAAGTAAATTTTAATGGCGTACCATATTTCTCTACTAATTTCATCAAATCGATGTTGTGGAATTGAAGGTTGTCTTTGTTTAAAGTAAATTCCTCTTGAGGAAAGTAATAAGTTTGATTGATTAAATCAGAATATTTTGTATTCATTGAGATATGTATATTTTAAATTAAATTATGTGGTAAACAATAAAATAATCTAAAATTCAAACCCGAATATTTGCATACACGATTTGTAGTTTCTCGTGCTCCGCTTTTGTACATTGAAACAGGTCAAAACAATAGTTTCCTTTTATATTATAAAAACGGTTCAATATCCTCAGGAATGAAGTATTGACTTGGTTCTTGTATGAACGGAATTCTTTTTGTTTTTGATTTTTTTTCACGCTGCAAATGTAAAAAATATTATATACGTAAAGCAAAGCTTTTTTATTAAAAAATACGTTAAGATTTGTAATCTTGAAAGGACTCAAGAATTAATTCATTTTCAACCGATTGATTGATCTTTATTTTCCCGATTCCTTCTATTAATGCAAACTGAATTAAACCATATTCGTTTTTCTTATCATGAATTAGTAATTCTAAGATAGGTTCGATATCATTTTCTTCAATAATAACATCGTCATAAATAGATTTTATAGCCGATTTTATCTGTGAATATTCCTCTTTTGTAATTAAATTTTTGTGTAATGATATGTAACTTTCCAGAATCATACCTATAGCAATTGCCTCACCATGTAGTAATGTTTTCTTATTTTCATTCTCTAAAAAGTAACTTTCGATAGCATGTCCTAATGTATGTCCGAAATTTAAAGCCTTACGAATATGTTTTTCAGTAGGATCTTGCATTACAATCTCGTTTTTAATCTCTACCGAGCGATAAATCAACTCGTCAAGATCTGCAAAATCGATAGCTTTTAAATCTAAAAATTTCTCCCAATATGCAGCATCATAAATTAATCCGTGTTTTAGCATTTCGGCAAGACCAGAACGCATCTCGCTTTGAGGTAGAGTTTCTAGGTATTGCGTATCAATTAATACCATTTTAGGTACATTGATTACACCAATCTGGTTTTTTAAATTTCCTAAGTCAACACCATTTTTACCACCTACAGATGCATCAACCATAGATAATAAAGTAGTTGGGATGTGTATAAAATCAACTCCACGTTTAAATGTTGAAGCTACAAAACCACCCAAATCGGTAACAACGCCACCACCAAGATTAATAACCAATGTTTTTCTATCAGCACCAAGCTCCGTTAGAACTTTCCATATTTCGATGCAAGTTTCAATATTCTTATTGATTTCGCCCGATTCAAACTCGATAATTTCGATAGTTAAGTCCGTTCCTAATAAAGGTAAAAATTTAGGTAAACAATATTCATTTGTGTCAGTATCTACAACAATGAACAGGTTTGAATACTTATTTTCTTTTAAATGATTATTTAAAGCTTCGTATGCATTTTGATTAAAATGTATCGGATAATTATTGGCGTGAATTGATTGCATGTTTTCTGTAGTTAATTGAAAGCGCAAAAATAAGGTATTTTAAACTAAAAAATATTCAAACTCATTCTCTAATTTGCATAAAATACTAACTAATAAGAGAAAAAATATTCAATAACAAACAACTTACTTTTCTGTTAAAAGTAATGAAATGAAACGTAAAAGAGGTTGTTTTATTTTTATAATTAGTTGTATTACTTACAGTTTAGATTTAATTGTTGTTGAGCATCAGGAAAGTTTTTGGATTTAGAGATAGTAAAGTACTTACAGGCATTTTCTCTTTCATTAGTTTTTAAGTAACAATTACCTATAAAAAATTCGGTACGTCCAGATTTAAACTCACGACGTTTTAATGCTTCCAGAAAATATGATTTAGCATCTTGGTATTTGCCCAAACTATAATAATAGAATGCTAAGTTTTGCATTGTATCGGGATTATTTGGGTCGATTTTTAATGCTTTCTGATATAATTCAAGACTCTTTTTTAAATCATTTTTCAGGAATAAATCTCGACCTTCGTTGGTATATTTTTGAATTAAAATGTTGTTTTTCTGTCTTGTTAATAGAGTGTCGGCAGGATGGTATCGCAAACCGTTGTCTATAAAACGGAGTAATTTGGAGCTGTTATAATTACTTTTTTGTAGTTCCTCTGCGGCAATTCCCCATGCTTCGGGAATGTTTCGGTATTTAATAAAGAGGTTATGTTCTTTAAATATCTCTGAAGTATCGTTTTTAGCACGTGCAAATTGTGCAGACATTTTAAAGAAATTTACATTTCGAGGTCGTAAATAAAACGCCTGTTTTGCATAGATATAAGCGCTGTCTATGTTTCCTTTTGCATTCGATATAACCATTTTATAAAAGAAGATTCGCCCGAAATGAGGATTTATTTTATCAGCTTTCGAAAGGTATTTTAATGCGTCGTCATATCTTTTTTCGTTCGTATAATAAATACCAGCATATTCATAAAATGATTCGGCTGTGCTAAGTGTATTTTTATATTTTGGTATTCTCTTAAGTAGTTCATCACCAGTTAGGTTATTTGTAGCAAATAAACTTTCAACATCTTTTTGGATTAAATATTCAAGATTTGATGCTTTGTTGTTTAAAAAGGCAAAATAGCTAGTTATTATGCTTATTATAATCAGTATTAAATAGGATTTACTTTTGTTAGTTTCAAATTCAAGGCTTGATGGAGGTGGAGTATTAATGATTGTTAATACGAATATTAAACACAAGAAAATTAGCATTGCAGGACGAAACATCGGGAAGTTTATAGCTGAATCGACTCCATAAACAATCGTCATCATCAAGGTTAGTAAGGCAATTGTTTTGCGGTTAGTTTCAGCTGATTTGAAGATTCTTTTTATATTGATAAAAGTAATAAGAATAAAAATGGATAGATAAATCAAGCCGTTTAAGATTCCTGTTTCGGCAGCAACTTCCAGGAAATCATTATGAGAGTGTAGAGAAATAGAAGAATTGTTATCTAATGTTTTCTCATACGGAATTGATTCTACTTTATAATTCCCTAATCCAACGCCTGTAATTGGGTTTTCTTTGGCTAATTGTATCGAATTGCCCCAAATTGTTATTCTGGTTTTAATAGATTCATCCTTAAGATTTATTTGTTCTACCCGGTTTCCTAATGATATGTAACGTTCTTCGTTTGCAGATCTTTCAAAAACTAAATTGGTAATAAATACAGCTATAATAATCGGAATAATAAGTGATAAACAAGTTCCTAAAGAAGATTTGTTAACCGAATTATTTTTTAGATAGTAGAGTATGTAGACAATAAAAATTAAAAACATACTAATAAATGTTGCTCTCGCCGCAGTTAAAAGGATGGTTGTGAGAACAAGTAATAATGTGATGTATGAAAATAATTTTTTAAACCCAGAAAAAGTAGTGATTCCGAGTAATAGGAACGGGATTTTGATAGTTAAGCTTGAAGCTAAAATATTAATGTTTCCTGTGGTTTTTATCATATTCTGAAGCCCAAATGATATTGTTGCCTGAGAAGCTAATAGCTTTAAATTGTATATTTCGACACAGGATTGTAAAAAGGCTGTTATACCAACAATAAAAATAATTTTATTAAATAAATCAAGTCTGTTTTTTAGTAAAACGGTGAAGTTTATCACTAAACAAAAGGCTATGATTAGTTCTGTTATTTTCTCTAAAACTAAAGTTGTGTTTTTTGTATTAATGGCAGATATGCCGCAAAGAATAATAAATAGGAGGTATAGCCTTAGGAGAGAACTCTTTTTTAAGAGCGGAAAGGTATCGGTGGAAATGACATTTGGATTAAGATAAAAATACAATCCCATTACTAAGTTTAGCCCCGATAGGTATAAAAACTGAGGATAAAGAAGATCGATAGATTTGGGATGGGGCAGGAAATTGGTGAGTAAAAGCGATATTGTAAAAAAAATAACAACGGTGTCTGAAATATTTTGCTTGTCAATATTGTTTGCCATAAGAAAACATTTTATCGATTAATATTTTTTCTTTAACAAATATAGCTTTTTTTATTAAGTGAAAATTTACATTTTTAGCTTGTTTTTATTTGTTTTAGGCATTTAATAATGTGAAATAATGAATTTTTAACAAAAAAAGTATTCAAACTCTCTCTATATTTGCACAAAAAAATCCCTAATAATGGAAAAAATATTTAATAATACACAAGTTGCATTTTCGTTAAAAAGTGATACAGAACTTGAAAGAGCTTATTTTCTTTTTAAAATGATTGCTAATCAGCCTTTAGTTCGCATAGGAACGGCTGTAACTAACTTTGCTTTAAAAGCAAATTTACCAGTAGAAAAATTAATTCGTGCTACAGTTTTCGACCATTTTTGTGGTGGTGTAAACGAGAACGATTGTATTACTGTTGTTGATAAAATGTACACTAAAGGTGTTTGTTCGGTATTAGATTATTCAGTAGAAGGGAAAGAAGAAGAGGAGCAATTTGATGCTGCTTTAAAAATGACTTTAAAAACAATTGAGTTTGCCAAAGAACGTGAAGCAATCCCGTTTGCGGTTTTTAAACCAACAGGTTTGGGGCGTTTTGAATTGTATGAAAAATTAGGAGAGAAACAAACTTTAAACGCTGCTGAACAAGCGGAATGGAATAGAGTAGTAGAGCGTTTTGATATTGTATGTAAGGAAGCGCATAAAAATGATGTGGCTTTACTTATTGATGCTGAAGAAAGCTGGATGCAAGATGCAGCCGATGAATTGGTTACTGAAATGATGCGTAAGTATAATAAAGAGAAAACAATTATATTCAATACATTACAAATGTACCGTTGGGATCGTTTGGATTATTTGAAAAAATTGCATGAACAAGCTAAAACAGAAGGTTTTTTCATTGGTATGAAACTAGTTCGTGGTGCTTACATGGAAAAAGAAAACAAAAGAGCAGAAGAGAAAAATTATCCTTCTCCAATTTGTGAATCAAAAGAAGCTACGGATATCAATTACGATGCAGCAGTTTTATATATGTTAGCGCATTTAGAAACTATGTCTATTTTTGCGGGAACACATAACGAGAACAGTTCTTATACTTTAATGCAATTGATGCAGGAAAGAGGAATTAAAAGTAACGACCACAGAATTTGTTTTGGTCAGTTATACGGTATGAGTGATAATATTAGCTACAACCTTGCTGAAAACGGCTATAATGTTGCTAAATACTTGCCATTTGGACCTGTAAAAGACGTTATGCCTTACCTTATCCGTCGAGCGGAAGAAAACACTTCGGTTGCGGGACAAACTAATAGAGAACTTGAGCTTTTAAAAACAGAGCGTAAGAGAAGAAAAGGATAGTAGATTTTAGTCTCAGTTTTCAGTAATCATAAAAAAAACTCCAATGAAAATTGGAGTTTTTTTTTGATTTTACTTTCCAGATTTCATCTTTAAAACTTAAGAATTACTAAATTGTAAGTTGCTTAAGTTTTTATATGTTCCGTTTTCTAACGCAATTAATTCCTGGTGTGTTCCTTGTTCTGAAATAATACCGTTATCAAGAACCAAAATTTGGTCGGCACTACGAATCGTTGAAAGGCGATGAGCAATGATTATACTTGTTCTTCCTTGCATTAAAATCTCTAATGCTTCTTGTACTAGTTTTTCGCTCTCGCTATCTAATGATGATGTTGCTTCATCAAGAATTAAGATACTTGGGTTTTTAAGTAATGCACGTGCAATGGCTATTCGCTGACGCTGACCACCAGAAAGTTTAATTCCTCTTTCTCCAACCAAAGTGTCGAATTTTTCAGGGAAACCTTCAATAAAATTAAACGCATTAGCTTGTCTGGCTGCTATTAAAATTTCTTCTTCGGTTGCGTCTGGTTTACCATAAGCGATGTTTTCTCTGATGGTTCCACCAAATAAGATAACATCTTGAGGTACAATACTCATGTTTCCTCTTAGATTTTCTAGATCGTAATCGTAGATGTTTTTTCCGTCTACAATTATTTCTCCAGCATCAATATCATAAAAACGTAATAATAAAGATGAGATTGTCGATTTTCCGGCTCCACTTGGCCCAACAATTGCAATTTTCTGACCGAATTTAGCAGTGAAATTTACATCTTTTAAAACCTTGATTTCTTTTCTTGACGGATAGCTAAATTGTACGTTTTTGAAAGTAACATTTCCTTGTATTTTTTCGATTGCAGTCGAATTTTGGTGTGAGTTTATTTTCTCAGGGTGTTCGTCTAATAATTCAAAAACACGCTCGGTTGCTCCAATAGCTTTTTGGATTTGCGCATATAATTCGGCGATTCCACCAAAAGAAGCTCCAACAAAAGTAGAGTAGAGTACAAACGATATTAATTGCCCTACACTCATTTCGCCAGCAATACTCAATCGTACACCATACCAAACTACTGCTACAATTGCTCCAAACAGACAGAAGATGATAAAAGAAGCAAAGTAACCACGGTATTTACCACCTTTGATGGCTAATTTTACTACTTCTTTAATTTTCCCGTTATAACGTGCAATTTCGTACCATTCGTTAGCAAAAGCTTTTACAATGCTAATTCCTTGCATGGTTTCCTCGACAATTACCTGACTTTCGGCAACCTGATCTTGTACTTTTTTAGAATATTTACGAATAAAACGACCAAAAATAACTGCTGCAATTGCCACAAGCGGAACTACAGACAGCATTAATAAAGTTAGTTTTAAGCTCTCGGTAGCCAATAAAATAACTCCTCCTATAATTAATATAAACTGACGTAAAAACTCGGCAATTGTAGAAGTTAATGTGTCTTGTATCTGAGTAATATCGGCGCTTATACGACTATTTAATTCTCCTACTCGTTTTTGAGAAAAGAACGACATTGGTAGTTTTACTAAATTACTGTAAAGTGCCGAACGAAGATTTGCCAGCGTATTTTCGGTAAAATTTACAAATAATGATAATCTGAAGAATGAACATATTGATTGTAAAAAAAGGATAACGACTAATCCTAGCGCAATCATATTAGCCTCAGAATTGTCTTTGTTCTTAACACAATCTATTAGCATTCCCATTAATTTAGGAAAGGCTAGGGCAGTTGCTCCTGTAAAGAGTAAGAAGACCAATCCTACATAAAATTTCCATTGGTGTTTTCCTGCGTATTTAAATATTATGGTTGCTTTATTGAGTGAAGTAGCGGTTATTTTTGATTTTGGTAAATCATTTTCTTTGAATCTTGCCATTGTATAGTATTTATAAATGCAAATGTATGACTATACCAAGTTACTACAAAAGAAATGTAGCATTTCATCGCGTAATTAAAACGCTGCAAAAGAGTAGAGTAAAAAAAACTTTAAATTTATTTAAAAAAAAGGCTTGCGAATATGAAATCTAACTGTATATTTGCACTCGCAATCAGATAACGATAGCAACCTAGTAAAATAGGGCGATTAGCTCAGCTGGTTCAGAGCACCTCGTTTACACCGAGGGGGTCGGGGGTTCGAACCCCTCATCGCCCACTAAAAACTCCATTAGTAATATTGGAGTTTTTTTATGTCTTTCCCCACTTGTACTTTACTGTTGGGGTATGGATTGCAAATTTGCACAATCGGCCTCGTGGCGCAACTGAATAGCGCACTTGATTACGGCTCAAGAGGTTACTGGTTTGAATCCAGTCGAGGTCACAAAATAAAAAGCTTCAAATCACTGATTTGGAGCTTTTTTTATGGCTTTTTCTTGCGACAACTTTTTTTTGATCCATCAGAAAGTAGTAAAACTTCCAAAATGCATATTTATGATAGTATCTGGTAAACTAAAAGTCATTTGATAATTTATTAAGAATTGTTTTTATATTAGTATAAAATATAATCTGAACGAATATCAGACACAATGAAGAAATACTTACAGGTTTGTACTTTGCTATTTATACTTTTTCTTTACACCTCTTGTCGACAAAACAAAACAGAAAGTGGGGGAATTATTATCCACTCCAAAACCGAGGATGTAATTACTTCCTATGGACCTCAATGGATAAGTCGAAATATTATACAGGACAGAAAGAATAATATTTGAATTGCTACATTTACTGGTATTTTTCGGTACGATGGAAAGTCTTTTACCAACATTACAAGTAAGGTGATTTCGGCTCGCTTTTTTTCTATTTTAGAAGATAGAAAAGGAAACTTGTGGTTCGGTTCTATAGGTTCAGGTGTTTATTATTACGACGGGAAAACCTTTCAGAATTTCACAACTAAGGAAGGTCTTCTTAATAATGAAGTTACAAGTATTTATGAAGATAAAAAAGGCAACATTTGGTTTGGTGTTTCCGGAGGAGCAAGCCGTTACGATGGGAAGTCCTTTCGAAATTACATCATAGATGGGAATAGCATGAATGAGGATCGGACAGGGAAAACTTTTCCGAATAGATGTCCTTATGAAGTTAATTCTATTATCGAAGACAAAAAAGGCAAGTTCTGGTTTGCTACAAGAGGTAACACCTTTACTTATGATGGAAAAACATTTTCTGTTTTCACGCATAACGACAAACCTTTTAAAAATGTTCGTTCTTTAATTGAAGATAAAAAGGGAAATATCTGGCTTGGTGGGTTCGATGGTCTTTGGTGCTATGATGGCAATACATTTATGTGTTTCACGAAGAATTTTGTTGGCTATATACTTGAGGATGAAAAAGGTAATATTTGGACTAGTTCGCAAAGGGACAATAGTCAGGTTTGGGCACTTTTTAGGTATGATGGAAAGTCTTTATCTGATAAAAAGCCTACTGTAACCGAAATTAAATCAGGAGGAAACGGTCTTTTTGGTATTTTAGAAACTCGTGATGGGAATATTTGGTTTGGATCTATGAACGGAGTGTATCGTTATGATGGAAAGACCGTCACGGACTTTAAAAATAAAGACAATCAGAAATAATATTTACGCCATTTTAAGAACTACAAAAGTATGGATAGCTATAAAGAAACATTTGAAACTTGGAACAAAATTGCATCATTATATCAAGATAAGTTTATGGACTTAGATTTGTATAATGACACTTATGATTTTGTATGCAGTTCATTTGATAAAGCAAATCCAAAAATTTTAGAAATAGGTTGTGGGCCGGGGAATATTACAAAGTATTTATTGTCAAAAAGGCCAGACTTTGATATTTTCGGGATAGATATCGCACCAAATATGATAGAACTTGCAGGTAAAAGTAATCCAACAGCAAGTTTTGCTGTAATGGACAGTAGATATATTGACGAAATCAAAACAAAATTTGACGGAATAGTTTGTGGCTTTTGTTTGCCGTATTTGTCTCAGTTAGATAGTCAAAAACTTATCAGTGATTGTTATAATCTATTGAATGAAAATGGACTGATTTATATGAGTTTTGTAGAGGGCGATCCGAGTAAATCTGGCTTTCAAGTTGGGAGTAGTGGTGATAGAGTTTATTTCTATTTTTATAATTTAGACGATTTAAAAACGCAATTTGCTAAAAATAAATTTGAAGAACTTCAAACATTCAAAGTAGAATATAAGAAATCAGAAACCGAAATTGAGATTCATACAATATTAATTGCGAAGAAGAAGGTATAGTATTACAGTATAAAAAACTAAATATTTATACTCATTTATTAAAATCACGTATTTTTACTTATAGTGTGAGAATTAAAATATACTAGTTTTGAGTACTTTATAATTTATTTTTGAAACTGTAGCAATCATATCTTAATAGTATAGTTTGTAGATTATTGACAACTTAGATAGGACATAAAATATTCATATTTTATAAATTCTACAATATTTATTTGTTTGAATATTAGTATTTTAAGGAATTTGTCTGGTTTTGATGAATGTAAAGTCTAATTGTTTAATCAATAACACCATCAAATTATGAGCAATTATCCGGCACTAAATTGGGTTACATTTGAGAAAGGCGGTATAAATAGTTTTTTTAATGACTACCGGCCAGCAATTGGTCCGGACGGTGAAGCCGTAGTATTTGAACGAACATCATTCAATATTGAAATGGAGCCGTCGGCCACCCAGCTCTTTATTGTCAATGATCTAAAAAATCCTTCTTCGCAACTTTTTCTTAATAACTGTGATTCTCTCCAACAAACCAGACCTGATTGGTCTGGTGATAACATAGTTTTGAATTTAGAATATGAGAAAAAGGTTACTGTTTGGACAGTTGATGCCAGAGGTAATAACTTGAAACAGATTAAAAATACAACGAGTTGTATTTATCCGCAATGGGCTATCGATCCAACATTTAAAGGTTTCGTTGTGATGAACAATAAACAGCCAAAACCGCACAGTACATTATTAGATATTGACGGTAATATTGTTATTACCAACATGAACGGTAAGGATACTAATAACAATATGATGTTAGGCGGTATGCCTGCTGTTTTCCCAAATAAACCAAGATCAATAGCATTTGCTGGCCAGTCTTCATCTAGCGGTAGTTATAATCAGGAGGATAACTATATTTTCCTTAATGTCGAGGACGGGAATGAATTTTTATCGATACCTATGGAGCGTTCAGCAAATTTAAAACCGATCGATAAGCATTTTCAAGGAAGGGCTCCTGCTATATCGCCTGATGGAAACTATATTGCTTTCGAGAGCAATAGAGATGAGGGCTATGCAATCTATTTATTTAATTTAAGTAAGCCTGAAAATCCTCCTGTCCAGCTGACTGATTCAAAAGTTAAGCTCAATGCGCAGCATCCAAAATTCTTTCCTGATGGTAGTCGACTAATTTTTAGTGCAGTATCTCCTGGAGATGCTTATAATAGTATTGTCTGGATTGATATTTCTGAATACTTATGACATTTTTCAATTTTATTTTGGCATTTGTATTACGTCATTTGATTGTTTTTGATAGTGCTTTGTTTTAGAAAATAAAAAAGCAGTTTTAAAACATTGAATTTTAAAAAAAAACTTGTCTTTTGTAAAAAGTCTACTGACTTACAAATAAGATAAGTAAGCAGTGTAGAGTGGAACTTTTTTAAATTATTTAAAAAAAAGGCTTGCAAATACGAAATCTAACTGTATATTTGCACTCGCAATCAGATAACGATAGCAACCTAGTAAAATAGGGCGATTAGCTCAGCTGGTTCAGAGCACCTCGTTTACACCGAGGGGGTCGGGGGTTCGAACCCCTCATCGCCCACCAAGAAACTCCATTAGAAATAATGGAGTTTTTTTATGTCTTATTTGAAATATGTGTGATTTATAGAATTAATGCTAGTGTCAATATATTTAATATTATAAAGTTTGATAAAATAAATAGTTATATGCTAACTGTTAGCTATATACCATTTTCTTTTTTCTCAGCATTTATTAATTCTATAATCTTTAAAGCTACACCACTCGACGATTGAAAATTTTGTCCAGTAACGATTCTTCCATCCGTTTCTACATGTGCGGCATTACGAGCAGAAAACTTAAAAACGCCTCCTCTTTCTTCAATTGTCTTTTGAATTAAGAATGGAAAGTATTTATAATATTCTCCATCTTGCTTTTCGAAAGAATCGGGGTAACCACTAATTTTTTTTCCTGCCACTAAATAATTGCCGTCTTTTGTTTTTAAGTTTACAATTCCTGCAGTTCCATGACAAACAGAAGAGATAATACCCTTATTTTCTTCATATACTTTAAGAGCAATAGTTTGAATTTCTTTATTTTCAGGTACATCATACATGGCAGATCCACCACCGATATAATGAACAGCTTTATAATTTTTTGAATCAATTTCTTCGGGTTTTTTAGTGCTTTTTAGTGCATACATAAAATCTTGATCAAATAAATATTGCTTTTGCAAAGTGTCGGATGTGTTGATATATGCCAATGGAATACTTCCTCCTTCTGGGCTTACAAAATCGACGGTGTATCCTGCTGTTTTAAAAGTATTATAAGCATTTACTATTTCAGAAAAACTATTGCCTGTTGCTATGGTTGATTTGCCATAATAATGAGCATTAGAAACAATAAATAGAATATGCTGTCCTGATTTATTAGAATTTAAACTAGTTGCAGATTTACTAATAATTTTCCATTCGCCTTGAATCTTTTTAAGTAAAAACAGATCAATAAATTCTAATTTTTTGGAAGGTATTACTATTTCGGCCTTAGCCAAAGCAATATCGTTATATAACTCAACTGAAATAATTCGGCCTATACGACCATTAAATTGTCCCTGAACGCCCTTTTTAAACCCATTGGCGTATTCGTTAATAGGTACAATCCACAGGTCTTTGTCTTTATGACTTAAAAACAGATTGGCTTCTGGATAAAATGCTTTTTCGATGCTTTCAGGTTTATTGTATGAACTTCCTTCGATGTAATTTTCAATACATTTTTTCACTAATACTTCTTCTGTTTGTGCTAATAAGCAACCTGGCAAAAATAATAGTGCGATAAAATAGATGATTTTTTTCATAAGCTTTTTTGAATTAAATTTTTCACAAAGCTATGATTGGTGGGATTTCAACAGGAATGAATTTATAAATCAGGACTCCTGATTTATAAATATTAAGAGAAAAAAATGAGTTTTTGCGTAGTTTATAGATGTTGTTCCAGTTTAAGTATAGTTTCATTAGATTTATGTCTTTACTCGTGTCTTATTGTGTGGGCACGGAAAGTATTTCCGCCTTTACTTTGTATTTGATAAAAAACACTAAATTTATTCAAAGGAAAACAGAGGTGAACTATCAAATCCGTGCTTATCTACTGGCTTTTACTTATTAATTGTATTTTGATAATCTGATGTTGCTTTCCAAATTTGCTCTATTTCTGGCCAAACAATAGCAGTGAAATCGGTATCAGTGTTGACTAGTACTATGGTACCAATTTTAGTTTTAGGATTAAAGTACATTGCTGTAAACACACCCGGGTCTGAACCATTATGACCAATCATTTCATTTTTAATATCTAAAAAGGAATCACGAAATTCAATAAAAACACCATATTCTTCATTTGTTCCATTGCTGGCAAATATTTGTTTTTCAAAGAGTTTCTTGTAACTTTCTTTCTTTAAAAGTTTTCCATTTCCCTCATATCCTTTTATGAGTTCTGATAAAAATAATCCTAAATCCTTACTCGATGTTAGAAATCCTCCATCAGGATACGTTATGAGAGAATACTCGGCAATCATCTTCTCTTTGTTTGCAAATAATCTCGAACGTCTATTAGTATCAATATCTTTTGATGACCAACCAGAGGAATTCATTTTTAATGGTTTTAGAATATTCTCTTTAGTAAATGAGGTGTAATTTTGTCCCGTTGCAGATTCTATTACTAAAGCACAAAGAGCAGCAGCTATATTCGAATATTCACGCTTTTCTCCTGGTTTAGCATTTAAAAATGTATTTTTTGAATACCATTTTCCGTTTTCAGTAAGACTATTTCGCATGAAATCTGATAATGAAATATTATTTTCGGGTTTATTGAAGTAGTCGTAAACTCCTTCATTTTCATCGTGTTTGTCTTTCGTTAAAATATATGATTTTGCATAAACTTCATCAAGGTCAGTAATTGAAGAGGTATGATAAGCCAAATGTTTTATTAAGATTGGAATTTCTGGATGGTTTGGATTGACAATCTTGAATGGCAAATATTTATTAATCGGGTCGTTTATATTTAATTTACCTAATTCTTGTGCTTTAAATAAAGATATTCCTATTAGTGTTTTTGATATTGAAGCTATGTTTTGAATTGTGTTTGATGTGTATGCTTTTTTTTGCTCGATATCTGTAAATCCAAAACCTTTATCATAAATTAATCCCTTTTCATTTACTACGGAAACTGAAAATCCAATTATTGCCCCTTTTTTATAAGCTAAGTTTAAGTTTTTAGTTAGCGTATCATTTATTGTAGAATTGCTTTCTTTGCTTATTGGAGTAGTCTCGTTTTTTTGTTTAAATGATAAGATTAGTATTGAAAGGATGAGAATTAAAAATATTTTTTTCATTGTTTCTTATTTTTTTAGAAAGAGAACACCTTAACTTATTTTAGGTTTATCACTCTTCGAAGAGCTCTTAATTAAAGAATAAATTTGCTCCGATATATGAAATCTCGAGATTTTGTATCGACTAAGATAGAAAAAAGCTTAAAAATAAAGAGCTTAAAAATTTTAAAAAGGATATTGTTTTGGTTTGTAAAGATAGGAGAGAGAAAATTTCAGCGATATTTTTCCATAAATCGTAATCTTTCGGATAGTATTAGTTACTACTTTATAAAAAGATTTAATTGGAAAAGTGTTGTAGTATATTTTTTGTAAAATAATTAAAAGTGGGTATTGTTTATGGAGGTAAGATAGGTTAGTTTTGGAAGAGAATTTTTACAATGATAATTTTAAATGTAAAAGAGCATATTATTATGGTACATTTTGTAAAACATGTATTGAAATCTAAATCACATTAAATTATGAGTAGAATAAGAATTGTTGGAGGTACAATTGCAAAAACTACTGGTGGAGATCATAATATCTACTCTGATGGTAATATTGTTTACAACTCAGGTAAGGCTATTACAGAAACAAGTGATGTCGGAATTATGTATGGCGAACCTAAAAGCCCGCCGAAAAAAGAAATCATTGTGAGCGCCTTTAAGTTTGAAAGTACATATGTACACGATCATCTTTTAAGTGTAGCTAAAGAAATGACACCAAAATTTAATGCAGACGATACAAGTATTATTTGCAAGTTTTATAAGGCAGTAAACGATGGGAAAATAACAAACATACCTATTGAAGTTTCGAAGAATTTACACCCAAGTAAAGTTTTTTATGATTTAGAAGAGAAAAAAATTATCATTTGGGAAACTAGCCTGCTTGGCGTAGAAAAAAGTGACGATCAAAAAATTAAGTTGCTTCAGGATCTGACACAGTCTTATAGTACATACTTGAAAGAGTGCTTGAAAGATATGAATTCTGGAGATAGTTTTGAATCGTATGATTATGATTTGTTTAGGTTTGATGCTATAGGTTCTGAAAATGTAGTCATTGGGAAATTAGAAACGCCAACTTACAAAGGAAATTTAGATCTTTCATTTGTAGAAGTCGAAAATAAAGCACCCAAGAAATATGATTGGAAACCAGAAAAAGATCCTCGCGCCCATGGACCAAATGCTGGTAACGGAGGAGATGGAGGAGATTTTTATGGAGGCCCTGGCGATCCACCAACCAAAAGCCCTAATATAGGTTTTAAGTTTAGTTACAGCTTAAATGGTGGGTTTACAGCAAGCGTATATGTAGGAATTTCTAAGAGTGTGAGCTCAGGAAATTTTGGCGCTATGGGATCTCTTAACACCGCTTTGACTTACTATGGAAAAGGTTCAGTTGGAACATCAAGAATGAGTCCTACATTAGTTACACTGAGCGCAACACCTTCAATAACTTTAGGATATAAAACAGGAAATGCATTACAGATGAACTTGTTTAACCAACATGCTGGTTCAGGGGTTTACAACCCCTATGAGTATGGATTTACATTGGGAACAACAGGTATTTTGAGTTCAGGAAGTGTGTCTAGAGAGTTCAACCCCGAAACAGGAGAGTTTGAAAAAAATCCTTACAACTCTCATGACGTAGCTAGGGGAAAAGATAAAGATGGTATTTTTGGAAATACACAACGTTATAATAACACTCGAAATCAGATTGTTGGAGGGGCAGCGATTAAAGTAGGAAACTTTATGATTGCCTCTTATAATGATATTTACAAACCACCGTTATTTTTTGGGATGGGCTCTGATGAATATTGGTCAGCAGGAATAAATATGCAAGCCAAGTTACCCCAAAACATTAAGATGGCTTATGCTGTAGATATGTACTACGGAAAATCGAATAACAAAAATCCTTATAGTCAGGATAAAATCATCGATAAGCAAAACTACGATTATCAACAGTTATTCGACGTTTTACTGAATCGTGGGCAAGAAACTTTCTCGATTACTGATGTTAATGGAAATCTTAAAACAGAAACTAGATTTGGTTATGGTACTTTCTGGCCTACCAACGCTATGCACGACAGTATTGCCTTTCCTGATGTCCCTAAAGAACCAAAGAAACCTATTGAGCCTAAAAATACGTTAAATATTGAATTAAATAAAAAGTATAATACCAATCTTAAGCAATATAACATTGATTTAGAAATTTACAATAGAGATATGATAAATTACAAGGTCAGTACTCAGTTAAAACCTAAACCTACTTTTCATCATTTATTTGTAGTGTATGATAAGGATAATAAGGAAGATTTAGAAAGATTAAAAAAATATCTTAATGCAGGACAATCGGAAGAAGGAAAATTATTAAAAGAAATGTATATACTAGATAATAAAAAATAATACCAATACACATGAATAAATTGATTAGTTTATATTTTGAAAGAAAAATGAAAGTAGAAATAAAATTTATTCAATTCTTCTTCTTCTTCTTCTTTATTTCTATATCAGCTTTTGCCCAATATACTACTATTCCTGATGAAAATTTTGAAAAGAAATTGATTAGTCTTGGTATAGACTCAGGAAATCCTGATGGAAAAGTTCTTACTGCTAGTATTGCTTCAATAACTAATTTGGATGTTTCTAGAAATGTTATTAATGAAGAATCCTTTGATTCTCCTCCTATTCGAGACTTAACTGGAATTCAAGACTTTGTTGTTTTGAAAAACCTAGACTGTTCAAAAAATGAATTAGCAACTTTGATTCTTTTTAAAAACACAACTTTAACTAGTTTAAATTGTAGTTTTAATTATTTAATAGATTTAGATCTTTCTAAAAATATAAATTTGAAAAGTTTAGATTGTAGTTCTAATCGCCTAGTAACTTTAGATGTTTCTAAAAATACGGCATTGACTGAATTTCATTGTATATCAAATAAATTGTCATTTTTAGATATTTCTAAAAATAAAGCTTTAACAAATTTAAATTGTAGTTGGAATAGTTTAAAAAATCTAGATGTTTCTCGAAACATAGCTTTAACAGAATTAAACTGTTACTCCACAGATTTGACAATTTTAGATGTTTCTAAAAACTTAATTTTGACTAGTTTAAATTGTAATTGGAATAGCTTAACAAGTTTAGATATTTCTAAGAATAAGGCTTTAACAGGTTTGTTCTGTGATTCTAATAAATTAGTAATTTTAGATATTTCTAAAAATAAAGTTTTGACTACTTTAAACTGTATTGATAATCGCTTAACAAGTTTAGATGTTTCAAAAAATAAAGATTTATCACTTTTAAGTTGCAGTAAAAATAATTTAATAACTTTAGACGTTTCTAAAAATGTAGGTTTAACAGAATTATATTGCATTGCAGATAAATTAACAGCCTTAGATATTTCTAAAAATACAGTTTTAAATACTTTATATTGTGGACAAAATAATTTGGAAACTTTAGATATTTCTAAGAATGGTGCTTTGCGTGAAATAAATTGTAACAATAATAATTTATCAACTTTAAATTTAAAAAATGGAAATAATTTAAAATTTGAGCTTTTAGACTTTAAAAGCAATCCAAATTTAAAATGCATTCAAGTAGATAATGTATCCTATTTTAAAACGCTTTGGATGAACTCTAAAGATAATTCTGCAATTTATACAAGTGACTGTTATAATTAACTGAAATATAGATTTTGGTAAGTATAATAAAAGATTGAAATCATAAATTCAGTTTATAATAAATAAAAACAATAATAAATAAATGCCTTATTCTAGAAAAAGTAGATTAGAAAAATTTAAAGAATGTGGGGAAAAATTTAAAAAACAGATAAACAAAGGATTTGTTTTGCTCTTTTTTGTTTTTTTTATTGTGAGTTGTGGTCCATCTAAAGATGCTGTTGTTCTTGAATCCGAATTTGTAGAATATCTAAAAACCGTAAATATAGATAGAGATACTATAAAAGATTTTAAATATTTTAAAGAATTTTTAGCGTACAAAAAAGAACAGGATCGTCAATCCTTGTTAGAAAACCCAATCTTAAAAGTAAACGAAGTATATGCTTATCAGGGAGATAAAAGAGAAATTACTTTTTGTGTTTTTTCAGATGATGGATATCTATATATGGCTGAAGCTTATAAAACAGGTAGCATGCTCCTGACCGAACCAAAGGATGGGAAAATAGAATTTAAAAAGCCAGTAGAACTAATTTTCCTAGGTTTTTTTGAATTAAATGACACCATTCTTAAAATTAGCCGACATGAAAAAACATCATTAGGTGAACGAAATCAAAGTGATCTTGGTTATGTGAAAAAAGATACTATAACTCTTACTGCATTTTATAACACTAAGAAGTACGGCTATAAGAAAAAAGGGCTTGCTAAAACCCATAATACAAATTTTAAATTGGTTTATCAACCTAATTTAACAGCTATTAAGACCAAAAATGAATTAGGGTCTGATACGTTTCGTATTGAGGGTTCATTTACCGCAGAAAAAAACTTAGAAGAAGATAAAATGTTAGATCTTCTAGATAAAGCAAAGTTTTAGAAAAATAAATCATTACATAAACTAATTATGCTATTTAAATATTCTATTTGCCATCCTGACAAAAAAGATATCGAATACAGAAATAATGCAATTTCTGGAAATGATGTATTGAAAATTGCCGAAGATTATCCTTGGATTCAGCAACTAAATCTCTCTGAATCGATTAATCAAAATGAGGTTTATTATAGTCCTTCTTTAGATTTTAATTGTATTAAAAACGGACAGAGTTTTTGTTTAACTGCAATATATGATGAACAAAAAAAACTTGCATTCTCAATATGGTACAATCGACCAAAAAAAGTTAAGGTTTTATTTGGTTTGTTTGGAGAGTCTGAAAAAATGATTGTTGATGATTATTGGTCATTAAATTTTGATGATGCATTAAAATTTCTTCAATATTTCGTTGAAGGAAAACATCAAGAGATCGAAAAATTATATAAAAAATAACTTCGTTATATTGTCCTGAATGATAATGTCTTAAGTGCTTTATTTCACATCTTTTTTCTTCAAACATCTACCTCTAGGCTGATCACCTTCATGGAGTACAACTTCGGAATGTAGGAATTGTGCGGCTTCTGCTGAATCTTTTACTTTTACAGCACTTCGTTCTAACATTTCGGCTTCAAAATCATTTAATACACTTTTTCTAATTCCAGCTTTCTTCCATTGTGATAAAGGTCTGCATTCTTTTGTGATTCCTCGGGCGAGTGAGAGGGCATCTAATAGTGCCTGATTTGCTCCTTGTCCTTTAAACGGACTCATGGGGTGTGCTGCATCTCCAATAAGAGTTACTTGCTGTCCTTTTTCTAACAATTCAGGTTGGAGTAATTCCCGATCATAAACAGGATAACCAGAAATTTGAGCTTCTTGAGTAGCTGCCAAAATCTGAGGAATAGGGGTGTGCCACTGAGTTCTGCGACAGGCTTCTTCCTTGAGCGCTAGAGGACCTTGGGCGCTTAATGCTTTGGCTTCTTCTTCGGGCATTGGGAAACTAAGTTGCCACATTACGGAGTCTGATGTATAAGGCATAATATAGATTCGCTCATTACCATTGGCAGTTTGAAACACTGTGGCTGAGTCTAGTAAAGAACTATTAAGATCTTCGAGAGTATTTAAAGGACAAATACCCAATATTACAATACAATCCAGGTAACGCAAAGGGGTAATATCTTCACCAATAAGCAATCTGCGGACTGAACTACGTATGCCATCGGCTCCAACTACAAGATCTGCCGTTGCCATTTTTATTTTGCCGTTTACTTGAAAGTTTAAATCAACACTTCCATCCTCAGATTCTTTAAAATCTATTAATTGATGTCCCCATTGTACGATATCATGCTTGCCTAGTTGCTCAAGTAGCTCTAAGCGCAAAGATTGCCGTGCAATATGTATATTTGAACGTTTTGGAGAGGTTTTTACATCCGATTGTATCCATTTTCGAACGCCCCATTCGCCAATCACTTTTCCTTCTGTAGTATGAACGAGATGTCTTGTTGAAACCACACCATCTTTTAACGAAAAAATACCCAATCCTTCGATTGCTTTACTCGCTTGTTGCAAAGTAAGTCCGTAGCCTTGTGATCTTGCAGCAAAGTCATTATCTCGCTCATAAAGAGTAAAAGGGATTCCACGGTGTAAACAAGCTACTGCCAGAGCAACTCCTCCTATACCAGCACCAATAATAGCAACGTGTGGATAGTTTTCTTTATCTACCACAGGTGGAGTAGCAGAATGTATCAATCCAGACCCGTGACAGATAGTACAGGAATATAAATGTCCTTTAGGGCGAGTTGGAGCCGTTCCTTCTCCCTTGTTTTTCTCAAATAGATCGAGTGCCATTTGGTATTGGAGTCGAACTTTCTTGCTGATTCTTCTGCTTTTTTTGCCGCGTCCTTGGCATTCCTGACAAATAGTCCAGCTTACCTCTTCATTTTCTCCTTTTTTTACTTCCACTTTTTTTACTTTATCTGGACATTTAGATCTTCTTTAAGGTGTCAAAGCTATTACCTTTATTCTTTCTTTCCTTAAATTTTAAATAAAAAAATAAATAAAATATCAAATGAATCGAAAATGTCCCGTAAACTAAAAATCTTTGTATTGCCATATAATTTTGAAAATTTTGATTAGCCGAACCTGGTGTAATACCATCGTAAACTAATAATTCACCAGTAATAAAAATTACATTCACAATAAAAAAATAGAATAAAAAAATGTAAAGACTTACAAATTTTCGAATGCCAAAATAAAGAAATATCGGTATAATTATATTTAGTAACAATATAATTGAATAAAACCTACTATCATTTATATGTGAATTCCATCCGGGGAAAATTGAGGAGACATAATCTAATTTAAATAATGATAAAAATAGTACTAAAATTAGCGCTATCAATATAAGTAAAAAATTTCTCATTCTATGGTTAGTTTTGTGCTATGAGCAGGTTTTCTTTAGGCAAAAAGTACTATTTCAGTTAATTAACTTTTTGTATATTGAAACAGAAAGTATTTCCATCAATCGGAAATACGGAACTAGAGAATCTAAAAGACATATTGTTCTAGGTACAAAGTCAGGAGACTTCGTACAGCAGCTTTTCGGGATTATTAGAATAGCCTTTAATTATTCGTTACTTTTCTTATTTATATTGTTTTTTATCAAAAGAAAAATAGTTGCTAAAAAAACGATCAGGTATATAATAGAGAGACCTAGTTTTTCAAATCTTAGAGTTTCAAAATTAAACTGTTTGTAAAGCGCACTTCCTAAAATTAGTATTATAATAATGGGTACAAAATTCTTCATATAGTGGTTATTATTTAATGGTTAATAATTATTTTTTATTCAAATAATATCGCAATCTTTTTTATCCATTTAGTTTTATAAGACGTGACTGGTCATCAAATTCGGCTGTTACTGTATCTCCATTTTTAGTTGCGGTTAGTTTAACTCCATTTTCTGAAATATTGTATCCTTTATCAGTTAAATAATTGGTCAAGGCGAGATTATGGTTCATATCAAATTGCGAAATTAGTTGCGGGAAAACAGTCATAATTCTAAAATGATTGTCCTTGCGGTTTTTATCAATTTGATCACTTTTTATTGTTACGATCATTGCACCTTGTCCGTAATCACAAATATAGTAAGCACTTGAATTATGAATTCCCGACGCAATAGTACCTATTAGATGTAAATCTTCTTTTGAGAAATCGAAAGTATCATTTTTTAAAATGTTGATTTCATTATCTTCTCCATATTTTTTTAGTTCCAAAGCTTGTTGGATAACTTTATCTGTAAGCCCAGATTTTGTGTTTGCCCAAGCCCAAAGCCAGGTTTGAGAGGAATGTGAAATAGTACCTAATACTTGAATTGGAAAAACAAGGTTGGTTCCAAAACTAATTTCTCCGTTGGCAATATTTATATTCCAATTATTATTCCCAATTAAGTCTCCAAAATCTAATTGTTTATCAAATACAATCCCACCATATCTTTCGATCAGTTCTTGGTCTGTTTTAAAAGCTGTCAAATCCTGTTGTGTTTCTATCTTGTTATTTTGCCCAAATATTTTATTGAAAAATCCCATATGTTTCTTTTATTATTGTTTAAAATTAAAGTTTAGTTTGTAAAATATTTATTAACGGATTATATTTTTGTCAAAATTATTTCGAACCAATTTTTATTAGTTCACTATATAAATTATCTAAAAAAGTTTGCTGTTCTTCATTTTCCTTAAAATAGCGCTGATAGAGTACACTACAACTTTCGACATCTGAAATGTTTTTTGTATTAAAAGACCAATCATCTGTGTCTTTGACTGTAATTCCTAAGTCATTACTGCAACTTTGCCACAGTTCAGAGAATTTAGTTTTTTTATCATTGCTTAATTTATCAAAGTCAGCATTAACGGTAAAACCATGCATTTCGGAATTAAAAAATTTGTCAATTGAAGTTACGGGAACACCACCCCAATTTAATGGTTTACCAACTGGAAATTCTATGGTTATAAGGTTTTCCTCGTTCATTATTTGATCTTGTTCATCTTCTTTAAAGTATTGTTCTTCATAAACTAGCTTTGTTCCTACTGGAACTGCTATTTTCTTAACGACTAATGGTTTTGTAGTAATAAAATATGGATAATGTGGTGAAGAATTTCCACCTGTAGGACTCATGTTTCCGATACATCCCGTTAAAAAGAATAAGACGAATAAAGCAGAATAGGGTTTAAAAGATTTCATAAGTGTTTTTCTTTATTTTAAAATTTAAATTTTCTAATCTCCTCCGCATCCGCTACAACCACTTCCGCAACCACTGCATCCACTACTACAACCGCTGTCAAAACTAGAAGAGTAATCATAAAAACTCCAATCGTAACTACTACAGCCACTTCCTCCATCGGTTGAATTACTTCTATTAATTTCGGTTACTAAATCGGTATCAATCTGATTTAATAGTTCGTAATCAAGATTTACTAACAGGAATATATTTGCTCCAATTATTTTTATTAGTTCAATCGCTTTTTGGTTTTCGATGTTGTCTATGTCTGAAAGCTCATTTCCTGCGTCTTGAATTTCTTTTTTAACCTTTTGTTTTAATTCAGTTCCATATTCTGTAAGACTATAACCATAATAAAATTGCTGAAAAAGGTTTTGAGAAAAGCATTTTTTCAGAGTTGGAGTTTTTATTAAATCATTTTTTAAATCTTGTACTGTTCTAGTTTTTTGAAAAGCAATTTTAACCAAATTCCTAAACAATATTTCCACCGTATTATCAGTTCCAAAAGCGGATAGAAACGATCTTTCGTGATTTTGAGAATTATAAGTTTTATAGTTTTGTCCTATGCCAACATATTTATAAACTTTGACTTTTTCTCTAATGTGTGGCTGTCTTTTTACTTCAAAGGTTTTTAAAACTTGTTTAAATAATAAATCTATGAAAGTTATTTTTAAAAGTTCCTGCTGAGTAACATTTTTTTTAGTTAATATTAATATTTCTGCTGGCGTTAGTTCAGATAAATATTTCATTTAAAAAGGTTTTTTTATAATCCAGTTTCTATCCAGATTTATTCTTTCAAAGTTAATTTCAGTAAACCTAATTTCGCTTGACGGCCAAATATCTTTTGGTGTTTCGGTTTTGAAAAGTTCAAGATATAATTCTTTGGTTTTTTCGTAATAATTAGTGTATTTACTTTTCTCGGTATTACCGCCTTTAGTTGGCCCGTGATGTATTCTTCTTTTGATTGTGTTTTCGCAAAAATCTTCCCAATATGATTGCGTGTAGAGCAAATGCAAATGCCAAACCTGATCCACCTGATCCGATGGAGTTAATGGATGATTTGCAATAGTTAATAGAAAAATGAATTTTTTATATTCTAAAATCGCTCGGATAGAATATTCAATTGTCCAACCATTTTCTCTGGCAAGTCTATCTGTAAAACTAAATGAGATTTCAGGTTCATCGAGCTCAAAATTCTTAATCTTATTCCACAATATTAATTGTTCGTCACTCATATTTTTATTCAGATATGCTTTTTTTGATCATTTTTTAATTTTCAAATTCCAAAATGTAACAGTTCTTGCTAATCTAGTTATGCCTTTAGTAAACTACTCAGAACTTTTTTTCCGTTTTCGTTATTAGGATTTAATTCAATAGATTTTTGATACATTTTAATTGCATCTTCTTTTTTGCCACATTGAAGTAATGCTTCGCCATAACTATCATAAATATTCCAACTCTCAGGAAAAATTAATGATCCAGTTTTGAATGTCTGCAAAGCATTTTCATTTTTTTGGAGTCTAAGAAACTGATAGCCTAATCGATTAAAATCTCTCTCGGTTGCTTCATAATTTTTTTGATTTTTTAAATAGTCATAAATCAATTGATTTGCTTTTTCTTTATTTCCGTTTTCAAGTAAATTGCCATATACTCTTGAAAGATTTTGTGCAGGAATTGTATAAGGTTTGTTGTCCATTAATTGTAAGACGGTATTAAGGATAGAATACACTGGGCAATTTCCTGTATTGGATAGAAGGATTACAGTTTGATTTTTAGTAATGTTATGTGCCAAAATACTGGTAAGACCTGTAATAGAGCCATCATGAAAAACTATTTTTCCGTTACTTTCATCGGTGTACATTCCCCAACCTAAACCATAACTCATTTCTTTTCCTTCTAGATTATAAGTTGCTTTTTTTCCATCATTAAGTATTGTAGCTGTAAGAGCTTCCTCTAGTTCTTTTTTGCCTAAAATCTGATAGGTAAATAATGCGTTTTGATATTTTTGCAAGTCTAAAGCGGTGCTTACGATTCCTCCATTGCCATAAAAGTTACTTTTTTCGAATATTAAAAAAGGTTCTTTTAAGGTATTTATATTAGCAAAATCTGTCGAATAGAAGTTAGGATACATGTATAATTCTACTTGATTTGGTCCTTTAATTTTTCTGTTAATCGGAACAAATGAATCTTTCATTTTTGCAGGGTCGAAAATATTTTTTTCCATATAATTAGCATAACTAATTCCTGATACTTTTTCGATAATTAATGCAGCGATGCAAAAATTAATATTATTGTAGTCCCATTTACTTCCTGGTAAAAATGCAAGCGGTGTTTTAAAACGAATGAATGTTGGAATAATATCCTGATTCGAAATTATTTTTTCGGGTTGTTCTTTTATTATACTATCAAATAAATTATAATATTGAGCTAATCCAGAGGTGTTATTAAGCAGTTGTTTGATGGTGATATTTGGATAAGGGAAATCTGAAAGGTATTTCTGAACCGGATCATCAATTTTAAGCTTGCCTTTCTGTTTAAGCTGCAGTATAGCTGTTGCTGTAAAGGTTTTTGTTACAGAAGCAATTGGAAATCGAGAATTGTCATTAAACTTTTCTTTCTTCTCGATATTAGAAAACCCATAAGTATTAGAAAAAATAGTTTTTCCTGATTTAGAAATTACAGCACTACCCTTAAAAAGATTCCTTTCAGAAAGTGTCGAAAATAAATTGTTTAATTCTTGAGCAGAAACTGTATTCGTTAAGAAACTAGAGAGTAAGATAAAAAAAAGTATTTTTTTCATTTATTTTAATTTTTAAGAGTGCATTGTAATTTAGATTAAACAAATTAGGTGTTTTTTATATAGACAGATAATTTATAATATTGTTACGTTAATAACTGTTTTATTTTGATATTATTCCACTTTCTAGTGGTTTGTTTTTAATACGATGGAATAATAAAGGGGAGGTTATGATATCAGTTGGCAGCAGTAATTTGCTAGATTAATCATCATTAAAAGATTCATCTTCCCAAGCCTTTTGGCCTAAAAATTTTCCACAAAAGTCATAACGTTTTATTATTCCTTTTTCAGGATTTGTATTGTAATGAAAAATCCATATTTCATTATTTACAATTTTTACTCGGCGATATTTTATATCATCACAAGAGCAGGATGAACAAACTTGAATTGTAGTTTTCTTTAAAATTCTCTTTCCGCTACTATCAAATACTTGATCAATATGAATTATTTTTTTGTGTGGTAATTTCCAAAAAAGGAATTTTCGTTTCTTCTCAATTCTTTCTGTTTTTAAAGTTACGCTAGTAACAGAACATTTGTTTTCAATAGAATTTATGCTATTTATAGGTGGTAATTTATGCATGGCATAAACTGATGACAAAATAAACAACATGATTATTTGTATGGTAATTTTCATTTTCTAATAAATGGACTATATCTTATTTTACTGATTTGATAAGGGTTTCAATTGTCGATTTTTTTTGGTTTAATATTATCAACTGGCTTTTATCGTCTAATAGAATTTTGTAGGTAAACTCATTGTCTGCGTTAGCTTGCCAGTTTTTTAATTCTTTAAATTTAGTTTTTAATAGTTTTATCTTTTCAGAACTGTTTTTGGAAATAATTACCACTTTTGTAAGCGATGTTTTTTGCATTTTTTCAATACTACTTTCTGTAATTTGGTCTTCGCTTTCGGTTCTGGAACGATAGCGAAACAATTGGTTTATGGTCTTAATATCTTTTTCATTTTCGGTAAGCACATATCTGTAAGACATTATATTATTAAGTTCATTTATCCAATCAGGAAAGTTTGTTTCATATAGGTTGATGTAAGTATCAATAAAGTTTTTATCTATTGGTTTCTTCTGATTAATATATTCTGTAACCAACGGATAAATTTGCTTTGCCATAAGGTTGATATATTTTTTATTATACCAATCTCCAGTGTCAATTTTCCCGTCTAATTTTTCATAAACATACCCATTTCCTAAAGCGGTTGCCAAGACTTCGTTCATAAGCTGATAAGCATAATTACTACATTTCGATTTATTTTTTTTAAAATAAGTATTAATATCAGTTTTTACTTCAAGCGACTGTTCATCATAAATTATATGATAGGTTTCGTGTAGCATAACACTAAATAAGTCTTTATGCGATGTTAAATCGGTTTGTATTGCACTAATAAAATTGTTGCAAAATGCTTGTGCAGTAAATCCTTTAGAATTTGGTAACGGATAAAAAGCTACGTTGAAAGGAATTGAATTGTCCCAACTCGAATTATAGAATAATAATCCCGTCTGGAAGTAGTTTTCTATCTGGTTTTCGTTAGAATACTTTGTGACTTCTTTAATTTGGTTTTCGAATTTCTCTTTGTTTGGATTGTATATTAGCTCATTATAAATTGGGGTAAATTCCAAAATACTTTCAGCTAAATCATTCAGTGTATTATTTGGAATAAAACCAATCGAACGAATTTTAAAATCCTTTAGATTTTCTGTTTCTATTAGATTTTTTTTCAATAGATCTTCCGTTTGCATCGTCTTTTTTGAACCATATGGATAATCATCATATGGGAAACTATAGTAAATGTTTAATTTGTTAAATCTTGAGATTATAGTTTTGTATTTCTCAACGTTATATTTTGATTTTTGAAATTCAGTCTTGAAAACATTCTCAGGATAATCTTCAGAAAGATTTTGTAAAAAAACATAAACGGCCAACTGTTCAGAATATTTAATATTAAAAGTTGCCTTTTGTCCAAATGCTAATGATGTCAAAAATAAAAATGTTAGTAAAAGTCTGTTCTTCATTCTTTTTGTGGTGGTTTTTTGGTGAATGTTTTAGGTTATAAATGACTTTGAATAGTATGTTTTTAAATTATTTTAAGATATAAATTGAATTATGTTTAAGCGAATATAAGAAAATCTTGAGTATTGGTAATTTAATAGTTAAGTTGGTACAATGAATATAATCAGAGGGTATTTTATCAAAATGTTACTAATAAAGACCATAAATTCTACAAAAAACCTCCATTATTTTTAATGGAGGTTTTATAGAATAGATCGATTATTAGATTTGTATGGCTGGGTAGAGTAGGAGTCATCCAGTTTGATATTTTTTATATTGTCATTGTGCATTAATCTTTAAAATAGAACTTCGAAATATTTTCTGTTATAGTATAAGTTTCAATCCCAGTAAGGTTGGTAAACAATATAATAGCTAAATTATCATTAGGATCGAGAGATTTTGAAAATAGAACTTTATTATTTTTAATTACTGCAATTTGTAATCCTGAAATTTTTTGTTCTTCCATTTCTTTTTTAGGATACGATATAACCTCTTTCTCGTGGTTTTGTGCAAAAATAAAATCAGTTTGAAAGAGTAAAATACATATAATGAGTAAAATGTTTTTCATAGAAATGACTTAATAAGTTTTATTTTAGAAAGTTACTGATTAGTTATTTATAAAAAGCATAAAATTATTTTGCCAATGTAAGTTTGATTGACTTTGTGCTACAAATAAGCTTTTATTCATGTTATTATAGATTTAATTTCAACGTAAATAATGTATTTATTAATCATAAAAAAATGCGCAAAGTAAGAGATACTTGCGCATTTTTTATAAGAGTTAAGTTGTTTACGAGATTATGGGTATATCATAAGGAATACAAAAGCAAATAGATTGACCAGCAGTACTACACCATAAACAATATTTGACTTTCCTTTGCTTAACGACAACATTACGGTAAATACTGATAATGCTAATAATACAATAGATTTTATGTCGAGCCCAAGGATAATAGGCATATCCATCATGATACAAACAGCTGCAACACTAGGAATGGTTAATCCGATACTTGCCAATGCTGAACCTAAGGCTAAGTTTAAACTCGTTTGTAGTCTGTTTTTTCTTGCCGCAGTAATTGCTGCAATTGCTTCGGGTAACAAGATTATTGCTGCAATTACAACTCCCACTAAAGTTTTAGGAAGATGATAGCTTACAATAATGCTCTCGATAGTAGGCGAAAGTGTTTTTGCTAGTAGCACCACAATACCTAAGCTTACGATAAGGAAAACCAAACTTGTATAAAAGGTTTTATTATCGATTGCTAATGGTTCTGCAGCATCTTCATTTTCATCGGCTCCAATCGTAAGGAAATATTGGCGGTATCTTGTGGTTTGCGCAAACAGAAATGAAGAATAAATAACAATACAGGCACCTGATGCAAAAACAAGTTGAGGTACTGAATAATAAGAACCCTTAACACTTTCGGTGAAAGTAGGGAAGACCAATGTAAATACGATAATCGAAACTAGCGAAACCAATCCAATAGTTACAGAAGAGACAGAAAAATTTTGTTCGTAATGTTTTAGACCACCAATTAATAGGCAAAGACCAATGATACCATTAAGAATAAGCATTGTGGCGGCAAATACAGTATCTCTGGCTAATGAAGCTGCTTCTGCACCTTCGGACATCATTAAGGAAACAATAATCGAAACCTCTATAACGGTTATAGATATGGCCAAAATAATGGTTCCGTAAGGTTCTCCAACTCTTTCTGCGATTATTTCTGAATGATGTACTGCCGACATAACGCTCAGGATAAGTAGTATACTTGCAATAACTTGAAAAATACTGCTGTTGTCAACAAGTCCGCTAAAAAATAGAATCCAGGAAAGTGCTGGAATGATGATTGTCCACTGTAGTAATTGTTTCATTTTTTTTTAATATAAATACGGGTAAATTAAAATTCTCGCCAATTGCTTTTAATCACAAATTGGCTCTGATTTTCCGTAATATAGAACTTTTTTCGCTAAAAACGGCAAAAAACTCACACTTTCTTTGATTTTAGGTTAAAAAGTGTAAGCTTAAAAAGGGCAATTTTGGAGCTAATCTCTTTAAAATCACGTGTAGAAAATGAACTTATATTTAGTTTTTGCACGAACATAAAAAATGCGCAAAGTCAGAGACATTTGCGCATTTTTTTATATAAACTCTTTTGTAAATTGATTAAATGCCTTCTAATTCATTTTTGAATTGTTCAATTAATTCGTAAAATAATTTAATAGATTTTAAATGCTGTTCTTGAGTAATATCATAAACAAAAAGCTCTTCCCAAATTATATTCTCAGGTTTGACTCCTATGCTATATGCTAAAATCATATTTGCCCATCCAGCAGTTGATTCAAAATAACCAAGCTTATTTGCAACCCAATCAAAAAAAGGTTCATCTATGTGCTCATTTACAATTTTATTATCAATAAGCGCTAGATAATAGCCCGAAACAAAGGTCTTTATACTCTTAAGACTTGCTTCGCCAGTCCACATAATAGGTCGCTGTTCTATTGCTTTTAATAAATTGTAACATTCAATTATCATAATATTGATGAGGTTATTTTATAAATGGGTATTTTGTATATATATCCACATCTTCAATTTTTCTTAATGATGGTCCTTTACTAGTAAGTATTTGTTTGCTTTCGACTATCAATTCATCCAAATCAAATCCTTGTATAGTTCTTCCTAATAAAAATGAAATGGTATAATCTGTCCAGTTTTCCCCTTTTTTAATTGCTATTTCAGATGCTTTTTTCATGATTTCCCAAGTTTCATTTTCGGTTAAATAACCTACCCAATAACACCATTTTGCTAATGATACTGCTCTGCAAATATCCCATGCATAAGCAGATTTTACCTTAGTGACACTATCCAGATCTAATCCTAAACCTTTTGAAATATCTTTCTGAATACTACTTAATTCTTTTGATGATTGCAAGAAAACAGGTTCGAACTCATTACTTCTCTGCAATGATAATAAATCATTCAAAGTTTCTTTGGCTTCAGCTTCGTTTGTTATTTCCCATTGAAGTTTTAAACCACCTATGTATTCATTTAAACTATTTTCAGGTTTAATACCAAGTATTTTTTCTCCTCTATAATAAAACAAAATTCCTCCAAAAGAAAGCAGTCTTTTTTGCTCATCAGTTAATGGTGTGTCGGAGTGATTGTTATTAAAGTCTTCTAAAAGTTTATTATTGCGTTTTTTCATAATGGTTTTTAGAAAAATCATGTATGCAATAAATAAAACGGCAATACCGCCAATAATAAAGTAAGTGTTTGTAGTCATAAAAATTTATAGTATTAATTATTTTGAGGTTAATAAATTCTGAGGTTAGTATTATAGTTGTAATCAAGGTTAATTAGTATTTAATACTAACTATCGTCTATGATGGTATTATGCGTTTTTTATATTTTTACTTTAGTTTTTAAAAAGGCTCCTTTCTCATCCTCATTCCACATATCATCCCCAATTAAAAAATAGTTGCCATTTTCTTTAATTATTCTGTTTTTAAAATCTTTATCTTCAGAAATAAAGGCCTTTGTTTTTGCAATTTTTCCCCACTTTTGATTATAAAAACTCCAAATAGAAATTTCATTCCACCAGCCTTCATGAGTTCTGGAAAATATTATGATTTCATTTCTATTATCGCTATTCAAATCATTTACTTTTTGAATATAAACACCTAAACTTTCAAAACTTAAGGGAGGAATTATTTTAGAAAACTCAATAGCTACTTGGTCAAGATTGTTATGATTTATGACACTTACAAAAGCGGTATCTTGGATTTTATCATTATTAACATCGCCAATAATAAACCGTTTAATTTCGGTTTTGGTTTCTCTTACTGTATTGTCTTTTTTTGTTTCGCATCCAAAACAAAATATCAGAAAAACAAAAAGGACAAATTTCATATTAGCATTAGTTTGTGTAAAATAATATACAACTTGATTTTAAGAAAAATCTTCGTTTTATTGGTGGCAAATATAATAAAAGAGTAATATAAAAACAGGATTTTTCGTGTTATTAAAAAGAAACTATATTTCATTAAGAATTTCTCAAGACTAAAGGCACAATAATCTTAAGCTTGTATTTAATGCATAAATATAAAAGCCGTGTAAAGTCAGTGATACTTGCGCAGCTTTATAAGAGATGTTTAAATAATGAGGAATTTTTAAAAACGATTAATTTTAACTAACTCCACATTTTATTCAACTATCTTTTTTATGGTTTGAGTTGATTGATTTTTTTTTATGGAATAATATTAAATTCTATTATATTTATTAAAAATTATATATGAAAATAGTTAAAAGCAATAGAATTATACTCCTCATTGCCTTATTAGTAACTTGTGGTAATTGTTACAGTCAATCTTCTCAAAAAACGACTAATCTAGATAGTCTATTTCAAAAAGCGCATAAGTTAAAAGCTTTTAACGGAAACGTTTTAATTGCTCAAAAGGGAAAAATAATATACGAAAAAGCCTTTGGTCAAGCCGATGCAAGTAATACAACTCCATTAAACACAAAATATCGCTTTCATATTGGTTCAATTGCAAAAGAGTTTAACGCTATTGGAATTATGATGCTTAAAGAGCAAGGAAAATTAAAACTGGACGATTCAATTTCTAAATTTCTACCCGAACTTCCTTCTTGGGCAAATAAAATTAAAATTATTCATTTACTGCAATATACAAGCGGTCTTCCTCAAATAAAATGGAATGAAGTTAATCAGGATTCTGATAATATGATGTTACTGAAAAAAACTTTGATTCTTGATTTTGAGCCAGGAACGAAGTATGATTATAACAACAATAATGTATTTCTGCAGAGAAGAATCATAGAAAGAATCACCAATATGACTTTCAATTCTTTTGTAATAAAAAAGATCCTAGAACCTATTGGTATAAAAAATGGGCTTGTTGATCCTGATGAAAAAGAGAAACTTTTTGCAATATCATTTAATAATAAAGGAAAACAAGATGCCATTAAATACAATATTTCGGGCTGGACAGCACTAAATTTAAAGGATTTTTATAAATGGTCTGAAGCAATTAATTCGTTTAAAATTATTAATCCAGAATCTACACTTGAGCTTTTTATCCCGTTTTCTAAAGGAAATCAAACGGGACTTGGAGAAGGAAGTATAGAAGATGGCAAAGTTACAAGTCATATACATGATGGAGCTGCTTTTAATTACCAAGCTTTACTGGTTAGTAATCAAAATTTCACGATTATTTTAATGACTAATAACAAACAAAATAATTTAGATGAAATAAGCGATTCAATACAATCTATCCTTGAGGAGAAGCCTTACAATCAAATTAAAAAAACGATTGTTAATTGATCTTTTTAAGCGTGATTTGTAAGCTGTCGTGTTGATTTACTAAAGAATATAAAAAAGCTTCGAAAAGTCAAAGATATTTTCGAAGCTTCTTTTAAAAGTATTAGAAGAGCAGGAGAAAGTTATTTCTTTTCTCTTTGATAATACGTTACAATACTTGCCTTGGCAATAGTATTTGCCCATAGATTGTAACCAACAACAGCAGGATTTGTATTGGAGTCTAAACCTAGTTTATCGGTTTTTAAAGCATATACGGTTATTATATATTGATGAAAACCGTGATTTTCGGGAGGACAAGGACCGCCATATCCTGCCACACCATAATTGGTTACACCTTGAATTGCTCCTTTTGGGGTAAGATTTAAAGTTACGTTTCCTGCATTTGTAACTAATTCGGTAATGTTCGCCGGAATATCAAATATTACCCAATGCCACCATCCGCTACCAGTTGGTGCATCAGGATCATACATGGTTATGGCAAAACTTTTAGTGCCTTCTGGTGCATTTGCCCAAGATAATTGTGGAGATTGGTTTTTACCCGTACATCCAAAACCTCCAAATTCTTCGGTTTTTGTGGCTTGTCCGCCTAAATCTTTACTACTTAAAGTAAATGTCTTTTGGGCGAAAATCGTACTTGTAGTAAATAGTAAACCAAGCAATGCTAAACTAATCTTTTTCATTTTTTAATTCTTTAAAATTATAGACTACAAAGATATTTTGCAAGGGAGGTTTAGGGATGTTCTAAGAAGTTCTAAAAGTGTTTCCAGAAGTTCATTTTTCTAACTGGAACTGTTTAGGGGTAGTATTGTATTTGGTTTTAAAGGCTTGTGTAAAACTAGATAAACTTTCAAATCCTATTTCATAATAAATATCAACAGGGCGTTTCTTTTTGGTACTTAATAAGTAAGCAGAGTACTCCAATCTTTTTTCTTGAAACCATTTTCTTGGGCTTGTTTGATACTGTTGTTCAAAGTTTCTCTTGAAAGTAGAAATACTCATATTGCATAAAAAAGCAAGCTCCTGAATGGTTAAATTATTAAGTTTATTACTTTCTATTACATCTGTAAAGCGCCTGTTTTGGCTGTCTTGGGCGAGTATATTATTTAAAAATCCAGTACCGTTTTTGTATAATAAATAGGTTAATATTTCCTCAAGTTTGGTTTGCAATAAGCTATCTCGTAGAGAATGATCGTATGTCTTTATTTGGATTAAACTCTTTACAAAATGATGAACATAATCATCGTATTGGAATATTTCATAAGGTTTGGAACTAGGATCAGTAGTTTTTGAAACATTGTTTTTTTGCAATAATTTTAGAAGGATATCATCATTAAAAAATAGCAATACACTACGATATACATTGGTATCCGAAAGGTTTTCGGTCATTAAGCAATTTCCTGATTTTATCAATAAGAACGAATCATTATTAATAATAGTTGCCTTATCTTTTGTAATGAATTCTTTAGTTCCTTCAAGTAAAAAGCTTAAAACATTTGTATTGAGCATTACCTTATTCTTGATAGAAGAACTGGTCACACTATAATCAAAAAGTTGTATCTCACTTTTGGAATCTATATTTAAGTCAGTAGGAAGATTATGAATATTCATTGTGTTGTTTACCATTAACGAAGATATATTATAATTACCAACTTACTCGTGTAATTATTACAGATTTATTATCATTTAAAAAGCCAACCGAATAATACTTTCCTGTATATATTTCTTTAATATATTCAGCTGAATATTTTTTGTCACCTTTTCTTTTTTCTATATAATCAAGTTCTTTAGCAGACATTTTGCTTTCCTTTTTAATGAAGCCTTTCTTTTTTATATTTGCTTCAAGTTTTTTTATATCAGTTACGCTAAACTCAACTAAAAACGAAGAAGTATAATCCCCAAATAGATCAGGATATGAAGCGGTTTTGTATATTATTTCTCCCTTTTCAGGAAATTCCATTTCTGTAACTTCTTTAAAATCTTCTTTGTAGAAATCAGAATCTGGATAAAACGCATCGTATATAAAATATCCCGTAATAATTATCGGGATAAGTGCTAATAGCCTGTATTTTTTGTTAAGTCCTTTTTTCTTAATCCATTTATAGATGAAATAAGAAACACAAATTGGGATTCCAATTAATAAAAGGAGAACGATAATAAATAAAATTAATAATTGCATTTAGTTTTTTATCGTATTTCTTATTTGTTTAAATGTAAAAAATAACATCAAAATATAGGCGATTATTGGTAAATAAAACTTTTTAGTGATTTCTATAATTTCTTGCCATTCTATTTTGAAATTTTTTTCGTCAATTGGGATTATCCTACGGAAATCCCCACAAACACGAAAGATAGTTTTCTTTTTTTCTCCTCTTGAATAAGCAAACCAAATATCATTTTTATATGGAACATAAAATTTGGCATTTTGGGTTTCTAGAATTTCAAGAACCTTAATAAAGCTCCAATATTCAGATTTATCTTCAAAATGAAATTTTATTCCATTTATAGAATCTTTAGTCGCAATAAGTTCTTTAATTCTTTTTTCAGCTGCATTTAGTTTCGCTTTATCGGAAGTTGAATTTCCTGTTAGGTTAACAGCAGTAAATTTTTTTGAATTTATAATAGGAACAATTTCTTCTTTATAATTTTCTTCATTCCAAGGTTCTAATTTTATAGAATTATAACTTGTAAAAGCATCATTCTTTTTTAAATATAGAATGCATAAAATAGGAAGTAACATGATACTAATTAAACCTGCCGAATAATAAATTTTGCTATTGCGTTTCTGCATATTTTAAATAGAATTGGATAATATTATATATTTATTTTTTAATCTTTTTTATACACATTAGGATTAAAAAGTTCCATGTATATTTCTGGTTTTGGCAATTTAGTAAAACCGTATTTTTCATAAAGCCAATCGGCTGTGGAGGTCAATAAGATCCAACGTCTTAATCCTTGTAAACTTGGGTGTCCCATTACAACTTCCATTAGTTTTTTAGAAAGCCCTTGTCCTCGATAATCATCTAAAACATAAATATCGCCTAAATAGGCAATAGTCGAAAAATCTGAAATTACTCTTGCAAAACCTATTTGTTTGTCTTTATAAAATAGTCCAAAGTTTAGCGAATTGTCTATAGAAGTTTTTACGTTATCAAAAGGAATATCGTTACTCCAACCTGAATGTTTTGATAAAAAATCATGAATGGCAACAATGTCTAATTTAGCTTTATCAGTCGTAATAAAAAAATCTCCAAAAGAGTGTTCAGTTATTTTCATTTTTGGTTTTCTATTTTAGTATTGAAGGTATTATTTTGCTATTTTTCTAACCTCAGGATTAACAAGTTTAGGGTCAATTTTATCAGTTATTTCAATGTATTTTCTTAAACTATCTTTTTGCATTATGTAAGCATAAGAACTTGCTAATTGTCCGTATGCTCTACCATTTTTCGGGTCAATTTTCACTGCCTTTTTCAAGCTTTCAATTGCCAGGTTTAGATATTTGATATCTTTTGTTTTAAGGAACATTTGACTATAACTTGTTGCTATACATTCGTAAACAGGAGCATTATTGGGATCTAATTCTATCGATTTTTTTAGATATTTGATAGATTCTTCAAATTTATTTTTTTTGCCCAATAAGTTTCCAAATCCCCAATATACTTGCGGGTTTGTATTGTCTAAAAGCCAAGCCTGATTAAATCTTTTCATAGCAGTATCATTATCATCTTTATAGAAATATTCCCAAGCTTTAGAAACATATAATTCGGCTGCTTTTTCTCTGCTCTTAAATTGTTTTTCGGACTGCAAAAGAAACTCTTTGTCTGATTGAATTTGCTGTTCGCACTTCTTTACTTCTCCATACATAGGTAATAAGTTTATCCCTTGCGGACAGTCGTTTTGTGATTGACAACTAATTTGGATTAACATTATTAGAAATAATACCTTCTTCATTTTGCTTTATATATTGATTTAGTTTGTTGATTTTTAAAACCATAATAAGATATTTAGTATCTAACTTAATACTTTATTAAGCGCTAATATAAAACTAATTTTATTAAGATTAATACGTTATTTAAGACTAACTCTATATAATGTAAAAGCCTCCAAAATCACTGATTTTGGAGGCTTTTATTTTTATTAAATTGTAGTTTTAATCTTTTTTGTAAACTCTTTCTTGTCCATCCTGAAAAACTCTTTTTATTCCTGTTACAGATTTATTTTCAGAAATAATTTTGATGCGAAAATCATCTATACCATCAATTAAAAATAAATCTTGTTCCAGAGGAGTAAGTAATAAAGTGACGATATTATTCCATTTGTAATATAAGCTATTATCTTCAAATACTATTTCGGCTTTCCCGTATTTACCTTGATATGATTTTAAAATTGCACTATCAACATGTGCCGGTTTTTGTCTGTTCTTTATGATAGGAACAAACCAATCGAGGTTGTTTAAAGAATCTTTATTTTTAGAAGATAGTTTTTGTAAGGCTATCAAATGCGATGTATTCAGTGCCTCTTCACTTTTGCATAAAACATCTGGCATAACACCTTTACCTTCAAAATCCGTATTTGTAATAGGATCTTTTACTTCTCCAAAAGGGATATTTACAGAAAAACCATGAGCCAAAACTTTTCGATCGATAGGGTGGGCGCCACCAGCTGTTTTTTCGCCTATAATTGTAACACGTTTTAAATTTTGGAGCGAATAACTCATCCATTCCGCTGCAGAAAAAGTAGCACCGCTTGTTAAAATATAAACATCGATATCATCCAGACGTTTACCAGGAACAGATGGTAATAACCACATTTCTCGCTCCAATTTTTTTCTGCCTTTCTCGTAATAATAGTATTTATAAAGAGGTAATTCTTTGTTAGAGTACAGATAACTACTAATAAATTGTCCCATCTCCATCGCTCCGCCATTATTTTTGCGCAAATCTATAATTAGAGCGTCTGTATTGCTTAAAATTCGCATCATTGCAGCTGCAGTTTCGCTTCCTATTGCAGGATCTTCAAAATAATTAAATTCTAAATAGCCAATATTTCCTTCCAGAATTCGCGCTTGTTGAAACCCAAAGTTCTTCTTTTTAGCTTCAGCTAATTCTTCCGCTTTTATTTTTTTAAATGTTTCTTTATCAGTGTCTTTTAGCATACTTTCTGCCCATTCAGGATCAAACATTACTCTAAAATGTAAATCTTTGCTAATATCTATAAGATTCGAGGAGAGTTTAGAGGCAAATTCATTTGGATTTGAGATGTCCTTATACATTCCTTGCTTATAATTCTCATTCAGCTTTTTCTTTATCTCACCAATAGCATTTGGTCTGATATAGAATTCTTCGAGTTGTTTGGTTAACGAATCGATAATTTGTTTTTTATTTAATTCGGTAAGGTTTATTTCTTCTTTTGCAGTTGGATTTTTTTGAGAAAACGTGCAAACGGAGAATAGTAGCAATGCTAAAGTTACAATGTGTTTCATTTTTAGGAAGTTTTACAGTTTGAAATTATTTTATGTAGAATTTTGTCAAGGAATTCAATTTCGTCAGTAGATAAACCGTCTAGAGCAGTATTGCGATTTAGCTTAAAAACAGGAGTTAATAGAACAATTGTTTTTTGTCCTTTTTCAGTTATTACAAGTTTGGATTTTCTTTTATCTAGTTCATTTGTTTCCCTCGTTAAATAATCTTTTTTAACCATTAATTCTATTATTCGGGTTACCGAAGCATTATCCTTAAAGATTAATTTGGCCATTTCTATCTGAGAAATAGTGACGTTATCGTTTAAGATAATTAGTACCAAACATTGATCGACTGTAATATCATCTACAATCTTCTGGATGTTTTTTTGGCAAATTTTCCTGTATTCTTTAATTGTCTGTTCTATTGTATAAAGTACAGTTCTAGTTGGAGTTTTCTGCTTCATGTTTACTGATTTATATTTGAAAGTATTTGATATATCAAATATAATTATTTATTTCAATATTGGTTATTATTTTTATTAAATTAGTTATGATTTTGTAAATGAGTGAATTATGAAAAGTAAAATGATTTTTGCCGCATTAATACTAGGTTCTGTATTATCGGCTAGTGCACAAAAGAGAATTACAATTACTGAATTACCGAAAGCATCACAGGAATTTCTGCAAAAATATTTTAGCCATTCAACAGTAGAGATTGTCAAAAAAGATGCTGAACATGGCGAAAAAGGGTATGAGGTAATACTTAAAGATGGTACCGAGATAGAATTCTGGAAAGATGGTTCTTATCGTGAAGTAGATGGAGGGAACAAACCAATTCCTACCGAGTTTATTGCCGCATCAATTAAAGAGTATGTTGCCAAGAATTATCCAAACGAAAAAATTACTCATATCGATTACGGACATAAAGATGTTGATGTGGATTTAACAAACAAAATCGATTTGGAATTTACTAAGGATGGGAAAATTATAAAAGGGAAATAGAGTTTTTTTTAAGGTGCTAAGATTCTAAGGTTCTAAGTTGCAAAGGTTCAAAGATTAATTAGTTTATGTGTAAATCTTTGTACACTTTGCAGTTAGCTTTTCCATTGTATCTCTCAATCTTGTCATTCCGATGAAAGAGGAATCTTCGTGAGTAACTCGACATAGTTTTGAAAGTTATTTAAAGAAATTAACTTTATTTCTTTACTAATGTTCGATTAAGATTGTGATAATACATTTCGTTCCAACGGTTGAAACCGTTGGCAATGTTTATAATATGTTATTTGTACTTGCGATCCGTTGTAAAGGTATTAGTTTGATTTTATTCAGGAACTTTATCATATATAGTTACATATACAGGTATTTTTACCTTACGATTTATAGTACTAATGATTTAGTGTTCGTTTACTAATAAAAAAGTTTTAAAGATAATTAATCCTCTACCAAACAAAGTTCAAAAGTAGTTTTACCATTTTCATTTTTATGAGCGAGATAACCTCCATGGGCTTCTACAATACTTTTGGACAAGGTTAATCCAATTCCTGCACCTTCTTGGCGGGTAGTAAAAAACGGCAAGAATATCTTGTTTTCTATTTCTTTTTCGATGCCTTTTCCGGTATCGGTAATTCGTATAAAAGTTCGGTTTTCTTTGGCTTCAGCCGAAATAATAATTTGTTTGTTTAAAGAATCTTCGAGTGCATAAATACAATTTGTTAGAAGATTAATCAGTACTTGTTCCATCTGCTGAGAATCAACATTTATCTTGCGATTTAAAGCGATTGTATTTATAACTTCTATTTGATTTTTTTGAAACAACGGAGCCATAACCTGAAGACTATTTTCTACCCAATACTGCAATTCTATCTTTTCTTTTTTAGGAGAGGGCAACATGGCTAACTTGCGATATCCTTCGATAAATTTTTGCAAATGGTCGCTTCTTCTTAGCATTGTTCCCACGCTATTTTTAATGTCTTCCAGGTCTTCGGTCGACATGGTGTCCTGATCGACCAAATCTTGTAGGTTTTGGCAAATAGAACGAATAGGAGTGATGGAGTTTAAAAGTTCATGAGAAATCACTTTCATTAAATTTCCCCAAGCTTCTTTCTCTTTTTTCTCTACCACATTTTGAATCGAATCTAGTAAGACAATAAAATAATCTAAATCGCATATTTCTGTTCTGGAAGTCTGCATGACAAAGGTTTGCACGTTTTCCTGATTCACACGAATTTCTAGTGATGTTTTAATTTCCTGAAAATCCTGATCTTCGATAACTTCGCACAAAGTTGGTAAATGGTTCTTTAGATATTTCCATTTAGAAATTTTAGGCACATCAAAATATTTGGAGAAATAGTCATTCATCAAAAAAATGTTCCATTCATCGCCATCTTTTTGCAGAATAAAAATTCCGGTTTCGATATTATTCAATATAGAGCGATATATAATATCTCTTGAAACTTGTTCTTTTTGGTTGTTTTTTAGAGTATCATATAAAGTGAATAAATCATCATAATTTTTGTTGAATTTATGTTTAGAAAAATCCGAACTAAAATCATTTTGCAATATCGATGCAATAGTTTTATTATAAAGTAAAACGAAATTACGAACATAAAAATACATTTCGCGTACAAGGAAAAAAACGATGAACAAGCTAAATATAGCAGTAAAAATCAATTCCTTTTTAAAGAAGTAAATAGCGATTTCTACACCAGATAAAATAAGTAGTAATCTCAGAAAAAGAAGATTGTATATTTTTAATGATTTAAACATAGTAGATAGTAATGTATTATTCGTTAAACTGGTTTCTGTCACAGATTAATCACATTCAAAACTTTGCGACCTTTGCGTAAACCTTTGCGTTCTTTGCGGTAAAATTTTTAGCCACAGATTAAAAGGATTAAAAAGATTGTATACTTTGCGGTTAATTTCAAAACTTATGGATTAATATTGTATTTCTCTAAACGTCGGTATAATGAGCCTCTTGATAATCCTAGTTCTTCAGCTGTTTTACTTATATTATTATTGTTCTTGAGTAATGCTTTTTCGACGGTAGCTTTTTCGACTGTGGAAAGCTGAATATCATCCGGATTTTCGTCATAAGTTGTTATTTCGTTTAAATCCAAATCAGAAACCGTAATGAGATTGTTTTCGCAAAGGATAACAGCGCGTTCTATTTTGTTTTCCATTTCACGGATATTACCTTTCCAAGCGTGCTTTTCGATTTGTTCGAATACTTTTTTGTCAAAAGTAATTTCGTCTCTTCCGTATTTAACAATCATTTTTTCTAAAAGATATTCTGCCAGAGGAATTTTGTCTTCGTTTCGTTCTCGCAACGGCGGTAACACTATCTCCATCGTATTAATACGATAATACAAGTCTTCTCTAAAGGTTTTATCCTCAACCTCTAGTTTAAGATTTAAGTTGGTTGCCGTTATGATACGTACATTAAGAGGTCTTGCTTTTGTTTCTCCTAATCGGGTTACGGTTTTGGTTTGTATAACCTGCAAGAGTTTAGATTGTAAATGCAGCGGAACATTTCCTATTTCGTCTAAGAAAATAGTTCCGTTCTGCGCCATTTCAAAACGTCCGGGAGTATCAATTTTAGCATCGGTAAAAGCACCTTTGGCATAGCCAAATAATTCGCTTTCGAATATATTAGAGTTTAAAGATCCCAAATCGACTGCGATAAATGGACTGTTTTTTCTTTCGGATTGTGTGTAAATATGATGTGCTAAAACAAATTTACCAGTTCCGTTTTCGCCCAGAATCAAAACATTAGCATCGGTTTTTGCCACTTTATCTGCCAATGAATATGCTTTTTTTATAATCTCTGAATTGCCAATAAAGAAATCTTCTGCAGGTTCGTGGTCTTTCAGTTTCTTTTGGTCTTTACGAGATTTATCTACTGCTTGTTTTACAGATTCTAGTAGTTTTTTATTTTCCCATGGTTTTAAGATATAATCAAAAGCACCCGATTTTAAACCTTCTACAGCCGTTTCGACTTTACCAAAAGCGGTCATTAGGATAACAACTGTTTTTGGCGAAAGCGTTTTTATCTCTTTTAATAAATATAAACCTTCTTTTCCGTCCTCAAAACCTATTCTATAATTCATATCGAGCAAAACTACATCGATGGTGTTTTTTGCCAATAATTCGACGATATTTTTTGGATTATTGAGCGTATAAATGTTCTCAAAATACTTTTTTAAGTACACTTTTGATGCAAAAAGGATGTCTTCCTGGTCATCTATAATCAATATTGAGGCATTTGTCTTTTTCATTCTTGTTCGGTTTTGGACGAAAGGTGTCCAATAATGGACACTTTTAAATTTGGCTTTAAATAAAAACTTAAAAATAAGCCAGTTACATATTTTTAATTTTTGGCATGAAAATCACTTTAAGACTAGTAAATCATCAAGTATGAGAATCATTATTGCTAGTAAATGTAACAAAAATAGATATTTATAGATTATGTTATCAATTATCTTAATTTAGGATCTGTTTTTTACTTCAGCGATACAATTCTTAGACAGAAAAACAAACATCAAAAATCAAATTATTATGATCAAAATTGAAATGCTTTCTAAAATATTTAGAACTGAAGAAGTAGAGACAAAAGCTTTAAGCGAAATTTCATTAACGGTAAACGAAGGCGATTTTATATCGATCATGGGACCATCTGGAAGTGGGAAATCGACTTTATTAAATATCATCGGATTATTAGACAGTGCTTCTGGCGGAAGTTATGAATTGTTAGGACAGGAAATGGTTGGACTAAAAGAGAAATTTGTATCGAAAGCCAGAAAAGAAAACATTGGATTCATTTTTCAGAATTTTAATTTAATTGATGAATTATCAGTTTATGATAATATCGAATTGCCATTAATTTACAACAATGTTCCATCATCAGAAAGAAAGAAAAAAGTAGAGAATATTGCAACTATATTAGGTATTTCTCATCGTTTAAAACATTATCCACAACAACTTTCGGGAGGACAACAACAACGTGTGGCTGTTGCCAGAGCTTTAATTAATGACCCTAAAATTATTCTTGCCGATGAGCCTACAGGAAATCTGGACAGTAAAAACGGCAATGAAGTAATGGAATTATTAACGGATCTTCATGCTAGTGGTTCTACAATTTTAATGGTTACACACTCTGATTATGATGCTTCATTTTCGCAGAGAACCATTTTAATGAAAGATGGTATTATTCTTTCGGAAAAAAAGAATAATCGAAATGTAGATGTTTTAGTAAGTAACTCAATAAACTAAATCATGCTAAAGAACTGGATCAACGTATTTATTTATCACATCAAAAACAATAAGCTTTTTACGGCTTTGAATGTTTTGGGCTTGGGTATTGGAATTGCAGGTTTAATTTTTGCGATTTTATATTGGAACGACGAACAGAGTTATGACCAATGGAATCCTAATAAAGAAAATGTCTTTTTAGTTGCTAATCAAATGGATGCAACTACCTATTGGGCTTCGAGTTCATCACCAATAGGATCTGCGATACAGGCTGTAAGTCCTGAAGTAGAATCGTACTGTTATTTAAGCGGAAGTTATGATAATGAGATACTGTATTTTAATAATAAAAAAGTTCAATCTGACAAGGTTGTCGTAGCACAAAAAAACTTTTTTGAATATTTCCCTTATGAGTTTATAGAGGGGAATCAAAAAGCTGCATTACCAGATGTAAACAGTATTTGTTTATCGCAAGACCTGGCTATTACCCTTTTTGGAAACGAAACGGCTCTGGGTAAAAAAGTAGTTTTACAGAAAAAAGTTCTGATTGTAAGAGGTGTTTATAAGCTGGATAAAAAATCAGTATATAATCCTTCTTGTGTGGTCAATTTTATGGATGCAAGAATAAAAGAAACGATTCAGCAATGGGGTAATTTTCAATTTGTTCTGTTGTTAAAATTAAAAAATCCGAATGACCAAAAACGAGTGACTCAAAATCTTCAAAAAATATATTTTGAGAATATGACAGCTCGTTATGCAAAGGATCAAGGTATTAAAATTGAAGAATTTATTAAGAAATTTGGCGAAGTAAAACCCCTTTTAGAACCCTTATCATCTATTCGTTTACATTCAAAAACTGGTAGTTTAATAGAAGCAAAAGGTAATCTTCAATTTTTACTTATTATGGTTGGGTTATCGGTTTTGATCCTACTGTTATCTATTGTAAATTATGTTAATTCGGCAACGGCAAATGCTATAAAAAGGGCTAAAGAAGTTGGAGTTCGCAAAATTATCGGAGCTTCGAAACTCTCTATAATTCAACAATTTATTTTTGAAACTGCTATCATTTCGTTGTTTTCAATTTTAATAGCATTGGTTATTGTCGAGATTTCTTTACCGTATTACAATGCTTTTTTAGAAAAATCTCTCGTTTTACAAACGGGACAGTTTTACTCGCAGCTTGTTGTTATATTTTTTGTAACCGTTGTCGTGGCAGGAATATTTCCAGCTATTTATGTTGCTAATTTTGAACCGCTAAAGGTTTTAAAAGGAAACTTTGGGCGAAGTAAAAACGGTATCTGGCTTAGAAACGGTATGCTGATATTTCAATTTGCGGTAGCAACTTTCTTTATTATTGGATCTTATATTGTGTATGAGCAAATAGAGCTTATGAATTCAAAAGATTTGGGTTTTAACGGAAAACAAATTCTTAATATCTCTTACAGAAATATTTACGGGGAAGCAATAACTGAAAAAGAACAATTTGCCCGATACAACAGTATTAAAAACCAATTGCAACATATAAAGGGAGTACAACAAGTTGCAGGAGGAGGCTTTGTTTTTGGGAGTGGGGCAAAATCTGTAATATCATATCATTATAAAGATAAAAATATTGATGGTAGTAATATGCCAATAGATTTTGGACTGTTGGAAATGATGAAAATAAAAATTGTAAAAGGGCGCTATTTGAGTCCGAAATTTGCGCAGGACACCATTACTTCGATGCTAATTAATGAAACTGCCCTAAAATTATTAAATGAAAAAAATCCGATAGGTAAAAAACTAAACTGGAACGGAAATGATGCTATTATTGTTGGGGTTGTAAAAGATTTTAATATCGGAAATCCGGGAGATCCAATACCTCCAATGTCCTTTTTCCATTTTAAAACTGTACCCTGGTTTCCTGGACTTTTGAATAATATTTATATTACAGCCGATCCTAAAACTATGCAGCAAACCATAGCTGATATAGAAAACCTTTGGACAAAAAAAGTAGATACTGAATATCCGTTTTCATACGATTTTGTAGATAAAGAATATAAAAGATCTTATAGTAATTATGTGAAGCAAAAGAATCTTTTCACTTTGTTGAATGTCATTGTTATTATAATTGCACTTTTTGGGTTATTTGCTCTCGCATCGTACTCTATTGAGCGTCGTATGAAGGAAATTGCTATTCGAAAAACACTTGGTGCCGATACAAATGTTTTATTAAAAGAACTTTGTAAGCAATATGTTGTTTTTAGTATAATAGGTTTTTTAATCGCTTTATTTCCAGTGTATTATTTCCTCAACAAATGGTTGGATAATTTTGCTTACAGAATTAGCATTTCTGTTTATCCTTTTATAATCGGATTTACTGTCTTACTGGTATTAACATTATTAGTTGTACTTACAAGAGCTTATCAGGCAACCAAAATAGATGTTCTAAAATACCTTAAATACGAATAAGATGCTAAAGAACTGGATCAACATATTTATTTATCACATAAAAACCAACAGGCTTTTTACGGCTTTAAATGTTTTAGGATTGAGTATTGGAATTGCTGGATTAATTTTCGCGATTCTGTATTGGAACGAGGAACATTCTTATGATCAGTGGAATCCCGAAAAGGACAAAGTATACTCGGTTATGAATGATATAGGAGGAGGTAACATCTGGTCGGTAAATCCTACGACGACTGCTCCAATGCTAAAAATAATGTCGACAGCGCTGGATAGTTATTGTTATACCCAATGTCTATATACTAAAGAAACGGTAGCCTATAAAGGGAAGCGAGAATTATTAGATAAAATCTATACGGCTCAAAGTAATTTTTTCACTTTTTTTCCTTACGAATTTATTCATGGTAACGGAAAAACGGCTCTTAAGGATCTTAATAGTATTGCTTTATCAGAGGAAACTGCTTCTCGATTATTTGGAAACGAAAACCCGATGGACAAGCAAGTAAGGTATTTGGATAAAATATTTATGGTTCGTGGTGTATATCGTTTAAATCATAAATCGTCTGTAATGCCAGATTTGGTTACTACTTTGATAGAAGAAGATTTAGAAAAGGATAAAGGAAAATGGAGTTATAATTATGGATTGATGCTTAAGCTCAAGAAGCAAAGTGACACAACTTCGATTAGAAAAGATTTGGATGCCATTTTTATAGATAATAATTTAAAAGTTTCAGCAAGGGAAGAAGGTGTATCGGTTGCGGAATATGTAAAGATGTATGGCGAACCTGTTAAAGCCAGTTTACTTTCCTTACCCAATACCAGATTATATTCGGGAAATTGTCCTTTTCCAGAAGGTAGCGGCAATTTGTTATTCTTACGAATATTGATGGGTTTATCTGTGCTTATCTTATTACTGTCTATTGTAAATTATATCAATTTGGCTACAGCCAATGCAGTAAAAAGAGCCAAAGAAGTAGGAGTAAGGAAGATTGTTGGAGCTGGAAAAAAGCAAATTATAGCACAGTTTGTATTTGAAACGGCGTTAATTACACTTTTCTCAGTTTTATTGGCATTGGTAATGGTAGAACTTTCGTTGCCTTTTTATAATTCGTTTTTAAGCAAAGAACTTGTGCTAAATGGAGCTCAATTTTATGTTCAGTTAATACTTATTTTCGTAATTGTAATTTTAGTTGCTGGAGTTCTGCCTGCTATATACGTGTCTAATTTTGAACCATTAAAAGTTTTAAAAGGGAATTTTTCTCGTAGTAAAAGCGGAATTTGGCTGCGAAATGGTATGCTGGTTTTACAATTTGCTATAGCTACTTTTTTTATCATTGGTTCATTTATAGTGTACCAACAGGTAAAATATATGAACGAAAAGGATTTAGGGTTTAGCGGAGCTCAAATTATCGATGTGATTTTTAAACCTAAGCAAGGCAAAAGTCAATTTGAAAGATACAAACTAATTAAGCAGCAAGCAATGAAGATTAAAGGTGTTGAGGCTATTTCTGCAGGGTTGTTTTCTATTGGTAGCAATGAGAATTCCTGGGATAGTTTTTCTTATAAAAACAATAAAGGAATCTTAATCCAGCGTATGGGAGTCGATTTTGGAGTATTGGATATGTTGGGAATCAAAATTGTAAAAGGGAGATATTTAAATGAAAAGTTTTCTTCAGATACAATTTCGAACGTTTTGGTAAACGAAGCGGCTGTTAAGACAATGCAAGAAAAAAATCCGATAGATAAAGTAATTAATTGGCTAGGTAAAGATTATAAAGTTGTAGGCGTTGTAAAGGACTTTAATTACTTTGGACTTGAGAATGAAATAAGTCCGATGATTTTTGTACACTTAACAGCAAGTGCTATTAATAAAGAAAATTTACATAATGTTTCTTTTAAAATTGCTCCGCAAGATATGGCTAAAACAATTGCTGATCTGGATAAGTTTTGGAGATCAAAAGTTGATGCAGAATATCCTTTTGAATATAATTTTGTAGATAAGAATTTTGCCAGAAACTATAAAAAGTATGAAAACCAAAGAGATTTATTTTCCTTATTAAATGCAATTGTTATTCTTATCGCCGTATTTGGATTATTTGCTTTGGCTTCTTTTTCTATGGAACGTAGATTACGCGAAATTGCTATCAGGAAAACACTAGGAGCAGAGACTAATGTTTTACTCAAAGAATTATCTAAACAATATGTAATCTTCTGTGTAATAGGATTTATAATAGGGATTATTCCAGCGTATTTCTTATTGCAACAATGGCTTGACTATTTTGCTTTTAGAATAAACATTCAGATATTTCCGTTTGTAGTTGCCTTTTTGTCTTTATTGTTTTTAACACTAACTATTGTTTTGGCAAAAGCATATCAGGTTACTAAAATTGATGTTTTGAGGTACTTGAAATATGAGTAGTTTTTGAGGTTCAAAGAGACAAAGAGACAAAGGTTCAAAGGTTCAAAGATACTGAGTCGCAAAGGTTTTCCGTAGAGACGCACCGCAGTGCGTCTTCATAATATGATTCCACAAAGATGGTGACACTATTGAGATTTCGGAAAAAAAGATTGAGTATATACTCTATTTTATAAAATAGTTTCACAGTGTTACGCATAATTTAGGACGCGGATGACACAGATTCACTATCGTGAAAACGCGGAAAAAGACGGATTTCTTAAAATAACAGTTAAAAAAAAATCAGTCCCGACGCTTCGGGATCGCGTCTTTACGAAGTAAATCCGTTTGATCCGCGTTCCAATTTCTTGAATTTAAATAAAGAATAATATAAATAAAAAAAGCTAATGCAACAATTAATTAAGCTATTTGCTTCGGCAGCAATAATGCTATCATTTACTATCTGTACAGCACAAAAAAGCACGAAATCAATAGTAAATACTCAAATAGATCAATACATAGCCCAAGTGCAAGAAAGGTCTGGAATTCCTGGTATTTCTCTTGCAGTTATTAAAAACGGTAAGATAATCCATAGAAATAATTACGGAAAAGCAAATATTGAACACAATATAGCTGTATCTGATAAATCTATTTTTAGACTATATTCTTTAACAAAGCCAATTATTGTGACTGGAGTTTTTCAGCTTATTGAACAAGGTAAATTATCTCTGGAAGATTCAGTTTCAACATATATTCATAATCTCCCAAGTTCTTGGAATGCTGTACAAATCAAAAATTTACTAACACAATCTTCTGGACTTCCTGATATTGTTGCGTATGAAAAACTAGAGGAAAGTGTAGCCAAAGAGAAAGTTTTTGCCGATTCTCTTCATTTTAAAAAAGGAGAAAAATTTGAGTATAATCAAACTAATTTTTGGCTTCTTCAAAAAGTTATTGAAATAGTAAGCAAGCAAGATATTGAAACGTTTATAACAGTAAATCAGTTTGAAGGAAAGGAATCTAAAAAAAGTGTTTTTTTCTCTACAGATTCAAGAGATATTATCCTTAATAGAGTAACACCTTATTTTTATTATGCTACGGGTAAAATGCAGCTAGATCTTCCTAATAACGGAAGTTATCTTAATAGTTGTAATGGTATCAATATTACAATGGACGCATTTATTACTTGGGATAAAAAATTCAGCAGTAATAAACTTATCAATGATACCTCAAAAAAGAAAATGTGGGAAGCATTTCCATATACAAAACCTGATACAAAATTTACTTTTGGATGGGATGAACAAATAATTAATGGACATCTATCATACGGCTTTTCAGGCGGCCGAATAACTGCTTATAGAAATTTCCCTAAAGATAATTTAAGTATCATTTTTTTAGCAAATGGTTTGGGTGGTGATTTTAATGTAGATAATATAGTTAATCAGATTGCATATCTAGTAGATAATGATATTTTCAGGAACTAAGGTTCAGAGATGCAAAGGTTCAAAGACTCAAAGTTTTTTAAGATTGAGTATAAAACCTGTACAATAGAGTATATACTCGATTAATTCTCTTGTTGCGCATAAAACAGGACGCGGATGAGACGGATTTACTTTGTAAAGACGCAGATAAAAACGGATTTTTTTCTTTTTCTTATTTTTAAAAAATCCGTCTTTTTCCGCGTTTTCGCGATAGCGAATCCGTTTCATCCGCGTCCAAACTTTTTAGATGGGGTTATACTCTAAGCGAGCTACGGAATCCTCTTACGGCATAGTAAGAATCGGCACCGTTATGATATATAAAAATTGTATTATAGCGAAAATCGGCAAAGATGGCACCACCGAGTTTTCTTATCTCCGCTGGGGTTTGTATCCAGCTGGATGTTTTTGTATCAAATTTTCCTAGTTTATGTAATTCCCGATACTCTTCTTCGTTTAAGATAGTAACACCCATAGTTGTCGCCATATTAATTGCACTATTTTTTGGCTTATGTTCTTTTCTTGCTTCTAGTGCTACATGGTCGTAACAAATGCTTCTGCGACCTTTTGGGGTTTCGGCTGAGCAATCGTAAAATATGTATTCGTCGGTGCTTTTATCATGTCTTACAACATCGGGTTCGCCGCCAGTTTCTTCCATTTCATTAAGCGACCACATTTTTAGCGGATTGGCTTTTATTTTGGTTTCTATTTTTGCCCAATCAAGACCTTCATGTCTATTTTTATTTTTTTCAAAACGAGTTTTTAATGTGGCTATTAATTCTTCTTGTTGTTTTGGGGATATTTCTTTTTTCATTTTATTTCTGGATTATATATTAAACTAAAATGGTTTTTCTGTCAGTTGGTCTGTAATACCAAGATATAATAGTTAAAACTAATAATAATATAGGCCCAAAATATTCTTTGGCTCCATCACCGCTGGCAAAATGAGAAAATACAGCACCCGACATTGCAAAAAAGAAACCTGCATATGCCCATTCTTTTAATAACGGAAATTTAGGGATAAGAATTGCTATTACGCCTAGTATTTTCCAAACCCCTAGTATGGTCAAAAAATACTGCGGATAACCTAAATGTGCCATCATATCAGCCTCTTCCTTTATTTTTAATATTTGTACAATTCCAGTCGATAGCATTCCTAATGCTAGCCATAGTGTAGCAATCCAATAGATAATTTTATTTGTCTTTGTCATAATATGTTATTTTAGTTTGTTAGCAATGTCTTGTAATCGGTTGTGAGCCATATTTAAGCCTTGGGCAAAAGGTAGTTTTAGCATTTGGTCTCTAAGTTCGACCGATTTATATATGATATGTATGTTTAGTTTGCTGGTATTGTCTGTAAGTTTTTCAAATTCTAAGAATTCAAGCTGTACAGCAAATGGAGTATTTTCCATTTCAAATGTTCGTGTAATTCTTTGGTTCGGAACAAAATCATGTATTGTACCATTGGCTTGAAATACTATATTTCCGTTGGTATCACTAGTTTGATATTGCCAACTGCCGTGTTTTTTGTTTTCGAGTTTCAGTACTTTCGTTCCCATCCATTGTGCTACAATTTCAGGTTCAGCGTAGGCTTTAAAAAGTAATTCCAGAGGCAAATCAAATTCTCGTGTAATTACTATTTCCTGTTTGCCATTTTCGGCATCGATTTTTGTTTTTTTCTCCATGTTAGATAATGTCTTTATAGTTTTTCATTATTGTTTCTAATTTATTAAATCGGTCTTCCCACATTTGGCGGAATGGCTCAATAAAGTCGGATACGTCTTTCATCTTCTTTGGATTAAGGTGATAATAAATTTCTCTTCCGTTTTGTGCTTGTTTCAGTAATTCACACTCTGTGAGTATTTGTATGTGTTTAGAAATAGTTTGTCTCGATGAATCAAAATTTGCTGCTATTGCACCAGGAGTCATCGCCTGTATTGCAACTAGACTTAATATTGCCCTGCGAGTAGGGTCGGCTATTGCCTGAAATACATCTCTACGAATTTCCATTTTGCAGTTATTTGACTGCTAATATAGCGCAGTTATTTGACTGCGCAAAATTTTTTCTGATATTTTTTCAGTTAATTGTTTGATTACTAAAGATAATAAGTGCTTTTTGGTTGATTTTTCTGCCACAGATTCCACAGATTAAATGGATTTAAAACAAAATTCAGGTAAGTTCTTCTCTGTAAATTCTTGTATCGGTGAAACAGCTTTGAGGACTTTACGTATCCTAATACACGTATTATCACCCATGAATTTCGAGCTACTCATAAAGTTGTTGTTATAGAGGAAAAGAAAAAAAATAAACCAAACCTCGTCAGAAATGGCGAGGTTTTTTATGGTTTAAAGCTGAATCAAATCCGATATTCTTTAATCCTGTGCTTGTTTTTTTGATGAAGGCTTAATTATACGATGATATAAAAAAACGAAATAATTGACAGATTTATCCTGTATATGCTTGATATAAAGGATAATAACATGGCAATGTTAGAACATTAAAACGAAATGTAATAACTTGTTTTACAGTGTTGTATGTTAAATTTGGTAGGTAAAAGAGTCCCTGAATTTTTACTTAAAAACGTTGCATTTATGTACTACCGTAAAAATTAAAAAAATGAAAACATTATATCCATCTGCTATAATTTTAGGCCTTTGTTTTTTTGTTTCCTCTTTTGGGAGATATGAAAAAAATGACTTAAATGAGATTAAAACTGTTACATATTATAATGGTCAAATTACAAATGGTAATGACCGTTTAGTAGACAAGGAAGTTTTAAATGATTTTTTCGAAAGATATCCTGATTTTAAAAAATATCAAAACGATGTTGTCTTATTATACAAAAACAGATCGTATGGAACGATTTGGTATGATAGAAATAAAATCACTGAATTTGGAAATTTATTATACCAAAAATTAAAAGTTACAGATGAAGAAGGAATACAAATTACTATTCCTTATGAAAATGCAATTGACCAAATTTTTGATAAAAAATCAAAACAAAAACCTTCAATAACTGATACCGATATACTGTTGAGTACTGCTTATATCATTTATATGAGTAATGTATATGGAGGACTTGATGAGGCTGCTGTAAAAAAAACAGGTTGGCTTTTGCCTAAAAAAAAGATATCCTATGATACTTTATTAGATTCTTTAATATCTAAACCTACGTTATTAGAGGTAAATGGAGAACTTCTTTTTGATCAATATTATAAACTTCAGGAAGCGCTAAAAAAATATAGAAAAATAGAACAAGATAATACTTGGCAACCTATTATCACAGACATTCCTTATAAGGATTTGAGACCAGACGCAACTTCGGCAACCATTGGACAAGTCAGGACACGATTATTTGTAATGGGAGATTTAAAGAGAGATTCAGAAAGTAATTTTTACGATCAGGAATTAATGGATGGTGTTATGAAATATAAATTACGTAACGGTTTTAAACCAAACTACATTATTTCTGAAGTTCATATCAAAGAAATGAATATCCCAATTACTGATAAAATAAAAACGTTGATGGTTAATATGGAGCGTTGTAGATGGATTTCTCCTAATCTGGTAAAAGATAAAGAGTATATTATGGTAAATATCCCTTCTTTTGAATTGATTTATGTAAGAAACGGAAAAGTTGAATTGCTTTCTAAAGTCTTTGTAGGAACAGTACTGACTAAAACCACCATTTTTAGCGGAAGTATTGATAAAATTGTTTTTAGTCCCTATTGGACTATACCACAAAGTATTGTAGAAAATGAATTGAAGTCAAAAATTGCTTCAGATAAAAATTATTTGGCTGATCATAATATAGAAATGGTAAATGGTCAGTTGAGACAAAAGCCAGGTCCGAGCAATTCGTTGGGATTAGTGAAATTTATCTTTCCAAATTCAGATGACATCTATATGCATGATACGCCATCTAAAACGTTATTTGATTTTGAAAAAAGAACTTTTAGCCATGGTTGTATAAATATGAGCAAAGCCAAAGAATTAGCTGTTGCCATGCTGAAAGATTATCCGGAATGGACACAAGAAAGAATAGATAAGGCTATGGATGGGACAGAAGAAATAACTTTTAAATTACCTAGTAAAGTTCCAATTTATATTTGTTATTTTACTGCATGGGTAAAAGATTCGGGCGAAGTTAGCTTCTTTCAAGATGTTTATGACCAAGATGCAGATTTGGATAAAATTCTTTTCCCTCTAGTTGAAATATGATAGTATTTTGGAATGACATGTATTAAGATGCGAGTTGTTCAGAACAAAAAAAATACTAAAAAAAGCTCTCATTTTGAGAGTTTTTTTATGGCATTCTAAGTCCCAGAGGGACGATATATTTATAGAAATTTACAAATTCATTTTACTAATCCGTCCCGATTGTTGGGACATGCGCAACGATAGCACCCGATCGCTCGGATATGCGCAATGATAGCGCGGAAATGTTTTCCGTGCTCACAAAACAAATCATATAAACCAATTTAACCTCGTCAAAAATACTGGCGAGGTTTTTTAATGTGTTAGATAATGTAAATCACACCAAATATTCTTTAAACATTTGTTTATTTGGAGAGATGTTGAATAAAAAATGTACGAAAAATCAATTAAATTGTCTTTTGATTGAGTGAAAAATCTATATATTTTGCTATGTTTACCGGCTCAGGTGGAAGTTTTTTAAAAATAAAATATGAAGTTAAATAAATATAGTTTTCTCTTATTTGGGTTGTTGGTATTAGGAATTCTTTTCCCATATCATAGTATATCACAAAATATAGAAATTAAGAACAGAATAGAAACTATATCAGTATATGACTATGAAGCTATTTTTTCAAGCAATGAAAAGAAAGATTTAGAAGAAACAATTTTAAAATTTAAAAGGCTCACTCCAAAAGAAATACTAATAGTTACCACAAATTCTATTGGACCTATGAATGATATGCGTGAATATACTGTTTACCTTAGAGATGTATACACAAAAGATACTGATAATAATGAAATTGTACTTATTGCCATTAGCAAAACATTAAGGAGAATAGCGATTTCAACTAGTGATAAATCAAGGCAAATTGTAAGTGACAAATTATGTGATGAAATTATAAACCAAAAAATGATACCAGAATTTACAAAAGGAAACTTTTTTGTAGGTACCAGAAATGGTTTAGATGAGTTAAGCATGGTATGGAAATAGTTGTTTTTTACAGCTTAAATTTCATCTCCAATCACTAAGGTATGCGTAATTATGACGCTAATTTTCAATCCTAATTATATGCTAGGAAATGATAAAACGTTTCCTCAAAAAGTTAATACATTTTTTAAGTTATGAAATATATGCACAATCTATGGCAGTATATAGAAATGGAATTTTAGTTAGATTTGCATATCAAACAGGTAAAAAAAGATCATGAAAAGTAGAAACATAAAAATAGCAATTGTTATACTTTTTTTGCTTTTTATAATTGATAGATATACTTGGATGCCAGAGAGGTTAAATAATCAAACATGGTTACAAGAAAGTGAACGAGGTTTAGGCGATCCTATTACTTATAAGTGGGATTTCACATTAGTTGGTTCAGAATTAATTTTTAAAGACAATAAAAGTAAAAAGGATTTTCCATATGTGTATCGTAATAGACAAAGTAAATTTTATTTATTAGGATGCTATTTTGGGAATCTTTACATCTTTGATAAAATAAGAAAAGAAATGATAGTTTATTCAGAGAAATAACCCAACCGTTTGGATATGTTTAGTGATAGCGCTGATTAGTAATCTATGCCAATAAAAAAAACAAACTTTCTTATTTAAAACAGACCTTCTAATGAATGCAAACGGCCTAGCCCAGATAATAGCGGCATCCTTTTTATCTCGTTTTTTTCGAGATAAAAAGATATAGCGGATAGCTGGAAAAAGCTCCAAATTTGGCTAAAATGTCTTTTGGGTTTCGGTCTATTTTCCTCAATAAAATATACCTTTGTGGTAAATTGATTATCTACAAAAACATAATTGTATGGATTATGACAAATTTATTTTCTGCCTCGAGGCTGTTCCCGATGTAGAGATTGACGTGACTACCGAAGTGGTTAAAAACTTAGAACAATTGGCTTTTGACCAAGGTATTTCGAGTATTCATAAAACTTGCGATACTATCGAAGGTTTAGAGGATAGCTTAAACGCTTTGCTTTATGATGACCATAACTTTAAGGATTACGAAATAATATATTTGGTGATGCCTGGGGAAGGAAACAATGTGTGCCTTAATGATTATTACTACAGTCTGGAGGAAATAGCCGAAATTTTTGAAGGTAAAATGAAAGGTAAAATTTTGCATTTTGCCAATGCAAAAATATTAGATTTAAGTGAAGAGGAAGCGCAATATTTTCTTGATATTACTGGAGCGAGAGCCATTTCGGGTTATGGAACTGCACTTAAAAAAATAACTAGTTGTAGTACGCTTGACAAAGCTTTCTTTAGTTTGTGTCAGGAGGAAGATGATGTAATTGAGATTGTGGAGGAATTACACCAAAAACACTATGACCTTTGTAAACATCTAGATTTTAGATTGTATTATTAATAGAATCTGTTGGATGCAATTATTAAGAATTGCATCCAACAGATTAATATTTGCTTATTTAAGTTTCTGAATCTGTTCGAATATTTCGTTTAAGGTATCTTTCATGTCTTTTGGTGTGTTTTCGCCACTTTGGTTTGTGATAATAAATACACCCAAATTATATTCTGGAATTATATAAATAAAACATTGTGAACGAGGAACTCCTCCATGATGCATATATAACGTTCCTAGTTTTTCATCTTTGGTTACTCGCCAGCAATATCCTGAGCTAAAACGATCATTAACTTTAACCAATGGGCGGTGAGATTCGGCTACAACGGCATCATTTTTTAATTGGTATTTAATGTATTTTACCATATCAGGAACTGTAGATTTCACATTACCGCCCGCGCCCCAAGGCAATGTTGTCATTTGGGTAGTGATTTCGTCGTAAGCACAATGATATCCTACTGCAAGATTTTTTTGATCCTCTGGAGATAAATTTATCATTGTATGATTCATCTGGGCATTTTTGGCAAAATATTCTTTTAATATAACTTCAAATTGTTTGTTATATACTTTCTCCAAAACAGCTGCCAAAAGTTCTATTCCTGCGCTGGAATAAGAGAAGTTGTATCCAGGAATGGTATCAATTTTTATTTGATGCAGGTCTCTGAAAAAATCTTTTTTGGTGTAATTTTTTAGTGCATTGTTGAGGTCAGTTGGTGTCTCTTTTTTGGTGAAGTTTTTCAGCATTTCATTTACGCTTAAAGGAATCATATTTGGTAAACCACTTGTATGGGTAACTAAATCTTTTATGCGAATTGGGTGGTTGTTAAATATTAAATTAGGATAATCTTCGCTTAAATATTTTTGAACCGGATCATCAAGATTTATTTTTTTATCTAAAACAGCTTTGGCTATTAACGTACCTGTATGGGTTTTGCCTAATGAGCCAATTTCATAAATTGTATTATTAGTTGGTGCATTTGATTTTCCTTTTTCTAATTCTCCATAATGTCCTATAAATTCTTGTCCTTGATATACTATCCCGATTGAGGTAGAATTGATCAATGGTTTTTCGATCATTTTGGTTGCGGCACTATCAACTATAGTTTTAATGGTTGTTTTTTGTGCAATAGATAATAGTGGCAATACTAAAAAAACGATAAGGATTAATTTTTTCATGATTTCTAAATTTTATTGGTTCTTGTTATTTGATACAAATATCCTTTAGATAATTATGGAATACGTACGACAAAAAATAGTCGTACGCATTTTTTTATTTAAAATGAGTTCGACTATTTACAAGAAGGCGTACGAGTAGTTACAAATGTTTGAAAACCAATAATTTTAGATTGTTTTTATAGCTTGGTTTGTATGTTTTTTTAAGGAAGTCTTAAAATTTTATTCTTTGCAATGGTCTTTAAAAATTGATTTTTCTTCGATTAAAAAAGCTTTTTGGAACTTAATAAAAGTATCTATCTTTTTATAAATATAAAGTAAGTTGGTATTATTGTAATCATAATCCTCTGCGTTTTCTTCGCCCGCCACATAGTTTAGTTTATTGATGTAGGCGTTTCTTTTTTCATCTAAATTATAGTTTAGTTTAAAATTAATATCCTCAGTATCTGATTCTCTAATATTATATTTTAGTGTAGATAGTACAATTTTTGGTTCAAAATCGATACCCGAAATTTGCCCGAATTCAGATTCTTTTAAAGCATCATTTAAGTTCTGTTTTTTACTATAATCATCTTCATCCTCGTACATAACATTATCCTTGAATAGGTATGAAAACGCATGATAATTTGGATGGTCACTAAAATGATATACAATAAAATCGTTAAACTTTTCGGTGTTATTATAAGTGTAAATTGTAGGCTTGAAATCTTTAGCTCTTAGATTATCATAGGGAAATGAAGAGAATGATATGGTATCTACTTTTTTAGTTGTTGTATATACTTCGGGAAATTTAATACAATGATGTCCTTTTACATAAACTCGTTGTAGTTTTGGGTTTACGGCACTAAGTTTACCGATATGCATAAATGTTTCTCCTTTGTCTAATCCGTTTGAGAGCATGAATTTGGAGTTTTCTTTTAACTCTGGGGTATATCTTCCGTAAACCTGAAATGATTCTTTAGGAGAGTCGGGAACAAAGTTTACTTCGCCATGTTCTTTTAATGTCCATTTTCCGGTTATTAATGTTGCGTATCCTATTATTACAAATGTACCATCGGGTTTTAGGTAATGGCTTCCACCTCTTAATTTGTAATAACCAACGACATCGTTTGGAGTTTGCGCTTTTGCATTATAATTAGATAGCATAAGTATAATTAGGATAAATATTTTTTTCATTTGTTGTTTCTTAGTGTACATCAATTCCGTTAAAATAGATTTCGGTTATAGCGGTGTCGCTGAATTTATCTCCTTTATAGACTTCGACAATTTCGAATTTTAAAATTAAGTCGGTTCCGTTTTTGTTATGTCCAAAAGTTCCAAGATCGAATATTTGGTCATTTTTATTGTCTTCTAAATTCAGGATTCCAAATACTTTCCCGTTTATACTTAATCGTAGTTTTTTTACTCGGTTATTGTTCTTCCAGGCAGCATCGGATTTTACATATCCGTTAGAGATTATAATTTGTGTAATCCTCGGGCTTTTGTTGTAAAAATAATACTCTAAATATTCTCCAATTCCTTCATCTGGTTTGCCTTCGACCCAAGCGGTTTGGTAGCTTAAATCATTGGCATTTTTTGCTTGGTATTTTGTGTCTTTTTCGGTGTTTAAAGTCGATGATGCTTTTACTTTATAATTTCCGCCTGCGCAATACCAACTACAGCCACCATCTACAACATCCCACATACTTTCTACAACCTCACCATATTTCTGTAATAAAATATCGAGTTCTTTTTGTTCTGTAGCTGTAAGTTTCGATTTTTGTAAAAGTTCGTTTTGACGCTTTATTTCATTGTCGGTCTTTGTGCTTAAATCTACTTTTCGGGTTTCCTTGGGATAAAAGTTTTTATCTGAATTTTGAGCATAAGTAAAGTTTACAATTATTGTAAATAAAAATAGTGCTAAGTGGTTTTTCATAATAGTATTATCAGTTTTGGCACTATTCTTTATTTTTCGGTCGGATATTTTCCAACAGCTGTTATTCCGTTTTCCGAAATAAACAATATTTCTGTTGTAATTGGGTAACCTGAATTCTGATATTCTTTGACTACAGTTGTTCCTATTCTATTTGCGAAGAAATCAAAATCTTTTTCAGAAAAAATATAACAAAAATCTCTTACCGGGATTACTGCGTAAAATGGAAATCCAATATCGGCTTTCAATTTTTCTTTTATTTTTGAGGCAAATAGGAGTGAACTTTTCAGAAATGTTTTTTCAACTTCGATCATACCAAGTTTCCTGTCTTCTATTATTTCAAAATCTATCTTCGTCTTTGCTAGTAGTTCATTAGCGTTTAAATCAGCTTGTTTAATTAAATCTAGCTCGGTTATTTTCCACTTTTTTAAATTATCTGTAGAAATCCAAGTTAGTTTTTCTTTTTCGCTTACTGCATAAATCTTACTAAATTCATCTGTAACTTTTTCAGAAATTAAGTTATTGAAATCAAAATCATTTGGAAATAGCTGGATGTAGACATTATTTTTTGAATCCTCCCAATTTGGAACGTCAGCTGGATAGGATAGATAGGATAGTATAGTTTGAACCAAATCTGTTATATGACTTTCGTCGGAATCTCTTTCGTAATTTCGTCTTACGTTTTCCAAACTTATTTCTAAATTATTTCCGTCAATATTAATATGAATGAGATTTTCGTTGTCAATTGAATCGATTTTTAGACCACTTTGTTCAAGTTGTTCTCTAAATTTTTCAAAAACAATATCTTTTTTTTGATTGTTGTGTCCAGAAAGATCAAGCATAAATATTTAGTGTTATTGTAATTTTAAATTGCCTTATTTTTTTAACAAAGTGTTTTAAAACACCTTCTTATATAAGCTATAAGAAAGGTTTGCAAAGTCTGGTTCTGGTAGACTTTGTATCATAAATACCCTTTTCGTAGGCTAATATAGCACTATTTTTAGTACAAATAATGTACGAAATAATGATAAATTAAGGAAGTAATTACAATAAAGAATAGGAGTGGAGCTAGTATCCTAAAGATTTAGGAATGCGTATGCAATATCTTATGGACTGACAAAAAATAAAAATAAGTGAGAAGAGGATAAACGCAAGAAACGTTTTTAGGAATAAAAAGAAGGGAATCAGGAATGGGACATATTTTAAATGCAACTTAATTTTACTTAAATTAAGTTGCATTTTTTTTACTACAAGTTTCATTAATGTGAAACTGATTTTAATCCGATGATTGAACCAACCAATGTTGCAATAAAGAACAATCTCCAGAAGTTTGTTGGATCTTTAAACACAAAAATACCGACCAAAACTGTTCCAACAGCTCCAATTCCTGTCCATACAGCATAAGCAGTCCCAATAGGTAATGTTTGTGTACTCTTGATAAGAAGCAACATACTTATAATAAGTGATGCCAAGAATCCTCCATACCATAAATAAACATCATTTCCTGTTGCTTCTTTAGCTTTCCCCAAGCACGAAGCAAACGCCACCTCAAATAATCCTGCAATAATCAAAAGAATCCAATTCATATTTTTAAATTTTAATAAGGCAAAGATCCTCTAGCGGATTCAATTAAAATTTAACAAATGATAAAAAATGAATTTATTTTATTTCGGCTCGTATTCGGCTTAAACTTACTTGGGTAATCCCGAGATAGGAGGCAATATGACCAAGTTGTACTCTCTTGATTAAATCAGGATTATTGGTTATTAGTTCGTTATATCTTTCAGACGCTGTTTTAAATTGTCTGGAGATTAATCTTTCTTCTGTTTTTATGAGTTCTTTTTCGGCAAATTTTCTTCCCCAATTTGCAATATGTATATCTTCTTCAAACAATCTTTGTAAATTAATTGTATTTAATTCATACAGATCACAGTCTTCCAGAAGTTCGATATCTTCATAGCCTTTTTGGTTTTCGACATAGCTTTTCATCGAGAGAATTGTTTCTCCTTCTTTTCCAAACCAAAAAGTAACATCGCTGTCATTCTGGTTTACATAAGCTCTTACGATTCCCCTTTTTATGAAATAGATATTTGATTCGATTTTACCAGCTTTTAATAAAATATGTCCTTTGGGGAAACTAACCAAAGTAATGTTTTCCTCCAAGGTTTTTCTGGAGCTTTCTGGCAGTTTAGATATTTGATCAAAAATAAGGTTACTGTTCATTTAGGGGTGTTGTTCTGGGATATTGTTTAATTGTTTTTTATGGCTTTTTCGATCTCATTTTTCCAAATTTCTCTGTTTGTTACAACAAATCGTTCATTCATACCATTAGAAGTGATTATAGATAATCCGTTATTAACGATTCCTAATGTTTTTTCAAAATGGGTTTCGGTTATACTTTTAATATCAATTACCGTTTCATGCTTTTGAATAAAGTTTAGCATATTGGTTTGAAAAATAAGCTGATTATCTGTTAGGTAAAGATTCCCACCAACTGTTACTCCATCTTTATAATGATTTGCACGTCCTGAATATGCTACGTTTTTTAGTTGTTGAAATTTTACTTCTTGATTTGTTATATGTGCAAACATTTTAAAATAAGACATTAAAGTCATCATAATAAAAACAAAAATAGCACATACAATAAGTACATCATTATTAAAGTCTTCTGTAAGGGTTATGTATAAACTTAGAAGAAGGCTTGTTACTAATCCTAAAACAATCGAATATTTAAATCTTTTCATATTTAATTACTAAGAACAGGAATAATATGCTCCCAGTTTAATTGTTTAGCAATGTCTAATGCTGTTTTACCTTGACTTGTTTTCATGTTTTTATCTACACCAGACTCTAATAAAAGAGTTATAGAAGTTAAATTTCCAGCAACGGTTTCAGTATGTAATAACGAGAATCCTTCTTCATCCTGATAAGTAATTTCGTCGGGATTTTGCTTTAAGAAATCCTGGAGTTTTTCTTTCATGTTTTTGCTCATAGGATGTTCTATAAGGTTTTCTGGCTTTTCTTTTTGCTCGTTAACAAGAAGCACTTCATTGTAATCTCCAAAATCTAATCCCCAGGCTTTATCATGATCTTTTCTTTCCTGATTTGTCATTTCTGAGCGTATTGCCTGAATAGTAAATCCTCCATATGCTCTAGGTTGAGGCGATGAGAATAGTTTTGAAAGCCCTTTTGGCGAACTACCTTGAATTGCAAATAACCAATCGCTAATTTGGTTTAAAGGAACTACAACTTCGTCTCCGTTTTCGATGTTTGTTAATTCGTTTGGATCATTTATTAAAACACCCTTTATTTGTTCACCGTCAAAAGAGATATCGTTAATCCACATATGTTCTACAATAGGATGTTCATTTCCTTCTACATCTTGAGAGAAGGCTACTTTTACGCACGCTACGGTTAATGCAGGTACAATTCGGCGGTATTCCCAAGATAATTCTCTCCAAAAATATTTAAATGTTTCTTGAGCATTTTTAAAAGCTTCTATCATTTTTGGACTATCTCCTTTGGCAAAGAATATTTCTTGGTTTTGCATTTGTTTGAATATTAGATTATTAATAAAATAAGTAAACTCAATTTAGTTTGAGTTTGTATTAAAATGTAATTTTTGTATTGCTAATATATGATTATTTTATAATTAATAACAAGCGATTTTTTGACTAATACCACGTTTTTGACATAAAAAAACTCCCTAATTTCTTAAGGAGCTTAATTTTATAGATTGCAATTAGAAGGCAAGAAGATTTAATTTTTTTATTGGAACTAGTACATTTATTATTGGATTGAATGAGATTTATTCATAGAATTTCAGGAATGAAAAGTCTGAACCATGCATGGCTATTTCGTTCTGGCTTGTTTCTTGTTGCGCTTCGGTTGCATAAATCATCATTTTTTGTTCATAATCATTGATTGCTGCTTCTATGGTTTCAAATTTTCCATTAGTCAGATTATCAGATAAAATTAATGCGTCTAATAATCCTGTATTTGCGCCTTGACCAGCAAAAGGAGGCATTATATGTGCAGCATCGCCAATAAGTGTGATAGGCAATGAGCGGTTATTTTTCCAAGGTTTTTCTAAAGGTATTCTTCTCGTTGGCCATAAAATAAAAGACGATGTAGCGCTAAATAATTGTTTATAACTGTCATGCCAATGGGCAAATTTATCGATAAGGTATGTTCTTACACTTTCGGTATCTTCGGGGTTTAATCCAGTTTCTGGATTCCAATTTTCAGGTGTTTTAAAAATTACATTGTAGCTTAATATATTGCCATTCTTAGGGTTTGCTACTAGCGAATTACCTTCGGCTGCAATCATTAGTATATTATCATTGCATAATTTGTAGAACTCGTTACAGGTAATTTCTGGCTCAGAAACATCACCTTGTATAATAAGCGTTCCTGTGTATTCTATTTGGGCATCTGTTACATGTTTTCTCGCTTTAGACATTCCGCCATTGGCACCAATAACAAAATCTGCGATTACATCTTTTTCATTTTCAAATTGTAAAAGCCATTTTCCGTTTTCTTCTTTAATATCAGTAAATTTTCTGTCCCAAATTAAGGTATCATTTGCTAAACTATCTAGTAGCAATTTTCTTAAATCATTTCTGTTTATCTCAGGATTATCATTTCTGTTTTTGGCAGTAGGTTTGTTAGAGAATAGCACTTTGGCTTGCTCGTTAGCAACGGTTCTTCCCATGGGTGTTCCCATTGCATAATACTTTTCGAGCAATCCTGCTTTTTTCATTGCTTCTTGGCCAGAACCTTTATGCAGGTCGAGTGTTCCGCCAGAAATCCTTGTTTGTGCGTCTTTGTCTCTTTCGTAAACAGTTACATCTATTCCTTCTTGCTGTAATAATCTTGCCATGGTAAGACCGACTGGTCCTGCACCTATAATGGCTATTTTTTTATTTTTAAGTAACATGATTTTGTATTATTAATTATCATACAAAATTCAATAATGTTAGTAGGTTAGGATTGTATAAACGCGACAAAATCATTACTTAAGGTTTCTTTCTTTGCCTTTCGTGCAAATGCCGCTGGTGTAGTGCCACTATAGCGCTTAAATTCTTTACTTAGATGAGATTGATCGGTGTAGCCAAATTCATGAGCTAAACTGGCAATATTCGAATTTGGATTGTCCCATAATTGGTTTCGTACTTGCTCAAACCGCATGAGTCCTGATACGTCTTTTACACTATAACCAGAGGATTGTTTAAACTTTCTTTCTAAAGTACGAACTGTTGCATGTGCAGCTTCGGCAACCTGACTTACGGGTATAGAACCGTTTGCTTTATTCATAGCAACTCCAGCTTTGTATAACATACTGTTAGTAGGGATTTGCGATTGTGCATTCAGAAAGTATTGCTTTACCAGAGTTATGGCGCCATCAATTTTATTACTAAGTACTAAATCTTTTAATACTGATTGAAGTTGATTAATAGGATGTTCAAATGCTTGAACTCCGTTTTTTCCAGAGGATAATCCTAGTAAATCAAATACTGTCCAGGGATAACATCTTATACCAATAATTTCTAAACAATCTTTGGCATAAAAAAGAACCGGTTTATTAAGTAATCCTATCAAAAAAGGTGACGGGAGTGGCTGTAAACTTCCATTATAAGATATGCTGCAGGTGCTGCCGAAATAGAAAATTATTTCGGCATAACCATCTGGAACTACTTCAAAACTAGTTTCTAATTCTCCTAAATTTCTTTTGTCATACCAAAAACATTTTATGGCAGCGAGCAATTCTGTAGGAGATTCAAATTCTTGATGTTGTACTTTTAAAGATTCCATATATTTTACAATAAAATTGTTCGCTCAATATTTATTTGTTCCAAAAAGTATTCGTCGTGTGATATAACGATTAATGTTCCTTTAAACTCATTAATTGCTGCAGTTAGGATCTCGATGTTCTGAATATCAAGGTTATTTGTCGGTTCGTCGAGGATTATACTATCTGGCGACTGATTGCTTATTGTTAGACAACAAAGCATCAAACGCATTTTTTCTCCACCACTTAATACATTGCAAGGTTTATCCCAATCTTCTCTAGTAAATAAGAAACGGTTAAGCCTCATCTTGATTTCATGCTCTTGTAATGCGGTGGTATTAAATTGTTGTGCTTGTTCGTATACTTTAAGCTGATTGTCTATAAGCGAATAATCCTGATCTATATAAACTGACGTATTTTCTGCTCGGGATAATGTACCTGTTTTTGGTTCTAATTTCCCCAGTATTAATTTTATCAAAGTGGTTTTTCCTGAACCATTAGATCCTTTTAATGCAATGCGTTCGCCACTAGTAATCTGAATATTTAGGTTTTGTTTCCAAATAAACTCATTATCATAGCTATAATTAATTTCTTTGGCATTAAATAGAATTTTGCCTTTGTGTAATGACGAATTATCAAAACCAAATTTCATTTTGTCTATTTCTGGCAAAGCCGAACGTAATTCTTGCAGTTCATGTGAGATACCATCAATCTTTTCGGCATGCATTCCTTTTATTTTCGAGGTACTATTCTCAGCATTATTTCTTAAGGTATTTATCATTATTCGGGCTACACCAGCTTTTTCCTGTTTCTTTTTGCCACGAGCGTCTAGTTTTTGTTGACGTTCCAGCGTTTCACGTTCTTTTTCTTTGGCTTTTCGTAACGCTTTTTCTTTACTATGTAAATCCTGATTTAGGGCGTTTTGTTCTATTTGCTTTTGCTCAGCATAAAAATCATAATTGCCACCATAAACACTAATACCTCGCTTACTTAGTTCGAAAACGGTGTTTAAAAGATTTAATAATTTTCGGTCGTGACTTACTACAATTAAAGCGCTCGATGTAGACTGAATAAAATCATACAATAATTGTCTGGCTGTTACATCAAGATGATTACTGGGTTCATCCAACAGCACTAATTCTGGCTGATGAATAGAAATACCAGCAAGGAAAACCTTTGTTTTTTGTCCTCCGCTTAAAGTTTCTATTTTTTGTGATAAATCTAAGTCTGTTAATTGCCAATATTTTAAGGCATTGTTGCAGCGTTCCTCGATTGTCCAATCATCATTTAATGCGTTAAGATTATCGGATACGTTTCCTTCCAGAATCTCTTTTAGAGCGGTTAGTTTTTCCTCAATTTGTAATGCCTGAGCAATTGTAAGATCATTATACTGACCAAATATTTGTGGTATATAATAAGGTTCAGAGCCGCATCTTACTTGTCCGTTTGAGGGTTGTAATTTGCCTGCAATGATTTTAAGCAAAGTCGATTTTCCTGTGCCATTGTTGCCTATTAAGGCGATTTTTTCGTTAGTATTGACAGTAAAGTTAATAGTGTCAAATAACAATTCCTTGTTGGGATGTGTATATGAAATGTTTTGTAGAATAAGCATAATTTCTTTCTTTTGAGATGAATAAATTAAGCAGACTCGATTTGGAGTCTACCTTCTTGATTGTCCGAAAGAAATTATTTTTCACATATAGTGTTGCTTTAATTTTGAGATTACAAAGATACATTTTTTTGTTTAATAGGGCATATAATATGATTTTGGAGATAATTCTGCTGTCATTTTTTTCTTCTATTATTTTAAGAAAAAGGATAACAAAGCTATATAATTCAATATCTCAGCTATAAAAAGTATAAAAATAAGTTATATTTACAACAATAGATTTTATGTATATGTATGAGGAATTAAAGTATTGGTATTTGCGTGATCACAAATTGTTTGAAACATTGAGTTTTAGAGAAATAAAACAATTATGTATTATTACTGGTTTTAAAAAAGCAAACAAAGGAGAAATTATTTATTTTTCTTCTTCTGATGTGCCTCGTATTTTTTTGTTGAAAAAAGGGAATATCAAAATTGTTTCTGTTGATGAAGGAGGCAATGAAAATATAAAGGATATTATCCAGAAGGGAGATTTATTTGGAGAATTAAGTCTCGAAACTGATGAACAGACAAATGAATATGCCAAAGTACTCTCTGATGATGTTACAATATGTAGTTTTTTGATGTCAGATTTTGAAGACTTATTATTGCGAAATCCAGCTTTGGCGCTGTCTTACACTAAATTTGTCGGGCTAAAAATGAAACGTATCAAAAACAGTTATTCTAATCTGATTTCTAAGGATGCCAGAACCAGAATGATTCAGTTTCTAAAAGATTGGGCAGCAAAAGAAGGTGTTCAGTCTGGAAACTCAGTTAGAATAGAGAATTATCTAACTCAAAATGATATTGCTCAAATTATTTGTACTTCAAGGCAAACAGCCACACAACTGATTAATGAATTAGAAACAAATCAGATTCTTGTTTATAACCGAAAAGAAATTTACATACAGGATATTACTAAATTATAGTTATTTGTTTGACGATTAATTTAGTAGATATTTTGATTTGAAAGTGTATTGTAGCTTTATATTATTTATTAAAGCAATATCGATTGCATTTTGTACAGCGTAATAAAATTGTAAATTTTTATGTTTTGTTTGAAATAAAAAAGCTCCTTAAAATGAATAAGGAGCTTAAAGAATTATGTTTTTTTTAGGTTGAAAGCATTAGATAAGTTCTAGGTTTATTTCTTGTCTAATGTTAGTTTCATTTCTTCACCATCTAATATTAATTGATCTTTTTCTATAGTACTTACAAAAGGGTAGGGAGTACCTACTTCATCTTTAATAATTAAACTTTTTCCTGCTTTGTATAGAGCAAATGTTCCATTTAATTCTGAATCTAAATACCCGGTTACTTTTCCATCTTTTGTAAACGTAAGATTTCCTTTAGTGAGTATTATGTTTTTGATTGAATCTGTAAGTGGTTTTTTGACCTCTACATTGGTAACTTTCCAGGAATTAACGAGTGTATTTCTTCCTTTATGACATGAAATCATTAATATTGATAATAAGGCAATCCCGAAGATAAGCAGTGTAGATTTTTTCATAGTTTTTTTGATTAAAAGTTAAACATGAAAAGTTACAAAAAAATAATATTCAATCAAATAGCTAAAATAGTTTTTTTTAGACTAAAATATCTGTTTGTTAGAGAATTAGTCTTTTCTAGGTTCAAAGGAACAAAGGTTCTGAGGTACTAAGGTTGAAAAAAGAAAACAAAAACATAAGGTAAGATTTTGCCACAATACATGCATAATCTTGTCACCCTGACTCAGGAAGGGTCTCCGCTAGTAGCTCGACAAAAAGAAGAACAGTATTTGATTTAGATGATAATAAGTTAGCATATAACACAGAGTAAATACTCTCATGTTAAATAGAGTAAAGGCTCATTTTTTTCTTGAATTGTTTCATTGGATAATTGAGTTATTTACGGAGACCCTTCCTGAGTCAGGGTGACAAGTTTGAGGATATTTGGATACAATTAACCGCAGAGGACGCAAGGTTTTACGCAAAGTCCACAAAGCTTTTCAGAGCCTTTGCAACTTTGAACCTTTGCCTCTCAGAACCCTAATAAAAAAAGCCCAATTCAACAGAATTGAGCTTTTTTGAGTATAAAAAGGGGGGGGCAAAATTAGTTGTTTAGCTTTATAGAGTAGCTTCTTGTTGTACTGGGGTTTTACTTTCTACAGCAATGAATTTTGTTAGCATCATGTCTGCGGTTTGTAATGCTCCTTCAACCCAGCCTTGTCCATCAGAATAAGCTTCTCCACATATATATAAAGAACAGTTGTCTATCGGGTGGATAATTTTTTCTTTTACTTCCCAGCTTTTTACTCCAATATTCCAACTATTCCAACCACCTCCAAATGGGTCTTCTCCCCAGTCACGGAACGATGCGTTCTTAACTGCTGGTGCATAATCGACATCATGTATTTGTTTTAACTGACGGCTTAATTCTTCGACCATTTTGCGCGGAGCCTGATATTGATGCCAGGTTTGATTTAAAGCTTTACTTAAAAGAGATTCTGTTTCTGAATATTCTCCAATAAACGGATCGTCCAGAAGTTCGGCATGTGAGATGCCTTTTTTCCAGGCTTTTTTACGTTGAGGTCTAAGTCCATCCCAGAACCCGATATTCGAACCATCATCATAACTTGCTAATAGCATTGATTCTCCACTTACTGAAGGATGTCCGTTATTTAATGGCCAATAATAAGTTTGTCTTATTGGTAAATCGGTAACGGTTCTTCCAGATTGTAATGGAACATATTCTCCTTCAGAATCATTATATCCTGCATTTCTCCACCAAGGACTTGTATAGGTCGTAAATATTTTAAATAATGGTCGTGGTGTTACACTGCTTATAAGGGATTGAATTTCCTGTAATCTAGGCGAAGTATTGGTTAATAAGTCTAGCGAACGACGTGGCATTGCTAATATTAATTGTGTCGCCTCGATTATTTCGCCATTTACAGTAAGTTCAAATAAATTATTTTTAGACTCAAATCCTTCGAGTTTGGAATCTAATCTTATTTCGCCTCCATCTGCTTCGAAGAAGTTTGCTAATGAAATCGGAACTTGTTGGAATCCATTTTTAAATCCTTTATATACAGGTTTAATACCAAAATCTGAGAGGTACCACGGGATTGCATCAGCAGCATTCCAATTGACTAATGTTGAGTTATATCCTCCGGAATCGATACTAAATTGATATGCTTCACCGCTAATTACGCGATAGAGCAGATTCCAAAAACCTAATTTGTATAATGGCTCTCCTTCAAAAGTAGCTTCCTGACACATTTTTAAACGCTCTTTTTCCGTCAATTCCGTATTTGTTATACCCGGAACCAATTGTTCGATTGCATTTACAATTATGGCTCCAGAAGTATTGCCTTTTTCTAAAAAGGATAATTTATAAGGTACTTTGTCTGGTTCGCTTGTAAAATCAGATAAGCGCAGGTGCTCTCCACGCAAATAAGCGATGTTTTGTGGCTGATCTACTGGGAAATCATATAACTTGATTTGATCCTCCTGAGATAATTTTGCATTAATATCATCTATTAATTTTACAATTAAATGTTGTGTGTTTTCAAGAATTCTCATTCCGCCTAACTCTGCTACCATATTAGGAATTCCTGGGGGGATTACAGATAATAAACGCCCTCCAATATGATCTCCTCCTTCAAAAAGAACAATCTTTTTGTTTGGATATTTTGTTTTTAGTTTCCATGCGCTGTATACGCCCGAAACACCTCCACCAACTATGGCGATATCAATTTTTTCGTTTTCCATTTTGTTATATATTTATGTTGTTTTCACAACGATTATTTCTTTAAAAGAATGATGGTAAATTAAGTATTGTACTTTCGTTTTCTAGAAGGTCAGTGTTTTTTAAAGATGCTTTCATGTTTAATGAATTCCCTCTTAATGAATCTTCCAGAGATATATTTAAGGTTGGTTGTAACGCATATCGTTTATCGACCAAAAAGGTTGCATCATTAGATTTTATTTGTATTGGTGGTGTGTCCGATGCAATACGCATATCTAGTATATAAGAAGTATTATTGGTTAAAACGTGATTTATTCCTCTCTCGACAGCTTCTTTTACTGTAGCGGGAGTAAGAACAACTTCGCCATGTTCTCCACCAAAAGCTTTTGCCAGATTCACAAAATCCATTTTTGGTCTTTCTAATCGCAAATAAGAGGGATCCATAGTTTTAGGGTTCCATCCATATCCAGGAGCTTTACCATAGGCAGCAACTACTTGTTGTAAGCCTAACTGTAATGTATGGTATTCGTGATTATTGGTAATGATATATAAGATTGGTAATTTTTCGTGCGCTGCTGTCCACCATGTTTGCGGATAGAATAAAGATGATCCATCGCCAATGGCATTAATGACTAATTTAGTACCAATTCCTTGTGAAGTTTTGTCTTCTAGTTTAATTCCTAATGATGCTGGCATTGACCATCCTAGTGAGCCTCCTGCGACACAATAATAACTAATAGGTTTTGCTCCTTTGGTTCCAAAAGGTAGATAATACTGAAATGGAGCTCCATCGGATACAGCTTCGTGTACATAGACAAAATTATCGGCTAAGTTGCGATCTTCTATAGCTTCTTTTAATGCTTTGGCTATAACAACTGCCCAGATATCTGGCTCATTCATAGCTTTTTCATGATACAGATCCCATTTTTGAGCACGAACAAGATCTAAGGCCTTGAGTTTTTGATTTCTTGCATCGGCTTCTTTAGGTCTTTGCGGGGAGATATAATTGTTTAGTATTGGCAATGTGGCTTTAATATCTCCTAGAATGGCTGTTTCACCATAAAAATTCTTAGCTATATCCCAAGTGTTGTTTGTAAGATAGGCTAGTTTTACCTGTTCTGGTATAAGCGGTCCATCTGAATATTTGAATACTGCTACTTGTGCCTGAGCTCCAAAACCGATTAAAAAAGCTACGTCATGGTCTTTAAAAGCAGCTTGAACTCCTGCTTGACTTCCTGCTAATTCTCCTTGCCAGTGATAGTCATTGTTAGGGAAGTTTGCTACACTACTAAATGATTGTAAAACTACAGGTGCACCAATTAATTCGGCTAGGTCTTGAATTTCTTTCCAGGCATCGGCATATCCTACTGCATCGCCAGCTACAATAAGCGGGTTTTTGGCTGTAGCCAATAAATTAGCAGTTTCTTTAATAGACTCATCATCTCCTGTAAAGTGTGGAGAAATACGGGTAACTCCTTTTATTTTTTGATTTTCCTCGATGGCTACCATTGTAAATTCCCATGGTATAGAGATAAAAACTGGACCATTTGGCGGCGCCATAGCTTCTTTAAAGGCTCTTTGTAATACAAGTGGCATTTCTTCGGCTGTGCGCACTTCATGAGCCCATTTTGTGTATTGTTTGGCAAGATCTACTAAGTTTGATGCTAGTAATGGTTCTTGTGTTACCAGCTCGTTCTGTTGCTGACAACAAAGTACTACTAATGGCATTTGCGATCGATGAGCGTTAAAAAGATTACCAATACTGTGGGCAATTCCTGGTGTTACATGCACTATAAGTACTCCTGGCTTACCTGTCATTCGAGCTGAACCCATTGCAGCTCCAATAGCAATATTTTCGTGTAAACATTCTATATACTTAACTCCATTTTCGGGGTAAGAGGTTCCATCTATTAGTGGGATTTCGTTGGTACCGGGAACACCAAATATGTAATGGATTCCTAAATCTTTGAGAATATCAAATAAATAATCTCTGGTCCATCGCGTAGGTGGGGCAATAGCGTCTTTTTTCATTTCTTTTTGATTTTTAGCGTAGGTTACTAAATCAAAGATAGAAACAAGGTTTTACAGAAAATTGAGTATAAATACGTGTTTTATAATTAGTTATTTTATTTTTTAGAATAAAAAGGTAATTGTTTTAATATAAAGAATAGAAGTTAATGTTGTATTTCGAAATTTTATTAGATATTACCTTTTATAATTCCTCTAGCTGATTGTTTTATAAAGTGTATGATTTTATCGCGTTCTACAGTTTGTTTAAAGTGGTTTTCAATTAATTCTAAAGCAAGGGTTGTATTTTTCTTTTCTTGAAAAATAATACGATATATTTCTTTGAGTTCATTTAATTTTTCGGTTTCAAATCCTCTCCTTTTTAAACCTACAGTATTTATGCCCACATAACTCAAAGGTTCTCGAGCTGCCATTATGTATGGAGGAATATCTTTAACAATGCGACTCATGCCACTAACCATACTGTGCTCACCAATAACTGAAAATTGATGTATTGCAGTTAATCCACTAATATTAGCCCAATTGCCTACAATTACCTCTCCAGCCATCCCAACACTAAATCCTATAATACAATTATCTCCAATCAGGCTATCATGACCAATGTGTGCATTAGACATTAATAAATTATTATCTCCAATTATAGTTTTTTGTTTGGATATTGTCCCTTTATTAATGGTTACAAATTCTCGTATAATATTGTTATTTCCGATTTCGAGTGTTGTGTTTTCTCCATTATATTTTAAATCTTGTGGTATTCCTGCCAACACTGCTCCTGAATGTATTTGGCAATTTTCGCCAATTCTTGAGCCATTTAAGATACTTACATTATTACCAATCCAAGTATTATTGCCAATTATGACGTCACTTTCTATAGTAGTAAAATTTCCTATATGAACATTTTTCCCAATATTGGCTTTCTTTCCTATTATTGTATTTTTCACTTTTGCTTTATTAGTTGGCAAATGTTGAAAAAATATAAATGATTTTGATTGATGTAATATCAATTAATTGAAGCTCTTATTCGGCTTAAGGTTTCTGGACTTACATTGATAAGGGAAGCAATATGTTTTAATTTTGCTTTTTTTATGATGGAAGGAAATGAATGAAGTAAGTACATATATTTTTCCTGAGCACTCATTAGTTTATATGAATGATGGAATTCATTAAGTTTAGAAAGATATAGTCTTAGTAGTTTTATATGAAATTTTGCAAATAATGGATATTCTAATAAAAGTTGCTCATCAGTATAAGATAAGGAATATAGTATAGTTTCTTCACAGGCTTGAAAGATTTCGAATGATGGTTTTTGTTCAAAAAAACTACTTAATGATGTAACGAACTGGTCGTTGGTATAAATCCATTTAGTTATTTCTTCACCATCATCAAGATAGAACCTACGGACTAATCCTGATTTTATGTAACTGATTTTTGAGCATATTTTTCCTTCTTCAACAATAAACTCGTTTTTAGCATAGGTTTCCTTGACAAAGCATTTTTTGATAGCTTGTTCGGTTTCGAAATCTAATTCTTGTAGCGTATTTATAAATGCAATTAGTTCGGTCATTTTTTACGAAGTTTTAGGAATCATCTTCCAGGTAATTTCTAGCACACTAAAATACTATTTAAACTGATATTTCCATAAAATCTCTAGCCCAGATAGCAACGGCATCCTTTTCTTTGTTTCTTTAACAAAGAAAAGATAGAGTGGAGAGCTGGAAATAGCTCCTTATTCTTCTCCCGTTCCGAAAAAATCTCACGTAAAGACGCTAAATAGAAATGACAAAATTGTAGAGAAATTGTGCGCCCTCTGCGGTTAATTTTTTTGCTACAGATTAAAAGATTAAAATGATTTTTAAAAAAAATACTTAGCGTTCTTTACGTATTTCTTTGTGAACTCCTATGTTTGCAAAGTTAATTTATAAGTTTTTACTTTTTTAAATTTGCATTATTAAAGTGAAAAGGAATGAGAGTGCATTTGTGTCTAAATAGTTCTTAGAAACATATTCTCGCAAAGAAATTACCTCATTCTTTTTTATCTTTTAGAGTCTGAACAGAATGTAAGGAATTAAGCATTGCTTAATATCCAGAATATCCAATCAGGAGAAAAGACGAAGGAAGATTCATCACTTTATATATTAAATTTCAAAAAGTAAATGATGGGTAAAATTGTAAAACAAGTAGCAGGAATTGATGTAGCTCAAAAAGAATTGGTAGAGACTTTAGGGCATCTTTTAGATGATTTTTCTATAGAATTATTTGCCTATAAACTTTTCAAAAACAGCGATTCTGGTTTTAAGTCATTGGTTGATTGGGCAAACAAATTAACAAACAATGAAATTGATGTTCATTATGTAATGGAAGCTACAGGTGTATATCATCAAAAGTTTGCTTATTTCTTAACTGACAATAATTATAGGTTAAGTATTGTACTGCCTAATAAAATCAGTAACTACATGCGAACTTTGGAGTTAAAAACCATTACAGACAAAAGCTGTTCTCAGGCAATTGCTCAATTTGGTTTAGAGCGAAAATTGGATAAGTGGTCCAAACCTAAAGTTACTTATAAGGAATTGCAGCAGTTAACCAGGGAAAGAGATCAGATTGTTCAGGAAAGAAGCATTATCAAAAATCAAATACATGCTGAAATCACGGAAGCTGAACCAAACCAGAAAAGCATGGAAAGAATGCAGTCAAGAATACGATTTTTGAATTCACAGGAAAAAGAAATTAAAGAGGATATTAACAGCATTGTAAAAGAAAATCCGGATTTAAGACAAATTATAGACAGGATAACAACCATACCAGGAGTTGGGGAACTAACAGCTGTAATTGTTTTGGCAGAAACAAATGGTTTTGAGCTAATCAGGAACAAATCTCAATTATCCAGTTATGTGGGACTGGATGTAAAAGAAAAACAATCTGGCACATCAGTAAAAGGCAAGCCGAGAATATCTAAAAAAGGAAATAGAGCCTTGAGAAAATCAATGCATTTACCAGCTCTTACTGCAGTAAAATGGGATGATAATTTTAGGGAGACATATGCGAGATTGGTATCAAAACACGGAATCAAAATGAAAGCCTTGGTAGCTATTCAAAGAAAAATATTGCAATTGATATATATCTTATTCAAAAATGAAACAATTTATGACAAAGATTACAAAATAAAAAATAGCGTGAAACACATAAGGTTTAACACGCTATAGAGACTAGCTCAATGACTGTCTTGAAAACAAAAATAATAAAAATTAAGATTTAAATTGGAAATCAACACAGAATCTTTGCGGTTAAATCGCTCGGGTTCTCTACGTCGTAATTGACAAACTATAGGGTTTTATTTAAGTGTAAGTTCTCCTAGAATTTCTTCGGACATGAATGGTCCTCCGGGATATTTGGCTGTGTAATCAAGGTTTAGCCATACTTGTCCGCGTTCATCGATATGATAATGCAATGTTTTCTTGTAGCTTTCGTTTACAAAAAGGACATTTTTAATCAAGTAATTTACTTTTTCGAGGTCTATCATTGACCCAATTAATATTTCGGGGTAAATATGTCCTTTGGTATGAATAAGCCTTGGTGTGCCTCCGATAGAGCGTACAGCTGCCGCCATTAAAATAGAATGATCGTCGCAATCGCCCGAAAAATACATTAAGGACTCACTTGCTGTAGCAATATAATCACCTTCTTTGGGATCATTTACATAATTCCATCGGCTATTGATTTCTTTAAAAACAGCAAAACATTGTATTATGGTTCTATAATCCGAATATCCTTTGATGTTCTTAAAATGTTTAGACGTTGCCATTATAGCAAAATTCCTCACTTTAGGATTTTGATATTCTATGGCATTAATAATCTTAGATTTGTTAGGAAACGGAAGCAGTTTGGCAACAATAATATCCTGAGGATAAGGATTATCGGACATGGTATAGATAATCGAATTGTAATCTTCGGCAACTTCGCTAAAGCCATAATTGCCCAAAGCGGTTCCGTAAAACAAGATTATGAGGTATAAAACGATACAAATAATGATTATCGTTTTTAATTGCATTAAGAGAAAATAGAGTGCTACGAGAACAAATATAAAGAGTAATACTCTATCGAAATTAAAGGGCCAGTTGAGGTCGATTAAATTTTGGTGCAATATGATAAAAGTAGGAAGCGTGATTAAAAAACTCAATAGCATAATAATAACCTGATTCCAAGGTGATTTTACCTGAAGGCTACTTTTAAGTTTTATTAAGTCAATTTTTCTATTTTTTATCATAATGCCCCCTAAGCAATTTTTAAAGAACTTTTACCGTTTCTACAAAAGTACCTTTTTTATCAATAATACTCAGTTCAAATAATTGATTTTGAATTTTATTAAATGTTTTTTCATTTAATGGTTTTTGTGACCATTGTGTTAGTTTTAACCATTCTTGAATATCTTCGACTTTTTGCTCAAATAATTCGGCTAAAGTTCTGTCTATGCTAGGTATTGACTTGAAATCTTCGGTTGTGGCGTTTATAACTTCCAAAATTGAAGCAATTGCCTTTGGATTCTTTTTGAGTACTTCGTCACGCACAGCAATTACAAATGATGGCCATGGAGTAGGACAGTCGGTTATGCGTCTGAAAATGCCTTTATCGACTAATGGTTTTGTCATGAAACGTTCCCACATAAAGTAATCGGCAGTTTTATTTGTTAGTGCTTCGACTGCGCCATCGATAGTGTTTACGATTTCGAATTCCAGATTATCTGTTTTCCAACCTTGATTATTGGCATTTACGTAAGCCATTAATTGTGATCCTGAACCTAAGCGGGAAATTGCTACTTTTTTGTTTTCTAAATCTCCGATGGTCTTATAATCTGATTTTGCCGCAACGTGTATTCCCCAAATTAAAGGCGATTGCACGTATACTTGCACAATTTTGCTTGGGTTTCCTGCAGCTATATCTTTTACGATTCCTTCGGTTAATATTACAGCAATATCGGTTTCGCCATCGCGAAGCATTTGGCACATTTTGCCCGTTCCTTCGGGAACATCTGTCCATTGTAAATCGATTCCCTCGTTTTCGAATTCGCCATTTTCAATACATAAATGCCATGGTAAATTAAAATGCTCGGGAACACCTGCTATTTTTATAGTTTTCATTTTTAGACTACTTAGATTATTAGATTAGTTGGATTGCTTGACTTTCTGAAAGTTTATTTAGCCTTTAATGGTGAAATTATAATGCGAAAACCATCTGGATCAAGAAACATTTTTCCGTTTTCTTCCAAATTCCAATATGGGTTTTTAGCCGTTATAAAAGATATGTTATTATTTAAAATGTTAATTACTAATCGATTATATTCTAAAATTGTTTCAGGATATAGCACTATGGCATCGTCTTCATCTGAAGTATGATTGGCTTTATCATTTGACTTTGTAAATTCAAAATGCCAGCCTAAATCAGGTTTCCCGATAAAAGCTCCATCATAATTATTATGATTTTCAAAACCTCCTAGTCTTTCAAATCCCAAAATATTGACATAGAAATTTACTAGTTTTCCTAGATCATTTGTATGGCGAGCAACTCTTAAAGTCATGCTATTTTTTTATTTGATTAATATGATGTTCCAAATGCTCAACGTAATCTTTCATCAAGAAATCGAGGTTAATCATAGAACCATCACTTAATATAATTTTGTAATCGAGTGCTTTTTCATCAACAGATTTAAACAGTCTAATAATTTGCTTATTTATCGAGTACCAAAGCTGTATTAACTCCTCCATATCTATTGTTTGATATTGGTTTATGTTAACCAAATCTTTCTGGTTGTATGGCCTGTGATGATACGGCTTTGGCAGATAATTTATCTCTGTAAAACGAATTAAATTATGTATAGATGAATCTACAAGATGTCCTAAAATTTCTTTCTTTGACCATTTTTCAGGAAGTTTCTTTTCTAAAGTTTCTTTGTCTATAGATCTTAAGTATTCTGAATTTTCATGGAGCAATTTTTCGAACTTGTAGATTGCATTTTGCATATTAATTCGTAATTAATTTGTTTAACGTGTATTTAATTAATTCATCTACAGCTTTGTATGGGTCTTCGCTAAAAGTTCCCGAAGCACGATTGGCAATAATTGCATTTAGTGATAATGCATGATGTCCTAAAAGTGCCGAAAGTCCGTAAATAGCAGCAGTTTCCATTTCTAGATTTGTAATTCGGTTATCATTAAAAGTAAAATTATCCATTTTAGCATTTAATTCTTCATCCTGAATGTTTAAACGTAAAACACGCCCTTGTGGACCATAAAAACCTCCTGCAGTTGCAGTGATTCCTTTGTGTATTTTGTCGCTCTCGATAAGTTTTTCTAGTTTCTCTGAACCAGCAATTACATATGGTTTTCCTTTACGGATGTCCCAATTGGTATGGTTTATAAAAGCTTCTTCCATTGCAACATTTGATACTTCGTCGATTAAATAAGAACGAAGCATATTATCAAGACCAAGTCCAAAAGTTGACATTACAAAACTATCTACAGGAATATCTGCTTGTAGTGAACCAGAAGTTCCAATTCTGATAATATTTAGAGAGGTTAGGTTTTCTTTTGGTTTACGAGTTTCTAAATCAATATTTACCAAAGCGTCTAATTCGTTTACTACAATATCAATATTATCTGGACCAATACCAGTAGACATTACAGTAATTCTTTTTCCTTTATAGGTTCCGGTTTGAGTTTTAAATTCTCTTTTTTGTGTAGAAAACTCGATGCTGTCAAAAAACTGAGTAATTTTTTCTACACGATTTTGATCGCCTACAAAAATAATGTCATTTGCAATATGTTCTGGGCGAAGATTTAAATGGTAAACGCTTCCGTCTGGATTTAGTATTAATTCTGATGATTGTATCATTGTTTTTTTTTTAAGGTTCAAAGAGGCAAAGGTTCTGAGGTTCTAAGGTTTTCTGTAGAAGCGCATAACTGGATGTCTTTTTTATTTGTTTTAAGGTTCAGTTCTGTAGAGGCGCACCGCAGTGCGTCTTTTTATTTATTTTTTTTAAGGTTCAAAGAGACAAAGGTTCTGAGGTTCTAAGGTTTTCTTATAGAAGCGCATAACTGTACGTCTTTTTTTTTATTTTTTTTAAGGTTCAGTTCTGTAGAGGCGCACCGCAGTGCGTCTTTTTATTTGTTTTTTTTAAGGTTCTGAGAGACAAAGGTTTTGAGGTTCTAAGGTTTTCCTATAGAAACGCATAACTGAATGTCTTTTTTTGTGATTTAACCGCAAAGGGTGCAAAGGTTTCATATCTAGATTTTCATAAACGCAAGGTTCGCAAAGAAAAATTTTGCGGTCAAAGTTATGTAACTGAAAACTGAAACTGATCACGGGGACTAAACTCTAGCCTCCTACACGTTTTACTTTAAATCCTTTAGCTTTTAGTATTTCCATTATTTTATCTCGGTAATCACCTTGTATAATAATAGAATCGTCTTTAAAAGTACCGCCAACGCTTAATTTGGTTTTAATTTCTTTGGCTAGGATTTTAAAATCTTCATCGGTTCCTTCGTATCCTTCGATTATGGTTGTGGCTTTTCCTTTTCGTTTTTCGTATTTACAAATCATAGGCTCTTTTTGAATAAAAAGCGTATGATCTTCTGGAACCACAATTTCGTCGGGAGATACTTCGTGATCCGGGAAAAGATTTTTTAGTTGGTCTTGTAAGTCCATTTGTAATTTATTTTAAAATTAAAAAGACATTAAGTATAAACTCAATGTCTTTTTATTATTAGGTAAATTTAAAGATTATTTTTTGATTAAACCCAAATCTACCAAACGTTCGTATAAATATTCTCCAGCAGTAATATCCTCGAATTTTTTAGGATTCTCGTCATCAATACAGTTTTCTAAACAATCCAAACGCATATCGCTTACAGGGTGCATAAAAAACGGAACTGAGAAACGAGATGTTCCCCATAATTCTCTTGGAGGGTTAACTACTTGGTGAATAGTCGATTTTAGTCTGTTGTTGGTATGACGAGAAAGCATGTCTCCAACATTAATTACCAATTGATCATCTTCGGCAATGGCATCAATCCATTCTCCATCATGATTCTGAACTTGTAATCCTTTTCCTTGCGCTCCCATTAATAAGGTAATAAGGTTAATATCACCGTGAGCAGCAGCACGAATTGCATCTTTAGGTTCAGATGTAATTGGTGGGTAGTGAATAGGACGTAGGATAGAATTTCCGTCTTTGGCATATTTGTCAAAGTAAAATTCATCTAATCCAAGGTGTAATGCTAAAGCTCTTAAAACATAAACTCCAGTTTTTTCAAGCATTTGGTACGCTTCTTTACCAACTGCATTAAATTTAGGTAGTTCTGTTACTTCAACATTTTCTGGGTATTCTGAGGCATACTTTGAGTCTTCACTCACATACTGACCAAAATGCCAGAATTCTTTTAAGTCACCTTCTTTTCTTCCTTTGGCGTGTTCTGTACCAAAAGAAACATAACCTCTCTGACCTCCAATACCTGGAATTTCATAATTATGTTTAGATTCTATTGGCAATGCGAAAAATTTTCTAATTTCGCCATAAAGTTCGTCAACTAACTGATCATCTAAAAAATGACCTTTTAGGGCAACGAAGCCAATGTTTTCAAATGCATTTCCGATTTCATTTACAAATTTTTGTTTACGTTCCGGGCTGTCCGAAAGGAAATCACGTAAGTCTACACTAGGAATGTTTTGCATACTTTACATATTTATTGATAACTTGATTGGTTTAAAAACCATATCTTGAGCAAATGTAAAACTAATTTGTTATTTTTATTTCAACAAATGCTAATAATTTACAATTATATAACAAAATATAGCTTAATTGTTATATTTTTACAACATTCATTGACTAAATAATAAACCAAAAAATGATTTTTGACAGAAAAAAACTGACCAACGACCAACTATTAGATTTATACAAGAGAATTTTAAAACCAAGATTGATAGAGGAGAAGATGCTCATCTTAATCCGCCAGGGAAAAGTTTCTAAATGGTTTTCTGGAATAGGGCAAGAAGCAATTTCGGTAGGAGTTACTGCCGCTTTAGATTCCGATGAATACATTTTGCCAATGCACCGTAATTTAGGTGTTTTTACAGGAAGAGACATTCCATTATACCGTCTTTTTTCGCAATGGCAAGGAAAAGCAAATGGTTTTACCAAAGGTCGTGACAGAAGTTTCCACTTCGGAACACAACAATATAAGATTATCGGAATGATTTCGCATTTAGGACCACAATTAGGGGTTGCCGACGGAATCGCTTTGGCTAATAAATTAAAAAAGAATAATAAGGTAACTGCTGTTTTTACTGGTGAAGGAGCAACGAGCGAAGGAGATTTTCATGAAGCACTAAATATTGCTGCTGTTTGGGAATTACCTGTAATGTTTATTATCGAGAATAATGGTTACGGACTTTCGACTCCTACAAATGAGCAATATCGTTGCGAAAACCTTGCTGATAAAGGCGTTGGTTATGGTATAGAAAGCCATATTATAGATGGGAATAATATTCTGGAGGTTTATAATCTTTTATCAGAATTAAAACTTTCGATGATTGAGAATCCACGTCCTGTTTTATTAGAATTTAAAACATTTAGAATGCGTGGTCATGAAGAGGCGAGTGGTACTAAATATGTTCCGCAAGACTTAATGGATATGTGGGCGGTAAAAGATCCTGTAAATAATTACAAGAACTACCTGACAGAAATCGGGGTATTAACGCCTGAATACGATGAGAAATTACATGCAGATATTAAAACGGACATTGAAGAAAGTTTGGTTATTGCCAATGTAGAATTTGAAATCGAGGCTTCATATGAAGAAGAGTTAAATGATGTTTATGCGCCATATAGCTATAAAGAAATCACGCCAGATCCTGAAGAAAAAAACATCCGTTTTATTGATGCTATTTCTTCAGCTTTAAAACAATCGATGCAATTACATCCTAATTCGGTTATAATGGGACAAGACATTGCCGAATATGGTGGTGCTTTTAAAATTACGGATGGTTTTGTAGATTTATTTGGAAAAGAACGTGTACGGAATACGCCAATTTGCGAAAGCGCTGTGGTTTCTGCCGGAATGGGACTTTCTATAAATGGTTACAAAGCGATTGTCGAAATGCAATTTGCCGATTTTGTTTCTACAGGATTTAATCCAATTGTAAATTTATTGGCAAAATCACATTACCGTTGGTTAGAAAAAGCGGATGTTGTAGTTCGTATGCCTTGTGGAGGCGGAACTCAAGCAGGACCTTTCCATTCGCAAACCAATGAAGCCTGGTTTACAAAAACTCCTGGTTTAAAAGTTGTTTACCCAGCTTTTCCTTATGATGCCAAAGGGCTGTTAAATGAGTCTATCAATGATCCAAATCCAGTTTTGTTCTTTGAGCATAAACAATTATATAGAAGCGTTTACCAAGATGTTCCAACAGATTATTATACAATTCCGTTAGGAAAAGCAGCTTTATTAAAAGAAGGTACAGCTGTTACTATCATTGCTTTTGGAGCTCCTGTTCATTGGGCTCTGGAAACGCTGGCTAAAAATCCTGAAATCTCAGCTGATTTATTAGATTTAAGAACATTACAACCGTTGGATACCGAAGCAATTTATGAATCGGTTAAGAAAACAGGACGCGTAATAATTTATCAGGAGGATTCTCTTTTTGGTGGTATTGCAAGTGATATCTCAGCATTAATTATGGAAAATTGTTTCCGTTATCTAGATGCTCCTGTAAAACGTGTGGCGAGTTTAGATTCTCCTATTCCGTTTACAAAAGCACTAGAAGATCAGTATTTGCCGAAAGGTCGATTTGAGAAAGAACTTTTGGATTTGTTAGCTTACTAGAAGGTTCTGAGGGACTAAGGTTTTAAGAAGCAAAGGTTTATCTTTAGACGCACCGCAGTGCGTCTAAAGATTTAACGGTTCAATGAAAAAAGCCTCAAAGGTTTTCTAAACTTTACACATCCCGTTTCGACGTTTCGCGATCGGGATTATGAACCTTAGCGTTCTTTGCGTATCCCGTCGCTTCGGGATTGCGAACTTTTCCTTAACTTCTTTTGCCACAGATTTAAAGATTTAAAGAGATTAAAAACTTAGTGCTCTTTGCGTAAATCCTTGCGAACTTTGCAGTTAAATTTTTCGCCACAGATTAAATAAAATATAGCCCAGCATAAAGATCATTTTTTATCTTTAGCGGTTTAATACATTATATATATGAAAAAACTTTTTATTCCTATTGTTATTGTAGCTCTACTAGTTTCCTGTAATAAAAATGCTAAAACAGGTGACGATAAAGCTTCAAACGAAAAATTTGAGAAATATAAGGATGGTTTTATTACCGACTTATGGAAACTGAATCCTGATTGGGCTGCAAGCCAAGGATATCATAAATTAGATAGCGTTTTGGTTATACCAAATGCCGAAAATCAAAAGAAACAATTGGATTTTGCTAATTCTCAATTAGATTCATTAAAACAATATTCTTTAGAAAGCCTTTCTGATAATAATAAAACTGATTTTTATATGATTAAAAATCAGCTAGAAGGAACACTTTTTAGCATAAATGAGCTTAAGTCTGGACAATGGGATCCATCTGAGTATAATGTTTGTGGTGCTTTCGCAGAAATATTAAACGGAAAATATGATTCATTAGATGTAAGATTGCATAATTTTAATTTGAAGATGAATGCAATTCCTGCTTATTATGAAGCTGCAAAATTGAATATTAAAAACCCAACTCAAGAACATACATCACTTGCAATAGATCAAAATCTAGGAGGAACTTCGGTTTTTAAAGAAGATTTAGTTGCCGCTTTAAGCAAAAGTAAATTATCTCCTGAAGAGAAAAAAGTTATTATTAATAAAGCAGATGCATCAGTAAAAGCAATTACAGCTTATGCTGATTGGTTGAAAAAATTAGATAATAAAACCCCTCGTTCTTTTAGATTAGGATCTGAGTTATATGCTAAGAAATTTAATTTTGATATTGAGTCAGGATATACTGCCGATGAAATTTTTAAAATTGCAGTAAACCATAAGAATGATCTACATGATAAAATGTTTGTTCTAGCTAATAAACTATGGTCAAAATATAACGGAACAGCTGTAAAACCAACAGATAAACTGGAATTAATTAAGCAAGTAATCGATAAGATTTCATTACAGCATACAACTCCAGAGAAATTTCAATCAGAAATAGAAAAGCAAATCCCTGAGCTTGTTGCTTACGTTAAGGCAAAAGATTTACTTTATATAGATCCATCAAAACCGCTTGTAGTAAGAAAAGAACCTGCTTATATGGCTGGTGTTGCAGGAGCTTCAATATCTGCGCCTGGACCTTATGATAAAAATGCAAATACGTATTATAATGTTGGTAGCATGGTAGGTTGGACAGCCGAAAATGCTGAAAGCTATTTAAGAGAATACAATGATTATATCTTGCAGATTCTTAACATTCACGAAGCAATTCCGGGACACTACACACAATTAGTTTATAGTAATCAATCACCAAGTATCATAAAATCTATTTTAGGAAATGGAGCAATGGTCGAAGGTTGGGCGGTTTATACTGAAAGAATGATGCTTGAAAGCGGGTACAAAAACTCAGATGAAATGTGGTTGATGTATTACAAATGGAATCTAAGAACAACTTGTAATACAATATTAGATTATAGTGTTCATACCAAAGATATGAGTAAAGAAGCTGCAATAGCTTTACTTACTAAAGAAGCTTTCCAACAACAAGCGGAAGCTGATGGAAAATGGAAACGTGTAACATTATCTCAAGTTCAGCTGTGTTCTTATTTTACAGGATATACTGAGATTTATGATTTTAGAGAAGCATTAAAAAAAGAACAAGGAACGAAGTTTAATTTAAAAGAGTTTCATGAAAAATTCCTAAGCTATGGTAGTGCTCCAGTAAAATACATAAAAGAGCTAATGACAAGCAAAAAGTAATAAAAGAAAAGCCTTTAGTTAATTCTAAAGGCTTTTTTATGTATGTTACTAAATATGAAAGTATTTTTAAAATGCTTGCGTAAAACTAATAGTCAATCGCGTGCCATTTTCTTTTACATAATTCATGTTATTAGACCGCCATTGAGAAATAACAGTATAGTAACTTATCGGGTAAGTAAGTATGTTTTGAACATATATAATTAGTTTTTTATTCAGCATGAAACATACTAGAAATCTCTGATATTTGTTTATTCAGAATGGCTTTTGTAAAAGTTAAATTTGCTTTTGAAGAATCGGCAATTAAGTAAATAAAGTAACTATTATTTTTCGAAATTTTTAAAAACTGATACTGATTCGTTAATGTTATAGTAATATCGTCTATGCTTTGATTCAGTTTTAGAAAATCATTAGCATTTAACTGAGCTCGAATCATTTCTAATGCAAATTTTGATGCTACTTCTATATTAAAGCTATCATTAATTTTTTTTGAATAATATAGATTTCCACTTTTCACATCAATAACACTCAAAGCTACAAATCCGGGCATTTCCCTAGATATATTTTCTCCGAATAATTTTAAAAAATCTGACATCTATAAAAATTTAAGAAGCAAATTTAATTTTTTTCTGCTTCAAATACTACAAAACCTTTTTTATTCTTCTAAATAGTTATTAATCTAATAACTGAAAGGCTGAGTACATTAAACACATAAAAAACATAGTAAAATTACTTACAATTCACATCTTTGTTTTATTAATTTAAGAACGGCTTGGAATATAGTTAAATTCTTATGATTAATGTAATGCTGAAATTGTATTAAACTGTAAATCACATCAAGAGGTAAATTATATTTATCTAACATTAAAAAAAATCACTAACGAATTATATACTAAATAATTAAAGAAATATTCAGATGAAATCTTACATTTTATTCTTTAAAAATTGAGGTATCCTGATTTTTTTTTGTAGCTTCGCAGCCCAAAAACACTAGCAATTGCGATGAAAGTGACATCCTAAAATTTGCTTTACAACTAATTTAAAAATCTTTCTTTTTCATTCTCAAAAGATATGATATTTCTGCATTACTAAATCACTATAATAAATTACGGGATTTTAAATGTCAACCCGAGACAAATAAAACTTAACCTATGAAAAATCTAAAATTGTATTTTACACTATTTCTTTTATTTTTTATTACACCAATACTTTTTTCACAAGAAAATATTTTTGCTGGAATTGAAATTGGAAGTAAAGGAATTAAAATGTCAGTTATTGATGTTTACAACATTAAAAGAGGAGACTTCACTGTCAAATCATTTTGGACAGAAAATGTAGCTATAGCAAAAGGTATTTCTATAGATGGAAATATGGCACTAGTTGATATTGATAGAGCTATTGCAGTTATTACAGCTAACTACAACAAAATGAAGACGACTATGAAAGTCCCTGATGAAAACATTTTTATAGTAGGTTCTTCTGGAGTGGCTATGGCTCAAAACACTCAAATTCTTACCGATAAAGTAAAAGCTGCCACAGGTAAAGATCTTGAGTATATTGAAGTACAAATGGAAGGGAAAATGCTTCTAAAAGGTTGTATTCCTCCTGTTGATTATAAAAATTCTATAATACTAGACATAGGTGGAGGTAATACTAAAGGTGGTTATGTAGATGTTAGTAACAATAACACTTTTGTATTTTTCCCATTATCCCTTAATTACGGAAGTGTAACTCTTACAGAAAGTGTAAAAAAAATAGCTCGTAGTCAAGATATTGATGAATTCAACTCTAAATCATTCAGCTTCTTGCCAATCTTAAGAGAGCAGGTAAATGCGATGTACAAGTCTAGTCCTCAGGCCTTAGATAAAGATAAAGTCTATTTGTCTGGTGGAGCTGTTTGGGCATTTTATACTTTATATAAAGGTGCTACTAAAGAAACATACAATCAGTTTAAGCTAGAAGATGTTATAAACTATGATGCTATCTTAAAAAACAATTTCAAAAAATTTGAGGATCTGGCAAAAACAGATATTGAAGTCAAAAAAGTACTAGAAACATACTCGCAAAAATACTTAATTTCAGGTAGTAATATCTTATTGGTTAGTCTGGAAGCCTTTCCTGATATTAACAATAAAAAATTGTATTTTGCAAAAGAAGGACAAATAGCATGGTTAATATCTTATATTGCTGATCGTTCTAAAAGAGTAAAAAAAATCTACTAAATACAACGAACTCATATTTAATGAGTTATTTACTAAAACCCAAATAAATTGAAATTTTATGGATAAAATATGTCCAACCCCAATTGATAAAGAAGTTAAGTGGGATACTACCAAAACTATTGTAAGTAAGGCAGACTTGTACGGAACTTTAGAGTACGTAAACGACACTTTTTCTAAAGTTTCAGGATATGATGAATCTGAATTAGTAGGTCAGCCACATAATATTATCCGTCATCCCGATATGCCTAAAGTGATTTTTAAAGTCTTATGGGATAATATTAAGATGGGAAGAAAGTTTCACGGTATCATTAAAAATTTAGCCAAATCTGGAGAATATTACTGGGTAATTACTGATTTTGATTATATAGTAAATGAAGATGCAAAAATCACGAAATATATTGCTCGCCGTAAAGCTATTTCGGCTGGAGTAGTAGAAAAAATCGAAGATTTGTATAAAAAACTATCTAAAATCGAACAAGTAAGCGGTATTGAGGCAAGTGAAAAATACTTAACTGGTTATCTTGAAGATCATAATCTTGATTATGTAGAATTGATTACAAAATTGATGATGGATGATTTAAATGAACAAATTAAATTAGAGTCATCTACTGAGGAAATTGAAGAAACTAAAAAAAGTTTCTTTGGTAGGTTCTTTGGAAATTAGTACTTCTTTAAAGTACTCAAAAAAATATATGCCCCAACTAAATATTTTTGAAAATGCTTAACCGTTATTTAGGGAATTTTAAAAATTTCCCAAGAGAAATATGGATTCTAGCCCTAATTACTCTGGTAAATAGAATAGGAGCTGTAGTAGTTCCTTTTTTATCTAAATATTTTAAAGACGAATTAAACTTAAGTTACTCAGAAATAGGTTGGGTTATGGTTTGTTTTGGAATAGGATCTTTATTCGGAACTTTCTTCAGTGGAAAATTATCTGATATTTTTGGGGCGTACAAGGTCATGGTTTTTAGTTTGTTTTCTAGTGGAATAATCCTTCTTTCACTACAATTTGTAAAAACTTTTGAACTATTATGTCTTTCCATTTTTCTTTTAACGGCAATAGCAGATATGTACAGGCCTGCAATGATGGTAAGTCTAAATAGTTATGTAAATAACGATTCACGACTGCGTGCCTTATCATTATTAAGAATGGCAACCAATGTTGGTCTTGTCGTTGGTCCTGTTTTAGGAGGACTACTAATTATAAATTCAGAGTATAATACCTTGTTTATTGTAGATGGTTTAACTTCTATTATTTCTATAGTAATTTTTGTCTTTTTTGTAAAAGAAAAGAAGCTATTATATAAACTAGAAATGAATACTGTAAATCAGGATAAATTTGCACCGCTAAAAGATTTTCCTTTTGTAATGAATTGGATAATTGCTTTAGTAACAGGATATCTTTATTTTCAGGTTTTTTCTATCGTACCCATTTATCATAAAGAAGCATATCATTTAACAGAATTTGATAGCGGAATGTTCCTTGGTTTTAGCGGAGTTATATTTGTCTTATTTGAAATGGTGGTGGTAAATTTTGTTCAAAAGAATAAAATCACTGATCTGGTTGCTATAATGATAGGATTACTATTAATAGGAACTTCATATCTCATGTTGTTCTTAGTACATCAGGCATGGGTATTTTGGATCTTTATGTTTTTAATGTCTTTTGGAAACATGCTAACTTTTGCTTTTGCCAGTGGTTTTGTCATGAATAGAAGCCATAAAAACCTAGAAGGGATATTTATGTCAACTTTTCAAATGAGTTATGGTTTTGCACATGTATTTAGCTCTAAAACAGGTTTGACAATTATTCAAAATTACGATTACAATACAAATTGGATGTTTAATTATATACTTGCATTTGCTACAGCTTTTATTACTTATTTAATTTATTTAGTGGTTAAAAAAGAGCAAAAAAAGGTAAAAGAAGACATTGTGGTTTCTTTTTTTAAGTAATAAATATTCTGGATTTTTGCAATCCATTAAATTAAATGGAATTTAAAAATTTATAAGGAACATTTTACAAAACACGTAAAACTACGCGTACAACTTTGGTTTTAATTATTTTAATTTACTTATGTGTAGTAATGTAAAATACTTTAAAATGAAAAAAGAAATAATATTAGTATTACTGTTAATCACGACTTTAATAAGTTGTAAAAAAGAAGTTGAAAATCCAGCAGACCTTATTTATTTTGGCGGTGATATAATCACAATGGAAGGAGATCAGGCTCAATACGTAGAAGCAATCGCTGTAAAAAGTGGGAAGATTTTATTTGTTGGTTCTAAAGTTGAAGCTGAAAAATTAAAAGGAAGCAATACTGAAATGAGAGATTTGAAAGGTAAAACATTATTGCCTGGATTTATTGATCCGCACAGTCATTTTATGAGCTCTCTGGCCATGAATTCCCAAGCTAATTGTCAACCAGCTCCTGCAGGAGAAGCAAATAGTGTGGAAGGGATTATTAAGGCACTAAAAAAACTGAAAGAGGATAAAAAAATCCCTGATGGTGAAACAATAATTGGTTATGGTTATGATGATAATGCTATGCCTAACGGAAGATTATTGAATAGAGATGATCTAGATAATGCATTTCCAAATAACCCAGTGATGGTAATTCATGTTTCTATGCATGGTGTAGTATTGAATTCTAAATCGATGGCTATATATAATATAAATGACAAAACGCCAACTGTTCCTGGAGGTATAATCGTTAGAAAACCAGGTACAAATGAGCCTTATGGGCTGATTATGGAAATGTCATATCTCCCTATTTTTGCGGCAATGCCAAAACCATCTATAGAAACACAGCTTTCTCAATTAAAAGAAGGACAAATGTTTTATGCAGCCGCGGGAATAACAACTGCACAAGAAGGAGCCACACATATGGGCGAGGTTACAATGTTAGATCGAGGTGCCAAAGAAGGTAAATTGTTTATTGATGTTATTTCATATCCGTTGTTTACAGAAATGGATACTTTATTTAAAGTGTATCCGCCTAAAGTCTTTGGGAAATATAATAACCATTTTAAATTAGGTGGTATAAAAATTACGATTGATGGTTCGCCACAAGGGAGAACAGCATATTTTACAACTCCATATTTAACAGGAGGTCCGGGAGGAGAGACAAATTGGTGTGGACAACCCTCATTTAATCAGGATGAAGGTAATAAACTATTAAAACGTATTTATGATGCAGGTTTGCAATCAGGATTTCATGCCAATGGAGATGCGGCAATTGATATGTGTATTAAAGCTCATGAATTTGCTTCGGCTGGAAATCCAACAAAAGAGCGAAGAACAATTATTGTCCATGCTCAATTTGCCCGAGAAGATCAATTAGATAAATTTGTTGAGTACAAATTAATCCCGTCATTTTATACTGAACATACATACTTTTTTGCTGATACACATATTAAGAACAGAGGTAAGGATCAGGCATTTTTTATAAGTCCTTTTAAAACTGCACTTGATAAAGGACTTCGTCCAACAAATCATACTGATTTTAATGTGGTGCCAATAAATCAGATGTTTGTTATTTGGTCTGCGGTAAATCGTATTTCCAGAGATGGAGTTGTTATAGGAGCTGACCAAAGAATTTCTCCTTACCAGGCTTTGCAAGCTATTACAACTAATGCGGCATATCAATATTTTGAAGAAAATAATAAAGGTTCTCTTAAAGTTGGAAAACTGGCAGATCTTGTGGTTCTGGATAAAAATCCTATTAAAGTAGCCGCTATGGATATAAAAGGTATCAACGTAGTTGAAACCATTAAAGAAGGGAAAACCATTTTTGGAAAATGATTTGTAAAGAATATATAAAAAAACAAACTCCAAAGTCATTTGATTTTGGAGTTTTTTTGGTTTTGAAATTTATTTTGAAAATATCTTAACACTTGATAGATGCACAACTAAAAAAACGGGAATCTTTTACAAAATTCTATTGGCTTCAAATTATTTTGCTTCTGTCAGATTCATAATCCAATTTGTTATTAAATCCTTTGCCTGTTCTATGTATTGAAATTTGTTTCCAAACATATTAACTCCTTTAATTCCCCAACCATGATCTCCCTGAGGAAATATAAATAAACTTGAATCTATCCCATTGTTTCTAAGTGCTTCATAATACATTATGCTATTAATGGGAGAAACAATGGTATCATCATTACTTGTCAATATCAATGTACGCGGGGTATTTACAGACACTTGGTTTTCACAAGAAAATGCTTCGATATCCTCTATTGATGGTTGATTTCCTAAAAGATTTTCTCTAGTATTTATTTGTGTATTACTATTCATGGTAATAACCGGATAAAACAAAATAGAGAAGTCTGGGCGGTATTCCATACCATCTTTAGAGGATAAGGTAGAGACTAATGCTGCAAGATGTCCTCCGGCAGAAAACCCAGCTATACCTATTTTATTATCATCTAAATTTAATGTTTTTGAATTTCTACGTACATAACGTATTGCTTCCTTGACATCATCTAGAGGAATTTCTTTGTTTGCGTTTGGCATTCTATACTTTAATACGATTGCCATAATACCAATTGAGGATAACCATTCTGCAAAATCATATCCTTGAGGCGTAATTGCTAAACCAGCATAAGCGCCACCGGGACAAATAATAATTGCCCTTCCAGTATTTAAGGAAGGGGTGGGAGAATAGATAATAATCTCCGCTTGTGTAATATTACTGATTTCAATAACCTCATTAGGATGCAAAATTTCATCACCGATTAAGCCACTATTTGTAGGCATATTGTTATTCCAGAGATTAACTCTTTTAATTGTTTCCATTTTTTATAATTACGTATTATTTATTTGCTAATGCAGCTCTTACTTTAGGAGCAATTTTTGTCCCGAATATTTCAATAGATTTCATGATATGACTATGAGAAGGCGCACCTACATCCATATGGGCTGTAAAACGAGTCATTCCGTATAGTTCATGTGAATACAATATTTTATCGATAGCTTGGTTTTCATCTCCTACAAAAAGGGCAGCTTCTCTTGATCTTCCATAATCAAATTGGTTTTGACTAAAAGGCGACCATCCTCTGGTTTTTCCTATCCTATCCATTTGAGCAGCATATAATTGGAAGTAATATTTTGCTATGTCATTAGCATCATTACCAAATAGCGAATGAGAAAACATACCCACTTGAAATTTGGACATATCATGTCCATACGCTAAATAAGTTTCTTTATAAAACTCAAAAAGGGGTTTAAAATTAATTAAAGGAGTTCCTGCCACAATTGCAAAAACTAATGGCAATCCCAAACGACCTGCACGTTCTACAGACGCGGGAGTTCCTCCAGCAGCAACCCAGACTTTTAGGTTATTATTAACTGCTCTGGGAAGCACCAGCTGATCTTGCAAATCTGGACGGAATTCTCCCCTCCAAGTAATCTTTTCTTCGGCATTGATTCGAAGTAACAAGTCTAATTTTTCCTCATACAAAAGGTTATAATCTTTTAGATCATAACCGAATAGTGGAAAAGATTCTATAAAACTTCCTCTGCCGGCCATCAATTCAGCTCTGCCATTAGAAAGCAAATCGACCAATGCAAAATTCTGATACAATTTAACGGGATCCGAAGAGCTTAAAACAGTCACAGAACTAGTTAATTTTATATTCTTTGTTACTGTCGCTGCAGCTGCAAGTACAATCTCAGGACTTGATACGGCATATTCTTTTCGATGATGTTCCCCAATTCCGGCAAGATCTAAACCCACTTCATCAGCAAGTTTTATTTCTTCAATTAATTCTTGTAAGCGCACTTGCGCAGATTGTATTTTGCCAGTAGTAGGGTTAACATGTAAGTCCCCAAAAAGGCTAATTCCTAATTCCATATAAAGTATTATTATTTTTAAAAATGCTGTTAAGTAAGATTTATTACTGTATTATCCTCTTTTTTGTTTCCATACCTCCAAGTAATCATACGTTAGATATGCTTCGGAATTAAAGGCACCCCAAGCTCCCTTTTCGATGGCAAGATTTACTTCTCGTAATTGGGATGGAGCAAATCTGAGCGTGATTAAATGTCCAAGACCAACCAATACATTCCAACTCAAAACTTCTACATTAGGAGAAGGGAAAATTTGCCAGAATTTGTTATCCTCCAAAATCTCTGAAATGCTATCGAGATTTTTGTCTTGTTGATGCTTTAAGATGTAGCTAACTACTATTTTATTATTTTCTTCCATTATTATTACTATTATTATTTTTAAATATCACTTATTAGAACGATCGTTCTATTTTAAATCAAAAAAATATGGAGATTGTTTTATCTCCATTAAATAAACTTATATGCTTTGATTATTAATTATATAAATATCATTTTAAACTTTCCAAAATACGTTCTGCCATTGCTTCGACCATCATTCTATCATTAAATAAAGACTGCATTTGCCAAAGTCCTGCAAAGCTTCCAACAATAAATTGAGCAGATTTTAATGCATTTTTTTCTGTTGAAATCTCACCAGCTTCCTGTGCTTTTATAATAAGATTCTGAAAAATTATAATTAGTTTTTGAGTATGTTGTTTTAATAAATCTCTCATGCTTTGATCAAGCGGAGCCAGCTCAAATGAGGACTTGACAATCATACAAATTTTCTCCTTTTCAAACGAACGTTCAATTGCTTTTGATATAATGCCTTCTATGGCTTTTTTGGGTGATTTTTCTAATTGAGCAATGCTATTAAATTCACCATATGTTTCGATTGCATAGCTTTCAAGACTTTGAATAAACAACTCATGTTTATCTCCATAAGTGTCATACATACTTCTTCTGTTAACTTGCATTTGATCTACCAAATCCTGTATAGAAGTTACATGATATCCTTTTTTCCAAAAAAGATCTCTAGCTTTTACTAGTTTTTCTACTGGGTTAAATTGTTTATTTCTTGACATAATGTGGCAAAGTTATATAATTAGAACGACTATTCTAATATAAATTAAAAATATTTAGCGCTTCACAGCTAGCATTGATTCTGTTTATAATTTTAAGCAGAACTTCTCTCAATACTGTTGCTGGTTTTAAGAGCTAATTTGTCAATTACTTATGCTTTAATAAAGCTCTCATGAAGGACTTTTTGGCATCATTTAAAATGAAAAATAGAAGATGATAATTGCTTTTTTAAACTGCTCATTAACATAATCTACGAAGATATTAAAACAGGTATTTTTACGTGATAGTATATAATTTTCTTTTTTTAAATTTGGTAATTACTTAGTTATCAATAGTTTGTTTCTTTGTTGAACTTGTTTTTAATACAGAAACTAACCATTAAATTTTTACGGAGTTAATAAAAACATATATCTAAATAAGGTAATTTTTTTAGTTTAATAGCAGGACTTAGACATCTTCTTAAAGAACTTTTTTTAAACCATTTAACCCTTGTAATTTTTATCATTTTTATTAGATAAATAGCATATAATCAGTGTATTATTTGTCATTAGAGAATTACATAAGAATCAATGACAATAAATTGAACAGCCAAGACAACACATTAGTAAAGTATAAAGTGTTGTAATCTCACCTACAAGTCGATAAAGTTACCCTCATTTGCTTTTGCCTCAACGCATTAAATAATAAGAAATGAAAGAACAGACTAAAAACAACTCTAACAATGAATTTCTCCAAACTGATGGAGGAAAAACTAAATCCAATGCAATAGAAGTTCCATCAATTTCTTTACCAAAAGGAGGTGGCGCTTTAAAGGGAATTGATGAAAAGTTTACTGTTAATGCTGTAAATGGCACGTCTTCATTTTCAACTCAACTTCCGTTTTCATCTGCAAGGGGTACATCACCTTCATTAAGTCTTTCTTATAATTCAGGTACTGGTAATGGTATTTTTGGATTAGGTTGGGGGCTAAGTTTAGGATCAATTAAGCGTAAAACAGACAAAGGACTGCCTCAATATCTTGATTTAATTGATTCGGATACCTTTCTGTTTTCGGGTGCGGAGGATTTAGTTCCTGAATTTACAAAAGATCCGGATGGAAGTTTTCAGTTAGATGTTAATGAAGACTATATTATACACGAAAGAATCTCATCTGACGGACTATTTATTATAAGAAATTATAAACCCAGAATTGAAGGTCTTTTTGCTCGCATTGAACGCTGGACGGAAAAGGCAACTGGAAGAATTAAATGGCGGGTAATTTCAAGAGATAACGTTACGACTCTTTTTGGATGGACTAATAATTCTATTATTTCAAATCCAAAAGACCTGACAAAAATTTTTGAATGGTTTCCCGAATTTGTATTTGATGATAAAGGAAACTGCACTCAATATATTTATAAGAAAGAAAATGAGATTGGTTTTGATGATTCCTTATTGCATAACAAAAATCGATTTAAAGACGGTAAAATTACGTACACCAATCTTTATCTAGAAAAAGTTTTGTATGGTAATAAAACACCCTACAAAAAATTTGGTGATGCATTCCCAAGTGAATCTGATTATTTGTTTTCAACAGTTTTCGATTATGGAGAGTATAATGATGTCGCACCTTTCAATAAAATAAAAGATTGGACTTTCAGATTGGATGCTTTTTCAGATTACAAATCAGGATTCGAAATTAGAACGACGAGGTTATGCAACAGGATATTACTATTTCATCATTTTACCAATTCCAATGAATACGAGGGTTTAGTAAAATCCCTCAATATAGGATATGACCTTGCAACGGAGCAGGATTTTATATTTCTGAAATCCATAACTTCAATCGGCTATATCAAAAAAGGGGATGGTTCCTATTCTTCTAAAAAGATCCCTCCTATAGAGTTCGACTATCAAAGGCATGAATGGAATGATATTGTTAAATCCATTGATGCAGGAAATTTAGCTCATGCACCATCAGGCTTGGATGAACAGCAATATCAATTTACCGATTTATTTAATGAAGGATTGTCGGGTATTCTAACAGAGCAAGCCAATGGATGGTATTATAAACACAATCTGGGAGATGGAAAATTTGAATAAAACCGATAGAATCATTAGTCGCAATATAATATTAAAATATACGATGAAGAGTTTGATCCTGGCTCAGGATGAACGCTAGCGGCAGGCTTAACACATGCAAGTCGAGGGGTATAATTCTTCGGAATTAGAGACCGGCGCACGGGTGCGTAACGCGTATGCAATCTACCTTTTACAGAGGGATAGCCCAGAGAAATTTGGATTAATACCTCATAGTATAGCAGTTTCGCATGAAACCACTATTAAAGTCACAACGGTAAAAGATGAGCATGCGTCCCATTAGCTAGTTGGTAAGGTAACGGCTTACCAAGGCTACGATGGGTAGGGGTCCTGAGAGGGAGATCCCCCACACTGGTACTGAGACACGGACCAGACTCCTACGGGAGGCAGCAGTGAGGAATATTGGACAATGGGCGCAAGCCTGATCCAGCCATGCCGCGTGCAGGATGACGGTCCTATGGATTGTAAACTGCTTTTGTACAGGAAGAAACAGTTCTACGTGTAGAACCTTGACGGTACTGTAAGAATAAGGATCGGCTAACTCCGTGCCAGCAGCCGCGGTAATACGGAGGATCCAAGCGTTATCCGGAATCATTGGGTTTAAAGGGTCCGTAGGCGGTTTAATAAGTCAGTGGTGAAAGCCCATCGCTCAACGGTGGAACGGCCATTGATACTGTTAAACTTGAATTATTAGGAAGTAACTAGAATATGTAGTGTAGCGGTGAAATGCTTAGAGATTACATGGAATACCAATTGCGAAGGCAGGTTACTACTAATTGATTGACGCTGATGGACGAAAGCGTGGGTAGCGAACAGGATTAGATACCCTGGTAGTCCACGCCGTAAACGATGGATACTAGCTGTTGGGAGCAATTTCAGTGGCTAAGCGAAAGTGATAAGTATCCCACCTGGGGAGTACGTTCGCAAGAATGAAACTCAAAGGAATTGACGGGGGCCCGCACAAGCGGTGGAGCATGTGGTTTAATTCGATGATACGCGAGGAACCTTACCAAGGCTTAAATGTAGATTGACCGATTTGGAAACAGATCTTTCGCAAGACAATTTACAAGGTGCTGCATGGTTGTCGTCAGCTCGTGCCGTGAGGTGTCAGGTTAAGTCCTATAACGAGCGCAACCCCTGTTGTTAGTTGCCAGCGAGTCATGTCGGGAACTCTAACAAGACTGCCAGTGCAAACTGTGAGGAAGGTGGGGATGACGTCAAATCATCACGGCCCTTACGCCTTGGGCTACACACGTGCTACAATGGCCGGTACAGAGAGCAGCCACTGGGCGACCAGGAGCGAATCTATAAAACCGGTCACAGTTCGGATCGGAGTCTGCAACTCGACTCCGTGAAGCTGGAATCGCTAGTAATCGGATATCAGCCATGATCCGGTGAATACGTTCCCGGGCCTTGTACACACCGCCCGTCAAGCCATGGAAGCTGGGGGTGCCTGAAGTCGGTGACCGCAAGGAGCTGCCTAGGGTAAAACTGGTAACTAGGGCTAAGTCGTAACAAGGTAGCCGTACCGGAAGGTGCGGCTGGAACACCTCCTTTCTAGAGCCCTATATGTTAGCAGCAATGCACGTTAGGGAAAGAAGACGAATTGACCTATAGGTTAAATTGAAGATTATATTACTCTGCTGTTAGTTCAAATAATACAATTAAGTAAAACAGAGTCTCGTAGCTCAGCTGGTTAGAGTACTACACTGATAATGTAGGGGTCGGCAGTTCGAGTCTGCCCGGGACTAC